>DVFJ01000036.1 GCA_018713325.1 Candidatus Onthenecus intestinigallinarum | reverse complement strand
GCCGCTGCGGCGGCCGGTACGGGCGCGGAGGCGGTTGCCTCGACGGGCTCGTCGAGCGGTGTGTACGAGGTGAAGGGCTTCCAGCCGATGAAGGTGGAGATCACCGTCGAGGATGGAAAGATCACGAACTTTGCGGTGGTAGAGCACAACGAGACGGCGGGCTTCGGCGCGGATCTGATCGCTGAGGGCTTTGACAGCCTGATCGGGCAGGATATTGCGACTGCGAAGTTCGACGTGGTGTCTGGCGTGACGCTGACGTGCAACGCGATCAACGACGCGCTGGCGCAGGCCGCTGCGGCGGCCGGTACGGGCGCGGAGGCGGCAGCCACGACGGGCTCGTCGAGCGGCGTGTACGAGGTGAAGGGCTTCCAGCCGATGAAGGTGGAGGTCGTGGTCGAGGACGGGAAGATCGCGAGCGTGGCGGTGACGGAGCACAACGAGACGGCGGGCTTCGGAGCGGATCTGATCGCTGAGGGCTTTGACAGCCTGATCGGTCAGGACATCGCGACGGCAGAGTTCGACGTGGTGTCTGGCGTGACGCTGACGTCCAACGCGATCAACGACGCGCTGGCGCAGGCCGCTGCGGCGGCCGGTACGGGCGCGGAGGCGGTTGCCTCGACGGGCTCGTCGAGCGGTGTGTACGAGGTGAAGGGCTTCCAGCCGATGAAGGTGGAGATCACCGTCGAAGACGGGAAGATCACGAGCTTTGAGGTAACGGAGCACAATGAGACGCCGGGCTATGGCGCGGATGTGATCGCGAACGGCTTTGACAGCCTGATCGGTCAGGACATCGCGACGGCGGAGTTCGACGTGGTATCCGGCGCGACGATGACGTCCAACGCGATTAATGAGGCGCTGGCGCAGGCCGCAGAGGGGGTACAGGAATGAACAATCTGCGTAAGATCTTTTTGAACGGCATTTTCAATGAAAACCCGACGTTCCGCCTGGTGCTGGGCATGTGCCCCACGCTGGCGATCACGACGGCCGTGTCCAACGGCATTGGCATGGGCCTGGCCGCCACGTTCGTGCTGGTGTTTTCAAACCTGGTCATTTCGCTTCTGCGCAATGCCATTCCGGAGAAGATTCGCATTCCGGCGTTCATTGTGGTCATTGCGACCTTTGTCACCATTGTGCAATTGGTTGTCAAGGCGTTTCTGCCGGCGCTGGACAAGTCTCTGGGCCTGTTCATCCCGCTGATCGTCGTCAACTGCATCATCTTTGCCCGTGCGGAAGCATTTGCCTTTAAGAATCCGCCGCTCGCGTCCGTTGCGGATGGCCTGGGCATGGGTCTTGGCTTCACACTGGCGATCACGGTCCTCTCCGCCATCCGCGAGCTGCTGGGCAGCGGCACGCTGCTGGGCATCTCCCTGCTGGGCGAGAGCTTCCAGCCGATGGCGATCATGACGGCGCCTCCGGGAGGCTTCATCGCGCTGGGCCTGCTGCTGGCGATCGTCAACACGCTGACTTCCCGCAAGAAGGCGGCTTAAAGGGGAGGGGAACGGATGAATTACTTAACCATTTTGATCGGAGGCATTCTGGTCAATAACTTCGTCATGTCCCGCTTCTTGGGCATTTGTCCCTTCCTGGGCGTCTCCAAGAAGATCGAGACGGCCTTTGGCATGGGCATGGCGGTCACGTTTGTCATGGCGCTGGCCTCTCTGGTGACCTACCTGGTGCAGTACTACCTCCTGGTGCCGTTGAACCTGGAGTACCTGCAGACGATTGCGTTCATCCTCGTCATCGCTGTGCTGGTGCAGATCGTCGAGAACGCGCTCAAGAAGATCAGCCCGAGCCTCTACCAGGCGCTGGGCGTCTACCTGCCGCTGATCACGACCAACTGCGCGGTGCTGGGCGTTGCACTGCTGAACATGACCGAGGGCTACAACCTGGTCGAGTCCGTCGTGAACGGCGTGGCGGGCGCGCTGGGCTTTACCCTGTCCATCGTGCTCTTTGCGGGTATCCGTGAGCGCCTGGCCGTGAGCGACATGCCCAAGTGGATGGATGGATTCCCGGGCGCGCTGATCACCGCCGGCCTGATGGCGGTTTCGTTCCTGGGCTTCACCGGCCTGATTTAAGGAGGGTGTGAGAATGGATTTTGCTTCGATTTTGACGGCCGCGGTGGTGCTCGGCGTTCTGGGCCTGATCTTTGGCGCCCTGCTCGCAGTGACCAGCAAGGTCTTTGCGGTGCCCTCCAACCCCAAGGCGGATGCGCTGCGCGAGTGCCTTCCGGGCGCGAACTGCGGCGCCTGCGGATTCCCGGGCTGCGACGGCTATGCTGCCGCGGTGGCCGACGGGAAGGCCGAGATCGGCAAGTGCCCGGTCGGCGGCGCGCCCGTGGCGGCAAAGATGGGCGAGATCATGGGCGTGGAGGCCACGGTTGGTGCGCGCATGGTCGCCTCTGTCAACTGCCAGGGCAGCGTGGGCCACTGCAAGCCCAAGTATGACTACAACGGCATCGAGGATTGCCTGGCCGCATCGCTCGTGCAGGGCGGCACCAAGTCCTGCCCGTATGCCTGCCTGGGCCTGGGCACCTGCGAGCGCGCCTGCCCGTTTGACGCGATCCACGTCGATCCGGTGCGCAAGATCGCCGTTGTCGACGAGGAGAAGTGTCAGGGCTGTGAGAAGTGCGTCGCGGCGTGTCCCAAGCACGTGCTGTCCATGAAGCCTGCGGACCGCGTGGTGTCCGTGGCCTGCAGCTCCCACGACAAGGCCAAGGACGTCAAGGAGAGCTGCAAGGTCGGCTGCATCGGCTGCGGCAAGTGCGAGAAGGCGTGCAAGTTTGGCGCGATCACGATGGAGAACAACCTGCCTGTGATCGACTACACGAAGTGCGTCGGCTGCATGATGTGCGCGGAGGGATGCCCGACCGGCTCGATTGCAGGTGAGCTTGAAAACCGCCTGATCGCGCAGATCAATCCGGATGCCTGCGTCGGCTGCACGCTGTGCAAGAAGCAGTGCCAGTTTGATGCGATCCTCGGCGAGCTCAAGCAGAAGCACGTGGTGCTCGACGCCTGCACCGGCTGCGGCCAGTGCGCGGCCAAGTGCCCCAAGAAGGCCATCACCATGCGCCCGCGCTATACGCCCCGCGATCCGATGGCCACGGCGGCCAAGATGACGGCGAGCCAGAACGCGTAAGCCCGCCGCAAACGGTCACCTGTTCAAGGCGGCATGGAAGACAGCAATGCCTTCCGTGCCGCCTTTTCCCATGCGCCCATTGCAGGAGTCGGCAAGGCGCAAGTCCATGCCATACGGACTCAAAAGGCGCATACATGGCCTTTGAAATGATGACAAGGAGAGGTTTCGATGAAGCAGATCATTCACATCTTCGGCGCCTCCGGCTCCGGCACGTCGACGCTGGGCCAAGCGATACGCGATGCGCTCGGATACTGCTGGATGGATACGGACGACTACTTCTGGCTGCCGTCCGATCCGCCCTATACGCAAAAGCGCCCGATTGACGAACGCCTCCGGATGATGCGTACCGATATGGCCAACGCCGACAATGTCGTGATCTCGGGCTCCCTGGTTGACTGGGGCGACGCATTGATCCCCCTGTTCACGCTGGCCGTCCGGCTGGAAACGGCTACGCAGGTGCGCATCGAGCGGCTGAAGCAAAGAGAAAAGGCGGCCTTTGGCCGCCGCATCGAGGTCGGAGGGGACATGTATCAGAAGCACGCGGACTTTCTCAAGTGGGCGGCGGCATACGACACCGGCGGCCTGGAGACGCGCAGCAGGGCCAAGCATGACGCATGGCAGCGGCAGCTCCGATGCCCCCTGCTGGTGCTCGATGGCGGCGACGACCCGGGCCGCAACCTTTCCCTTGTTCAGGATGCCCTAAGGCAGGGACTGCCCGTCCGGTGAAGGGCGCGCAGACCTCTGCCGCCTAGACCGACCGGTTGTAGATCGGCTCGACGTCCGCGCGCCGCCGGACGATCAGCGCCTGCATCACGAACAGGGAAAAGCCGGCAAACAGCAGCGAGACCAGGCGATAGGGGAGCACTTCGCCCAAAGCGCCCGCACAGAGCTGCGCGAGCATCAGCGCGCCGCTCACGAGCACGTTGAAGAGGGCGTTGACGCGGGCGCGCAGCTCGGGCGGCAGGTAGTTCTGCACGGCAGCCGTGCGCAGCGTCGCCGTGTTGATCCCCAGAAAGCCGCACAGAAACCGCGCGGCGAGCATCAGCGGATACCACAGGAACAGCAGCGCGCCGTCGCATACCTCGTATATTCGGTATACCCACACCGTGAGCGCATAGCGCCGCGCCTGCGGGATGTCGTAGACGTAGTGCACTGCGCCGCCGATCATGCGCCCGACCGTTTCGGCGGAGAGCAGCGCGGCGTACATGGCGGTCGTCAGTCCCGGCGTGCTTTGAAAGTGCGCCAGCGCCATGAGATTGACGCCGTTTGCGCAGGCGTTGGTCGTGGTCATATACAGGTAGATATTGCGGATGCCCCGGTCCCGCCTCACATAGCGCACGCCGGCTGTCAGATCCCGCGCATAGCGCCGCAGCCGCTCGGGCAGCGGCGCGGGCGGACAGACTTCGGGCGAACGGGGCGCCTGAATGCGATGCTCAAACAGCGCGGCGACCCACAGCAGCGCGCCCTCGGTGAAGACGATGGGGATGATGCCGTACGCACCGTAGATCACGGAGGCGGCGGGGGTGACGATGGCCGATACGCTCGGATAGATCATGGCGGAGATCGCATATCCCCTTTGCATGCAGCCCGAGGGAATCAGGTCGGGATACAGCGCATTGTAGGCCAGGCTGTACGTCGCCCCGATGCTGCTCATCGTCAGGCTGAACAGGAGATAGACGGCATAGGAGAAAGATGCGCGCGTCAGATACAGGCCAAACAGCAGGTAAAGGCACCCGGACAGCGCATCCAGCCCCACGATGAGGCGTTTTTGGTCGCAGCGGTCGACGACCGGCGCGATCAGGATGGGCAATACCGCGCCCGGGAACAGGGAAAGCGCCGCAAACAGCCCGGAGAGCCAGGTCGATGCGGTCTGGTCGAACACGATCAGGCTGAGCGCGAGGCTCATGGCCGTGCCGCCAATGGCGCTGACAACCGTGCCGAGGGTGATGGTGACAAAGTTGCGCGTCCACAGACGAGAAGTACGTTGCCGCAAGAGAAGACAACCCCCTTTCACGCTCTCATGATAGCACGTCACTGAGCGATGGAAAAGGGGGTTGTTTTGTGAAAATTGGCTTCAAAAATTGGCCTTATGATGATCTAAACAGTCATGATTCGGAAAACATCCCGATCTCCTGCGAGATCTGCAGCGCGTCCTTGTAGCGCCGCTGATGGACGTAGGCCTCGATCAGGAAGCAGGCGTGGAACTGCTTGAAGCCAAAGTGCAGCGCGTCGGACGCCTCATCATACACGGTGCGCAGCAGCGCCGCATAGTCGGGATCATCCAGATAGCCAGGCGTGAGGCGCAGCTCCGCCACGCGCAGCATCCGATCGTAGATGGCGGGCAGATCCGGGGAGAGGAAGGCGCGCGCCTCGGCCAGGGCCTGGCGCCCCTGGTCGCATTGCCCGAAGTGCGCATAGACGAGGGCCAGCTTGTGCCGGACGAGCAGGTTTTTCACGTCGTTGGAGAAAACATGTGCGAGCGCGGCCTCCAGCCAGTCGCGCGCCTCCTCGTGGCGGCACAGCTCCAGACAGGTCGCGCCAATGTTGTATTCGATCTCGCCGACCGCGTCGGGACGCAGCGTGTGCGCCAGCGCGAGCGTGCGCCGGAAGGCGCGCATCATGGAGGGATAGTGGCGCTGGTTGGCATAGCAGCAGCCCAGCAGAAAGCTGGCGTCGAACAGGACGGAGCCGTTGCCCTCCTCACAGGCTAGGGCGTAGGCCCGCTCGGCCTCCTGGCCGGCCTGGATGTAGCGGCCGCGCGCAAAGCTGAAGTGCGCCCGCCAGGAGAGGAGCAGCGAACACGGCCGCAGCCGCTCCGCCTGGGTAAAGGCCTCTTCCCGCGCATGCTCGTCTTCGCACAGCAGGGCGCGACCCATGGCGTATAGCGCCAGCTGCTCTCCTTGCAGATAGTCGACAAACGGGGACAGCGCCTCCAGCGCCGCGGCGAGAGCGGCATGATCGTCCGCATGCATGGCGATGCATGCGCGGTACAGTCCGATGGAAAGCGCCAGTGGAGAGGATTCCAGCGCCTCCGCATGCGCGTCGAGCCATGCATCGCGTCCGTCCGCGCTCAGCGTGCACAGCAGGAACCGGTCGAAGTATTCGCGCAACGCGCGGGCAGCCGCAGCCTCGGTTTGGGCGTCCACCTGTGCGCGAAGGCCCAGCGCCTCCAGCAGCCGTTCCACGATCTCCGGCCCCGCAAGGACCTGTCCCTGCTCGATCTTGCTCAGATAGGAGACCGAGCAGATGCCCTTGCACAATCCCTCCTGGGAGAGATTCCGGCGCAGCCGCTCGCGCCGAATGAGAAAGCCGGTAAAGTGCTTCATCGTGCCCACCTCGGTGCCATTCTAGCACAGGCGCGGGCAAAAGACAAGGCGCCGCCTCCTTGGGGAGACGGCGCCTTTGCGCTTGCGCCTATGCGCGCTGCGCCGGCGCGATTTCGCCGGCCTTGGTGAGCGCGACTTTGGTGATGACGGGGCCGATCAACTCGTAAACCAGTGTTCCGGCCAGGATGACGGCGCGGACAGTGACGCCATATTCGGGGATGACCTGCATTGCAAGCTGCGTCATGCCAATGGCCACGCCCGCCTGTGGCAACAGCGTATAGCCCAGGTATTTGCGCACGTTCGGCTCGGCCTTGACGAGAGAGGAGCCGATGAAAGCGCCGACCCATTTGCCCAAACTGCGGAAGAGCAGGTAGCTGACGCCCAGCAGGCCGACCGTCGGCAGCACGGACAGGTTCAGGTCTGCGCCGGAGAGCACAAAGAAGAGCATGAACAGCGGCGGCGTGAAGCGGTCGCACTGCTCGATGATCTTGTTCGAGGCGGGGCTGAGGTTGATCATGACCGCGCCGATCATCATGCACACGAGCAGCGAGGAGAGACCCCACATCTCGCACAGCGCCAGTCCGCCCAGCACGGCGGCGATGGTCAGGGAGAGCATGTTGCCGCGCGAATGGAAGAAGCGGGCCGCCAGCGCCTGCACAAGGCCGATGCCTGCGCCCAGCAGCAGGGAGCCGGCGATCTGCAGCAGCGGCGAGATGAGCATGCTCTGCACCGTCAGCGCCTCGCCGCTGTAGATCGCCGCCGCGATGGCGCTGGAGATGCTGAAGGCCATCAGGCACAGCGCGTCGTCCATGGCCACGACCGGCAGCAGCATGCTGCAGACCGGGCCGCGGGCCTTGTACTGGCGCACGACCATCAGCGTGGCCGCCGGGGCGGTGGCCGCGGCGATGGCGCCGAGCATCAGGCACAGGGGCAGGGGAAAGCCCATCGCGATGAGCGCCACGTCAACCAGCGCGACGGCGCACAGGCCCTCAAAGAGCGTGATGACGATCGGCTTGGAGCCGATCTGGCGCAGATAGCTCAGGCGGAACTCCGCGCCGATCGAGTAGGCGATGAAGCCCAGCGCCACGTCGGTGAGCACGGAGAGCGAGGCGACGGCATCCTGGGGCAGCAGGCCGAGCACGGAGGGGCCTACGAGCAGGCCGCCGACCAGATAGGCCGTCACGTTGGGCAGATGGATCAGGCGGATGATGCGGCTGAAGAACAGACCCACGATCAGCGCCAGCGAGAGGGCGAGCAGTGTGTTCACTTGGAAGCGCCCTCCAATCCGTCGACGAAGAGCGTCGGCACCGAGAAGAGAATGCCCGTATCGGGGCGGTTCAGGCCGCCCGTCACGCGGTCGACCAGCTTGCGCACGGTTTCGACCTGCTCGTCGCGCAGCACCATGAAGACCGTCTTGCTGCTCTTGCGCTCCGGGTCGAACAGCGCGCGCATCATGCCGAACATGGGCATGTCGTCCGCGTGGGCGTCGAGCATGCGCATCATGCCCGTGCTCTCCAGGATGGTTGCGCCGCTGATATGGTTTTCCAAAAGGGCTTCGAGCAGCGCTTCAAGGCACTCGGTCCGGTTGAGGATGAGCGTGACCACCTGCATGAAAGTTCACCTTCCATTCGTTCATTTCAACGGACATTGTACGCTTGGAGCGCGCCGATTGCAAGCACAAGGCCGATTTTCTCCCAAAATTCACCCGTAAAGATGGAGTTTTTGTGCGCATTGATGCGAACATGATGAAACACCTCTGTGAACCGTGACGTCATTTTGATTTTTTGATGCAAAAAGGCAAAGGCTGTGATATAATAACTTGGATGCAGCCAAAATGACCTGGAGGGATGGCCTTGACCGATCATATGCGGATCATCCTTGCTTCGAATTCGCCCCGGAGGCGCGAGCTGCTCGCGCAGATGGGCGTCGACTTTTCCATAGATGTACCGGACATTGACGAGCACGACGCGTCCACGCCGCAAGACACCGTGCGCGCTCTGGCGCTGCAGAAAGCCCGCGCCGTGGCGGCGCGCCATGCGGGTGAGCGGTCGGTCATCCTCTCGGCGGATACGGTGGTCTTTGCCGGGGAGATCCTGGGCAAGCCGCGGGATCGAGAGGACGCGCGGCGCATGCTCGCCCTCCTGCAGGGGCGCTGGCACGAGGTCTACACGGGCGTGTGCGCGCTGCATGTGCCCGACGGCCGCCATGAAGTGCGCGTCGAGTGCACGCGCGTGCGGTTCGCGCCCCTGACGGGCGAACAGATCGACCGCTATATCGGCACGGGCGAACCGATGGATAAGGCGGGGGCCTATGCGATTCAGGGTCGGGCCGGCATGTTTGTCGAGCGCATCGAGGGGTCTTCCTCCAACGTCGTCGGGCTGCCGATGGCCACGGTGCGCGAGCTTTTGATGGCATTTGGCGTTTTGCTTTGACATAGACGGAGGATGAATATGCGTTTTTTTGGCATTCATGCGCCGGACATCGGCATCGACCTGGGCACCTCCAACGTGCGCGTCTACGTCAAGGGCAAGGGCATCGTGATCGACGAGCCCTCGCTACTCGTGGTGCGCGGCGACGCCTCGCGCGAGGTGCTGGCCGTCGGCGAGGATGCGCGGCTGTTGCTGGGGCGCACGCCGGGCGACATTCGGACTGTGCGGCCCGTGCGCGATGGCGTTATCGTTGACTTTGAGATGTCCGAGATCATGCTGCACTACTTCATCCGCAAGGCCGTCGGCGCGCACTACATCCTGCGTCCGCGCGTGGTCATCAGCGTGCCGTGCGCGATCAGCACGGTGGAGCGCCGCGCGGTCGACGAGGCGGTCCGCATGGCCGGCGCCCGCGCCATTCAGGTGGTGGAGCATCCGCTGGCGGCCGCGCTGGGCACGGGCCTGCCCGTCTATGAGCCGGAGGGCAGCCTGGTCGTGGATATCGGCGGGGGCACCAGCGAGATCGCCGTGATTTCGCTGGGTGGCCTGGTCGTCTCCCGCTCGCTGCGCGTAGGCGGCGACAAGATGGACGAGGCGATCTCCGCGATGTTCAAGAAGGAGCACAACATGCTCATCGGCGACCGCGCAGCAGAAGACCTCAAGCTCGACCTGGGTGGTGCGCTTGTGCGCCCGGATGACACGCGCCGCGCCATGGTTCGCGGCCGCGACATGGTGACCAGCCTGCCCATGACGGTCGAGATCACGGCGCAGAAGATCAGCGAGGCGCTCGAAGGCCCCATCGGTGAAATCGTCGGCGCGATCAAGTGGGTGCTGGAGCGCACGCCGCCGGAACTGGCCGGGGACATCATGCGCAGTGGCATCTATCTGATGGGCGGCCTGGCGCAACTGCCGGACCTGGACCGCCTGATCGCATCGGAGATCGGCATCTCCGTGTCCGTCGCTCGAAACCCCGCCCAGAGCGTGATTCTGGGCGCCGGGCATCTGGCCGACAACATCGAACTGCTGGATAGCATCGGCAAGGGCGATGCAATGCGCGACTGATTAAGGGAGTAGGATATGGCAAAGACGAAAAAAGAGCGCTCGGGTCTGGTCAAGTTTTTGCGCGTCCTGTTCGTGCTGGTGCTGGTGCTGGTGATGGCCTTTGGCGCCTATACGCAGTATGTGGGCGTCGACAATCCGGCCGAAGGGATCATTTCGGCGGTGATCACGCCAGTTCAGGGGCTGGCGTCGCGCGCGCTGGCGGCGGTGAGCGACTACATGGCCCGGCTCAAGCTGCGCAGCAACATCGAATACGAGTACAACCAGCTCAAGGCGCAAAACGACGAGCTGATCCTCAAGGCGCTGCTGTATGACGAGGAGGTCAATAAAAACGAACGTTTGACCAACATGATGGGCGCCTATAACACCTATGCCGACATGAATCCCATCCTCGCGCGCGTGGTCGCCAGCGAGACGGGCAACTGGTTTTCGACGTTCACCATCGACGTGGGCACGAACGACGGCGTCGACACGGAGATGGCCGTCATCACCTACGATGGCCTCATCGGCCACGTATACGAGGTCTTCGCCACGACTGCCAAGGTCATCACGATCATCGATACCAATTCCTCCATCGCGGCGTTGATCGAATCCAGCCGCGATCAGGGCATCGTCAAGGGAACGCTGGGCGTGGACGGCCAGCCGATGTGCCGCATGTATTACCTGCCGCTGGACAACGTGCCGCGCCCCGGCGACTCCGTCATCACCTCGGGCGTCGGCCTGCCGTTCCCCAAGGGCCTGCTCATCGGCTATGTGCGCGAGAGCACGCGCTCCCTGGAAGAGAACAAACATTATATCGTTGTCGAGCCCGCGGCGGACTTTCAACACATCGAAGAGGTGCTGGTGCTGCGCTATGAGCCGGATGCCGAGGAGATGCCGGAGGGCTACAACGACGACGAGATGATCATCGTGTCGCCGCCGACCGCGCGTCCGCAGGTGACGATCGACTCGTCGAATATCGCGGCTACGCCCGTTCCGCTGCCCGATGCGCCCGGCCGTGCGACGGCGACGCCGTCGCCGGACGCTCTGACCACGCCGTCGCCGGACGGCGTGGAGGACGGGGGCGTCGAATTTGCGGTAGAGCAGACCGCAACGCCCGAGGAGACGGCGGTCCCGGATGAGACGTACTTCGACGAGGCGGACGAGCCCTTCCCCGATTTCTGACGCGCGAGGGAGGAAACGCATGGCTAAGTTCATTCGGATGGCGGCGGTCACCTATCTCGCCTATATCCTGCAGACGACCGCGTTTCGCTATATTCCGATCGCGGGCATTGAGCCGGACGTTCTCGCCGCTGCGCTGGCCGCGTTGGTCTATTATGGCGGCACATACGAGGGCTTCTGCGTGGGGGCCGTATTCGGTCTTCTAATGGATACGGCTGTAGGGCAGGTGGCTGGGCTGTACCTGGTGCTCTACCCGCTGATGGGCTATGTCGCAGCTCGCATGTACAAGGGTATCGCGCCCCGTTTCATCGAGGCGGCGTCCCAAAAGCATCGGACGGGAAGAAAACTGCTGCTTTCCATCGTTATTTGTATATCCATTACGGCGATCCGTGAGGTCGTGTTCCTGGTGTATACCTACCTGAACGGCGTAGATCTGACGATGCGCCACGTGGGCCGGGTGTTGCTGTGCCTGGCGTATTCCGGCGTGGTCGTCCTCCCGATTTGCAAGATGACCGACAGCGTCATGCGCATGCGCGCCCCGCGTTTTCGGCGCAGGGGCAAGGCGGATCCGGACGCGTGACCGACGAGGGGGCATGACATGAGCAAATATAAAGGACGGTATATCTTTCTGGGCGTGTTCACCGCGCTGCTGTTCGTCATCCTGATCGTGCAGCTGGCCAACCTGCAAATCCGAAACGGCGACATTTACGCCGAGGAGGCCAGCGGCAAGAAGACCAAGACGTTTTCCAGCCGGGGCGACCGCGGCACGATCACAGACGTCAATTCCATGACGCTCGCCTATGACGAGAAGATCTACAACGTCCAGTTCTATCGCGACACCAGCTGGGATCCGGGCGTGGATGCGGATGGCAATCAGATCAGCGCGAACCAGCGCTATACGGAGTCGCTGCTGGAGACCATTGAGATCGTCGAGCGCTACGGCGGCACGATCAACTCCAGTTTCTCGCTCGTCTACAACGAATCGACCGGCCTTTGGGAGTTCAACTGGGGCAATGTGTCCGATTCGGTCAAAGAGGCGCGCGAGGCGATGTGGCGCAGCAATTTCTATGTCTCCAGCTATGACCAGCAGGAGCTGTTCTCCCGGCTGTGCAGCACCTACAAGATCCCGGATACGCTGACGCTCGAAGAGAAGATCCAGGTGCTGGGCATCTGGGAGACCATGCAGATGAACGCATTCCTCGGCGAACCGATCATCATCGCCGCGGACGTCAGCTGGGAGACCGTCATCGAGATCGAGACGCGCGCCCTCACGCTCGACGGCATCTCCATCGGCGTGAGCACCAAGCGCGTCTATCCCAACAACACGCTCGCCAGCCACGTGCTGGGCTATGTCGGCAAGATTCAGAGCAATGAGCAGTACACCACCTCCCTGCGCGACAAGGGCTACAGCCTCAATGATCTGATCGGCCTGGACGGCGTGGAAAAGACGATGGAGGACTGGCTGACGCCCAACCTCACTGAGCGCCAGGGCAAGCGTATCGTCGAGGTCGACCGCTATGGCACGGTCAGCCGTGAACTGTCCTCCACGGAGCCGCGCAACGGCAACAACGTCAAGCTGACGATCGATTCCGGATTGCAGCGCGTCGCCGAAGCCGCGCTGGAGGAGACGATCGAGCAGATCCGCGAGGCGCAGGAGAAGGCCATGCGCGACCCCGGCTGGCTGGACAACAACAAGGAGGAGCTGCAGGGCACGGATCGCGACTTTGACACCGATCCGATCGACCTGGCGGAAAAGGGCGCCATCGTCGTCATCGACATGGAGGGCCGCGTGCTTGCGCTGGCCAGCTATCCGCCCTACGACCCCAACGCGTTCATCGCCGGCGGCGATGCGGCGGTGGACATCCTGCTTGACCCGCGCAATCCGCTGCTCAACTACGCCATCGGTTCGCGCGACACGCCGGGCTCTATTTTCAAGATGGTCACCAGCACTGCGGCGTTGGCCACAGGGCTGCTGGAGCCCTATGAGCAGATCAGCGACATGGGCTACTTCACCAAGTATGACGACACCAACCCCCCAAAGTGCTGGGTCAATATCAACGCGATCAGTAGGCACGCCAATCAGACGATCGTCGAGGGCCTGAACCACTCGTGCAACTACTTCTTTTACGAGTTGTCCTCTCGTCTGTACGAGGCCGGGAACGACGACCTGTACCGCTACGCCGCGCTGTATGGCCTGACGTCGCTGACGGGCATCGAGCTGCCGGGTGAGCTGCGCAGCTACGTCGGAAGCCAGACCACGCTGTACGATCCGCAGAAGGCCATCGGCGCCTCCGAACAGGCGACATGGAGACCGTATCTGGTCGCCAACCAGATCAAGAACCATCTGAATAACATCGCAGAGGAGCGCGGCATGTCCTTTGACCAGGCCAAGCTGGAGACGGCGGTCAAGAGCCTGATGGATATGGCCGTCGCGCAGCCGCAGGGCACGTGGGTGCGCAACATCCGCACCATCCTGATGGAGGAGCTGGACATGTCCCGCGAGCTGGTCTACCTGCAGGCGGTCGTCGGCGACATCTTCCTGGCGCTGAACGAGATCAAATGGGGCGGCAGCGAGGCGATCATGTGCGGCGTCGGCCAGTCGATCACCTCCGTGACGCCGGTGGCGCTCGCGCGCTACGTCGCGGCGATCGCCAACAACGGAACCGTCTACGACCTCACGCTGATCGACTCGATCACCTCGCCCGAAGGCGAAGTGCTCAGCGAGAGCCAGCCCGTCGTGGCGGCCGAGCTGACTGAGGCCAAGCCCTACCTGACGCTGCTGCGCCAGGGCATGAAGGGCGTGGTTGACGACGGCGGTACGGCATCGTCCTACTTCTCTAAATTCGAGTACCTCGACGAGATCGCCGTCAAGACCGGTACGGCCGAGAAGACGAAGATCGACCTGGAGAACAACGGCTGGATGGTCGGCTTCGCGCCCTACGAGAACCCCGAAATCGCAGTGGTCGTCTACATCCCGAACGGATACGGCGGAGCGCGTGTGTCCCCGGCGATGATCGAGATCATGCAGTACTACCTCGACCAGCGGGATATCACCGTCAACGAGACGATGCCCGCCTCCAACTGGCTGGCCTATTGAGTAAATGCGAAGGAAGGTGCCGCGATGGCGTGTGTGTGGGCGTTCCTGTCCGGCAAGGGTGGGACGGGCAAGTCCACCGTCGCGCTGTGCGCGGCCGCCGGGCTGGCGCGCGAAGGACAGCGGGTCGCCCTGGTGGACGCGGATGCAGGCGTGCGCAACCTGGACCTGATGCTCGGCGTGGAGAACCGAATCGTCTTCGACATGCTGGACGTCATCGAAGGAGAGGCGACGCTCGAACAGGCGCTGTGCCCGATCAGGGAGACGCCGGGCCTGTGGCTGCTGTGCGCTTCCCAGGTGCGCGACCCGGCGGAAATGTCCGGCGGCGCGCTGTGCGCGCTGCTCGGCTTGCTCCGCGAGCGATTCGACCACGTCCTCGTCGACTGTCCGACGGGGATTGGCGCCATTGCGCAGGCGGTCATGGCTTGCGCGGACGAGGCCGTCATCGTCACCACGCCCGATGACATCGCGCTGCGCGACGCGGACCGCACGGCAGGGCTGATCTCGCAGCGCGGCGGCGCGCGTGCCCGCGCTGTCGTCAACCGCGTGCGTGCCGAGTACGTCAGGCGCGGGCTGCAATACGCGCCGGATGCCGTCGCGGCGACGCTGGATGCGAAGCTCCTGTGCGCCGTGCCGGAGGATGAGGAGATCCGCCGCGCGGCGCTGCAGCGTCGTCTGCCCGCCGAGGGAGAGGGCGCCCGCGCGCTCGCGGCGATTGCCCCCGCCATGCTGGGCCGCCCGGCCCAGGAGGTCCAGCGCCGCGGGCTGTTTTCCAGGTTTTCTCCGTCGTAAAGGAGGGATTCCATGCACTTTACCAACGACCGGCTCTCCCAACCCCACTTCGACTGGCAGCTCTTTTTGGGCGCGTATGCCCTGGCGCTCTTCGGCGTGCTCGCCGTGACGATTACCAACTACGACCCCTCCCTGGGCGCGGACCGCTCGCTCATCGAGCTGGTCATGGATTCCTATAACGGTCGGTGGCAGGCGGCATTCGTGCTCGTCAGCTTCATCGCCGTGGGCGGCATGATGTCCATCAACTATCAGTTCCTGGGCCGGGTCTGGCCGTTTTTGTACATCGCCAACGTCGCGCTGTTGACGATGGTGCTCGCCTCGGAGGCCATCTCCGGCATGAGCGGATGGTTCACGATCATCTGGGACCGCACCATCCAGCCCTCTGAGCTGGCAAAGGTCGCCGTCATCCTGTCGCTGTCCAAGGAGTTGTCGCGGCACGAAAAACCGGTTCCGACGTTTCGCTATTTCATCCGGCTGTGTATCCACATCGGCATCCCGCTGATTCTGATCATCGCGCAGCCGGACATTGGCACGATGCTGGTGTTCATCGTCATCTTCTTCTGCCTGCTGCTGATGTCCGGTTTCCCGATCAAATACTGGCTGGCGCTGGTTGGCGTCGGTCTCGTCGTATGCGTGATCGCGGGCTTTTACCTGCAGTCGACGAACAACTGGCGCTGGCTGCGCCTGACGGCCTTCATCAATCCGGAGGGCGACCCCAACGGCTCCGGCTTTCAGACACTGCAGGCCATGTCCGCGGTCGGCGCCGGCGGCCTGACGGGCGTGGGCATGTTCCAGGAGGGCACGCTGACGCAGCTGAACTATGTGCCCGAGAACCACACGGACTTTATCTTCTCCTCCATCGCCGAGACGATGGGCTTCGTCGGCTGCATGCTGCTGCTGGCGCTCTACGCCTTCGTCATCTTCCGCATGCTGCGCCTGTCCTACCACACCTCCGAGCGATTTGGACGGCTGATCATCGTGGGCGTGGCGAGTATGCTGATCTTCCACATGTTTGAAAACGTGGGCATGAACATCGGCGTGATGCCCATTACGGGCATTCCGCTGCCGTTCATCAGCTACGGCGGCTCCAACTTGATCGCAAACATGGCGGGTATCGGCCTGGTGCTCAACGTCACCAGCCGCAAGCCCGGCACACGTGCGACGGGTGCGGCTTGAACAAGCGGGGAGGAGCAGGCCAGATGAACGCCGTCAACTATCAGCGCAAGCTCGAAGAGACCCTGCGTGAACTCCAGGGCCGTCCGACGCTGCTGCTGCATGCCTGCTGCGCGCCTTGCAGCAGCTATGTTCTGGAATATCTCACCGCGTACTTTGACATCCTGCTGTATTACTATAATCCCAACATCGCACCGGTAGAGGAGTATGAGCGCCGCCTGAACGAGGCGCGCCGCCTTGTGCGTGAAATGGGGCTTGAAGAGCGGGTGCGCGTCATCGAGGGCGCCTATGAGCCGGAGCGGTTTGAGGCGATCGCGGCCGGCCTGGAGGATGCACGCGAGGGCGGACCGCGCTGCGAGCGCTGCTTTCGCCTGCGGCTGGGCGAGGCGGCGCGCGCCGCACGCGAACGGGGGGCGGACTACTTTACGACGACGCTGACCGTCGGGCGGCAGAAGAATGCCGCTGTGCTCAATGCGATCGGTCAGGAGCTTGAGCGCGCGTGCGGCGTGCGCTATCTGTGCTCGGACTTCAAAAAGCGGGGCGGGTTCGACCGCTCCGTCGAGTTGTGCGCGCAATACGGACTGTACCGTCAGGACTACTGCGGGTGCGTCTATTCCAAGCGCGCTGCGCAGCGGCGGCATATGCAGGAGAAGGGGGAAGAAGCATGAGGGAGCTCGACGCCTTTTCTTATGGGTGCGGCGTGATTGACTGTTTCAATGAGATGGTGCGGGCGGGCCTGAAGCGCCTGGCGCTGGCGCATCCCTGCGATACGGCGGCGCAGCGGGACGCCTATCTGCCCTTCTGCCGGCAGATCTGCGCGCGCTACGGCACAAAATACTTCGTCGAGGACGATCCGCTGCTGACGGACCTCTTTCCGGTATCGATGAACAGAGGCAAGTACAACATCCTCTTTTACCGGGAGGACGGCGTGCTCGGGGCATACCAGGGCATCAAGGCGGACAAGCGGGCGCTCGTGGCGAGCGGCGCCTATGCGGGCGAGGCCAGACGGCAGATTGCGTTGAGATTCGGCGCGCTGCTCTCCTACCCGGCGGAGGGTTGCGACCGCCTGATCGCCGAAAACCACGAGAGAGAATGAAAAAACCATCCCCGCGGACTGACGGACAGTCCGCGCTTTCTTTTGCCCTTCCGGACGGGATAATTGCCGTCCGCTGCGACAGACTATGCCTGCAGGAGGGTGATGAGATGCGCAGAGGATGGATGACGCGCGGCGTATTGGCTGTCACGGCCTGCGCCGTGCTGGCAATGCTGCTCTGGCCGCGCGAGCAGGCGATCGAGGTACGGACCGTGCGGTTGGAACAGCGGGCGATTGAGGATTGCGTGATGGGCGCGGGGCTGATCGGACGGCAGGATACGCGCCAGATTTCCAGCCAGACGGGCGGACGCGTGGCGGCGATGTATGTGCGCCCGGGCGAATGGGTGCAGGCCGGTCAGGCGCTGCTGCGGCTGGACGCCGGCGCGCTCGAACAGGCATTGGCCCAGAGCGTGCGGTCGGGGGCCTCGCTCACGACGTTCAGCCCGGATGTCGAAGCGACGCTTCGGGATGCGCAGCGGGAGGATGCTCAAACGCTCGCGGCGCAGGTTGCCGCCCAGACGATCCGCGCGCAGCAGACCGGACAGGTGCTCTACACGTTTGTCCGGGATGAAGAGGTACTGCTGCCCGGCAGTCCGGCGCTGACGCTCGCCGGCGCGCAGGCCTGCGTCACGATGCAGGTGGGAGAGCGGGATGCGGCGCGACTGCGGGAGGGGATGGCCGCGCGCTTTGTGCGGGATGGCGAGATCGTTGGAACGGGAACCGTTACAAGTGTGGGCCTGCCCATGGCGCGTGAGGACGGCGTGAGTCTCGCACAGGTCGAGATCGCCGTGCAGGGTGATCTTGGGCTGCCGGTCGGATCGCGTGTGGATGTCGAGATCATCTGTGCGTCGCGTGAATCAGCATATGTGCTTCCTATAGAGGCATTTTCTCATGGCGAAGAATATGTCTGGCAGATCTACCGGGACCGCGTATGGCCGCTGGCGCTGGAAACTGGGCTGCAGGATGACTTCGGCGTGGAGGTGCTGGGCGCGCCGGCAGCGCTGTGCGTGGCTGTCGAGGGCGCGCAGGAACTGGAACCCGGCACGCTTGTGAAGGCGGTGATGTGATGCGCGCGCTGGATGTGATGGGCCTGGCGCTGCGCAGTGTGTTTCACACGCCCGTGCGCTCTGCGCTGACGGTTTTGGGACTGTCCATCGGGATTGGCGCGATCGTGGCGATCGCGGCCATCGGGGATGCCGGGCAGCGCGAGGTGGAGTCGGAGCTGGGACGCATCGGCGTGGGCCGCGCGTGGGTGCATGCGGATGCACAGATGGGGACGGCATTGCGGAGACAGGATGCCGCGCTGCTGGAGCGTGGATTGACGGACGTCCTCGTCAGCGCCTGCGCACGTGGAACGGCCTATGCGACCCGGGCAGGGGAGGATGCCTTGGTGCAGTTGACGGGCTGCGACGCCGCGATGGGTGAAATTGAGAAGGTACAGATGGAGGACGGACGCTTTCTGCTCGCGCGCGACGTAGAGGGGACGCGATCGGTGGCCGTGCTGGACGCCTCGGCATGCGCGGCGCTCTTTGGAGACGGTACGGCCGTGGGCGAGACCATCGCCCTGGCGGGGAGGCCGTTCGTCGTCGTGGGCGTCATCGCGCCCCTGACGTCGGAGCGCGTCGTGGCCAACGGCACTGGAACCGTCTATATCCCCATCACCGTCTACGAGGCGATGCGCGGCAGCGGGGTAGACGAGCTGCTCTTGAGCGTGGAGGCCTCGCGGAATGTCGCGGCGGTTGCGGCGCGCGCCGAGCAGCTCCTCACCCGCCGGTACGGGGAGGGGTTTGAGGCCGTGACGCTCGAGGCCGAAATGGCCGCGGCGCGCAGGATTTTGCAGATCTTTCTGCTGGTGATGACGTGCGTGGCCGTGATCTGCATGCTCGTGGGGGGCATCGGCGTGATGAACATCATGCTCGTATGCGTGCGCGAACGCAAGCGGGAGATCGGCCTGATGAAGGCGCTGGGCGCGACAGGGCGCATGATCCTGTCGCAGTTTCTGCTGGAGGCCACGGCCTATGCGACATTGGGCGGGCTGCTCGGCATGGCTGCCGGCAGTCTGCTGATCGCGGGCGCCTCGCAGCTGATCGGCATCCAGATCGGCGCGTCGCTGCGAACCCTGGGAGCAGCCGTCGTCTTTTCCGGTACGATCGGGCTCTTCTTTGGCGTGTATCCGGCCCTGAGGGCGGCGCGCCTGATGCCGGTTGACGCACTGCGAAGCGATGGACGGTAGATGCGGAAAAGATGAAGGACGATTTGTCCGTATTCAAGGATTCAAAAAGGCGGTAACGTTTACGCAGGCAATGATATGAACTCAAAATGAATCTGTAAAACAAGATTATTCAAAAACGTGAAAATGGAATAAAAAGAGAAATAAAAAACAAAGAAATTGGAAGAAAATACTTAAAAACAATAGGAAAACATGGATATTTTGATGTGACGGCTTTATGCGGGAAAATCTTGAACGCCAACGCAAAAAAATGTGGCGAAATTGTGATGGAGACTACACAAATGCTTTGGGCGAAGTTTGTGTGTTTAAGCAATTTACATTCGCAACATAAATCGTTACAATATGAGCAAGTGAGGTTGACAGCGAAGATCAACCCAGATTGCCCGTAGGCCAAAATTCAATATCTTATGTTTAAGGGGGATCTCTGATGGCAAGCGTATCTTTGAAGCACATCTACAAGGTCTATTCCGGAAATGTGACTGCGGTGAGCGACTTTTGCCTCGACATCGAAGACAAGGAATTCATCGTCCTGGTCGGCCCCTCGGGTTGCGGTAAGTCCACCACCCTGCGTATGGTCGCGGGCCTGGAAGAAATCTCCGACGGCGAGCTGTACATCGGCGAGAAGCTCGTGAACGACGTCGCCCCGAAGGATCGCGACATCGCGATGGTGTTCCAGAACTACGCTCTGTATCCGCACATGACGGTGTACGACAACATGGCGTTCGGCCTGAAGCTGCGCAAGAAGCCCAAGGCTGAGATCGACAAGCTCGTGCATGAGGCCGCCAAGATCCTGGACATCGAGCACCTGCTCAACCGTAAGCCGAAGGCCCTGTCCGGCGGCCAGCGTCAGCGTGTTGCTCTGGGCCGCGCCATCGTCCGTGACCCGAAGGTCTTCCTGTTCGACGAGCCGCTGTCCAACCTGGACGCCAAGCTGCGCGTTGCGATGCGCACCGAGATCACCAAGCTGCATCAGCGCCTGCAGACGACCTTCATCTATGTTACCCATGACCAGACCGAGGCCATGACCATGGCTTCCCGTATCGTCGTCATGAAGGACGGCTTCATCCAGCAGGTCGACACCCCGCAGAACCTGTACGACTATCCGTGCAACCTGTTCGTCGCGTCCTTCATCGGCAGCCCGCAGATGAACTTCTTCACCGTCAAGCTCGTCAAGGAAGCGGACGGCGTGTGGGCCAAGTTCGGCGACAACAAGGTCAAGGTGCCGGTCAGCAAGCTGTCCAAGTTTGTCGACGAGAGCTACATCGGCAAGGAAGTCTACATGGGCATCCGTCCCGAGAACATCCACGACGAGGAAGTCTTCCTGGCCAACTCCGAGACCAGCACGATTAGCGCGAAGGTCGAGGTCGTCGAGCTGATGGGCTCCGAGACCTATCTGTACCTGAAGACCTCCGGCAAGGACGAGAACATCATCGCCCGCGTCGATCCGCGCTCGACGGCCCGCAATGGCGACACCATCAAGATCGCCTTCGATGCGAACCGCCTGCACTTCTTCGACAAGGACACCGAGGCGACGATCGTCTCTCGCTAATATTCATCTGAATAAAAGGATCGCGGGCATGGCTCGCGGTCCTTTTTCCGTTTGATATCGCGCCCAAGCGCCATGCAAAGGAGCAGAGGACATGTACTGTATTCTGGTAACGGGCATTCCGGCCGCGGGGAAGAGCACGCTGGCGGTTCGCCTGGCCGACGCCCTGGCGCTTCCCCTCCTCCAAAAGGATGCGATCAAGGAGATCCTGTTTGACGACCTTGGCTTTCGCTCCAGGGAGGAAAAGGTGAAGCTGGGCGTGGCCAGCATGGACATCATGTACCACATGGCCGGGCGGCTGATGGCGCTTGGCCAGCCGTTCATCCTGGAAAACAACTTCGAGGACGTCTCCAGGCCGGGCCTGTTGGCGCTGCTGGAGCGGTATGGCTATACGGCGCTGACGGTATCGCTGACGGGCGATTACCGGCGGATCTATGAGCGCTTTTTGCAGAGGAATGCGGATCCCTCCCGCCACCGGGGCCATGTCGTCAACGGATGCTATCCGGAGACGGGCGTGCCGGCGCAGGTCTCAGCGCCGTCATACGAGCAGTTTGTGGAGGGCATCACCAAGCGCGGTATGGACCGCTTTACGGCGAATGGTCCGCGGATTGTCGTAGATACGACGTCCTTTGCCGGTTTTGACTTTGACGCGCTGGCGGAGGCGGTTCGCGCCTGTACGTCGCGGCTTTGAAAGCGCACGCCATGTGGGCCGAACCGAATGGGCGCGCCATGCCTGACCGGGACGCGTGGTACGGCCCGAACGGAGAACTGCCGTTCAGGCGTCCGGATGCACAAAATGCGCACGAAAGCCGGCGTCCATTTCCAAATTGTTCGAGCGGAATGACTGTGCGGCATTTTTTGACCAGTTTCTACAAAAACCGGAAATCATAACAGCATTGGTGCGCCAAAAAGAGTGAATTTGACGATAGACACTAGCATATTTTCTTGGAATCGCTTATAATAAGATATGTATGATATGCAAACACAGTTTTGCCGGCGTCGGAAAACGCCGGATTGTCATGCGGAAAGGAGCAGCAAGATGATTCCTGAGAAGCGCTTTTTAAATCAGGTGCAGCAGGTCTTGGCCAGACTGATGCAGCCGATTTGGCTTTTGGATGTCGAGGGAAACGTGCTCTTGCCGGAAGAGCAGCAGGCGCACGTCAACCTGCCTGAGTTTATGGAGCCCGGACTCCCTGTGGCCTATGAGGGAAAGACCTTTCTGACCATCGGCATCACGCCCGAGCTCGTGCTCTGCGCGGACGCTCAGGGGGCCGCCGTGCACGACTGCATTCTGCTTGCGGGCGCGATGATCCAGTCGATGGGGCGCGGCGAGGCGCCCATTGCCAGCCGCTACGACGTCTATCGCCGCGTGCTGCGCGAGGAGCTGACCGGCTCTGAACTCGAGGCGCTGGCGCATGAACACCAGATCGACCTGGAGAAGGAACGGTGCGTCATGGTGTTCCAGCTGCTGCAGACGGAGAGCGACACGGCCTTCGCGCAGCTGGAGGAGCTGGTGCCGCGCGCAAACGGCGACCTGCTCATCGAGATGGACCGCCATACCGTCGTGCTGCTCAAGAGCATGGAGCAGGTGGAGTCCTTTGAGGAGCTCTATCAGCTCGCCGAGGCGATCGACCAGATGCTCATGGATGAGCTGGGACACAGCAGCATCGTCGGCATTGGCGAACCCAAGCATCTGCTCTCCGAGCTGGGCGAGTCCTACCGCGAGTCCCGCCGCGCGATCGAAGTCGGTCGCACGTTCTGCACGGACAAGCACATCTTTGTCTATCGCGGACTGGTGCTCGAGCGCTTCTTGATGGACATCCCGCGCGACCTTGGACAGCGCTATCACAGCATTCTCTTCAACCGCCGCACGGCGCGCCTGTTCAACGAGGAGATGCTCCACACCATTGAGATGTTCTTCACCAAGGATCTAAACCTCTCCGATACGGCGCGCCAGCTGTATATTCACCGCAATACGCTGGTCTATCGTCTGGACAAGGTTCAGCGCCAGACCGGCCTGGATCTGCGCAAGTTCGACGACGCGGTGACGTTCAAGATGATGCTGTTGCTGGGAAAGAGCGGAAAGGACAAGCCGCGTCCCGTGTACTGATCGCGGAAGCAGGGATTCCGGCGCCATGCCGGAATCCCTTTTCTCACCAATCCATACAGGAATTGAGAAAAGAAAGGAAATGCCATGAGAAAAGCAAGCAAGAAGCAGGCCGTTCTGGCGCTGCTGTCCGTGCTGTTTGCCACATGTGCGTTGACTGTGGCGACCGCGGAGTTCTTCTTTGGAGCAAAGGATTCGACCGTCACCATCAGCCAGGAGGAATACGACCGTCTCAAGCGGTTTGAGCGCCTGGACACGATGCTCATGATGGTCGAGTCGATGTACTACGAGGAGCCGGATGTCGACGCGATGCTCGAGTATGCCGCCATCGGCCTGATGTTCGGCCTGGACGATCCCTATTCCTATTATTACACGCCCGAGGACTACGCCGCCATGGAGGAGAGCGTGGAGGGCACGTATGCGGGCATCGGCACGCAGCTGATCGTCGATCCGAACGACTATCTGATGACCGTGACGCGCGTGTTCAAGGGAAGCCCTGCAGAGGAGGCGGGCGTGCTGGCGGGCGACAAGATCATCGGCGTCGACGGCGTGGGGTATACCGGCTATGAGCAGAATCAGGCCGTGGCCGCCATGCGCGGCGAACCCGGCACAGAAGTGACGATTACGGTGGCGCGCGGCGAGGAGACGATGGACATCGTGGTCCGGCGCGCGCAGATCGAGATGAATTACGCCGAATATGAGATGCTGGGCGACATCGGCTACGTCATCGTCTACGACTTCATGGGCGACGCGGTCGACGGGTTCAAGGAGGCGGTCGCGTATTTCCGCGAGCAGGGCGCAAAGGGCATGATCCTGGACCTGCGCAGCAATGGCGGCGGTCTGGTGACCGATGCGGTTCAGATTGCGGATGTGCTGCTGCCCGAAGGCGTCATCGTCTCCACCGAGGACCGCTACGGCAACCGCACGGAGGAGCACTCCGATGCGGACATGCTCGGTCTGCCGCTAGCAGTGCTCGTCAACGGCTACAGCGCCAGCGCTTCGGAGATCGTCGCGGGCGCGATCAAGGATACGGGCGTGGGTACGCTTGTCGGCGAAAAGACGTTTGGCAAGGGCATCGTGCAGGCCGTCTATCCTTTTACCTCCGATGGCGCGGGCATTCAGCTCACCGTCGCGCGCTACTTCACCCCCTCGGGCGTGTGCATCCACGGCGTGGGCATTGAGCCGGACGTCGAGGTCGTCCAGCCCGAGGATGTCGAGCTGCGCTACGGCATCAACAACATCCCCCGGGAGAAGGACGTGCAGCTGCAAACGGCCCTCGAGGTCGTTCAGGAACTGATCGAACAGGAAGATGCGGCTTGAAGCTAAGCCGCTCAAAGGGGACGACGCCAGGCGGCGCGTCCCCTTTTTTACATGGAATGTACGGAAATTTGAAGCAACCTCTTGACGGCAGATCAATCCGGCGTATAATATAGTCAAAGTAGGTCAATGAAGGAGTGGGGACTATATGAAGCCGCTCAGCGATACGATAGAAGCGTTTATCAAGGCATTGATGGAAGAAGAGGACTCGCAGGTCGAACTCAAGCGCAACGAGCTGGCGGAGCACTTTCAGTGCGCGCCCTCGCAGATCAACTACGTCCTGGCCACGCGCTTTACGCCCGATCACGGCTACGTGATCGAGTCGCGGCGCGGCGGCGGCGGCTATATCCGCATCGTGCGCATCGCCAGCAGCACGCCGGACGATCTGCTCAAGAGCATCTATCAGCGCATCGGGACCTCGATCTCGCACGCGGACGCCCTGCGCATCCTGGCGCGCCTGCAGAGCGAGGGCATTGTCAGCGAGCGGGAGGCGCACCTCATGGCGGCGGCGCTCGCGCCGCAGGCCGTTCCGCTGCCCCTGAGCCTGAAGGATGCGCTGTGCGCGGGCACGCTGCGCAGCATGATCCTGGAGCTGGCCAAACGCCGGAAGGAGGCATAATATGCTTTGCGAGGAATGCGGGAAGAACCCCGCAACGATTCACTATACACAGGTGCAAAACGGCATCGCAACCCAGATGCACCTGTGCGCGGCCTGCATGGCCAAGCTGCAGAAGGGCTCCGATACGATGTCCAGCCTCATTTCCAGCCTGCTCTCCGGCATTGCGGGGCAGCAGGAGGAGCGCGAGCGGCAGGATGAACTGCGCTGCCCCTCCTGCGGCATGGCCTACAAGCGGTTTCGCGAGACGGGCCTGCTCGGCTGCGCCGACTGCTACAAGGCGTTTTCGCAGCAGCTGGCGCCGATCCTGGGCCGCATCCACGGCCGCCGTCAGCACGTCGGGCATGTTCCGCCGGCGCAGCGGGCGCGCGTCAGCGCCGAACAGGAGCTGGAACGCCTGCGCCGCGAGATGGATGAGGCCGTTGCGCATGAGGCGTTCGAACAGGCGGCGCAGCTTCGCGATCAGATCCGGGCGTTGACCGCCCGGCAGGAGCCTGCAAAGGCCGTGACGCAGGAAGGGGAGACGCAGCATGAGTGAGCGCCTGGCGGACGACGTCGTGCTCTCCAGCCGTGTGCGGCTGGCGCGCAACTACAAGGACATCCCCTTTCCCTCGATGATGAACGACGTATGGGCGGCGGAGACGATCCGGCGCACCAGCGACGCGGTGGCCGCGCTGCCGGACGCCGCGGGCTATTCATTCGTGCGCCTGGCAGACCTGTCCAAGCTCCAGCGCCAGGAGATGGTGGAGCGGCACATCATCAGCCGCGACCTGCTGCGCAGCGCCGACATGGCCGCCGTGCTGCTGGGGCGCGAGGACACCGTGAGCATCATGGTCAACGAAGAGGACCACATCCGGCTCCAGGTGCTGCTGCCGGGCGCCGACGTCGAGCGGGCCGTGCAGGTCGCGCGTGAGGTCGACGACGCGCTGGAGGCGCGGGTGAATTACGCCTTTGACGATCAGCTTGGCTACCTGACTGCATGTCCGACGAACACGGGCTCGGGCATGCGCGCCTCGCAGATGCTGCACCTGCCCGCACTGACGCTGCAGCGCCAGATGGGCGCAGTGGGGCAGGCGGTCGACAAGCTGGGGCTCACCATCCGCGGACTGTATGGCGAGGGGAGCGAAGCGGGCGGCGATCTGTACCAGATCTCCAACCAGGTGACGCTCGGGCGAACGGAAGAAGAGCTCGCGCAGGCTGTGCGCGAGACGGGCAGCCAACTGGCGGACATGGAGCGCCGGGCGCGCAAAGCGCTGCTGGTCAAGGACCGGACGGGCCTGGAGGACCGGCTCATGCGCTCTGTTGGCGTCATGCGCTATGCGCGCAGGTTGGGCGAGAAGGAATTCATGCAGCGCTGGTCGGACGTGCGCCTGGCGGCCAGCCTGGGCCTGGTCCGGGTGGACATGCAGGCGCTGGATCAGCTCCTGCACAGCGCGCAGGACGGCAGCGTTGCATGCCGCGCCGGGCGCGAGATGAGCGCCCAGGAGCGCGACGAAGTGCGCGCGCAGTATGTGCGCGCGGCGCTGGGCGCAAAATGAGCACAATCATCAGGAGGTTTTGCATATATGGCATTGTTTGGACGTTTCACCGAACGCGCCCAGCGTGCGCTACAGGGCGCACAGCAGGCGGCCGTGGCGATGAAGCACCCCTACGTCGGCACGGAGCATCTGCTCATGGGCCTGATGCAGGTGTTGGATGACAAGGATCGCGAGATGCTGCAGGGCATCACGGCCGAACAGGTGCGCGAAGAGATCATGAACGCCGTCGAACTGGGCGATACGCCCGTCACCGGCGCGCTGAGCCTGACGCCGCGCAGCAAGAAGGTGATCGATGGGGCGATGGCCGAATCGCGCGCGCTGGGACAGAACTATATCGGCGCAGAGCACCTGTGGCTGGCGCTTCTGCGCGAGGGCGAGGGCGTCGCGGCGCACGTGCTCATGTCGCTGGGCGTGGACCTGGAGGAGGCGCGGGAGACGATCCTGTCCTCGCTGTCCGGGGGCGCCGCGCAGCAGCAGGGCGCGGATGCGCGCGAGGGCGCTTCCGCCACCAAGACGCTCGATCAGTTCGGCCGCGACCTGACGCAGGACGCGCGCGACGGCAAGCTGGATCCGGTCATCGGACGCAGCCGCGAGATCGAACGCGTGGTACAGATCCTGTCGCGCCGGACGAAGAACAACCCCGTGCTCATCGGCGAGCCGGGCGTGGGCAAGTCGGCGATCGCGGAGGGGCTGGCCCAGCGCATCGTGGATGGCAACATTCCGGAGCTGTTGCAGGGCAAGCGCGTCTTCTCGCTGGATCTGGCTTCGCTCGTGGCGGGCAGCAAGTACCGAGGCGAGTTCGAAGAGCGGCTCAAGAACGCGCTCAAGGAGCTGAAAGAGGCGGGCAACGTCATCCTCTTCATCGACGAGCTGCACACCATTGTCGGCGCAGGCGGCGCGGAGGGCGCCATGGACGCCGCAAACATCCTCAAGCCGCAGCTGGCCCGCGGCGAGCTGCAGTGCATCGGCGCGACGACGCTGGACGAATACCGCAAGCACATCGAAAAGGACGCCGCGCTTGAGCGCCGCTTTCAGCCGGTCACCGTGGGCGAGCCCACGCAGGAGGAGGCCGTCGCCATCCTCATGGGCCTGCGCGACCGCTATGAGGCGCACCACAAGGTCAAGATCACCGACCAGGCGATTCAGGCGGCGGTGTCGCTCTCCTCGCGCTATATCTCCGACCGCTTCCTGCCGGACAAGGCCATCGACCTGGTCGACGAGGCGGCGTCCCGCGTGCGCATCCGCTCGTTCATGACCCCGCCGGACATGAAGGAGGCGCAGGAGAAGGCCGACGCCATTGCCAAGGAGAAGGAAGAGGCCGTCGCGCATCAGGACTTTGAGAAGGCCGCGCAGCTGCGCGACCGCGAGCGCGCGCTCGTCGCCGAGATGGATGCGCGCCGCAAGGAGTGGGAGCGCCAGCGCAACGCCGTGCACGAGGAGGTCGGCGAGGAGGAGATCGCCGAGATCGTGGCGCAGTGGACGGGCATTCCCGTGCGCCAGATGACGCAGGACGAGTCCGAGCGGCTGCTGCACCTGGAGGAGACGCTCCATCAGCGCGTCGTCGGCCAGGATGAGGCCGTGGGCGCCGTGTCGCGCGCCATCCGACGCGCACGCGCGGGCCTGAAGGATCCCAAGCGCCCGATCGGCTCGTTTATCTTCCTGGGCCCGACGGGCGTGGGCAAGACGGAGTTGTGCCGCGCGCTGGGCGAGGCGATGTTCGGGGATGAAGACGCGGTCGTGCGCATCGACATGAGCGAGTACATGGAGAAGCACTCCGTCTCCCGGATGATCGGATCGCCGCCCGGCTACGTCGGCCATGACGAGGGCGGGCAGCTGACCGAAAAGGTGCGCCGCAAGCCCTACAGCGTCGTGCTCTTTGACGAGGTGGAGAAGGCGCACCCGGATGTGTTCAACATCCTGCTGCAGATCCTGGAAGACGGCCGCCTGACCGACTCTCAGGGGCGCACGGTGGACTTCAAGAATACCGTCGTCGTCATGACTTCCAATGCCGGCGCGCACGCGCTGGAGAGTCAGAAGCGGCTCGGCTTCGGGTCGGACGTACAGACGGAGATGGAGCGCGCGCGCGGATATGAGCAGATGCGCGACCGGATCATGAAGGAGGTCAAAAACCTCTTCAGGCCGGAGTTCCTCAACCGTGTGGATGAGATCATCGTCTTCCATCCGCTGCAGGAGGAGGAGATCCGCAGGATCGCCGGCCTGATGGTCGCGCAGGTGCAAAAGCGCCTGCTCGAGCAGGGCATCGAGCTGGACGTGCCGGACGAGGTCGTGGCCTATCTGGCCAAGGCGGGCTTTGACCCGCAGTACGGCGCGCGCCCGCTGCGCCGCGCCATCCAGCGCACGATCGAGGACGCGCTGTCCGAGGAAATCCTCGCCGGGCGCATCCACCTGGGCGATCGCGTCGCCGCGTCAGTGGACGGCGAGCGGATCGCCTTCAGGACGGCGGCGCCCGAGCGGGCATAAGGAGAGGCAAACAGGGCCGTATCACAAAGGATACGGCCCTGTTTTGTATTTTGAACGGGCAACATCGGCTCCATTCCGGAATCGCGCATCGGGCCCGAAGAGAGCGCGGAGGAAATCGTAGCGCGAATCTGCCGGGAGACGACTTGAAAAACGTGCGCGATATGGTACAATGATACGGAATACGTGCGAAAGGGCGGCGTCGGATGCAGAAAAGAATCGGAAGGGCTGTCCGCCCCGCGGCGCTGTACGCGGGCGTGATGCTCACCCTGTTTCCGCTCTACTATCAGAACTACTATTATGACATCAACACGTGCAAGTACCGCCTCTTTCTGTGGCTGACGCTCGCGCTGGCCGTGGCGACGGGCGCTGCGTTCCTGTGGCGGCTGTGCAGGCGGCGTGGCGTGCATCCGGCGCTCGGCGTGACGGATGGGTGCATGGCGGCGTTTGTGCTGTGCGCGGCCATCTCGTGCGCGCTGTGCGCGGATCCGATGGACGCGTTGACGGGCGATCGGGGACGGCACAGCGGCCTGCTGTACCTGCTGGCCGTCGGGACGATGACGCTTTGCCTGGCGCGCCGGGGCGGCGGATACCGCGCGTGTATGGGGCTGATGCTGCTTGCGGGCACGGCGGTCTGCCTGTTGGGCGTGCTGCAGTTCTACGGCGTCGATCCGTTGCGCTTTTATGACGGGCTGGGCGGCACGCAGCGCTTTATCTTCATGTCGACCATTGGGCACATCAACTTCTTCGGCGCATACGTCGGCATGCTGCTGGCCGTGGCGGCCTGCGGGGCGATCGACGGCAAAAGCCTGCGCCTGCGCATCCCGTGTCAGGCGCTCGTGCTGCTGTGCTGCGCGACAGCGGCCGTCTCGCGCAGCGACAGCGTGTACATCGCCATCGCCGGGGCCTCGGTCGCCCTCCTGCGGCGCGCGCTGGCCTCCTGGAAGCATCTGGGTCGCGCATGTTTCTGCGCGGGTTCCTTCTTCCTGGGTGCATGGTGGATCGACGTGCTGCCCTTTGAGCACATGGCGATGCAGGGGCTGTGCGCAAAGGTGGCGGATCTGGGCGTTGGACTTGCGCTGCTGTGGGCGGGGTTTGCCGCGCTCGGCCTGCTCGCGCTGTGGCTTGACGCGCGGCAGGCGGACGCGCGGGCGCTTGCGCACGTGCGGCGCGCGCTGTATGCGCTGTGCGGCGCGGGGATTGCGCTTGCGGCGGCGGCCGTCGTCTGGTTTACGGTATTTGATACGAGCGCCAAGCTGGGTGCATGGGAGAACTATCTGCGCTTGAATGACAAGTGGGGAACGGGCCGCGGCTTTGCATGGATCCGCGCGGTGCAGTCCTACGCGTCGTTTTCACCACTGCAAAAGCTGTTCGGGTGCGGCCCGGACATGGCGCGCACCATCCTGGAACCGCTGATGACGAAAGAGGCCATGGCGCTGTCGGGCGGCGTGTTTGAGAACTGTCACAACGAATACCTGCAGTACCTGCTGACCACGGGTGCGGCGGGGCTGGCCGCCTATCTGGCGTTTCTGCTGACGGCGCTGCGCCGCCTGGCGCTTGCGGGCCGGGAGAACCCGGCCGTACGCGCGCTGTTTGCGGCTGCCGTCGGCTATGCCGCGCAGGCATCTGTGAGCGTGAATCAGCCGATCACGACAACGATCTTCTTCGTGCTGCTGGCCATGGGCCTGGGACTGACCGCCGACATTGCGCGTAGACAACCGGCGCGCCACGGATTATAATGGAGAGGACGTATGGATGAAAGGGGGGCGTTGGCTTGAACCTGACACAGCTGCTGGACAGGCTGCGCCATTCGGACTTCATGGAAAACGTCACGCACTGGGAGACGATCCCGGCGCGGCCGGCGCAGTATGCGCCCTTTCCGGAGGGGCTGGACGCGCGCATTCCGCCCGTCCTGCATGCGCGCGGCATCGAGCGGCTCTATACCCATCAGGCGCAGGCGCTGGCCGAGGCGGCCGCCGGGCGCAACGTCTGCGTCGTCACGCCCACGGCCTCGGGCAAGACGCTGTGCTATAACCTGCCCGTCCTGAACGCCATCCTGCAAAATCCGGATGCGCGCGCGCTGTATCTGTTCCCCACCAAGGCGCTGTCCGCCGATCAGGTCGCGGAGCTGTACGAGCTCATCACCGCGCTGGATGTGGACATCAAGACCTACACCTACGACGGCGACACGCCGGCCGCGGCGCGCCGCGCCGTGCGTCAGGCCGGGCATGTGGTCGTCACCAACCCGGATATGCTGCACTCGGGCATCCTGCCCCACCACACCAAGTGGGTGAAGCTCTTTGAAAACCTGCGCTATGTGGTGATCGACGAGATCCACGCATACCGCGGCGTGTTCGGCTCCAACCTGGCCAACGTCATCCGCCGGCTCAAGCGCGTGTGCGCCTTTTACGGCTCGCATCCGCAGTTTATCTGCTGCTCGGCGACCATTCAAAACCCCGCGGAGCTGGCGCGACTGCTGACGGGCGAGACGTTCTCCCTGATCGATCAGTCCGGCGCGGCCAGCGGAGAGAAACACCTGATCTTCTATAACCCGCCGGTCGTCAACAAGCAGCTGGGCATCCGCCGCTCCGTTTTGCAGGAGACGCAGCGCATCGCGACCATGCTGGTGGACAACGACATTCCGACCATCGTCTTTGGCAAATCCCGCCTGACCGTGGAGGTGCTCACGCGCCATCTCAAGGAGCGCGTGAAGGACCCGCTGGGCAATGCGGGGCGCGTGCGCGGCTATCGCGGCGGCTATCTGCCCACGCAGCGGCGCGAGATCGAGCAGGGGCTGCGCCGCGGCAGCATCCGCGCGGTGGTGTCGACCAATGCGCTGGAGCTGGGCATTGACATCGGTCAGCTGGACGCCTGCGTCATGTGTGGCTATCCCGGCACCGTGGCCAGCACTTGGCAGGAGGCGGGCCGAGCCGGCAGGCGGCGCACGGCCGCCGCGACGGTTCTGGTGGCCTCCTCGGCGGCGCTGGACCAGTACATCGTGCAGCACCCGGAGTACTTCTTCGGCCAGTCGCCGGAGAGCGCGCTGGTCAATGCCGACAACCTGTACATCCTGCTCAGCCACGTCAAGTGCGCGGCCTATGAGCTGCCCTTTGAGGAAGGGGAGCGATACGCGCCGGGCGTGGACACGGGCGAGATCCTCGAATACCTGTGCGATCAGCAGATTCTGCGCCATGTGGGGAGCCGCTATCACTGGATGGCCGAGGAATTCCCCGCGGCGGACGTCTCGCTGCGCTCCATCGGCGAGGAGAACTTCCTCATCATTGACATCACGCGCCCGGAGCACCGGCGCGTCATCGGGGAGATGGACCGCTATACCGTGCCGATGCTTTTGCACGAGCACGCCATCTACATGCACGAGGGACAGCAGTACCAGGTGGAAAAGCTGGACTTCCCGGAGAAGAAGGCCTACGTCCGCAGCGTCGACGTAGACTACTACACGGACGCCGACCTGAACACGAGCCTGCGCGTGCTCGACGTGTTCCGCGAGGAAGAGGGCGCCGGAATCGCCAGGGCCTGCGGCGAAGTGCTCGTCACCTGGCTGGTGACGATGTTCAAGAAGTTCAAGCTCGACACGCAGGAGACGCTGGGGTTTGGGCCGGTCGACCTGCCGGAGCTGGAGATGCAGACCACGGCCTGCTGGTGGGCGCTGCCGGATGCGGTGATGGAGGGCATTGAGCAGGATGCGCTGCAGGGCGGCATGCTGGGCATCTCCAACGCCATTCGCCAGCTGGCGCCGCTGTACCTGATGTGCTCCCCGCGCGACATCGCGGTGCTCTACCGGGTGCGCGACCCGTTCACCAAGCGGCCGACGATCACGCTCTACGACAACTGCGCGGGCGGCGTCGGCCTGAGCGAGAAGGTCTACGGCATGAACCTGCTGCTCTTTGAGCACGCGCGGGAGATGATCGCCGCATGCCCGTGCGAGGCGGGGTGCCCGTCCTGCGTGGGGCCGGTGGCGGAGGTCGGCGCGCAGGGCAAGCGCACGGCGCTGCTGCTGCTGGAAAGGATCCTGAGCGCATGAGAGGGCTTCGAGAACGGCTGAATGCGATCTCCTCGGCGCCCGCCAGGCCGGCGGCGCGCGCGCAGGACGACTGCTTTGTGAGAGAGACGCGCGTGCCGCTGCGCGAGATCGGCGGCATAGAGCGCACGACCATCGCGCAGGTGCGCCGGGTGGATCCGACGTTTTCTGCGGATGGTTGGGATATACGGCGGCTCCTCTTCCTGGACACGGAGACGACGGGGCTGTCCGGCGGCGCAGGTACGGTGGCGTTTCTGTTGGGGCTCGGCTTCATCGAGGGCGACGAGCTGATCATCCGCCAGCTGCTCATGCGGGATTATCCCGAGGAGCCGCTGCTGCTGGAGCGCTTCGCTTCGCTCCTGCCGCGCTTTGACGCCTATGTGACCTTCAACGGCAAGAGCTTTGACCTGCCGCTGCTGCTCTCGCGCATGACGATGCACCGGATGCGCGCGCGCTACCGTGAGCTGCCGCACCTGGACCTGCTGCATCCGGCGCGGCGCATCTGGAAGCTGCGCCTGGGCCGCTGCCCGCTCTCCATGCTGGAGGAGGCGGTGCTGGGCGAGGGGCGCGAGGACGACCTGCCCGGCGCGCTGGTGCCGGAGCGCTATTTTTCCTACCTCAAGACGCACGACTTTTCGCTGCTCGAGGACGTGCTGCGCCACAACATGCTCGACATTCGCTCGCTGGCCGTGCTGCTCACGCGCCTGTGCCAGGTGATGGACGCGCCGGAGCAGCAGACGTTTTGCGAGGACGTATTCAGCGCCGGTCGCGCGCTCGAGCGCTTCGGCTATGTCGAAGAGGCGCGCCGGTGCTATCACGTGGCGAGCACAGGCGCGCTGTCCGAGCGGGCGCGGGTCTGCCTGGCCACCAGCTACCGGCGCGCGGGGGACTTTGCGCGCGTGCAGCGGGAGTGTCTGGAGATGATTGCGCGCGGCGAGGGCGGCGTATTCCCCTATGTGGAGATGGCCAAGATCTGCGAGCATCGCCTGCGCGATCCGGCGCGCGCGATGCGCTACACGCTCTCGGCCATGGAGTACCTCGCGTCCCTTCCGCCGTGGAAGGAGCGGGATCCGCAGGCGATGGAAGCGCTGGAGCACAGGCGAAGGCGGCTCCATGGCAAGATGACGAAACCAAACGATCGGGAGGGCTGAACGATGGGCTTCATGACGAACCTGAAGGGCAACAAGGCGTATGCCGCGCACACGCGCGGAAAGCTCGACGAGGCGCGCAAGCTGTATGACGAGGCGTACCAGGAGGGCCTGAACTCGCCCAAGATCCTGCACGGCTATTCGGTGCTGCTGCTGCGCTCGGAGGAATACGAAAAGGCGCTGGAGGTGCTGCGCCGCATGGAGAAGGCGCCGGGCCTCACGCCGGAACTGCGCACACAGATGCTGACGAACTATGCGATCGTCTGCTGGAAGCGCGGCAACACGGATCGGGCGGTCGAGGTCCTGCGGGAGCTGCACCGCAAGAAGAAAAACGGCGCGATCTACGGGACGCTGGGCTTCCTGCTGATCGAGCAGGGCAATGCCGAGGAGGCGCTGCGCTACAACGAGGAGGCCTTCGACTATGACGACGAGGACCCCGTCTTCCTGGACAACCTGGGCCAGGTGTACTACCGGCTGCTGAACGACAAGGAAAAGGCCAGGCCGTACTTTGAAAAGGCGCTCAAGCTCAAGCCCGGCGCGATCGACACGAACTACTTCCTGGCGCTGTACGACGAGGAGGCGGGCGACCGCGAAGCGGCGGTGAAGAAGCTGCGCACCGCGCAGGAGGGCAAGTTCTCCCCGCTCAACTATGCGCGGCCGGAGATGATCCGCAGCAAGCTCGCAGAGCTGGGGGCCGATGCCTGAGGCGCGCCGGGAAACATGCGTGACATCCGGACGCCGATCGGCTATAATGAGCATAACAGACAAAAGCATGACAGGAGGTATCCCCATGGAAAAGCGTCCCGTTGCCTATCAGCTCTATTCCGCCCGCGATGAGGCGGCCAAGGACCTGAACGCAGTGCTGGCGGCCCTCAAGGAGATGGGCTATGACGGCGTGGAGTTTGCCGGCTTCTACGGGCACAGCGCCGAGGAGATCAAGGCGATGCTCGAGCAGAACGGGCTGCGCGCGATCTCCAGCCACGTCCCCTTTGCGCAGATCGAGGCCGACATGTTCGGCGTCATCGCCTATCACCAGGCCATCGGGTGCCCGCACATCGCCATTCCGTACCTGGACGAGGCGACGCGTCCCGGCTCCGCAGGCTTTGGCAAGACGCTGGCCGTCATCCATCGCTTTGCCCGCCTGATGAAGGAGGCCGGGCTGACGCTGCTGTATCACAACCATGACTTTGAGTTCGTGCAGATCAGCGGCCAGTACGGCCTGGACTTCCTGTACGACGCGGTGCCGGCGGATCTGCTCAAGACCGAGCTGGACGTGTGCTGGGTGAAGTACGCCGGGGAAGATCCCGCCGCCTACATCCGCAAGTACGCGGGCCGCTGCCCGGTCGTGCACCTCAAGGACTACGTGGGCGTGAAGGGAGACACCGCGCCCTATGCGCTCATCGGGATCGACGAGGGCGAAAAGAAGGACACGCAGGCGTTCGAGTTCCGGCCCGTGGGCTATGGCTGCCAGGATGTGCAGAGCGTCCTGGAGGCCGGCATCGAGAGCGGCGCGCAGTGGTTCGTCGTCGAGCAGGACATGTCGGTGGGGCGCACGCCGCTGGAGGCGGCCGAGATGAGCATCGGCACCCTGAAGAAGCTGGGCCTGAAGTAAAAAAGTGCAAAAAGCCGTCCGGTGGAATCCATCCGCCGGACGGCTTTTGCATGATGGTGATGCGCGCAGGCCGAAAGGTTCCGCCTTACATGGAGATCGAGTGCTTGACGCGGTCGTGCTCCTCGGCGCGCTTGGCGTTGTTGAAGCGCTCGAGGGTGCCGACCAGATACCCCGTGATGCGGCGGATGCGCTCAAAGGGCTGCCGGGCATAGTGATAGGCGATGTCCACAAAGTCGCCGTCCACCCTGAGGTCGAGTTCGTCCGGCTCGCGGCCATAGAGCTCGACCGCGCGGGCGAGATAGGCGTTGACTTCCTGTTCGGGCAGCGTGCCGCCGGTGATCTGTACGTTGCAGGCCATGGGCATAATCCTCCGTTCAACACAATATCTTCTTCCGGGCTTGTATTATACCACGAGATATGGTGCCATGCAAGCGCGGAACGTACAATTTGGGGATTGGCGCGCGAGAACTGATCCGGGCCGGGAGGAAAAATGCGGGAAATGAAGAATAATATATATACCCGGCACATAGAATTGGGTGATCATATACACGCTAGAGGAGGCATGTGGGATGCAGGCAGCATATCATCGAATGTACAGCCCTAGCCTTATGCGGGATATGGAAGTCAACGTCTATGGCACGCACGGAAAGCCTTGCGTGGTGTTCCCCTCGCAGAACGGCCGATACTTTGACTTTGAGAGCTTCGACATGATCGAGCCCTGCCGTCCATGGCTGGAGGCCGGGAAACTACGGCTCTTTTGCGTGGACAGCATCGACCGCGAAACCTGGTCCAACCGGGAGACGCCGCCGCGCAAGCGCATCGAGCGCCACGAGCTGTGGTTCCGCTACCTGACGGAGGAGTTCTATCCCCGGATGATGCGCATGTGCGGGGAAGGGCAGATGCCCTTTACCATCGGCTGCTCCATGGGCGCGACGCATGCGGCCAACCTGTTCTTCCGGCGGCCGGACCTGTTCGACGGGCTGATCTCCCTGAGCGGCACGTACGACGCGCGCCTCTTCTTTGGCGACTATATGGATGAGATGGTCTACTACAACTCGCCCTATCAGTGCCTGAAGAACATGGCGCCAGATCACCCCTACATGAAGCTGTTCAACCGCTCCAATATCATCCTGTGCGTCGGCCAGGGCGCCTGGGAAAAGGACATGCTCGAGAGCACGCGCGCCATGCAGGCGGTCTTTGAGGAAAAGGGCATCCGCGCATGGGTGGATGTGTGGGGCAGCGACGTCGCGCACGACTGGATCTGGTGGCGCAAACAGCTGCACTATTTCCTGGAGAAAATACTCGGAGAGGCATAAGAAGACATGAGACAGGACGACAAAAGAAGAGGGCACTTCGTGCAGATCGTACTGCCCGTGCTATTGCTTGCGGCGCTGCTGATCGGCATGTTTTGGAATGCGTTCCCGTCGCAGACCGATACGGCGCAGGCGCCGTCGGCGGAGGACGCAAACGCCGCGCTCAACGCGCTGGGCCAGGTGGAGGTGTTCCTGCCCGGCGAGATCGAGCTGACCGCCTACCATGAAAAACATACGGGCATTCGCAATTACTGCCGGCTGGGGGCGGTTGCACTGACGCAGGAGCAGGCGGAATACCTTGCGTCCCTGACATGGGACGGCCTGCCAATGCCGCAGGACATGCGCGAAGAGATCCTGCCGGCAGAGTCCGACCTCTTCGGCGAATATGCGCTCTATGCGCCGCTGGCGGCCGCCGCGCAGGAGGCGGGCCGGTACCGTCTGATCGACCGCAGCGGCATGGGCCCGCACGACGGCTGCGTATACTGGACCGATCAGTTTACGCTGCTGCTGTGGGACGAAGAGGCCAATCTGCTGTACTTCATGAGCTGGGATGCATAAGATCAATCATGGAGCGCCTGGCGCGGACGACGCGCCGGGCGCTTTGCATTTGCCTGAGATGGAGAAGGCATTGACGGCTTTGGCAATCTCTTTTATAATGATGGAAAAAGCCCCTTGCTTGGCGCTGGGCCGGTAAAATGGGAGGAATCGAATGAGCACGATACGAGCCGTCCTGTTTGACATGGACGGGCTGCTGGTTGACAGTGAGCGCATCGGCATCCGCGCATCCGTCCGTGCGGGAAGGGCGCTGGGCTATCCGGTGGATGAAGCGCTGGCGATGCAGATGCTGGGGCTTACCCGTGAGGGCTCAGCGGCAAAATACCGCGCCGCCATTCCGGGCATGGATGTCGAGGCGTTTCATGCGGCGTTTGTGCGGGAGATGGAGGACGAGATTGAGCGCGAGGGCGTGCCCTGCATGCCGGGCGCAAGGGAACTGCTCGTCTGGCTGGAGGCGCGAGGCGTTCCTTGCGTGCTGGCGACGTCGACCGCTCGGGCCCTGGCCGACAGGCGCGTGGAGCGGGCCGGCATCGCGCGCTTTTTTCCGCTTCGCGTGACGGGCGACGACGTCGTCCGCTCCAAGCCCGACCCGGAAATCTTTCTGAAGGCTGCGGCGCTGGCGGAGACGGCCCCGGGCGCATGCCTCGTGCTCGAGGACTCGGTGAACGGCATCCGGGCAGGGCGCGCATCCGGGGCCGTGGTGGGCATGGTCCCGGATCTGACGCCGTATTCCGGCGCCTGCGCGCCCTACTGCGACGAGGTCTTTCAGTCGCTCTTTGAGGCCAGGGAATGGCTGGCGCAACATATCGGATAGACAAAGGAGGACATCGGCATGAAGGGAAACTTCTTTCTGGGCGGCGGCAACTTTGAGGTGCGCGACATGCAGCTTGGACATCCCGGGGCGGGTCAGGTGCTGATCCGCAACATGGCCGCGGGCATTTGCGGGACGGATGTGCACATCATGCGGGGCGAGAAGGGATCCGCTGACGTCACGCCGCCCGTCGTGCTGGGCCACGAATACGCCGGCGAGGTCGTTGAGGTCGGCGAGGGTGTCACGACCTGCCGTCCGGGCGACCATGTGACGGTGGATCCCAACATCTATTGCGGCCGCTGTCGTTTTTGCCGCAACGGACAGAAGCAGTTCTGCGAAAACCTGGTGGCCGTGGGCGTCAACTTTGACGGCGGCTTTGCGCAGTACAGCCTGGTGCCGCAGACGCAGGTATTTCCCCTGGGGCCGGATGTGTCCTGGGAGGCGGGCGCGATGGCCGAACCGCTGGCGTGCTGCCTGCATGGCATCGAGCAGGCCGGCATTCGTCCGGGCGACTCGGTGCTGGTCGTGGGCGGCGGCGCGATCGGCCTGCTGATGGTTCAGCTGGCCCGCCTGCAGGGCGCGGCGACCGTATTGGTCAGCGAGCCCTCCGCCCCCAGACGCGAGATCGCATGCGCCGTGGGCGCGGCGGCTGCGTTTGACCCGGCCGAGATGCCGATGAAGGAGCAGCTCCTGCGCCAAATCGGCCGCGAGGGCGTGGATGTGGTCATCGAGTGCGCCGGAAACGTGCACGCCACCCGGTCGGCATTTGAGGCGGCAGACCGCGGCGCGCGCATCCTGCTGTTCAGCGTCCCCAGCGCCGGCGCCAAGTATGAGCTGGACCTGTTTGAGGTCTTCAACAAGGAGCTGCACATCAGCGGCTCGTTCATCAATCCCGACACGCACCTGGAGGCGGTACGCCTGCTCGCCAGCGGCCGCATCGACGTGAAGCCGCTGATTACGCACCGCTATCCGCTGGAGCAGGTGCGGGATGCCATCGTCAAGCAGACCCAGAACGATTCGATCAAGGTCATGGTCCTGCCCAACGGCTGAGCGCGGCGGCATGTTTGCCCCCTCCAGGGCATAAGGTCCAGGGAGGAGGCGAGCTCATGGCCTATGACCGCGCGCGGGCCGTCGCCTATGCCCGCCGTTGGGCGCTGGAGCGAAACCCCGCCTATTTGAACTTTGACGGCCTGGGCGGCGACTGCACCAACTTCGTGTCGCAGTGCCTGTATGCGGGCTGCGGCGTCATGAACTTTACGCCCGTGACCGGGTGGTATTACCGGGATGCCGCGCACCGCGCCGCAGCCTGGACGAGCGTCGCGTATCTGTACCGCTTTCTGACGGAGAACCGGGGCGCAGGACCACGGGGCGTTCATATCAAACCGACCGATGTTCTGCCGGGCGACGTCGTGCAGCTGGGGTGGAAGCGGGGAACCTATACCCATAGCGTACTGGTGGTCGGTTTTTGCGGGGATGAAGCTTGCGTTGCGGCGCATACGCAGGATGCGTGGATGCGCCCGTTGAGCGCATATCGCCAGCCAAACCGCAGGTTTTTGCGGATCGAGGCTTGAGACGGCGCGGGGCGTATTTCCCCATCGGGAAATACGCCCCGCGCTATTTGCTTTTTCATGTGGGCATTCGTTCAAAGGCGATGCCCTCGCGACGCACGGCGCGCACGCCAAACGCGCGCTCGACGGCACAGAGGAGGGCGTCGTCCGACGGCGCGCCGGTGAAGCGCAGCCGCCCCTCATGGATCAGCACGACGCGGTCGCACAGCCACAGCGCCTGCGCGATGTCGTGCAGCACGACGACGACGCACCGGCCCGCATCCCGCAGGCCGCGCAGGACGTCGCAGAGCTCCAGCTGATGGGCGACGTCGAGGTATGTTGTCGGCTCGTCGAGCAGCACATTTTGCGCCTCCTGCGCGATGAGCATGGCCAGATAGGCCTTCTGCCGCTCGCCGCCGGACAGCGTCCGGAGATCTCTCCGGGCATAAGCGGACAGTCCGGTTGCCTCCAGCGCGCGCTCAACGGCCGCCGTGTCAGCCTTGGAGAGCCTGTGGGAAAAGCCCGTATGCGGAAAACGGCCGTGCGCCACGAGCGAGGCGACGCTGATGGCCGGAACCGTGCGGGACTGCGGCAGAAAGGAGAGCGTCCTGGCAAACGCGCGCTGGCCATACTCCGACTGGGCGCGCCCATCGACCCGGACGGCTCCCTGCGCAACCGGCAACAGGCGGGCCATCGCGCGCAGCAGCGTGGACTTGCCGCTGCCGTTGGGCCCGATCAGCGCGGTGATCGCGCCGTCCGGCGCAAGCAGGGAGACGTCTTGCAGGACGGGCGTGCCGTCGTAGGCAAAGGAGAGGCGTTCCACTTCAATCATGCAGTCGCCCCCTTTTCTGCTGCAGCAGCAGCATGAGGAAAAACGGGCCGCCGATGAAGGACATCAGGATGCCGACGGGCAGCTCATAGGGCTGAAAGAGCGTGCGGCTCGCCGTGTCGCACACGAGCACAAAGATCGCTCCGCACACGATCGACAGCGGCATGAGCGCGCGATGCTCACCGCCGGTGAAGCGCCGGACGGCATGCGGCACGATCAGCCCGACAAAGCCGAGCAGGCCGGAGAAGCTGACGGCGGCTCCGGCCAGCAGGGAAGAGAGCGCCAGCAGGAGGAAGCGCATGCGCCGCACGCGCATGCCCAGACTGGCGGCGACCTCGTCGCCCAGCTGCAGCACGTCCAGCGCGCGGGAGAGCAGCAGCGCCAGCGCAAGCGCCGGCAGGATGTAGATGGCCGCGCTCCAGATGCGCGCGGGCGTCGCGCCGGCAAAACCGCCGATCATGAATCCGCTCATGCCCAGCGTGGACTCGGGGAAGAGTGTGGTGAGCGTATCGATGCCGGCGGACAGGATGCTGGAGAGCGCCACGCCGGAGAGCACGACCGTCATGCGTGACGCACCCATGCGGTCGGCCAGCGTAAAGACCGCCAGCGACGCCACGAGCGCGCCGAGGAACGCAGCCGCCGGCATGAGCTGAAACGCCGTGGGGAAGAGACAGGCAAGCAGCAGCGTTGAAAAGCCGGCGCCCGCGTTCACGCCGATGACGTTCGGCCCGGCGAGCGGGTTGTCCAGCACCGCCTGGATCAGCACGCCGCTGGCGGATAGGGCCGCCCCCGCGAGCAGCGCGCACGCGACGCGCGGCAGACGGATGTAGAGCAGAATGCGCGCGGCGGGCGTTTCGGTCCGTCCGCGCAGCACATCCGAGAACGCCTCGAGGAGCCCGGCGCCGCTTGCGCCCAGGCCGAGGCTGATGACGCAGAGCACGGCGAGCAGCGCCAGCAGCGCGCCCATCGCCTTAGAGACACTCCGGGAACAGGATTTCGGCCAGATAGGCATAGCTCTCCCCCCAACGGGCGTTTGGCTTATAGTGGAACAACTCCTTGGGCAACAGCAGCAGCCGGCCCTCCCGCACGGCGGTCAACCCCTGCCAGGCGGGATCTGCGCCGAAGCGCTCGTCCAGGAACGCGAGCGCTGCGTCCTCGTCCGAGCCCATGACGGTGACGAAGATGAACTCCGGATCCTCCGAGACGATGGCCTCCAGGCTCAGCTCTTCGAGCAGATGTTCGTTTCGGTCTGCGATGTTGTCACACCCCAGATCCTGCAGGATCGCCCCGGCAAGGTTGTCTGCCCTCTTGGCCTTGACGCCGCTGGAGTAGGCGCGCAGCAGCAGCACGCGCCTTGCGGGCATGTCTTGGACGGCCGCACGCACTGCGTCGATCTGCGCGGCGACCGCTTCGCCGTACTGCGCATAGCAGTCCTCGCGGCCGGTCAGCTCGCAGAAGACCGCGAACATCTCCAGATAGTCGTCGAACGTGTCGACGCGAAATAGCGCGCAGGGGATACCCATCTGCCGAAGCAGCTCCGCAGCCGGAGCGTGGGAGGCGATGTCCGCAGAGAGCACGACAAAGTCCGGATCGAGCGCGATGACGGCCTCCAGGTTGGGCTCTTTGACGGTGCCGACGATCTGCACCTGTTCGCCCAGCGACAGGCCGCGTTCGGTGAGGGCATCCTGCGTGACGCCCACGAGCTCGCCGCCCGCGAGCAGCCAGGCCTCGGCAAAGGAACCGTAGAGGGAAACCACACGGCTGGGCGTGGAGGCAAAGGAGAGCGTATGGCCGCAGGCATCCTGAAAGGAGACGTCGGCCAGCGCGGCGAATGGACGGAGCGGAAACAGCGCGAGCAGGACAAGCAGGGCGCAAATCGGTCGGCTTCGCATAGAGAAACTCCTTTGTCGATGAACTTGGGACGCGTACGACTCATTATACCGCTTGACGGTGCGGCTGTAAAATAATAAAATGAAGGAGAATGAATAGGGAAACGCCTATGAAAGCGCCCATGAAAGCGGGGAATTCAACATGACGCTTCGCCACCTGCGCGTCTTCCTGGCGGTCGTGGACAGCGGAAGCATGAGCGGCGCTGCGCGCGCGCTGTACATCGCGCAGCCCTCGGTCAGCGGCGCCGTCGCAGAGCTGGAGGCACACTATGGCGCGCTGCTGTTTGAACGGATCGGTCGCAGGCTGGTCATTACGCCGGCCGGCGAGCGGCTGGCGGGCTATGCGCGGCGGATGCTCTCGCTGAGCGAGGACATGGAGGCGGTCATGCGCAGCGGCGCGGATAGCCTGCGCGTGTGTCTTGGGGCGAGCGTCACCGTGGGCGTATGCGTCATGAGCGGGCTCGTGCGCGCGCTGACGGACGCCTGCCCCGGCGTGGACTGCCAGGTGCAGGTGGAGAATTCCTCCGACATCGAGGCGCGGCTCCTGCACAGCGAGCTGGACATGGCCCTGGTGGAGGGCAGCATCAAGCGGCCGGAGATCGTATCACGTCCCGTGATGCGCGACCGGCTGGTGCTCGTGGAGGCGCCAAACGGCGCCCTGCAGGGGCGGTCGCGCGTAGCCCTTCGCGACCTGGCGGGCCTGCCGTTTCTGCTGCGCGAACAGGGCAGCGGCACGCGCGCGCTGTTTGAGCAGGCGCTGGATGCGCAGGGGATCGATATCCGTGAGCGATGGACGTGCGTGAGCGCGCAGTCCATCGTCGCAGCGGCGCGTGAAGGGCTGGGGCTGACGGTCATCTCGCGCAGGTTGGTCGAACAGGACATCGCCCGCGGAACGCTGCGCGAGATCGAGGTGGAGGACGCGCACTTCGAGCGGAGCTTCAGTCTGTGTTACCACAAGGACAAATACCTGACGCCTCCGCTGTGCACATTCATGCGGCTATGCGAGCAGTGGGGCGAAAAAGAGCGTTGACAACGCGCACGCTTCGCTTTACTATTTTCTGAGGCGGGCCTGGCCCCGATCACCTGAAAAGGCGGAATGAACAGATGAGGAAGGACGAACGGCTGCTTTCGGAGCTGGCGGTGCTGGCGATGAAGGCTTTGCTGTACCTGCTTCTGTGCGGGACATTTTTCCTGCACATGGAGAAGAACAACCCGCAGATCATGCTCCTGTCGCGTACGGCGGCCGTATCGCTGCTGATGTTCTTTGCATTTGGCTTGGCGATGCTCTCTGTGTACGGCGGCTTTGCCGTGGGCCGGCAGAAGAGCAAGCCGATCATCATCTCGCTGTCGCTGGCCACGGCGATGACGGACGCGATGACGTACCTGCAGCTGCAGATCATGAACGTCAACGCGGCGCGCAACGATCACCTGGTGCTCTTTGGGCCGGACATCTGGCTGCTGCTGCGCGCGTTCATCGTGCAGGTCGTGCTGATCGTGCTGTTTGTGCGCGCAGCCAACAGGATTTACTTTCGGTTCCATGCGCCGCAGGCCTGTCTGCTCGTCGCCAGAGACGTCGATGAGGCGCCAGAAATCGCGCGAAAGATCGAGCGCTTGCCGCTGCAATACGCGGTTGGGCGCATCTGCGGTCTGAACGATCCGGAGTTGGATGCGGCGCTTGTTGCCTGCGACACGGTCTTTCTGTGCGGACTGCCCGTCGCTGAGCGCACGCGTCTGACGGAGCGCGCCTATGCGATGGGCAAGAACGTATACGCCCGCATGGACCTTGCGGACGCCATCACCTATGGTGCGGAGCACGTCATTCTGGACGACCTGCCCTTTCTGGATATGGAGAGCAGCGGGCTGTCCATCGAGCAGCGGTTTGTCAAGCGGGCGATGGACATCGCCGTCTCGCTCCCCGCAGTCGTGCTGCTCAGCCCGCTGATGTTGCTGTGCGCCCTGGCCATCAAGTGCGGCGATAGGGGGCCGGTCATCTACCGGCAGAAACGGGCGACGCGTGCGGGGCGGGTATTTGAGATCTATAAATTCCGGACGATGCGTCCCCATGGCGGAGAGGGCCTCCAGCACTCCGCCACGAAGGACGACGACCGCATCACGCCCGTGGGCCGCGTGCTGCGCCGGTGCAGGCTGGACGAGTTGCCGCAACTGTTCAACATCCTCAAGGGCGACATGAGCCTTGTGGGTCCGCGGCCGGAGATGCTGGAGAATGTGATGCAGTATACCCGCGAACTTCCGGAGTTTTCCTACCGGCTGAAGGTGAAGGCGGGTCTGACGGGCTATGCGCAGATCGAGGGCAAGTACAACACCTCTCCGCGCGACAAGATGATCCTGGATATGCTCTACATCGAGCGCTACAGCGCGTGGCTGGACGTCAAGCTCCTGCTGCGCACGCTGACGGTGTTCTTCAAGTCCGACAGCACGGAGGCGTTTGGCGACGGGCCGGCGAAGGAAAAGGACGGTCCTTCCCCAAAATCCGCAGAGAATCCTTGACATATTTGCGGCGATTTCGTATAATAAAAAAGTGTATAATTGCATTGTTGTGGAAAGGAGTACACGACGCATGGACGCCGACGCCGCAGGCCCTGAACGAAGACGGGCTGATATTGCATCATAGAACAAGGCATAGTCTCATCTGTGATCAGGTGGGGCCATGCCTTTTTGGAATTTCCAAGATCGCTGGCGCCACACTTGCACAGGCCGAACGATTACCGTCAATAAAAGGAGTGCGCTTTTGTGGACAGTCTGACATCCCAAATTTTGCTGCAAGTCGTCTTTATTCTGCTCAACGCGTTTTTCGCAGGCTCGGAGATCGCCTTTTTGTCCCTGAACACCGTCAAGCTCAACAAGCTGGCGGAAGAGGGGGACAAGAGCGCGCCTGCCCTGCTCAAGCTGGTTGAAAATCCGAACCGCTTTCTCTCCGGCATCCAGGTGGCCATCACGCTGTCTGGCTTTTTGAGCGCGGCGTTTGGCGCCGAGAACTTTTCGGGCTACCTGGTCTCCTTCTTTACCGATGTGCTGAAGGTCCCGCTGCCCGTACAGGCGCTGTCCGTCATATCGATGGTCATCGTGACGGTCATCATTTCGTTCTTCTCCATCGCGTTTGGCGAGATGGTGCCCAAGCGCATCGCCATGCAAAAGCCGCTGGTGATCGCCAAGATGGCGCTGAGCGTCATGCGCGTCATCGGCACGATCTTCGCGCCGATCATTGCGCTGCTCAACGTGACGACCAACGGCACGCTGCGCCTGCTGGGCATGAAGACCGAGGCCGACGACGACACCGCAAGCGAAGAGGACATCCGGCTCATGGTGGAAAACAGCGGCGCGCAGGGCGCCATCGCGCAGGACGAACAGGAATGGATCGAGAACGTGTTTGACTTTGGCGACCTGGTCGCCAGCGAGGCCATGACGCCGGAGCCGGACGTGACGGCCTTCCGCATGGACGAGAGCGAAGAGAACATCCTGGAGACCATCCGCCGCACGGGCCTGAGCCGTTACCCCGTCTACGAAAAGGACATCAACCACGTGCGCGGCATCCTCAATGCGCGCGACTTCCTGATCAACCTGCAACAGAAGAACAAGAAGCCCATGTCCGCCCTGCTGCGCCCGGCCTACTTCGTGCCGGAGAGCGTGCATGCGGATCAGCTGTTCAAGGACATGCAGTCGCGCAAGCAGCACCTGGCCATCGTGGTCGACGAATACGGCGGAACGGCTGGCATCGTGACCATCGAGGACCTGCTGGAGGAGATCGTCGGCAACATCTACGACGAATTTGACCCGGAGGAGCCCAAGGAGATCAACGAGATCCGCGAGGGCGTTTGGCGCGTGTCGGGTAGCCTGCACGTCGAGGAGCTGGCGGATGCGCTGGACATCACGCTGCCGGAGGACCTCGACTATGACACTGTGGCCGGCATGATCCTCAGTTGCCTGCCCACTGTGCCGGAGGACGGATCGACGGTGACGGTGGAAATCTTTGGCCTGCGCGTGCAGGTGGAATCGGTGCGCAACCGCAAGATCTGCTGGGCGCTGGTCGAGAAGATTCCGCAGGAGGAAAAGCCGGAGGAGGAAGAGAAGCGCTCCGCCGAGTGATCCGAGGGTAAATTGCGCGCGCCTGCACATACTAAGCCATCACCATCTGTGAAGGAGCGATGCAAGCATGAAGCGCAAATTGCCCCGGACGATCCGCACCTGGCAGCGCAAGGGACGCGACGAACGCGCAGATCAGGAGCCGAAGATTCCCTCCGACGTGCAGGGCAGCTATACCGGCACGCCGCTGGAGGAGGAGGACAGCCAGCCCGTGCAGGACGCGGACGACCTGTAGACCGGAAGGTGGGGAAACAACCGTTTCCTCACCTTTTCCATATCCATTCCATGCCTGCGAAAAAAACAAAAATTCCGCGTAAAGGTTATAGCTTTCGGGCGCGCATTATGCTATAATAACGCAGATCAAGACGAAGGACGCCTTTAAATCGGTCCCGTGAGGCTGGTAAGGTTGGAATTTGTGCCGCACAGCAATGCCTTGCCCTGCCAGCCGGGGCAAGGCTTTTTTGCGTCCGATCGGCGACGAAGCGAATGGGAGGAGTTTTCGTGCAGGCATTTCGCGAAAAGGCCCACATCATGGACGGCGCGGCCATCGACCGCGCGCTTACGCGCATCGCGCACGAGATCATCGAGAAGAACAAGGGCGTGGAAGACGTCGCGCTCATCGGCATTCAGCGCCGCGGCGTTCCGCTGGCCCGCGCGCTCGCCGGCGTGATCGAGCGCTTTGAGGGCGTGCAGGTGCCCGTGGGCGTGCTGGACATCACGCTCTACCGCGACGACCTGTCGCTGCTCAGCGAGCACCCGGTGCTCAATGGCACGGACGTGCCCTTTGTCATCCAGAATAAGACGCTCGTCATGGTCGACGACGTGCTCTATACCGGCCGCACTGCGCGCGCCGCGATGGACGCGCTGTGCGACATGGGCCGCCCGCGACGCATTCAGCTGGCCGTGATGATCGACCGCGGACACCGCGAGCTGCCCATCCGCGCGGACTACGTGGGCAAGAGCCTGCCCACCGCGCAGACCGAGATGGTCGCCGTGCGGCTGCCGGAGTTTGACGGTGCCAAAGAGGTCGTCCTGCTGGAGCGCGCGCAAGGCTGATTGCCGGCATCGCCGGTTGTCATACACAAAGGGAGAGGGAGGACTTTTTTCCATGACGTCACAGGTGATTCGCAAGGATTCCGTCGGGAAACTGCTCATCCTGGGCATCCAGCACGTGTTCGCGATGTTCGGCGCGACGGTGCTCGTGCCCGCGCTCACAGGCCTGAGCCCGTCGACCGCGCTGCTGTGCGCCGGCCTGGGCACGCTGCTGTTCCACTTCATCACCGGCCGCAAGGTGCCGGTGTACCTGGGCTCCAGCTTCGCGTTCATCGCGGCCATCCAGGCGGTCGCCACGCAGTACTCCAACGGCGCGGCCGTCGGCAGCGTGGAGTACTTCCAGAACGGCCTGCCCTATGCGACGGGCGGCGTCGTCGTGGCCGGCGCGCTGTATGTCGTCCTGGCGCTGCTGGTGCGCGTGTTCGGCGCCGACAAGATCCGCTCGTTCTTCCCGCCGGTCGTCACCGGCCCGATGATCGTCATCATCGGCATGATGCTGGCGCCCACCGCGGTGACCAACATCACCACCCCCATCGGCGAGCTGTCCACGAACTGGAACTGGCTGATCGCCGTGGTGACAATTGCGACGATCATCGGCATCACGCTGTGGGCGAAGGGCATCTTCAAGCTCGTGCCCATCCTGTTCGGCATCTTCGTGGGCTATGCGTTCTCCGCGCTGCTGACGGCCTGCGGCATCAACGTCGTCAACTTCACGGCCGTGCGCGAGGCCTCCTTCTTCCAGATGCCCGAGCTCTTCCTGCCCAAGTTCAGCCTGGGCGCCATCGTCATGATTGCGCCGATTGCCATCGTCACGTTTGTTGAGCACATCGGCGACATCACGGCCAACGGAGCGGTCGTGGGCAAGGACTTCGTCAAGGATCCTGGATTGGACCGCACGCTGCTGGGCGACGGCCTGGCCACGATGCTGGCCGGCTTCCTCGGCGGCCCGACCAACACGACCTATGGCGAAAACACCGGCGTGCTGGCCGCGACGAAGAACTACAACCCCGTGACGCTGGAGATCGCGGCGTGCTTTGCGATCCTGCTGGCGTTCCTGGGCAAGCTGGACGCGATCCTGCAGACGCTGCCCGGCCCGGTGATGGGGGCCGTGTCGGTCGTGCTGTTCGGCATGATCGCGGCGGTCGGCCTGCGCACGCTGGTGGAAAACCAGGTGGACTTCAAGGCCTCCCGCAACCTGCTGATCGTGGCGGTCATGCTGGTGTTCGGCCTGGGCGGCGCGAGCGTCTCCTTCGGTGCGGTCACGTTCAGCGGCACCGCGCTGGCGGCCGTGCTGGGCATCGTGCTCAACAAGGTGCTGCCCAATCCCATCGAAAAGTGATCTCCTGCGGGCGGCGGTGTATTCCGCCGCCCGCTTTGGAACCCGGCCAACAAAATGACGGAAGGTGAGATCGTGACCCTGAACCGTAAGGACCTGCTCGGCCTGCGCGGCGTGAGCGCACAGGAAATCGAAGGCATCCTCGCGACGGCTGAGACCATGAAGCAGGTGCTGCTGTCCAACAACAAAAAGACGCCGCACCTGCAGGGCAAGTCGATCGTGACCCTCTTCTACGAGAACAGCACGCGCACGCGCATGTCGTTTGAACTGGCGAGTAAGTACATGTCGTCCGCATCGGCGAACATCTCCGCGTCCGCCTCCAGCGTGCAGAAGGGCGAAACGCTGATCGATACGGGCGTGACGCTCGACCAGATGGGAACGGACGTCATCATCATCCGCCATCCCATGTCCGGCGCGCCCGCGCTGCTGGCCCAGCACGTGCGCGCGAGCGTCATCAACGCCGGGGACGGCATGAACGAGCATCCGACGCAGGCGCTGCTGGACATGATGACGATGAAGACCCACCTGGGCGGCCTGTCCGGGCTCAAGGTCGCGATCGTGGGCGACGTGATGCACAGCCGCGTTGCGCGCTCGAACATCTGGGGCCTGCAGACGATGGGCGCGCATGTGGTGCTCGCCGGTCCGCCCACGCTGATGCCCGTGGAGATCGAGCGCACGGGCGCCGTGCTCGCGCCGACGGTGGAGGACGCGGTCGAGGGCGCGGACGTCGTCATGGGCCTGCGCATTCAGCGGGAGCGCCAGCAGAAGGGGCTGTTCCCGACCGTCGCGGAGTACTGCGCCAACTGGGAGCTGACGCCGGAGCGCGTCAGGCTGGCCAGGCCCGGCGCGCTGGTCATGCATCCCGGTCCCATGAACCGCGGCGTGGAGATCGCCAGCTCCGTCGCCGACAGCGACCAGAGCGTCATTGCCGAGCAAGTGCAAAGCGGCGTGGCGGTGCGTATGGCGCTGCTTTACCTGTTGACGAGAAGAGAGGTGCAGGCATGATGAAGACGATCCTTCGTGGGGGACGTGTGATCGATCCCTCGCAGAATCTGGACGGCGTGATGGACGTGCTGATCGAGGATGGCCGCATCGCGGAGCTGTGCGCGCATGCGCAGAAGGACGGCGCCGAGGTGATCGACGCATCCGGCCTGTGCGTGCTGCCGGGCCTGGTGGACATCCACTGCCACCTGCGCGATCCCGGCTTTGAGTACAAAGAGGATATCGCCACCGGCACGCAGTCGGCTGCGGCCGGCGGCTTCACCAGCATCTGCTGCATGCCCAATACGAACCCCGTCAACGACTGCGCGGCCGTGACGCGCTACATCCTCGAGCGGGCCGCGACGGTCGGCAGCGGCGTGCACGTCTATCCCATCGGTGCGATCTCCAAGGGCCTGAAGGGCGGAGAGCTGGCCGAGATCGGCACGATGAAGGAGGCGGGCATCGTCGCCATCTCCGACGACGGCAAGCCGGTGGTCAACCCCAACCTGATGCGGCTGGCGCTGATCTATGCGGATCACTTCGACGTGCCGGTCGTCTCGCACAGCGAGGATCCAGATCTGGTCGACGGCGGCGTGATGAACGAGGGCTACATGTCCACGCTGCTGGGCCTGCGCGGCACGACGCGCGCTGCGGAGGAGGTCATGATCGCGCGCGACATCCTCGTCGCCGAGACGTACGGCAAGCGCATTCACCTGTGCCATGTCTCCACCAAGGGCGGCGTGCAGCTCATCCGCGAGGCGAAGGCGCGCGGCGTGCGCGTGACCGCCGAGACCGCACCGCACTACATCGGCGCGACGGACGCATGGGTGGAGGGCTACGACACGAACACGCGCGTCAATCCGCCGCTGCGCACGGAGGAGGACCGGCTGGCGGTGATCGCCGGTCTGGTGGACGGCACGCTCGACTGCATCGCCACCGACCACGCGCCGCACCATGCGGATGAGAAGAACGTCGAGTATCCGCTCGCGGCGTCGGGCATGGTCGGCTTTGAGACGGCGTTTGCGGTGTGCTACACCGAGCTCGTCGAGAAGGGATACATGGACCTGCCCAGGCTCGTCTCCCTGATGACCTGCAAGCCGGCGCGCATCCTGAACCTGCCGGCCGGCACGCTCGCGCCCGGCACACGCGCGGACATTGCGCTGGTGGATCTCGCCCGGAGCTGGACGGTCGATGCCGCCAAGCTGCACTCCAAGTCGAAGAACACGCCTTTTGACGGCAGAACCTATACCGGCCGCGTGAAGCGCACGCTGTGCGCAGGCCGGACGATCTATGAGGAGGCCTGAACATGCAACAGATGGACCTGCTGATCTCGCGCATCATCGAGAAGAAGAACCCGACCGTCGCGGGCCTGGACACGCGCCTGGAGTACCTGCCGGAGTCGTTCCTGCGCGAGGTGATGCCTGACGGCGTGCACACCCTGGAGGATGCGGCGAAGGCGATCTTCGCCTACAACCGTGCGCTGGTCGATGCGCTGTGCGACATCGTGCCTGCGGTGAAGGTGCAGGTTGCCTACTACGAGATGTACGGCCCGGCCGGCATGCAGTGCTTTGCCGACACCATGGCCTACGCGCGCAGCCGCGGCCTGTCCGTCATGGCGGATGTCAAGCGCAACGACATCGGCGCGACGGCGGAGGCCTATGCAGCCGCCTACATCGGCCAGACCGACGCCGCGGGCGCGAAGGTTCGCGCGTTTGAGGCGGACTTTGCGACCGTCAATCCGTACCTGGGCGCGGACGGCGTGGCGCCGTTCACGAAGCAGGCCGCGGCGCACGGGACGGGCATCTTCGTCCTGGTCAAGACGAGCAATCCGTCCTCCGGTCAGCTGCAGGACATGAAGGTCGCCGACGGACGCACGGTTTATGAGGTCGTGGGCGATCTGGTCAGGGACTGGGGCGCGGACCTGGTGGGCGAGTATGGATACAGCGCCGTGGGCGCGGTCGTGGGCGCGACCTATCCGGCGCAGGGCGCCGCGCTGCGCGTGCGCCTGCCGCAGACCTTCTTCCTCGTGCCCGGCTACGGCGCGCAGGGCGCGACCGGCGCGGACCTTGCGGGCTGCTTTGACGCGCGCGGCCTGGGCGCGATCGTCAACGCCTCGCGCTCGATCCTGTGCGCATGGAAGAAGCGCGAGGGCGTGCCCTTTGCGCAGGCGGCGCGCGAAGAGGCCGTGCGCATGCGCGAGGACATCGCCTCCGCGCTGGCGACGGCCGGCAAGGCGCTGAGGTAAGGCCATGGAACAGACGATTGCGAAGGTCCTTCGCTGCGAGGACATCGCGCAGGACATCTTTCTGCTGGAGCTCTCCGCGCCCGGCATCGCGCGGTCGGCCGCGCCCGGCCAGTTTGTGCATGTGGCCGTTCCGGGCGCCGGCGCGAACATCCTGCGCAGGCCCATCAGCCTGATGGGCTTTGACGCCGGGACGGGTACGCTTTCGATGGCCATTCAGGTGAAGGGCGAGGGGACGAAGCGCCTGCGCGCGCTGCACCCCGGCGATACCGTGGACGTGCTCGGCCCCATCGGCCGCGGCTTTGAGCTGCGCGGCGCGCGGCGCGCCTTCTTCATCGGCGGCGGCGTCGGCGTCGCGCCGGTGCGCGGCGCGCTGGATGCGTTTTCAGGCGCGTGCGCCTGTGAGGCCTTCTTTGGATACCGCGGCAAGGCGTTTGCCTATGGACTGGATGGACTCTCCTGCCCCGTGCACGTGGCGACGGATGACGGGACGCTCGGGGAGCACGGGATCATCACGGCGCCGCTGCTGCGCGCGCTCGACGCAGGCGCGCCGGACATGATGTTCGCGTGCGGCCCCGCGCCCATGCTGCGCGCCGTGCAGCGCATCGCGCTGGAGCGGAACATTCCCTGCCAGCTCTCGCTCGAGGAGCGCATGGGCTGCGGCCTGGGCGCGTGCCTGGTGTGCAACTGCAAGGTGCGCGCGGCGGACGGCTTCGATTATCGGCGCGTATGCGTGGACGGGCCCGTATTCGACGCGGGGGAGGTGCTCTTCGATGATTGATCTGTCGCTGGATCTGTGCGGCGTGCACCTGAAAAACCCGGTCATCGCGGCCTCCGGCACGTTCGGGTTTGGCCGTGAGTACGACCAGCTGTATGACATCTCGCTGCTGGGCGGCATTTCGGTCAAGGGCCTGACGCTGAAAAAGCGCCTGGGCAATCCGCCGCACCGCGTGGCGGAGACGCCCTCCGGCATGCTCAACAGCGTGGGCCTGCAAAATCCTGGCGTGGACGCGTTCATCGAAGAGGACCTGCCTTGGCTTTTGCAAAAGGACGTGGCCGTCATCGCCAACATGGCGGGCAGCACCGAGGAGGACTACTGCCGCATGGCCGAGAAGCTCTCGGCCTCCGGCGTGCACATGCTGGAGATGAACATCTCCTGCCCGAACGTGAAGGAGGGCGGCGTGGCGTTCGGCGTGCGTCCCGAGAGCGTCTATGCCATCACCAAAGCGGTGCGCGCGTGCGCCAAGAAGCCGCTGATGGTCAAGCTCTCGCCCAACGTCGCCGACATCCGCGAAAACGCGCTCGCGGCCCAGGAGGGCGGCGCGGACTGCATCTCGCTGATCAACACGCTCACCGGCATCGCCGTCGATCCGCGCACGCGGCGCATGGTGCTCCACAACAACGTGGGCGGCCTGTCCGGCCCCGCGGTCCGGCCCGTGGCGCTGCGCATGGTGTGGCAGGCGGCGCAGGCGGTGCGTATTCCGGTCGTGGGCATGGGCGGCATCGTGACGGGGGAGGACGCGGCCAGCTTCATGCTGGTCGGCGCGCAGGCCGTCATGGTCGGCACGGCCAACTTCATGGACGCCTACGCCTGCCCGCGGATCGTGCGCGAGCTCGAGGCCTACTGCGCGCAGCAGCAGGTCGCCCGGGCGCAGGAGCTGGTCGGCACGGTCCGCGTGAACGGCTGAGAAGCGAGGCGAGAGGAGGAGGACGCATGTGGCTGGGACTCACGACGGCGGCCTTTTACGGCCGGCTGGAGACGGAGGAGGCGGCCGCGCGTCTGCGCGCATTGGATGTGGACTGCGCGGAGGTCTTTTTACAGACGCCGAGCGAATACAGCGCCTCCTTCGGCGAAACGGTGAAAGCGGCGCTGGCTGGAATCCCCGCCACGAGCGTCCATCCGCTCGGCACGGCGTTTGAGACCAGCCTGTTCAGTCCATCGCGCAGGCAGCGCGCGGATGCGGAGCGCCTGTTGGAGGGCGTGCTGTGCGCTGCAGAGGCGTTTGGGGCGCGCCGCTACGTCTATCATGGGCGCAGCAGCGCCAGGGGGAGGCGCATGGAGGCGACCTTTGAACAGGATGCGCCGCGCATTGAGGAGCTGTGCGCGGCGGCCTCCGCGCACGGCGTGCGCCTGTGCTGGGAAAACGTCAGCTGGTGCCAGCTGACGTCGCCAGAGCGCGTGCGGGCCGTGCGCCGCGCGTGTCCGCATGTCGGATTCGTGCTCGACGTCAAACAGGCGATGCAAAGCGGGTTTGACGCGGTCGAGTTTGCGCGTGAGATGGGCGACAGGCTGTGCAATGTCCACGTCTGCGACTTTGACGCCTCCGGCAGGCTGTGCCTGCCCGGGCGCGGCATATATGACTTTGCGGCGCTCGCAATGGCACTGCGTGCGGCGGGCTATGATGGGCCGGTCATTCTCGAACCATACGCCAACCTCTTTCGGGAGGAGGCGGAACTCGCCGATTCGCTCGCTTATCTGAGAAAGACGATGGAGATCGCTTCACAAAAAACCGCGAATCGTGTATAATAGTGGATGGCATTAAATGCAGCAGGAAAGGGATGTGCATCATGGATAAGAAGCAGATTCGTCTGGACGTCAACCACATGATGGCGGACACGCTCGGCATGCAGTACGGCATCGCCGCTTCCACCGTCGAAGAGTACGCGCCGTTTGCGGCTGCCGCGCAGCGTCAGGTGCAGGCGCGCCGTGGAACCGGTTGGCTTGGATGGATGGATCTTCCGTACAACCAGGAAGAGATCGTCTGCGAGATTGAGCGTGTGGCCGCGCGCGTGCGCAAGGACTACGATGCGTTTGTCGTGCTGGGCATCGGCGGCTCCGCGCTGGGTCCGATCGCCGTGCAGCAGGCGCTCAACCACCTGCACTACAACGAACTGCCCGCTGAGAAGCGCGGCGGTCCGCGCCTCTACGTCGAGGACAACATCGATCCCGAGCGCATGGCCGCGCTGCTGGACGTCGTGGATGTGCACAAGACGTGCTTCTGTGTGATCACCAAGTCGGGCGCGACGGCCGAGACGATGTCGCAGTATCTGATCGTCTCCGAGCTGCTCAAGCGCGAGGTCGGCGAGGGCTGGCAGCGCCAGATCATTGCCGTGACGGACCATGCGAAGGGCAATCTGATCAAGATCGCCAAGGAAGAGGGCTTTGACACCTTCTATATTCCCGACGGCGTCGGCGGCCGCTTCTCCGAGATGTGCCCGGTCGGCCTGGTGCCTGCGGCGGTGTGCGGCATCGACATCCGCGCGATGCTCGCGGGCGCGGCGGCGATGGACGAGCGCTGCAAGACGGACGATGTGTGGAAGAACCCGGCGCTCCTGGAGGCGGTGCTCCAGTACATCTCCATGGTCGACATGGACCTGAACGTGCAGGTCGTCATGCCGTATGCCGACTCGCTCAAGTATATCGCCGACTGGTTCTGCCAGCTGTGGGCCGAGAGCCTGGGAAAGAACGTCACCCGCAAGGGCATGGCGGTCAACTACGGCCAGACGCCCACCAAGTCCCTGGGCGTGACGGATCAGCACTCGCAGCTGCAGCTGTACACCGAGGGCCCGTATGACAAGGTCGTCACGTTCCTCAAGGTCGAGGCGTTCCGCAGCGAGACGCCCATCCCGCATGGATGCGAGGCGTTCCCGGATGTGGCGTTCCTGGGCGGCAAGTCCCACAACCAGCTCATCGAGGCGGAGCGCCAGGGTACGGAGTATGCGCTGTACAAGGCCGGCCGCATGAACCAGACGATCGTGCTGCCCGAGGTCAACGCCTACACGATCGGCCAGCTGCTCTACTTCTTCGAGATGTGCACGGCCTACACGGGCGAACTGCTGGACATCGACGCGTTCAACCAGCCGGGCGTGGAGACGAGCAAGATCGCGTCCTACGCCGTGCTGGGCAATCCCGCCGAGAAGTACGTGAAGGCGCGCGAAGAGATGACGGGACGTCCCGCTGCGAAGCCGGAGTATACGCTGTAAACCGTCCGTACACAGAAAACAAGGGCACGCACCGTTTGGTGCGTGCCCTTTCGGCCCGCTGCTGATCACTGTGCGGCGTGCGTGACAGGTGCGGGACGCATACGGTCCAGCGCCCTGCGCACGGCCGGAATGGCGATGACCACCAGGTCGATGGCCAGATCGACGAACACAAAGGAATTGTAGGAGAGGGAATACACCAGCGGGGACAGGCCCGTGCCTTCCGCGTAGGAGGCAAAGAACACGACGCCGCTGACGGTGTGGCACACGAAGCGCACGATGCCGACCAGCACGATGCTGACGACGAAGCCGTACTTCGAGGGCAGCTTGTGCGCAAGCCCTGCCAGGCCGATCGCGCCGAAGGCAATGGGGTAGTCGAGCATCGCCTGCGTGAAGCCGACGATCCACGGATCCTGAATCATCTGAAGCAGGCCATAGGCAAAGCCGACCACGAGGCCCGGCGCCAGCCCATAGGCGTATGCGAACGCGATGACGGGCAGCAGCGACGCGCAGGTGACCGATCCGCCCTGCGGCAGCTCAAAGAGCTTGATGTAGGACAGAATGAAGGAGAGGGCCAGGCACAGCGCGGCGTTGGTCAGCATCTGGGTCGTCCACTTCGGGTTCTTGCGCATGACGACGATCATCGCCGCGGCGAACACGGCGAGCACGATGACCGTCGCCCACGCGGTCCAGGACTGGGCAAAGTCGGCAAACTTTTCGAACATGGCGGATTCCTCCTGATAAAATGATCTGGATTGAATCACCGCTCGAAGGAACAAAGACGGCCGCGCCTCCTAGCGAAGGCGCGGCCGGAGCAGACGAACTGTCTTCCTTGGTATCGCTTCCCTACGGTAGGATTATCTACACAGGTTCAAAGGGACTGGCTTTCGCCATCTCAGCATAACGCGCCCCCAGCGGCTATTCAATTCGCAGCCATTATACACAGATTCCTCTTTTTTGTCAAGGAGAATGAAGATATGAACCACTTTTTCGCCTATCTTTCGCGCCTAAATCACATCTACCGTTGGAGCCTGATGCGCAATACGTTCAGCGAAAACGTCGCGGAGCATACGGCGCAGGTCGCCTTCATCGCCCACGGCATCGCCACCATCGGCAACATACGCTATGGACGCGGCTACGACGTGGGCTATATCGCGCAGCTGGCGCTCTTTCACGACGCCGGCGAGGTGCTCACAGGCGACCTGGCCACGCCGATCAAATACCAGAACGAGGAGATCAAGACGGCCTACAAGCAGGTTGAAAAGGGCGCGGCCGAGCGATTGCTCGCCATGCTGCCGGACGACCTGCGCGGCGCGTATGAGCCGCTGCTCGTGCCCGACGAGGAACAGCCGGCCTGGCGGGTCGTGAAGGCAGCGGACCGCATCGCGGCCTATGTCAAGTGCCTGGACGAACTCAAGGCGGGCAATCGCGAGTTTGAAAAGGCCGCGCAGAGCATCAAGGAGAGCATTCAGAAGATCGACCTGGACGAAGTGGGGGACTTCATGATCGAGATGGTCCCCAGCTTTGCGCTCTCCCTGGACGAGCTGAACTGATCAGCCCATCAGCAGTGCCAGGACGGCCTTTTGCGCGTGCAACCGGTTCTCCGCCTCGTCGAACACGACCGACTGCGGGCCGTCGATGACGCCTGCCGCGACCTCTTCGCCGCGGTGCGCCGGCAGGCAGTGCAGGAAGATCGCATCCGCCCTTGCGCGGGCCAGCAGCGCCTCGTCCACCTGATAGCCGGCAAATGCCGCACGGCGCGCCTGCGCCTCGGCCTCCTGGCCCATGCTGGCCCACACGTCCGTGCATACGACATCCGCGCCGCAGACCGCTTCGGCCGGATCCTCCGTCACGCACACGAGGCTGCCGTGGGCCTGCGCATTTTCCTGCGCCCAGGCGACATAGCGCGCCTTGGGCGCGTAACCGGCGGGCGCGGCGACGGCCACGTCGATGCCGAGCTTGGAGCAGCCGATGAGCATGGAATGGGCCATGTTGTTGCCATCCCCGATGAACGCAACCTTGAGCCCCTTGAGCTTTCCCTTGTGCTCGTAGACCGTCAGCAGGTCAGCCAGAATCTGGCAGGGGTGGAACTCATCCGTCAGCCCGTTGATGACCGGAATGGAGCCATGCAGCGCGAGCTGCTCGAGATCAGCCTGCGCGAATGTGCGGATCATGATGCCGTCGACCATCCGCGAGAGCACGCGCGCCGTATCCGAGATCGGCTCGCCGCGGCCCAGCTGAATGTCAGCCGTCGACAGAAACAGCGCGTCGGCGCCCAGCTGACGCGCGCCCACCTCAAACGACACGCGCGTGCGCGTCGACGACTTGGCAAAGATCATGGCCAGCGTCTTTCCTGCCAGGGGCGTGGGACGCAGGCCGGCCTTCAGGTCCGCCTTGAGCCGCAGGGCAAGGGAGAGGGATTGCAGAATTTCGTCTTCGCTCCAGTCTTGCAGCGTCAACAGATGCCGCTGCGCAAAAGGCGCCTGAGCGGCGTAGCGCATCAAATCCATAGGAAGACCTCCTTGACGGGATCGATTGATTTGGACACATTTGAGAATGACTAATTATACAACAAAAGGGATAAAGATTCAACCTGAAAGTGAAAAAATATTCATTTCGACACCAAATGCGCAACTCTTGCAAACGGCGCGCTTGAAATCTGCGCCCGTATGCGGTAAAATAAAGCATTATCATGGGACGCCGCGCGACGCGCGGCCGGAAGGGAATGGATGCATCATGCGCAGCATCGTCCTCATCGGCATGCCCGGGTGCGGGAAGAGCACGGTGGGCCGGCGGCTTTCGGAGCTGCTCAATCTTCCGTTTCTCGATACGGACGACGTCATTCAGGCGCGAAGCGGGCGAAAACTGCAGGCCATGGTCGACGAGGACGGCATCGACTGTTTTTTGGAACAGGAGGCGGATGCGGTCTGCTCGCTTGAGCCGCAGGAATCCGTGATTGCCACGGGCGGCAGCGTCGTGTATCGCGAGCGCGCCATGCGCCATCTGCACGCGCTGGGCACGGTCGTCTACATTCAGCTTCCCTTTGCAGAGATCGACCGGCGCATCAACAACATCTCGTCGCGGGGCATTGCGCTGCGCGCGGGGCAGACGCTGCGCGCGCTGTACGACGAGCGCGTTCCGCTCTACGAGGCCCAGGCGGATGCGACGGTCTGCACGCACGGGATGACTGCGTCGGCTGCGGCCCGTGAGATCGTCCAGCGGATCGGCTTGTTGTGAAAAGGTGCATATCATGGTATAATACGGGTGTGCAGCGCCTGTATGCGCTGCCCCAAACTGGATGGATGGCCGGGCGTCCGGCTTGAGGAGAAACGGATCGATGAAAAAGCTATATTACGCGACGTTCATCCCCGGGATGGAACGCGCGGTGGAAGGGCTGTTGCGCCGCGAGGGCGGCGTGACGATCGAGCGCATGCTGGGCGGCGCGGTGCTGTACCGCAGCGTGCGGGAGCTGACGTTGCCCTATGTGCACCACAACTTTCTGGTGCTGACGCAGCTGCACGGCCTGGCGGACGTGGATGCCGCCATCAAAAAGCTGCTGTCGGCGGGCGACTGGCTGGACAGAATCCCCTACGAGCAGACCCGAGACAAGCGATTCCGCATTGTGACCATGGATCGGGACAAGCTGGTGCCGGTCAACATGCGCTATCTGAACATGCTGGAGAAGGCGATCATCGAGCAGACGGGCATGAAGACGCTGCGCGAACGCCCGGATCTGGAGCTGTGGATCGTGCGGCGCAGCGAGGGCATGACGCTGCTGCTGTGGCGGTTGGGCAAGCGCTCCGTCAAGCCCGAAAAGCCGGGCGCGCTGCGGAGCGACCTGTGCACGCTCGTCGCGGCGCTGGCGCGCGTGGGCGGCAAGAGCGCGTTAAACCTGCTCGCGTGGGAGGAGACGCTGTTGCGCGCGCTCAAGGACGCCGGCGCGCGTAGCGTGACGGGCGTATGCGAGGATCCGGACGCCTGCCGCCCGCTTTCGCGCGTACAGGGCGTGAGGGTGATGGCGGGCAACGTCGCAAATCTCCCCTTTGAGGAGGGCGAGATGGGCGCGGTCGTCGCGCACCTGCCCGAAAAATGGAATGCGGCGCAGCCGGAGGCCTACCTGCGCGCCATGCTGAAGGAGGCGCGGCGCGTCCTGAGAGACGACGGACGCGTGGTGCTGGTCGGCGCGCGCGCGCAAGCGGACAATGCGCTCTCCCGTGCGCCGGGCCTGGACGTGACGGATGCGTTTGACATCCTGCTCAGCGGGAAAAAGTGTTCCGTATGGATCCTGGAAAAGACGGAGGAAGCGTGATGCCGCTTTCTGATGGCCGTGCAAAGGGGGTGCGCCGGTGAGACGCAGAAGACATGTGCGCATTCAGGCGCGCTTTTACGTGTTCCTCATCCTTTTGGCCCTGATCGCTTTGATGCTCTTTCTGTGGCTGAACCAGCGAAATCGCCTGGGCACCACCGCCATTGTGACGCAGTCGAGCCTGGGCAGCCAGTATCAGGGACAGATCGTGATCGTTCGCGACGAAACCCTGTACGATGCGGAGGGCGTCACGCGCATCGACTATGTCGCGGAGGAGGGCAGCCATCTGTACAAGGGCGGCGTCATCTGCCGCGTGTACTCCTCGGGCTACAACCAGACGGAGATCAACAAACTGGAGAGCTATCGCAGCGCCATCCAGCAGTACCACAAGGAGCAGGTCATGCAAAACTACGTCGACGCGCAGCTGGACCGGCTCAATTCGCAGATCGACGCGCTCGCCCTGGAGATTCGCACGCTCGTGCAGGGTCAGGGCGTGGGCAGCCTGAACAACCTGGAAACGCAGATGACCTCCGCGCTCAACTCCAGGCAGAACTACCTGCGCCAGAAGTATCCGCAGGATCTGACGCTGTCCAGCCTCTACCAGCAGGAGAGCCAGCAGCTCAAGAAGATCGAGAGCTGGACGACGACGTATGACGCCAAGGAGGAGTGCATTGTCAGCTTTTACACGGACGGGTATGAGTCGACCGTCAATGCGGAAACCTATGAAGAGCTGACGCTCTCTCAGGTGCGCTCCGTGCTCGCCGGACAGCAGCTGGAGACGGATGTCGTCTCGCGCGGGCGCACGGCGGTGTTCCGTACGGTTCAGCCGGACGTGTGGTACGCGCTGCTCGTGAGCTCCGAACGCAACTGGAATCCGGTGCTGGATCAGACCTACAAGATGCAGCTGGAGGGATTTGATAACCCCGTCGATGCGACGGTCATTTCCTTCACGCGTTCGGGCGGCGATCTGCTCGTACGCATGGAGATCAACGGGGACGTGGAATCGGTGCTCAATCTGCGCACGAGCCGCGTCGTCGTGGGCGAATTCGTCGATGGCGTAAACGTGCCCGTCTCGGCGCTGTACGTGCAGAACAACATGATCGGCGTCGTCGTGTCGGAGCTGGGCGTGGATACGTTCGTTCCGGTGACCGTCATCTCTCAGGATGAGACGACGGCGTTCGTGCGGTCGATCTATACCGGCTCGCCCCTTCAGGCGGGCAAGACGGTGAAGCTGTTCAACTGACGGAGGCGAAAGGCGTATGGAGGAGATCGGCCAAAACGTGCAGGCCGTACGGGAGCGGCTCCGGCGCGCCAGCGAGCGGTGGGGGCGGGCGCCCGAACTGATCGCCGTGAGCAAGACGGTGGAGCCCGCGCGCGTCAATCTGCTGAAGGGAACGGGCGTCACGCAGCTGGGCGAGAACCGCGTGCAGGAAATCTTGGAGAAATTTCCGTTTCTGGACGCTTCTTTTGCAATTCATCAAATCGGACAGTTGCAAACGAACAAAGTTAAATATATAATAGATAAGGTATGCATGGTTCAGTCTCTGGACAGGGAATCGCTGGCGCAGGAGATCGACCGGCGCGCCCAGCAGTGCGGGCGGCGCATGCCGGTGCTGCTGCAGGTCAACATCGGTCACGAGCCGCAAAAGGGCGGCATGGAACCGGAGGCAGTCCTGCCCTTTGCGCGGGCGCATGCGGCGTGGTCCGGGCTGGAAATCCAGGGGCTCATGGCGGTCATGCCCAACACGCGCGACGAGACGGTGCTGCGGCCGCTCTTTCGACGGATGCGCGCGCTCTTTGAGCAGCTGCGCGAAGAGGCGCTGGACGGCACGCGGATTGAGCATCTGTCCATGGGCATGTCGGCGGACTTTGAACTGGCCGCGCAGGAGGGTTCGACCATGGTCCGCGTCGGCTCTGCGATCTTCGGCAACCGGCATTACCCGGAGCAGACAAACCGAATCTGAGGAGGAACAACGTACATGGCGTTCATGGACTTTTTGAGCAGGATCGGGGTCATTCTGGGCGTGTACCCGGAGGAAGCGCCGGCCGACGACCGCGCCCCCGATTACGACGAAGAGTACGCCGCGGAGGATTACTATGCTCCGCAGGCCAACATCCGCGAAGAACCCGCCGCTTCGCAGGCGCGCGGGGGCATGGGCGCCAAGCGTTCCGCCGTGCAGTCCGGCTACGAGCCGGAGGAGGATCCGGGCTATTCCACGCGCCGGGCGGCCCCGAACAACGTGGTGCAGATGCCCACGCGCTCGGAGTCCGATCCGCGCAGGCACAGCGAAATGATCGTCTGTGTGCGCCGCGTGGAAGACAGCCAGAACATCATCAATTCGCTGATTGAGGGCAGGAGCGTGATGCTCAACCTCGAAGAGATCGACGACACGCAGCGTCAGCGCGTGATCGACATGCTGGGCGGCGCGGCGTTTGCCCTGCGCGGCAAGATGCTGCGCGTCTCCCACCGCACGTATCTGCTGGCGCCCTCGACGGTGGATGTGGTCAACAGCATTGAAATGCGTCCAAATGCTGCGCCCACGGGCGAGTTTAACCCGGCGTATCGCATGTAACGAGTGTAAACAAGGGTGGAATGCATGATCCTCTACCATCTCCTGGGCGGGGTGAACCTGTTGCTCCGCCTGTTGATTTGTCTGGTGATTCTCTCCTGCGCGCTTTCCTGGTTTCTGCCGGTGCATCACCGCGCCGTCCGGCTGGTGGACCGGATTGTGGAGCCCGTGCTCTCTCCGGTGCGCGCCTGGACTTTTCGGATTTGGCGGGGGCCGTTTGACATTTCGCCGTGGATCGTCGTGCTGCTGCTTTCCCTGCTGCAGGGGGTTGTGCAGCGGTGGCGGTATGCGGCGCTGGGGCTGTTCTGATGGATGCGGAGAAGTCGCTTGTCGCGCGGCTGGATGAGCTGGCCAGGCGCTGCGAACGGTCAGGCAGGGAGACGTATACGCGCTTTCTGGATCCCGCGCAGGTCGAAAAGGCCGTCTGGGCGGCAGGGCGCGCGGGCGTGCGCGCACAGGCCTTTGGCGGATATCCGGATGCCGAGCGCACGGTCTGCCGTTTTTTCCTGGATGAGACGGAAGTGCCGGACTGGCCGTTTTGCTGTCTGCAGGCCCGCTGGGATGCGCGCTATGCGAGCATCACCCACCGCGACGTGCTTGGCGCGCTGATGGGTCTGGGCGTTGTGCGTGAGACCATCGGCGACATCGTGGTGCGTGACGGGCAGGTCTTCGTCTTTGCAATGTGCGATGTGGCAGACTATGTCGCCGCCAATCTGGAAAGAGCTGGCCGGGCGGCGCTGCACTTCAGGCGTACGGAAGAGTTGCCGGAGATTCCGCCGCCGGCCGGGCGGCTGTTTCGCGAGACGGTGGCCTCGCTGCGGCTCGACGCCGTGCTCGCCGCCGCCTATCGCATTTCCCGCGCGGATGCCTCCGAGGCGATTCGTGAGGGAAAGGTGCGGGTGAATTTCATCGAGGAAATGCGACCGGATGCGCCCCTTGGCGCGGACGCGTTGCTTTCCGTCCGGGGCTTGGGCCGGGTTCGGCTCAAAGCGGTGGATGGGCCTACTCGCAAGGGGCGAATCGCCATCGCATTGTTCCGGTACGAATAGAAGGTTGAACTGTCCTTGGACATACACACAGAAGGGAGCGATACCATGGCTGTCACGATCGAGATGATCCAGGAGAAGGAATTCAGAAGACAGGCGAATGGCTATGATACGAACGAGGTCGACGACCTGCTCGACGACATCATGGACGAAATGGAGGCGCGCGAGCACGAGCTGAAGGACCTGCGCGCCCGTCTGGCTCAGGCGCAGGCTGACGCGGAGAAGGCGCCGCGCGCCGCGGAGCCCAAGGACGACAGCGAAAGCGCGCGCGTCCTGCTGGCCAATGCGCAGCGCGTGTACGACCAGACGGTCGCCGATGCCCAGAACCGCGCTGCGGAGATCCTGGCCAAGGCTCAGGAGGATGCGGACCGCGCCGCAGCCAACGCCCGCAAGGAGACGCAGTCTCTGAACGATCAGCTGGACACGCTGCGCAGCGCTGTGGCGGATTACCGTGCGCGCTTCCAGCGCCTGGTGGACGACCAGATGCACGTGCTCAAGGCGGAGACGGAGCTGTTCAAGGCCAAGTGATGCGGCTCGGGAGAAGGCCGTCGGCGGCTTTCTCCATGGGGGTGCGCCCGGTCTATGAAAGATTGCTGGGCAGGCGGCGGCGCCTGCCCATTTTCGTATGCCCCGATCGGGCGCTGTCCATACTGAGCTTGAGGTGAGAGTATGGACCGTTTCCTGATCGACCGGATCGAGCGCCTGGCAGGCAATGTGGAAAAACTGAGGTTGAGCGAATATTTGCAATACGTGAGCGATACCAGGCGCCTGATATGGGTCAACTTCATTTCGGGCGTAGCGCGCGGCTTTGGCTTTGCCGTGGGGTTTTCGCTGCTTGGAGCGCTGTTCATTGTCCTGCTTCAGAGAATGGCAGTGGACAGCTTGCCGGTGATCGGGGAATTCCTGGCCGAAGTCATCCGCATCGTGGAAAAGAATCTATAGATCGGAGGCCGCGCATGCGAAAAACATGGCCTGTAGGGCTCGGCGTGTTTGTCTTGGATCGTGCAAGCAAACTGGCGGCGCAATCGCTGCTCGCCACGCTGCCAGAAGGCAGCGTGGCGCTGGTTCCAGGCGTCATTCACCTGACGTATGCGCAGAATACGGGCATCGCGTTCAGCATGCTGCCGCTGCCGCCCTGGATGCTGGCGCTGCTGACGCTGCTGGTGCTCGGGCTGGCCGCGCTGATGATCCGGCGATGGGCGCCCCGAGGCGCATGGAGCGATGCGCTGCTCTGGGCCCTGCTCGCGGGCGGCCTGGGCAACTGTGCAGACCGGTTGCTCTACGGCTATGTCATCGACTTCATCGAGCTGCGCTTCGTTCGCTTTGCCATCTTCAACGTGGCCGACATTGCCATCACGTGTTCGTGCGCCGGCCTGGCGCTGTTGATGCTACTGGAAGGGGAAGGACATGCAAAGGATACGCGAGAAGGTTGAAGCGCAGGACGCGGGAGCGAGACTGGACCAGTTCCTGGCGGGGCGAACCGAGCTGACGCGTTCGCGCGTCCTGCAGCTGATCGAGCGGGGATGCGTGCGCGTAGACGGCGCCGCTTCGGGAAAGGCCGGCCTGAAACTGCGCGCGGGGCAGGAAGTGGAGATGGAGGTGCCGTCCGCCAAGCCGGCGCAGGTCGAGGCGCAGGACATTCCGCTGTCGATCCTCTATCAGGATGCGGACATCGCGGTCATCGACAAGCCCTGCGGCATGGTCGTGCATCCGGCCGCGGGCAATGAAGACGGGACGCTCGTAAACGCGCTGCTGTATCACCTGGACGGCCTCTCCGGCATCGGCGGGGAGATGCGGCCGGGCATCGTCCACAGGCTGGACAAGGATACGTCCGGCCTGCTCATTGTGGCGAAAAACGACCGGGCGCATCTGTCGCTGTGCGCGCAGTTCAAGGAGCGGACGATGGAAAAGCACTACCTCGCGCTGGCAACGGGGCGCATGCGGGAGGAACGTGGACGGATCGACGCGCCGATCGCGCGCCATCCGACGGACCGCAAGCGCATGGCCGTCGTAGCGGGCGGCCGCGAGGCGCAGACCGAATACCGCGTGCTGGAATGGCTGCGCGGCGCATCCTATCTGGACGTGCACCTGCTCACGGGCCGGACGCACCAGATTCGCGTGCACATGCAGCACATCGGGCATCCGCTGGTGGGCGATCCGATCTATGGCGCAAAGCATCCCGCCATCCGGGCGGACAGGCTGATGCTGCACGCGCACACGCTGCGGGTGCGGCATCCCTCCACGGGAGAAGAGATGACATTCACCTCCGAACCGCCCGCAGATTTTTTGTCGGTGATCCAAAAGCTGCGCTAATCCGCAAATCCTTCCTTCAAATCGTCTCCTAGCATGACAGACAGCCGTGAAGAACACAATAGGCGCGTAAAGCGATGCAGGGGGATTTGCGGCGATGATGCGGGCCAACCATCTGATCGGGTTGCCGGTGATCTGCGATACGAAGAAGATCGCGAGCGTCCTGTCCGTGTCCGTCGGGCATGACGGACACAGCCTTTCCGGGCTCGTGGTGCAGAGCGGACTGTATGGTCCGCGGTTCATTCCGTGCGCGCAGGTCGTGTTGCTCGGGGACAGGAGCGTGTTGGTGAGCGCGCCGGCTGCGCGCAAGCCGTCCACCATCCGCCGACCGGGCCGCGTGCGCGACACGGGCGGGCTGCGCCTGGGCTGGGCGACAGATCTGGGCATCGACGAGCAGACGCTCGGCGTGCAGGCGATCGAGGTCTCCTTCGGCCCGCTGGACGACATGCTCTACGGCCGCAGATGGCTGCAGGACTTTACATTCGACCAAGCCAGTGGGGACATTGTCGTGCCATGGTTTCCGCTGGAATGCCTTGAATGCAGCGAGAGGAGGACGCGGGATGCGGATGTCGACGTTTCGGGGAATGGCGGCGGGCAGCGTGCTCGGCCTTGCGATGGGCGCCGGGCTGATGATGATGCCGCAAGGACGTAAGATGAAGCGCATGCTGGACAAGGGAAGCGCACAGCTCAAGCGCCAGATGAAAGAAATGTGGGAGCGCTGACGTGCGCTGCGGCACGAGAGAAGGCGGAAACGCCTTCTCTTTCCATATGGATCCGGCCGGCCGGGAGAAAGGAGGAAAGCGCATGCATGCGACACGCCGGGTGCGCGCGGCGCTGGTCCTGGCCGCATGTGCGGGCGCAGGCGTGGCGCTGCTGGCGTATCCGCCCACGCGCGCCGTCATCCGGACGGCGGGGTGGGGAGCGGCTTTTGCGGTGCTGCTGAGTCCGCTGTGCGGCGCGCTTGAGCGCGTCATGCACCGTGGACCCGCGATTGCGCTGTCCGTGCTCGCGACGCTTCTGCTCGTGTGCCTACTGCTGGCGCTGTTTCTGCCCCCCATCATCGAGCAGGCTGCCGCGCTGAGCGCACAGCTTCCACAGATGTTGCAGGGGGTTCGCGCCATGGCGGAGCGAACGCAGGCGTTTTGGGGCGAATACGGCGTGCGGATATCGGATGCGGGAGCCCAGATCGTGCAGCGGCTGTCGGAAGCAGGAGCGCAGCTTGCACAGGGGGCGCTGCATCAAACGGGCGCGTTGGCCGGCGCCCTTTCGCAGCTGCTCCTCTCTTTGGTGCTTTCCATCTACTTTCTGCGCGAGCGTGAGCTGTTCGGCTATCGCCTGTCGCTGTGCGTGCCGCTTCGCTATCGCAGACGCGTGCTGGCGGCGACGGCAAGCATGAAGCGGGAACTGGGCATGTACCTCAAGGGCCAGTTGGCCGTCAGCCTCTTCGTGGGCGCGTTGACGGCGTGTTTTTTATGGGTGCTGGGCGTACCCTATCATCTGCTCCTCGGCGTAGCGATGGGGGTGCTCAACGTCATTCCCTATTACGGGCCCGTGCTCGGCGCGGTTCCGGTGCTGCTCTTCTCCGCCGGCCTGGGGCTGGAGCGCATGCTGTTGTCGCTGCTGACGGTTTTACTCGTTCAACAGGTGGAGGCGAACTGGCTCAGCCCGCGGATTGTGGGCGCAAGCACGGGCGTGCATCCGGTGACCGTCATCCTGCTGCTCACGCTGGGCGGCGGGGTGGACGGCGTGCGCGGCATGCTGCTGGCCATGCCGGTCTTTCTTGCGGCACGCGGCTTTTTCCATGCGATGCGCTATTTTCCGGACTGAACGCGCTGTTTTTTTCGAATCTATTTCGACTTCCGCCTTGCCTTTTTCACGATTCCTCGGTATAATACCAACATATAGCACAGAAAGCGAGGCGAATTCGCATGCCCGAACGGTTTGAAAACGACACGCGGTATTTCCGCACCGTCGCAGACAATGCGGACGATGCGCATTCGATCTTGATGCGCGTGTATGAGGCGCTGCGTGCAAAAGGCTATGATCCCGTCACGCAAGTCGTCGGTTATCTGATGAGCGGCGACCCCACATACATCACGAGCCACCAAAACGCCCGCTCGCTCGTCTGCCGTATCGAACGCGACGAGCTGATGGAAGAACTGGTACGCTCCTATATTGAGCACAACGTCACGTAAGGAGGCGGTAACGTGCGCATCCTGGGCCTGGATGTGGGCGACCGGCGAATCGGCGTCGCCGTGAGCGACGAGCTTGGCCTTACGGCGCAGCCGGTGGAGACATACACGCGCAAGGGTTATGGGCCGGATGTGCGCCACTTCGGCGAGCTGGCTGAACGGTATGGAACGCGGCTGTTCCTGTGCGGCCTGCCGCGAAACATGGACGGAAGCGTCGGCGGGCAGGCGCAGCGGGTGCGCGAATTTGCCACGCAGCTTGAAGCAGCCGGCTATACCGTGCGCTATCAGGACGAGCGCATGACGACCGTGAGCGCGCAGCGCGCGCTGCTCGAGGCCGACATGCGCCGCGACAAGCGCAAACAAAAGGTCGACATGGTGGCTGCGGTCATCATCCTGCAGGCCTACCTGGATGCAGGCGGCCTTACCCAATCAATACAGATGAAAGGCGAGGAAGAGATAATGGACGATCAGGAACGTCTCAATGAAGTGAACGAAGAGCTGGAAGAGGAAATGGAAGAGGACGATATCGTCGAGCTGATCGACGAGGACGGCCAGAGCGTGCGGTTTGAGCACCTGATGACGCTCGAACATGAGGGCGAGCTGTATGTAATGCTGACCGCGCTGGAGGCCACCCCCGATACGGATGAGGACGAGGTGTTCATCCTGCGCATTGAGAAGGACGCGCAGGGCGAGGACTGCTATGTCACGGTGGATGACGAGAACATCCTGCAGGCGGTGTTTGAAAAGTTTGTGCGCCTCAGCGAGGCGGATGAGCAGGAATAATCGGAGGCGTACATGAGCGAACAGGATCCCGCGGTCGTGGAGCTGACCGATCAGGCCGGCAGGACGTTTCAATTCCGCTATGTGACGGCGATGGAAGTTGCGGGAAAGACCTACGTCGTGCTCAGCGAGCTGGAGCCACAAAACGAACAGATGGAGGATGAACTGCTCTTTCTGCGCGTGGAAAAGACGGCCGACGGCGTCGACGAGTACGTCGTGCCGGATGATCCCCAGGAGGTCGAGGACGTCTTTGAAAAATACGTGGCCTATTCGTTGAAGATGGCCATGCAGAGCGTCGACGACGAATCCTGCGATGGCTGCCATGACGGCTGTCACGGACATACGCTCCACTAAAAAGGGCTTGCTTTTGCGCAGGCCCGGTGGTATAATATCGAAAATCAAAGGCAGAGATGGAGACAAGGCCCGCACAAGTCGTGCAGCAAAGAGAGGGCGGTCCAGGCTGAAAGCCGCCTGTGCCCGACGCGGGAAATTCACTCCGGAGCCGCTTTGCTGAAAGCAATCATAGGCAGAGCCGGGACAGCGGCCGTTATCCGCGCGAGGCCTTACCGCAGATGAACTGCGCGAGGTGAATTTGGGTGGTACCACGAAGCTGCATCAGCTCTCGTCCCTTTGCGGACGAGAGCTTTTTGCTGTGAACGCAAGACCAAGGAGGAGGCTTTCTATGAACATGCATGAGCAGCTGCAGCAGATCCAGCAGGAATTGCAGGATCAGCTGCGGCAGATCCAGGATTCCGGTGCGCTCGAGGCGCTGCGCCTGAAGGTCCTGGGTAAAAAGGGCAGCCTGACGCAGATGCTGCGCTCGATGGGCCAGCTTTCGGCGGAGGAACGGCCGGCGATGGGCCAGTTGATCAACAGGGCGCGCGAGGAGATGAGCGCGCGGCTGGATGAGGTCGCCCGGCGCATTCAGGAGGCCGAGAAGGAGGCCAGGCTGCGCGCTGAGGCGCTGGACGTGACGCTTCCGTCGTCCGCCACGCATCAGGGCTGTATGCATCCGATTTCCATGGTGATCGATCAGGTCACGGACGTGCTGACCGGCATGGGCTTCGAGGTCGTCGAGGGCCCGGAGATCGAGCTGGATCACTATAACTTCGAGCTGATGAACATCCCCAAGAACCATCCCTCGCGCGACGCGCAGGATACGTTCTACTTCGACGAAAACATGCTGCTGCGCACGCATACCTCGCCCGTGCAGGCGCGCATCATGACCACGCGCAAGCCGCCGATCCGCATCATCTGCCCGGGACGCGTCTATCGCGCGGATGAGGTCGACGCCACGCACTCGCCGGTGTTCCATCAGATGGAGGGCCTGGTCATCGACGAAGACGTCACGATGGCCGACCTCAAGGGCACGCTGGACGTGTTCGCCAAGCGCCTGTACGGCGAGGACATCCGCACCCGCTTCCGCCCCTCGTTCTTCCCGTTCACCGAGCCGTCCGCCGAGGTCGATCTGACCTGCGTCGCCTGCCACGGCAAGGGATGCCGCGTGTGCAAGGGCACGGGCTGGATCGAGGTGCTGGGCTCCGGCATGGTCAACCCGAAGGTGCTGGAGATGTGCGGCATCGACAGCAGCAGGTACAGCGGCTTTGCGTTCGGCGTGGGCATGGAGCGCATCGCGATGCTGCGCTACGGCATCACCGACATGCGCATGCTGTATGAGGGCGACCTGCGCTTCCTTTCGCAGCTGCGCGCCGACTGATACGACAGGGGGAATGCGACATGAAGGTACCCATGCAATGGCTCAGGCAGTATGCGGACGTTCCGGTGTCCGCTGCGGAATATGAAGAACAGATGATCATGCACGGCACGGGCGTGGAGGGCATTGAGGACCTCACGCAGCAGGTGCAGAATGTCGTCGTCGGCCGCGTGCTCTCCATCGCCAAGCACGAGAACTCCGACCACATGGTCGTCTGCCAGGTGGACGTGGGCGATGAAGTGCTCCAGATCGTCACGGGCGCGCCGAACGTATTCGAGGGCGCGCTGGTGCCCGTCGCCAAGTGTGGCGCGGTGCTGCCGGGCGGCAAGCGCATCCAGAAGGGCAAGCTGCGCGGCGTCGACTCCAACGGCATGCTCTGCTCCGGTCCGGAGCTCAACGTGCCGGTGGACCTGTATCCCTCCGTGGGCGACGAGGGCATCCTCATCTTCCGGGAGGACTATCCGCTCGGCGCGGACGTGCGCCCGATCCTGGGCATCGACGACCAGATCGTCGACTTTGAAATCCTCGCCAATCGGCCCGACTGCCAGTGCGTCTGGGGCGTCGCGCGGGAGACGGCTGTGACGCTGGGCACGGCCTTCCGCAAGCCCGAGATCAGTGTGCGCGGCGTACCGGGCCAGATGAAGGACTTCGTGCACATCGACGTGCGCGATACCGACCTGTGCCCGCGCTATGTCGCGCGCGTGGTCAAGAACGTGCGCATCGCGCCGTCGCCGATGTGGCTGCGCCGCGCGCTGCATGGCTGCGGCGTGCGCTCGATCAACAACATCGTGGACATCACCAACTATGTGATGCTCGAGACGGGCCATCCGATGCACGCGTTCGACCTGGCAAAGGTTCGCAACGGCCACATCGTCGTGCGCCGCGCGAACGAGGGCGAGACGATTGTGACGCTCGATGGCAAGGAGCGCGCGCTCTCCACGGAGATGCTCGTCATCGCCGATCAGGAGCATGCGACCGGCATCGCGGGCGTCATGGGCGGCGAGGAGTCGGAGATCACGGACGGCACGCAGACGGTCATGTTCGAGTCCGCGGCGTTCGATCATGCGAACATCCGCGTGACGTCGCGTACGCTGGGTCTGCGCACGGAATCCTCGGGACGCTTCGAGAAGGGCGTCTGCGCGGCGACGGCGCGCGAGGCGATCGACCGCGCCTGCCAGCTGGTGGAGATGCTCCAGGCCGGCGACGTCATCGAAGACGTGGTGGATGTCTATCCCAACCCCGCCCCCATTCGCGTGATCGAGGCGTCCGTGCAGCGCATCTGCCGGCGCATCAGCGTGGACGTGCCGGGCGAGACGATGAAGCAGATCCTCGAATCGCTCTCGTTCGGCGTGGAGCTGAACGGCGACGCGCTGCGCGTGACGGTGCCGTGCTTCCGCGAGGACGTCGAGCGCGAGGCCGACATTTCGGAGGAAGTGCTGCGCATCTACGGCTTTGAGCACCTGGGCTCCACGCTCCTGCGCGGCGAGACGACGCCGGGAAAGCGCAGCGCGCACATGCGCCTGACGGACAAGGTGGGCCGGATCCTCACGGGCATGGGCATGTACGAGATCAAGAACTTCTCGTTCGTCAGCCCGAAGCTGCTGGATCAGCTGCGCCTGAGCGCGGACGACGCGCGACGGCATCAGATGCGCCTGCTCAACCCCTTGGGCGAGGATACGAGCGTGATGCGCTCCACGCTGGCGCCGTCGATGCTCCAGACGCTCTCCCTGAACCAGAGCCGCGGCAACGATCAGGGCATGCTCTTTGAGATTGCGCCCGTATTCGACGCGGATGCGCGCACGCCGGACGGCCTGCCCGACGAGCACCAGATGCTCTGTATCGGCGCATACGGCCCGCAGATGGACTTCTACACGGTGCGGGATGCGGCGCTGGAGCTGCTGCGGCAGTTCGGCATCGCCTGCGAGATCGCGCCGGCTGCCGAGCCGTACCATCATCCCGGCCGGGCGGCCACGCTCTGCGCCGGCGAGACGGTCGTGGCGCGCGTAGGCGAGGTCCATCCCGATGTGCTTGAGTCCTTCGGCCTGTCGCGCCGCGCGCTGGTGGCGGAGATCGACCTGCGCGCCGTGGAGAAGCTGAAGTCCCCGATGGGCGAGGTCAAGCCGCTGCCGCGCTTCCCGGCTGTCACGCGCGACCTGGCGCTGGTGATGGATGAGTCCGTGCCCGTGGGCACTGTACTCGCCTCCATCCGCAAGGCGGGCGGCGCGCTGCTGGAGAGCGCCGAGCTGTTCGACGTCTACCGCGGCGCGCAGATGCTGGCCGGCAAGAAGTCCGTGGCGTTCTCGCTGGCGTTCCGCAGCCCGGAGCGCACGCTCGTGGATGAGGACGTGAACGCCGTCATGAAGGAGATCCTGTCGACCTGTGAGCGGGAATACGGCGCGCAGATCCGCGCGTGAGGAGGAAGCCGCATGCCGAGCCTGAACGTCCGCGTCGACGCGTCGACGCTGCGCTTTGCGCTGCTGGGCGGCGCGCTTCCGCACACCTGGTCGCCCCAGATTCACAATTCGCTGTTTGACGCCTGTGCGCTCAATGCAATCTACATCCCGCTGCCCATCGTGGACGCGGCCGCGCTGCCGTCGGCGATGGACGTGCTGCGCCAGAGCTTTTCCGGCTTTAACGTGACGATTCCCTACAAAGAGGCGGTCATCCCGTTCCTGGACGAGCTGGACGCGGCCGCGGCGGCCTGCGGCGCGGTCAACACGGTGCGCGTCAGCGAGCGGGGACTGCTCACCGGCTACATCACGGACGGTCTGGGCATGATGCGCGCGCTGCAGGAGGCCTGGGTGGACACGGACGGGGCGGACGCGCTGGTGCTCGGCAACGGCGGAACGGCGCGCGTGGCGGCCTATGAGATGCTGCGGCGCGGCGGACGCGTGACGCTGGCCGTGCGCAACCCGGAACGGGGACGGGCGCTTGCCGCCGCGCTGGCACAGACCCAGAAGGATGGCGCCGGAAGAATCGCCTGTACTGCGCTTTCGGACATCACCGGCGCGCACGATCTGCTCATCAACTGCACGCCGGTGGGCATGTATCCGCACAGCGGCGTCAGCCCGGTGGAGGAGGACGTCGTGAAGCGCTGCGGAGCGGTCTTTGACGCGGTGTACAATCCGCCGCAGACGAAACTGCTCGAGTATGCTCAGCGCAACGGCGTCAAGGCGGTCGGCGGCTTTGGGATGCTGTTTTATCAGGCCGTCGAGGCGCAGAAGATCTGGCTGAACCATCTGCCGAGCCCCAAGGCGCAGCGGGAGATCTTCCGCCTGCTGTCGCGGGAAATATGACATAATCTCCTGGGAAGACAATAAAAAACCCCCGGTCGGTTTTGCAGCCGACCGGGGATTTTCGTCTTACAGGTGCAGGCCGTTGTTGATGTATCCCGCGAGTATTTCCGCGATCTTGGCATTTTTTCCGCCGCGGGCGACGATGACGTCCGCAAACTCGATGTAGTTGCGGATGTAATGGTCGAACATCGGCTTGACCGTGTTCAGATACTGCGCGGAGATGCCGTCGATATGGCGGCCGCGCTCCTTGATGTCGCGGTTGATGCGGCGCAGCAGGCAGATGTCCGGCTCGACGTGCATGTAGAGCTTGAGGCTCATCATGTCGCGCAGGCGCTCGTCGTAAAAGACGTGAATGCCCTCGACGATGACGACCTCGCAGGGCTGAATGAGCTCGTCCGTGTCCGCGCGCCGGTGCAGCGCGTAATCGTAGCGCTTGCGCGTGATGGGCTGGCCGGAGAGGAGCGTCCGCATGTCCTGCAGGAGCAGGTCGTGATCGAAGATGGAGGGCTCGTCGTAGTTCAGGCGTTCGCGCTGCTCAAAGGGAAGCTCCGGGTGGTCCTGATAATAGGCGTCCTGATTGATGATGCAAATCTTTTTCGTCGCCATGGCGGCGAGCTCCTGGGCCAGGGTGGACTTGCCGCTGCCGCTTGCGCCGCAGATTCCGATGAACACCGCGAATCACCCTTTCTCTGTCATCCCTATGAAGATACCATTTCCGACGCATGCTTGTCAAGATGGCAACGATTTTGTCTGAAATCCTTTGACTTTGTCCCTTCGTGTGGTATCATGGGGAGGAATGGGGTGGAATGTATGCAGCAAATGAGGCGCGCGGGAAATAGACCGCAGGGTCGGGTGGGCGAGGTGCTCCGGCTGGCCGGTCCGGCGATCGTCGAAAACCTGCTGGTGACGCTGGTACAGTACGTCGACACGGCCATGGTCGGCAGCCTGGGCGCGGTCGCGACCGCGGCCGTGGCGGTCAACGCCTCGCCGATGTGGCTGCTCAGCGGCGTCATGACCTCCGTGGGTGTGGGTGGCATGGCGCTTGCGGCGCGGTTTTATGGCGCGGGCGACTACGACGGCGCGGAGCGCGTGTGCGGCCAGATGGCGGCCTGCGCGGCCGTACTGTCCGCCCTGTGCATGGCCGTCGTCTGCCTGATCTCCAACAGACTTCCGGTCTGGATGGGCGCTGAAGCGGAGGTTGCGCCACTGGCGAGCGACTATCTGCGCATTGTCGCCCTGGGCTTCATCCCCAACTACATGGGCGTCGTGCTGGCCAATGCATTGCGTGCGGCGGGCAACATGCGCACGCCTATGCTGCTGACTGGGCTGGCCAATGTGCTCAACGTCATCGGCAATACGCTGCTGATTTTTCCCTCCCGCACGGTTCGGATGCTGGGGCTGGTATTTCCCGTGTGGGGCGCGGGATTGGGCGTTCAGGGGGCCGCGATTGCGACGGCGATTTCCACTGCCACCTCCGGCGTGCTGATGATCCTGGCGCTCGTGCTTGGCCGGCGGACGCGCATACGGCTGCGCGGGAAATACCTGCGGCCGCAGATCGAGCTCTTGATGCGGATGCTGCGTGTGGGCGTTCCGGCCGCGCTGGAGCGCATCGCGATTAATGTCGGGCAGATCCTGTTTGCGCGCATCGTCGCCTCCTTTGGCACGGCGCAGCTGGCGGCGCATCACCTGGCGATCACGGTCGAATCGCTCGGCTACATGCCGGCCTTCGGCATCCAGGCCGCGGCGACCGCGCTGGTGGGCCAGTCGCTCGGCGCCAAGCGGCCAGACGACGCGGAGACCTATGGCCGCATCTGCAACCGCATGGGCATTGTGTGCATGTGCCTGGCCAGCGCGCTCATGGTGGCGTTTGCGCGCCCGCTGATGGCGATCTTCACGCGCGACGAACAGGTGCAGCGCATCGGCGCATGGCTGCTGTGCTTCTGTGCAGCGGAAGAGCCGTTTTTTGGCGTGGCCATTGTGATGAGCGGGGCGTTGCGTGGCGCAGGGGATACGCGCGTTCCATTTTATATTTCCCTGTGCACGATGTGGTGCGTTCGACTGGTCGTGGCGTATGTCTTTGGTACCCTGTTGGGCCTTGGGATCTATGGCGCATGGGCCGGCATGGTGGCGGATCTGGCGGTGCGCGGCGTGTGGCTGTATGTGCGCTTTGCTCGCGGAAGGTGGAAGGAAATAACAGTATAATTGTGGATGTAACTGGGCGCTCCTTGAACACGTCTTTGTGACAGTACGTTGTGAAAGGAGCGTGACGCGATATGCGCACGCCGCGCCTGGTTCAAGCGCTTGTACGAACGGGAGCGATGGGTATGGTGGTAGCTTCTCTGTGTATGTCCTTTTCAAACGGCCGCGCCTCTGGAAGCGGGGCGCAAATGCAGCCGATCTGCGCGGCCTATCTGCTGGACAGCGCTTCGCTGACGCTGCGCGATGAGGATGCGAAGTACCTGACGCATCTGTACTATTCGTTTGGTCAAATTGCAGACGGACGGCTCTATGTCGATCACTTGGAAAACTGGGATGCTGTGAAGGCCTATCGCGCCCGGCATCCGCACATTCGCCTGATGCTGGCCATCGGCGGATGGGGAGCGGATGGATTTTCGCAGGTGTCGCGCACGGCAGTCGGACGTACGCGCTTTGTCGAATCGGTCGTCGACGTCGTGCGCACGCATGGGCTGGACGGCATCGACCTGGACTGGGAATACCCGACGATTGCGACGGCGGGCATTGAGGCCTCGCCGAACGATCGCGAGAACCTCGTGCTGCTCGTGCGGGAACTGCGCGCCGCGCTGGATGCGCTCGGTATGAAGACCGGGAAGTCCTATCATCTGAGCCTTGCCGTCGGCGCGTCCAGTGAGACGGCAAAGGGCATTGACGCGCGGGCGCTCAACGACCTGCTCGACTGTGTGAACATCATGACATATGATCTGCGCGGCGAAAAAAAGGCTACGCATCATGCCAACCTGTATGCGGCTGGCTATGACGCGAGCGACGTCAGCGCGGATGCGGCCGTGCGCCTAATGGAGCAGATGGGCTTTTCGCGCGACAAACTGGTGATCGGCGGTGCAGCCTATGGGCGCATCTGGACGGGTGCGCGCAAGCTGGGCGGCGCAGCGACGAACAGCGGCAACAAAGCCGTATCCTATGATACAGTGCGCACGTATATCGCGTCCGGCGACTATACATATCATTGGGATGAAACGGCGCAGGCTCCGTATCTCATCGGACCGGACCGCTTCGTGAGCTTTGACGATCCGTCGTCCATGCGCCTGAAGGGGGCGTATGCGCGCCAAAATGGACTGGCCGGCATGATGTACTGGGAGTACACGCAGGACTCCTCCGGCGCGCTGCTGCAGGCCATGTCAGAGGGATTGCGAACCGATTGATGCGCTGCGCATAAGCTGTTATCGAGCGCACTGAATGTCTGGAGCCCCGGCTCCAAATCGGCTTCAGGCGGAAAGGAGCAGCTTATGAAACACCCCGCCCTTTGCGGCGCATGCGCGCCGCCCTGCAATCCCTGCTGCGAGACGCCCAGGCGCTATCTGTTGGATCGGGTCGTCTGTTCCGGCAGGGAGTGGATTCGCTGCCTGGATACATGCCTGTGCGTGACGGGCCTTTGCGACTGCCTGCCCGCGCCGCTGACGCTGACGGAGGTCTGCTGGAGCGGCGCGCCGGTCTGTGGTCGTCCCTGTGCGGATGCGCGCGGCGCGCTCGTCTATGAGGTCGAGATTCCGCTGCGCGCGGTCATACGGGACGCAGCCTGCTGCATGCATGAGGGCTGCGCGAAGGTCTGTATCAAGGTGTGCCTGCGTTGCCCGTCTGCCGGGACGTGCGGACGCGCCGTCTTCATTCCCAGCGTCCGCCTTGCCTGCGGACCGGTCTGCTCGCAGGGACTCTCGTTTGACGCAAGGCTGACATGCGATGTCGAAGGGTATCTCGTGCGTCCGGAGGTCGTCTGCATGCATGGCCCAGACAGACCGGCTTCGCCCAAACCGTTGCCGCTCTATCCGGTTCCGTACGATTACTATGGAAATTGAAAAAATGGTTGTCTTTTCTGCGACCATGCGGTATAATGTAAGGAACTTTTTTGCAAAGGACGAGTGTGCATGAGGATGTTGGAAGACAAGATCCGGGCAGAGGGCCGGGCGATCAACGCGGATGTCCTGCTGGTGGACTCCTTCCTCAACCACCAGGTAGACGTGCAGTTGATGAAGGCGATCGGTGAAGCATTTGCGACGCACTTTGAAGGAAAGGGCATCACCCGCGTTATCACAGTGGAAAGCTCCGGTATTGCGCCCGCTGCGATGACTGCCCTGGCGATGGGGCTTCCGCTCGTCGTCCTAAAGAAGCAGACCTCACGCATCATGAACGGAGACGTCGTGCAGACCACCGTGCAGTCCTTTACCAAGGGTACGCGCTACGAGCTGACGCTCAAGCGCGCATTCGTCCATCCGGACGATCGCATCCTACTGATCGACGACTTCCTGGCCAGCGGAGAGGCGGCCATGGGCGTTCATACGCTGCTGACGGGCCTCCATGCGCAGCTTGTCGGGATTGGCATCGTCATTGAAAAGTCGTTCCAGCCCGGACGCCAGCGCCTGGAGCAGCTCGGGTGCGACGTGTGTTCGCTGGCACGCGTCAAGCGGATGGACGCCGGGACAATTGAATTCCTTGACGAGGCCTGAAACGGGCCCCAAACGGCGCGGCGCCGCCGGACAGATAGTCCGACGGCGCCGCGTCGTCTTTATGCGCCGCACGCCGCGGCGAGCCATTCGCGCGCCTGCAGCAGCCAGGGATGCGGACAGAGGATCATGCCTCCATCCATCGTGAAGTCGATATAGGCGAGCGCCGCGTGCGCGAGGGAGCGCTCCAGTCCGCGCTCTACTGCCGCGCGATAGGGCGGATCGTCTGCGCGATCCCAGGAGATCTTGTCCGCGAGGAAGACGACCAGATCATAGGGGGAAGGATCGGCCTTCAACGTCGTGTGACACTCGATCGCCGAGAGGATGCGTTCGTCCGTCTGGGCAAAGTCCTCGGCTGCGAGGATGCGCGAGATGCGCTGGTGCAGCAAAAACGGGTGCTGGCGCTCTGCCTCGGCCACCCAGGCGCCCTGGGATTGCATCCATGCGAGCATGTCCGCAGGCCGTATGACGGCGCTGACGTCGTGCAACAGCGCGGCATCTTCACAGGCCTGCACACACAGCCCTTCGCGCGCTGCCAGGGCGCGTGCGACGTCCGCGACGGCGCATACGTGTTCGTAGGTGGCAGATTTTCCATTGGCAACGAGCGTCTCGCGTACGGCAGCCGGCAGGTCGTTCGCATCCGATGGGCGGAGGTAGGAAAAGCATTCCAGCAAGTCAATCCCTCCTTGGAGGCGCCGGGAATCAAAAGCGGGGACCGCACAGGCGATCCCCGCAGCAGCCAACGTCAGGCAAACGGATTTTCGTCCTTGTAGAGCATGCCCTTGGGCTGGTTGAACGCGACGTCCTCGACGCCCAGGCACTTGAGCGCGGCAAACAGCACCTTGCCGACGTTGGCAAAGGCGACGGCGCCGTGATGCGGATAGTGCTTGGCGATGAGCACATGGCGGTAGAAGCGGCCCATCTCCGGGATGGCAAAGACGCCAATGCCGCCGAAGGAGCGCGTCGCCACGGGCAGAATCTCGCCCTCGGCGATATAGCTGTGCAGCGAGGTGTCCGCGGCGCTCTGTAGGCGGAAGAAGGTGATCTTGCCGGGCTTGATGTCGCCCTCCAGTGTGCCGCGCGTGATGTCGGGCTCGGTATCCGGCTCGAGCGAGCGCTTCATGATGCGCTGGAACTTGATCTCGCCGCTGCGCAGATGACACAGCGGCGTGTTGCCGCAGTGGAAGCCCATGAACGTATCGCGCAGGGTATACGGATATTTCCCGCTGATTTCGCTTTCGTACATGTCGGCGGGCACGGAGTTGTTGATGTCCAGCAGCGTGGGCGCGATCTCCGTCGCGCAGGCGATGATGTATTCGCTCAGCGCGCCGTAGATGTCCACCTCGCAGGAGACGGGGATCAGCCGCGCGGTCAGGCGGGAGTTGACGTAGCAGGGCACGAAGCCGAACTGCGTCTGGAAGGACGGCCAGCACTTGTTCGCAAAGCAGAAGTATTCGCTCGCGCCCTTATTCTGCTCGGCCCAGTCCAGCAGCGTGATCTCGTATTGCGCCAGGCGCGGCAGAATGCCGGGCATGCGGTTGCCCTCGCCGAGCTCCTTCTCCATGCTGGCGATGACGCCGGGAATGCGCGGATCATCCTTGTGCGCATGATAGGCGGCGTACAGGTCGAGTTCGGAGTTCTCCTGTACCTCGACGCCCAGGTCAAAAAGCGCCTTGATGGGCGCATTGCAGGCCAGGAAGTCATATGGACGCGGACCGAAGGTGAAGATCTTCAGCTTGCGCAGGCCCAGCTGCACGCGCGCGATGGGGACGAACTCCGCGATCATCGCGGCGATCTCCGCGGCCGTTCCCACCGGGTATTCGGGAATGTACGGGCGCAGATGGCGCAGCGCCAGGCTGTAGCTGGCGTTGAGCATGCCACAGTAGGCGTCGCCGCGGCCGTCGATCAGGGAATGCTGGCTCTCCTCGGCCGCCGCGACGACCATCGCCGGGCCGCCAAACTTCTGAATGACCTGCGTCTCGGGCCCCTCCGGGCCAAAGTTGCCCAGGAAGAGCACCAGCGCATTGCAGCCGTTTTCGCGCAGCTCCAGCAGCGCCCGCTCGCCGTCCGTTTCGTTTTCGACGGTCGTGTGGATTTCCACAATCTCGCCGCCGGCTTTGCGATAGGCCTCCACGACAGCGGCGCGGCGCCGTTCGGAGAGGGAGATGGGGAAGCAGTCGCGGCTGACCGCGACGATGCCGATTTTGACGTCGGGAATATTGCGCATGCCAAAAGACCTCCTCGTGCGGTTGTTGGTTTCATTTTAGCACAAACGGCGTGCAATGAAAACGCCTTTTTCGACTGATGCCATGGGAACGCATAAAAAATGTTATTGACTTTTGCAGCTCAAGGAATCATGCTGCGATTCCGATTTTCAAAGCGGCATTGAGGTAGAAAAATTCAAATATAAATGCTACAATAGATGAACACGGATCGAAAATGGACGAGGGAGAGACACGATGGAGATTCAATGCGTCTGGGAGCATAACGGCGACGATACCCTGCTCCATGATGAGCATACCCAAAATTTTCTCGGCGACCCACTGTGGAGGGCAGCTATGGGGAAATGTGGTCGCTGAGAAAGGTGCTGCGGCGTTTTCTGTAGCACGATCATTTTTTACGTCATCCACTTCAACCGCGACATGATCCAGGAGGGAAGAAACATGCTGCACATCGGCTGTCATCTGTCTGCCGCCAAGGGATTTATGGCCATGGGACGCCAGGCGCTTTCCATCAGCGCCGATACGTTTCAGTTTTTCACGCGCAATCCCCGCGGCGGCAACGCCAAGGCGTTGGACCCACAGGATGCCCAGCGGCTGCGTGAGCTCATGGAGGGGCACGCCTTTGCGCCGGTGCTCGCGCATGCGCCGTATACGCTCAACGGATGCTCTGCCGACGAGGCCGTTCGGTCGTTTGCGCTGCGCACGATGCAGGATGATCTGCAGCGCATGGAGTATCTGCCTGGGAACATGTATAACTTTCACCCGGGCTCCCATGTGGGGCAGGGCGTGGAGCGCGGCATCGAGCAAATTGCGGCCATGCTCGACGCCATGCCCCTGCAGGACATTGCCACGACCGTACTACTGGAGACGATGGCGGGCAAGGGCAGCGAGGTGGGCGGCACGTTTGAGGAGCTGCGCGCGATCCTTGAGGCCGCGCGCTGCGGGGATCGGCTGGGCATCTGCCTGGATACCTGCCATGTCTACGACGCGGGCTACGACATCGTCGGCGATCTGGACGGCGTGCTCGCGCGCTTTGACGCCGTGCTTGGCCTGGAACGGCTGAAGGCGATCCATCTGAACGACAGCAAGAATCCCTTCGCAAGCCACAAGGACCGCCACGAAAAGATCGGACAGGGGAGCCTGGGCCTGGAGGCCCTGACGCGCATTGTGCGCCATCCGCTGCTGCGCCATCTGCCGTTTTACCTGGAGACGCCCAACGAATTGGACGGCTATGCGGCGGAGATCGCGCTGCTCAGGGAGGCGGCTGCCTCATGACGAGCGCACAGATCCTCGACTGGCTCGGGGCACATGCCGATCCGGAATATAGCGCGTTTGCCGCTGCGCTGTTGCCAGGCGTTTCGGATGTTCTGGGCGTGCGCCTGCCTGCACTGCGCGCACTAGCGCGGAAATTGGCGACAGAAGGCGCGCAGGAGACCCTGAACGCGCTCCCGGCGACGCCATTCGAGGCGCGGATGCTGCACGGGCTAGTCATCGGATATGCGGAGGTAGACTTCGCGCAGCGTTGGGCGTGGATTGACTCGTTCCTGCCCCTGATCGACAACTGGTCGGTCTGCGACAGCTTCTGTGCGACGCTCGCCGCGCAATGGAGCGATGCGGAGAGAACGGTGGCGTGGCCGCGCGTGCGGGACTGCTCGCAAAGCGAATCGCCCTTTGTCGTACGCTTTGGCGTCGTGATGATGATCGACGCATACATGCGGCCCGAATCCATCGACGGCGTGCTGAGCGCACTGACATCCGTGCACTGCGATGCATACTACGCGCGCATGGCTGTCGCATGGGCGCTGGCCACGGCATTGGGCGATTTTCCAATACAGACCCGGCGCTTTTTGGAGGCGCAGGAGATCGATCCGTGGGTGCGGCGAAAGGCCGCGCAAAAGGCGGCGGAGTCCCGCTGCGTATCGCATGAAGATAAGCAATGGGCGCGGACATGGGCAAAGGGATGACGACAAGACCCCCGGCAGAGCCGGGGGTCTTTGAGATCACTTTGCAGCTTCGCGGATGGCGTTTGCAGGCTTTCTGCGCTGCGCGCCGCTCCAGGCGTGGATGACGAGCGCCACAGCGATGACGCCGTAGGAGATGAACACGCGGAAGTACTCGCCGATGGCGGCATTGCCGAATACGTTCTTGCCGGCATCCGGCGCCACGATGAAGAGCAGGTGGAACAGGATGCAGCCCAGAAGCGCCTGCGCATTCGTCGCACGCACGATCGACGCGCCGCCGACGAGGATGGCCGCGCCGGCATACAGGCCGACCTGCTCATGCGCGCCATAGGTCTGCAGGCTGCCCATGTTCTGCACGAAGATCAGCTGTCCCCAGCCCGCCAAGACCGTGGAGATCATGATCGCGATGATGCGCACGCGGTTGACGTTGATGCCGGAAGCGTTGGCGACCGCGCCGCTCTGGCCGACCGCGCGGAACTGCTGGCCCAGGCGCGTGCGCATGATGACGACGTTGAACAGGCACAGCAGCGCGACCAGGCCGAACGTGGCCATCGGCACATTGACGGTCACGAAGAGCGCCTGCAGCGCCGGGATCTGGATGAGCAGGCAGGCCGCGACGGGGAAGGCCAGGCACACGGCCAGGCGCTTGACGTCGCGCTCGGAGGAGAAGGCAAACCGAACGACGCAATACACGGCGATGACCGCCATGAAGACGTACAGCGCCTGCTTGAACGGGAGCCGCCACAGGCCGTCGAGCGCATACTTGAGACCGCCCTCCAGCGACAGGTCCATCGTGTTGGCGACGCCGACGGAGCCCTTGATGACCAGCGAGGGGTTCGACAGCGGGATCAGGTTGCCGAAGATGAACAGGAACAGCAGCTGATACAGGCCGTTGGCGAAGTAGCCCAGGATCATCGAGCCGATCATCTCCTGGCCCTTCATCTTGTTGAGCAGCTTGCCGATCAGGAAGCCAAAGAATCCGGCGATGGGGACGGTCATCAGCGCCGCGACCACAAAGCCCAGCGTGCCGGGGATGCGCCATTCGAGCACCCACAGCAGCGAGATCTGCGCGGCCATGGCGCCGATGGTGATGGCAAAGTTGATGCCCATTCCCGCGACGATCGGGATGATCAGCGCCAGGACGAGGAATGCGTTGCGCGACAGGCGGCCGAACAGCTCGAACATGACGTGCGAGGGCGCCAGGCCGGACAGCGCCAGGCACAGCGCGCACAGCAGCACGAACATGACCGTGACCGCGTTTTCGCGCAGGAAACTGGAAAGGAGCTTGCGATCACGCACGAGAAGCACCTCCTGACTTGGTCAACGCGTAGAGGATGATGCCGTTGGAAATCAGGATGCGCAGCGTCTCCGAGATGGTGCTCTGCGGAACCAGGACGTTCGCAACCGGCATGCCGAGCGTCAACACGCCCTGGAACAGGAACGTGCCGATGATGACGTGGCTGATGCGCGCGCGGGACGTGCTCGCACCGCCGATCAGGATGGCGGAGGCGGCGACGAAGCCCAGCTGACGGGGCGCCTGATACAGCTGCATGAAGCCATAGCTCTGGCTGTAGACGATGATGCCCACCGCGCCGAGCATGGTCGACAGCGTCGTGCCGATGATGCGCATCTTGTCCACGTTGATGCCGGTAGCCTCGGCAAAACGCGGGTTGTTGCCGACCGCGCTCATCGCGATACCCGTCTTGGAGCGCATGAACAGCCACATCAGCAGGCAGCACAGCGCCATGAACAGCAGCAGACCCGTCGGGATGGTGATGCCGAAGAGTTCAAACGAAAGAAAATCGTTGAGCAGATGCCGGTACGAGGACTGCAGGCCCAGCGTGACGCGCAAGCCGTCGCCGAGCGGCCATTTGAGCTCAGGGGACTGGAAGGGAAGGATCAGCCAGCCGATGCACATCAGCGACACGATCGAGTAGCCGACGTAGGTGGTGACGGCCATCTCGTTGCCCTTCAGCCGGTTGAGCAGCAGCGCGTACAGATATCCGAGGATGGAGGAGATCACCAGGCCCACGGCGATGGCGAACAGGAAGCCCGGCCAACCGCTGAAGCCCCATTCGATGCACAGCAGGCCGCCCAACAGGCCGCCGATGATGCCCAGCGGCAGGCCCAGGTTGAGGCTGATGCCGCACTGAATGCCGGGCAGCATCGCCAGCACGAGCACGCTGTTCATGCCCAGGCGCACGATCGTGTTGCCCAGGAGCGAGGGGAGAGACAGCCCGTAGAGCACCGCCAGCAGGCACAGCAGCACGAAGAACATGCCGATGATGAGGCGGGGCAGGCCGAGCTTGCGCACCAGCGTCTGATAGAAGAGCACGAGCAGCGTGAGGATGAACAGCCCCACGGAGATCGTCAGCAGATTGCCGCCGTTGCGCATCACAAAGTATTGGAAGCCGCCCTGATGCGCCGTTCCGGCCGCCGCCACATAGCGGTCATACTGCGTCTCGAACGTATCGCCGGAAGCGTAGGTGAGGGCAAGCAGCGTCGGTTTCAGGGTGTCCAAAACGTCGTCCGTCAGATCGGGGAAGATGGTCATCAGGCTGGCCTTGAGCGCCACAAAGCGCTCATCCACAACGGCCTGGAGCGCGACCATCTCTTCGGTTGCGACAAAGCCCGACAGGTCGATGACCATGTCGACCACTTCAACCTCTTCTTCGGAGTCGGCGGCGACCTGCGCGGCCGCGGCTGCGCGGAACTCCTCTTCGTGTTCCTCAATGTAGAGCGCCTGCGCGGCGGATTCCGCCTCATAGTAGTCGCGCTGGGCGGCTACCAACTCATTCACCGCGACCTCGAGGTCAGCTGTGTCGACGGTGGAGAGGTCAACCGGCTCAAAATGGAAGGAGGCGCGCGCTTCTTCCTCCGCCAGGGCAGAGGCTTCACGGATCTCGCTCATGCCGCCGCCCTCGGCGCGCACGCGCGCAGTGGCTTCGGCCTTGGCGGCCGCCACATACGCCTCGACGGATCCGGCGCCGGCCGTATTGAGAATGGATTGCAGTCGCAGGTCGCGGATGACCGATACGCCCGCCGCGCCGTTACGAACCGACAGGCCATACACGCCTGTGCCGACGAACAGCACCGTAATGACGGCAATGACGACGACCGCAATTCTCTGGGATATGGACATCTTAAGCATGGCCGTCCGCTCCTTTCTCCGGTTTGATGCCGGACATCGCCAAGCCGAAATCCGCGTCCGGGCTGTCCGGAGGCAGGACGTCGACCAGCTTGCCCTCGGCGACGATGGCAATCCGATCGCAGATCGAGCGCAGCTCTAGCAGCTCCGAGGAGACCATGACGACCGTCATGCCCATCTCGCGGTTGAGGCGCACGAGCGTTTCGAGCACCAGCTTTTTCGCGCCGATGTCGATGCCGCGCGTCGGCTCGGAGACGAAGATCAGCTTCGGCTTCATCGTCAGGGCGCGCGCGACGCACACCTTTTGCTGGTTGCCGCCCGAGAGCGTGCCCGTATGCTGCAGGGGAGAGGTGCAGCGGATGTCGAGCTCCTTGATCATGCGCTGCGCGTGCTCGCGAATCTGCCTGCCATTTTTGAAATGCATGCCGGCCAGTGTAGTCAAAAAATCGCCGTTGATCTGCATGGCGTTGAACACGATGTTATCTTCGATGGACTCGTCCAGCAGCAGCCCGACGCCGCGCCGGTCTTCGGAGACCATCGCCAGTCCCTTTTGCAGGGCCTTTCGGGCATTGTTGAGCTCCAGCGATTCGCCGAACAGAGAGACGCTGCCGCTGGCAGGATACAGGCCCATCACGCCGTTGGGAATGCCGACCTTGCCCTGTCCGGCCAGGCCGCCGATGCCCAGGATTTCGCCCTCGCGCACGTCCAGCGAGACGTCCTGAACCTCTTCGCCGGGCATGTCGACGGAAAGATGCTCAATGGAGAGCGCGACCTTGGCATCCGGGTTCGCCGCGCGGCGCTCGACGGAGATCATCGCCTCGTTCTTGCGGCCGATCATCAATTCGGCCAGTTCGACGATCGACGTATCCTGCGTCTTCAGCGCGCTGACGAGCTGACCGTCGCGCAGAATCGTGATGGAATCGGACGCGGCCATGACCTCGTCCAGACGGTGCGTGATGAAGATGATCGCAATCCCGCGTTCGCTGATCTTCTTCATCACAGAAATCAGCTGCTTGGCCTCGCTTTCCGTCAGCACGGCGGTCGGCTCGTCGAACACGAGCAGCTTGATGCCCGTCTTGTCGATCTCGCGCGCGATTTCGACGAACTGCATGTATCCGACGGGCAACCCCTTGACCAGCGTGTATTCGTCGATGCCCATGCCGACGCTGTCCAGCGCCTTGCGCGCGTCGGCGGCCATTGCTGGCATGTCCAGGCGCTCCAGGTTGCGGCCGAAGATCCGGCTCAGCGCGCTGGGACGCGTGATCTCCCGGTTGAGCTTGATGTTCTCCGCAATGGTGAAGCCGGGCAGGAGCATGAATTCCTGATGCACCATGCCGATGCCCTTGAGCATGGCGTCGTGCGGGGAAGAGATGGTGACCTTTTCGCCATCCAGGTAGATCTCGCCGTCAAAGCCGCCCGTGTTGTGAATGACGGGCATGCCAAACAGCACGTTCATCAGCGTGCTCTTGCCCGCGCCGTTTTCACCGAGCAGCGCGTGGATCTCGCCGGGACGGATGCGGACGTTGACATCCGAAAGCACGGTGTTTTCACCGTATCGCTTGGTGATGCCCTTCATTTCCAATACGTATTCTGCACCCAATGAGGTATACCTCCTCTAAGGAAAGCCGACCCGCTTCCGTGTTAGAGAAGCGGGTCGGCGCTTTCATCGGAATCGTCCGATTATGACGACTGACAGGGAGAGCTTACTCCGCCGCCGGCTCCAGGTAATCCGCGAAGTTGACCGGCTCGAGCAGGATGGTGTAGTAGTTGTCCAGCGTCTCGCCGTCCGCATTGGTGTAGTTCTCGATCGTGGCGCCGCCCAGCTTCTCGGTGAACAGAGCGTTCAGGGCCTCGCTGTCGTTGCGCTCGGTGATCTCGCCCTTGATGTACGCCTCGGCATACGCGACGCCGATGTCGATGATGCTCATCGCCACGGGAGCCGGCCACGTGGAGTAACGGCCCACGGCGTCATACTCGTCCAGCTTCGCAGCGATCTGGCGCAGCGCGTCCTCATCGTTGCCGCCGGCCTCGAGCTGATCCAGGCCCAGCACGGCCGGGAAGGCGTGGTAGGGGCTCGGGCAGCAGGGCTGCGGGTAGTAGGCGTTCGGCTGGGTCAGGATGGCGGTCTGTAGCGGCTCCTGCATGCTGCAGTTGGTGGTGAAGAACGCGACCTTCTTGCCGGCGTACTTCTCCATCTGCTGGGGAACGTCCTCCAGGATGAACTGCTGAGAAGCGGAGGCGCCGGCCTCAGCCGTCGGGTCGGGCGCGGTGACGTCCACAAACTCGATGCCCAGCGCTTCGGCGTTGGCGACGAGCAGGTCATGACGGCCGACGATCAGCTCCATGGCCATATGACGCGGGAAGGAGTAGTGGATGAACACTTCCACGCCCCACTCGGCGCACTTTTCCATGATGGTGTCGCCCTGCTTGATCTCGTCCGCATACATGACGATGTCAGAAGCGGCGGAGATGACGGCCGGGTCTTCCTGGGGGGTGCCGACGATCGTCAGGATGTCGTTACGCCCCATTTCCTTCAGGCGGTCAAAACCGGCCTTCGCGCCGGGGACGCCCTGGCACATCACGATGGCCTTCACATCCGGGTCAGAGCCAAAAGCGACGATCTTGGAGACGGTCGTCTCCATCTCGGCCATGAAGCTGTCCGGATAGGTGTCCGTGATGATGTGATCGGGGTCAGCAGCCTTTGCACGCTCGGCGGCGCGGAATTCTTCCTCGCCCTGAGACGTGGTGCCCGTCAGGATCGCGATCTTGTACGTGCCTTCCTCGGCCATGGCGCCAACGCACAGGCTGAGCAGCATCGCGATAGAGAGGAGCATACAGAGCAGCTTTTTCATGTGGGTTCCTCCTTCTCGTTTTGGTCTGTCGACCATCTATGGCACCCCTTGACAGGGATTCCAACAGGAGAAATCACGAAGAGCCAGAGCCATTTGCCTGCATCGGCACTCCGTGAAGCCATGCGCAGGGAGAACAGATTGCTTTTATGCTTCAACCTGGTTTTTGATACATCGGCACGAACACACACGGTTGAGAAGGATTCGCTGGGAATCATGCGCGAAAGCCTTCTTTTTTGAATGAATTCATGATATAACATGATGAAGAAAATGTCAAGCAAAAAATTGCATTTTTACAAATTGCATAATGCATTTGCAACACAAAAACGACGTGGACTGGAAAGAGACAGGCTCGAAATCCCTGTGCGTTTTTGACAACAAGGCATCCATATGATATAATAAATCATTATCTCTTGCACATTCAGCAGAAAGAAAAGAGGACATCAACACGATGCAGACGATTCGAAAATACGTGGACAAAGTCCGCAAGGATCCGGAACTTCTGCGCTATATCGTCATTGGCGTATGTACGACGGCCGTAAATTACGTCGTCTACCTGCTGGCGCGCGCGGTCGACCTGCACTACATGGCCGCTACGGTCCTGGCCTCGGTGGTAGCGATTCTCTTTGCGTATGTGGCGAACAAGCTGTACGTCTTTCGCTCCCATACGGACAGCCTGAAGGCCTTTGCAGTGGAGTTTTTCAACTTTGTCCTGATGCGTGTGATTTCCCTGGGCGCCAACGCCGTCCTGATGAAGTGGCTGGTGGATGGGGTTCACATCGACGACCGGCTGGCGCAGATCCTCGTGCAGTTCATCGTCGTCGCGCTGAACTATGTCTTCTCGAAGCTCTATATCTTCAAGCCGCAGAAAAAATCATAAAGAAAGGATTTTTCAATCCCATGAGATTTGTCAAAATGCTGGCAGCGTGCATGCTGGCCCTGTGCGCGCTGTGGACGGCCGGCCCCGCATTGGCGGACTACAGCGTCGTCGTGGACGATTCGGATCTCTCGCTGGCCCAGGCGTTGCCGAAGTCCGTGCAGACGGTGGCACTTTTCCTGACCGATCGTGAAAGCTCTGCAGATGTGCAGACCGTTTTGCTCGCCTCCATCGACAGAGAAAGCGGACGCGCGTGCATGACGGATCTGAGGACGGATCTGATCGCGGAAATCTCGCAAGTTGGATCCATTCCGCTTGCAAAAATTTATGTTCTGGGCGGGCCGAACCTGATGATGAAGTCGATCAATGAACTGCTTGAGATGAACGTCTCCAGTTATGTGACGCTGGATGTGAGCAGTTTTGTGCAAATCGCCGAGAGCGTGGGCGGCATGCAGATGACGCTTTCCGCCGAGGAGGCGGCGGCTCTGGGATGCGCAGAGGGCCTGCAGACGCTGGACGGAGCGCAGACGATGGCTTATATGCGCCTGCCGGACGAGGCAGACGCTGCAAGAAGTCACCAATACAAAGCCGTCATGCAGCTGCTCTATCAGGGCACACGCGACAAGAATCCCTTCGCCTTGATGGGACTGGCGCGTAAGCTGATGAGTACGATGACGACGAATATGGGCCTGATGGATATGATCTCACTGGCTACGACGGTGATGGGCGGCTCGGAACGTGAAGAATACATGCTTCCCAGCACGACGCCCCTGACAGCGACGGAATATGAGGGAATGACCGCCTATACGGGTGACTGGACGGCCATTCGCCAGGAACTGCATGCCTTTTTGTTTCCGTGAACAGTAGGGTTTTAAGCCCCTCCAAGAGCAACAGCCGGTCCAATCGGACCGGCTGTTTGTTTATGCGTCTGCGGATCAATCGACAGCAGGGTCTTCTTGAGCGTCCGGCGCGCCTTTTATTTCCTCGCGCAGAACCGTGTGCGAGGCGGCGGAGCGCCGGCGGTCCTCGAGCATGGCGGCATAGTGCTTGCGCGTGGTGTTGACGTCCGAGTGCCCCAGGACGTCCGCAACCAGATAGATGTCCTGCGTGGCGCGGTACAGATTGGTGCCGTAGGTGCTGCGCAGCTTGTGCGGGCTGATCTTCTTCTTGAGCGGCGCGGCAATGGCGGCATACTTCTTGACCAGGTTTTCAACCGCGCGCTGCGTGATGCGCCGGCGCTGGATCGAGAGAAAGAACGCGTTCTCGTGGCCCGGCAGTGCTTCGATCTCAAGCCGTTCGGCGAGATAGTCGCGCAGCGCCTGGGAGACCTCCTCGCTCAGATAGAGCATGACCTCCGCGCCGCCCTTGCGCGTGACGACGAAGGCATTTTGCGAAAAGTCGAAGTCGTCAATGTTCAGGCCCACGCATTCGCTGACGCGGATGCCGGTGCCCAGAAAGAGGCTGAGCATCGCCAAATCTCGCTTTTGTGTGAGCTTGTGATACTTCTGTTGGCGTGCAGATAGATTTTCGCCTTTTTCCGCCTCATCCAGGATGCGGGCGACCTCGTCCAGCTCCAGGCGAATGATCGCCTTTTCGTGCCGTTTGGGCAGCGGCACGAGTTCCGCCGGATTGCCGGGAATGCGTCCGTCGGCATACAGATATTTAAAAAACGAACGCAGGGAAGAGAGCTTCCTCATCTTTCCATATTCGGCGTTTTCCAGTTCGCGCGACGAGACGTTGCCGTCCGCATCGACGTCGTTTTTGTAGTAGAGCGTCAGATACTGTCCATAGCGCTCAATGTCGCCCTTGGTGATCTTGCGCAGGTCGTCATCGTCGAAGGAGAGGATCTCCTTGCCGTCGAACGTGCGCACCTCGGCGGACAGGTACTGAAAGAACGTGCGCAGGTCGTACGCATAGGCCAGGCGCGTGAGCGTGCCGGTCTGCGACTCGATGGCGATGAAATAGTCCAGGCAGCAGCGCGGCAGCTCGCGCTCGAGCTTGCGCAGGTCTTCGGTGCGCTTGCGCGCAGTCTGCTTTTGATAGTCATTGGACATGCTCGAACACCAGCTTTCTGCAAAATTTCGTTCATAGTATACCACACTGCAGAAAATACGTCAAACACTTCGTAAAAGAAGGCTTTCGCGAAGTGTTTTAAAGATCACTCCCTCACCTGAGAGGCGTCCTTGGGCTTGGCGTAGCGCTTGATTTGACCTGTGGCCAGCTCGTCGCAGCGGTTGTTGTTGGGATTGTCCGCATGGCCCTTGACCTTATGGATCGATACGTCGTGATCCTGCATGAGCGTCAGAAGCCACTTCCAGAGATCCTGATTTTCGACGGGCTTCTTGGCGGCGTTTTTCCAGCCGTTGCGCTTCCAGTTCTCAATCCAGTGCTGGTTGAAGGCATTGACGAAATAGGCCGAGTCCGAATAGACGGCGACCTTGCACGGCTGCTTCAGGGACAAAAAACCCTGAATGACGGCGAAAACCTCCATGCGGTTATTGGTCGTATCCGGCATGAAGCCGGACATCTCCTTGCGGTGTTCGCCATAGATCAGGATGGTTCCCCATCCGCCGGGGCCCGGATTGCCGGAGCAGGCGCCGTCCGTATACATGGTGACTTCTTTCATCCGTTCACTCTCCCGATTCGGATATCCCGAAAAAAGGGCCCGCTTCGTCTTTGGGCGAAGCGGGCCTTTGAAGCGTCAGACGATATTACTGATTCTTCTCCAGGATCGCAGCATGCGCGGCCGCCAGACGGGCGATCGGCACACGGAACGGCGAGCAGGAGACGTAGTTCAGGCCGACCTTGTGGCAGAACATGACGGAAGACGGATCGCCGCCGTGCTCGCCGCAGATGCCCAGCTTGATGTCCGGGCGGGTCTTGCGGCCCAGGTCCGCGGCCATCTGCACGAGCTTGCCCACGCCGTTCTGATCCAGGCGGGCAAACGGATCGGACTCGAAGATCTTCTTGTCGTAGTAGGCGTTCAGGAACTTGCCCGCGTCGTCGCGCGAGAAGCCGAACGTCATCTGCGTCAGGTCGTTGGTGCCGAAGGAGAAGAACTCGGCCTCCTTGGCGATCTCATCGGCGGTGACAGCCGCGCGCGGGATCTCGATCATCGTGCCGATCTTGTACTCAAGCTGCACGCCCTTCTCGTCCATGACCTGCTTGGCCGTGTCGACGACGATCTTCTTGACGTACGCCAGCTCCTTCACCTCGCCGACCAGCGGGATCATGATCTCCGGATGGATGTCGTAGCCATCCTCCTGCTTGACCTCGATGGCGGCCTCGATGACGGCGCGGGTCTGCATCTCGGCGATTTCCGGATAGGTGACGGCCAGACGGCAGCCACGATGGCCCATCATCGGGTTGAACTCATGCAGCGCGTCGATCTTGGCAACGATGGTTTCGGAGGTGGTGCCCAGCTCCTTGGCGATCGCGGCAATTTCCTCGGTCATGTTCTTGGCCGGGAGGAACTCATGCAGCGGCGGATCCAGGTAGCGCACGGTCATCGGACGGCCCTGCAGCGCCTTGTACATGGCCTTGAAGTCGCCCTTCTGCATCGGCAGGATCTTCGCCAACGCAGCGCGGCGCTGCTCCTCGGTCTCGGCCAGGATCATCTCGCGCACGGCCGCGATGCGGTCGGCCTCGAAGAACATGTGCTCGGTGCGGCACAGACCGATGCCCTCGGCGCCGAACTTGACGGCCACCTCGGTGTCGCGCGGATTGTCGGCGTTGGTGCGGACCTGCAGCTTGCGGGCCTCATCCGCCCAGCCCATGAGCGTGGCGAAATCGCCGGACACGGACGCGTCGACGGTCTTGATGGCCTCACCGTAGACATTGCCGGTGGAGCCGTCAATGGACATCCAGTCGCCTTCCTTGAAGACGCGATCGCCGATCGTGGCCACCTTGGCCTCCTCGTCGACCTTCAGCGCGCCGCAGCCGGCGACGCAGCAGGTGCCCATGCCGCGGGCCACGACGGCCGCGTGCGAGGTCATGCCGCCGCGGGCGGTCAGGATGCCCTGCGCATGCGCCATGCCTTCGATGTCTTCCGGAGAGGTCTCCAGACGCACGAGCACGACCTTCTGGCCAGACTGGGCGGCAGCGGTCGCCTCGGCGGCGGTGAAGTAAACCTGGCCGCAGGCAGCTCCCGGAGAGGCGGCCAGACCGGTGGCGATGACCTTGGCGGCCTTCAGCGCGGAGGCATCAAACTGCGGGTGCAGCAGCGCGTCCAGCTGCTTGGGCTCGACCTTGAGCACGGCCTCTTCCTTGGAGATCATGCCCTCGTTCACCAGATCGACGGCAATCTTCAGCGCGGCGGCGGCAGTGCGCTTGCCGTTGCGGGTCTGGAGCATGTAGAGCTTGCCGCGCTCGATGGTGTACTCCATGTCCTGCATGTCGCGATAGTGCTTCTCGAGCGTATCGGCGATCTTGGCGAACTGCTCGTACACCTCGGGCATGACGTCCTTCAGGGTCGCAATCGCCTGCGGCGTGCGGATGCCGGCCACGACGTCCTCGCCCTGCGCATTGATGAGGTATTCGCCGTAGAGCTTGTTCTCACCGGTCGACGGATTGCGCGTAAACGCAACGCCCGTGCCGGAGGTATCTCCCATGTTGCCGAAGACCATCGACTGCACGTTGACGGCGGTGCCCCAGTCGCCGGGGATGTCGTTCATGCGGCGGTAGTAGATGGCGCGCGGGTTGTCCCAGGAACGGAAGACGGCCTTGATGGCCTCCATCAGCTGGACCTTCGGATCCTGCGGGAACTCTTCGCCCTTCTCTTCCTTATAAATCGCCTTGAAGCGCTCGGTGACTTCCTTCATGTCCTGCGCGTTCAGGTCGGTGTCGAACTTGGCGTTCTTCTCCTCCTTGATGGTGTCCAGCACGCGCTCGAACTTGGACTTGGGGATCTCCATCACGACGTCGGAGAACATCTGGATGAAACGGCGGTAGGAGTCATAGGCAAAGCGCTCGTTCTCGGTCAGCTTCGCCAGGCCCTTGACGGCCACGTCGTTCAGGCCGAGGTTGAGGATGGTGTCCATCATGCCGGGCATGGAAGCGCGCGCGCCGGAGCGAACGGACACGAGGAACGGGTTTTCCAGATCGCCGAACTTCTTGCCGCAGATCTCCTCGGTCTTGGCGAGGGCTTCGTAAATCTGCTCCACGATGTCGGCCCCGATCGTCTTGCCGTCCTGATAGTAGCGGGTGCAGGCTTCCGTGGTCACGGTGAAGCCCTGCGGCACCGGCAGGCCCAGGGACGTCATTTCGGCGAGGTTCGCGCCCTTGCCGCCCAGCAGATTGCGCATGCTGGCGTTTCCTTCTTTGAACAGGTATACGTACTTCGTCATGCCTAAGTCCTCCTTGTTCGAAAGCACATTGTGCAAGAAGCGGCGCCGGGAGGAGCCGCCAACTTGACGCAGACGGAAGAAAGCCATTCCCATGGCTCACGCACAAAATTATACAATAAATTTCCGAAAATAGCAAGCGGAAAACGGAGGGAAACGGGGCCGAGATCTCAGTTTTTTGCCAGATCCAGGCCCTCTTTTTCAAATCTCCGGCGCGCAGTGCGCACGATGACCTCTGCTTCGACGCGAAAGTCCGGATTTTTACGGATTTCTCTCCAGGCATCCTGCGTCTCTCGCAGCAGCGCGGCGTCTGCGCACAGCATCAGCGCGGGCATTCGCGGCTCGCCATGCTGCCGGGTGCCGAAGAATTCCCCTGCGCCCCGGAGCTCCAGATCGCGCTTTGCCACGGCAAAGCCGTCGCTCGTCTCCACCAGGGTGCGCAGGCGTTCGTTGGGCTGGGCCATCAGGAAACACCAACTCTCCCGCTCGCCGCGCCCTACGCGACCGCGCAGCTGGTGGAGCTGGGCAAGGCCGAAACGTTCGGCGTTTTCCACGACCATGACGGAGGCGTTGGGCACGTTAACGCCGACCTCGACAACTGTCGTCGCGACGAGCACGTCCAGCTCGCCCGCCTCAAAAGCGCGCAGCGTCTCCTCCTTCTCTGCGCTGCGCATGCGTCCGTGCACGAGACCGATGCGCAGCGCGCGCAGCGGCCCCGCGCGCAGTTCCTCATAGCGCTGCGTGGCGCTGACGCACTCATCTTCCGGCAGCGAATCCTCCACCAGCGGGCAGACGACATAGGCCTGAGCGCCTGACCGTACTTCCTTTTCGATGAATGCGTAGAGCGCCTCGCGCTTTTCTTCGCCCACGATGCGCGTGCGAACCTCGCGCCGTCCAGGCGGCAGCTCATCCACGACGGAGATGTCCAGATCCCCGTAGAGCACGAGCGCAAGCGTGCGTGGAATGGGCGTCGCCGACATCACCAGCACGTTCGGCGATTCGCCCTTGAGCGACAGCTGCGTACGCTGGCGCACGCCGAAGCGATGCTGCTCGTCCGTCACGACGAGCCCCAGGCGCGCATACTGAACGCCCTCGGAGATCAGCGCATGCGTGCCGATGACGACATCCCATCTCCCCTCGGCGATGGCCGCGTGCGCCTCACGCCGTCCGGCGGCGTTCAGCTTACCCGTGAGCAGGCCGCAGCGCACGCCCAGCGGCGCCAGCAGCGCCTCGGCGGAGCGCATGTGCTGGACGGCGAGCACCTCGGTGGGCGCCATCAATGCACCCTGAAAGCCGTGCCGGGCGGCCGCGAAGAGCGCCGCGAAGGCGATAGCCGTCTTGCCGCACCCCACATCGCCCTGAACCATGCGGGCCATGGCCGTCGGCGCGGCAAGATCCGCGAAAATTTCCTGCAAGACGCGCTGCTGTGCGCCGGTCGGTGCGTACGGCTGTGCCTGCCAGAAGGCCGCGGCGTCTTCCCCCGCGCAGGGAATGCGCGTTCCGAGCGGCCTTTCCAGCGCTGCGCCCGAGACGGCCGCCTGAAATAGCAGGAGCTCCTCAAACGCCAGCCGACGCTTGGCCTGCGATAGCGCCTGTACATCCTGAGGAAAGTGCGCCTGGCGCAGCGCCTGCGCGCGTCCACAGAGCTGATGACGCCGTAGCAGCGTCTCGGGCAGCGTCTCTCTGCACTCGCAGGCGTCGAGCATGCTCGACGTCGCATCTCGAATCAGCTTTTGCGGCACGCCTGGTATCTGCGCGTAGACCGGGGTGATGCGTCGCTCCGTCTCCAGGGACGGATTGATGGCATACAGACCGGTTTTGCGCCGCACGATGCGAGCAAAGAACAGCGCGGACTCCCCTTCGCGCAACTGTTGCTTCATCCAGGGCTGATTGAACCACAGGCAGCGAATGGCGCCGCTGTCGTCGCGCACGCGGGCGCTGACCCACGTCATGCCGTGCGCGCGGTGCAGATGTGCGGGACCGTCGATCCGTCCTTCAAAGGCGCACTGCATACCCTCCGCCAGCTGGCAGATAGGCGTCGTAGCCGTGGTGTCCTTGTATCCGGTGGGCAGCCGATCCAGCAGCTGCTCGGGTGCGGTGATACCGCGCGCCTCCAGGGCCTTCTGCCGCATCGGGCCAAAGCCCTTCAATGATTTCCACTCCAAGGCTTCGTCCTCCATTATGGGACGCGCTCTCCCCTTTACAGCGACGACGGACAGCCGTCTGGCTGCCCGTCCGTTCGCATGTCGATTTATTCAGCGGAGAAGAGGTAGTAGTACAGCGGCTGTCCGCCGTAATGGATCTCCACGTCCCGATCCTGGTACATGTCGGCGAATTCATCCGTCAGCGCCTGGGCGTCCTCTTGTTTGGTATCCGCGCCGTAATAGACGGTGATCAACTCGTCCTCATCCGTGACGAGTACCTGCATCAGCTCCAGCGCGACCTGGTGCACGTCGTTGCCGACGACCTGGATCTTGCCGTTGTAGATGCCGATGATGTCGCCCTCCTTGATCTCCTTGTCCTCAAACGAGGAGTCGCGCACGGCGAACGTGATCTGGCCTGTCTTGACGCGGTTGGCCGCCTCCGTCATGACCTCGGTGTTGTCCTCGGGGCTCATGTCGGGCTGGAATGCAACGACCGCTCCGATGCCCATCGCAACGTTCTTGGTCGGGATGACGACGACGTTCTTTTTGGACAGCTCCGCCGCCTGCGTCGCCGCGAGGATGACGTTGGAGTTATTGGGCAGGACGAAGACGGTCTTGGCCCGGATGGACTCCACCGCCTCGAGGATGTCCTCGATGCTCGGGTTCATGGTCTGGCCGCCCTCGACGATGTGGTCGACGGACAGGTCCTTGAAGATCTGCGAGAAGCCCTCGCCCAGCGAGACGGCGACCATGCCATACTCGCGCAGGGGCTCTTCGACCTTTGCCTCGCGGGCCTGTCGAGCCTGTCGCTCCTTGCGCTCCTCGACCATGTTGTCGATCTTCAGATTGATCAGGTCGCCCATCGCGCAGGCATACTGCAGCGCCTTGCCCGGATCGTTGGTGTGCACATGCACCTTGACCATGGAGAAGTCGCCCACGACGACTACGCAATCGCCGATGCGCGCCAGGCGGCGGCGGAATGTGTTGATGTCGTTTTCCGTGATCGTCTCCGGCATGTCCTGGATGATGAACTCTGTACAGTATTTGAACGTGATCTCCTCGAGCGCGTCGTGGTCGTCCTCAAAGTCGAGCATCGCCGCCTCGCCGACATTCATGTTCGTGTCATCGATGTGCTCGCCGTTCAGCGTGGCACGGTATGCGGTGAAGACCGTCAAAAGGCCCTGTCCGCCCGAGTCCACCACGCCCGCCTGCTTAAGCGCGGGCAGCATGTCCGGCGTCTTTTGCAGAATGGCATCGCCGCTTTGCACGACGACGTCCAGCAGCGCGTGCATGTCGTCGGGATTTTTGCGCACTTGGCGTTGCGCTTCCTCCGCGATCACGCGGATCACGGTCAGAATGGTGCCCTCCTTGGGCTTCATGATCGCCTTGTACGCCGTTTCCGCGCCGCACTGGAGCGCCTTGGCAAAGAGCACCGGCGTGATGACGGCCGCCCCATCCAGCCCACGCGCAAAGCCGCGGAAGATCTGGGACAAAATAACGCCCGAATTGCCGCGCGCACCTTTCAGCGCACCCTTCGAGGCCGCTTCAGCAATCTTGGCGGCGCTGGCGTCATCCAGAGCGGACAGCTCCTTGACCATGGACTTCATGGTAAGCGACATATTGGTGCCGGTGTCGCCATCCGGAACGGGAAAGACGTTCAGCGCGTCGATCGCCTCGCGGTTGTGCTCCAGTAGGCTGGCGCCGGCCAGCACCATTTCTTTGAACAACAAACCATCAATGGTTTCCTGCAACAAGTTCTCCGCCTCCAGTTTGTAGGAAAGGCCGCTTTAGACGCGAATGCCTTCCACCGTGATATTGATGCACCGCACCTTGGCGCCGGTCATGCTTTCCATCTTATAGCGAACGGTCTCCGTGATCGCGTTGCAGACCTCGGCGATCGAGATGCCGTACTCCACGATGATGAAAAGGTCGACGTCGATGACGTTTTCATCGACACGGATCTGCACGCCTTTGGTGAGGTTTTCACGGCCGAGCCATTCTACAAAACCATCCTTGGCGCGCTTAGAGGACATCGCGACGATGCCGTAACACTCCAAAGCGGCGTAGCCGGCGACCTTGAGCATGACATCTTCGCTGATTGAAATCGTACCCAGATCATTTTTGATCTTGCATTCCATTGAGAAACCCTCCTTGTGCAAGGGTCTGGCGACCCGTTCTCATTGGATCAACTTACAGTATACAGGATTTGGGCCTGTGGCGCAAGGATATTCCCGCAAAAAATAATATGGGCCCGAAAGATGCGGTTATGCGGCCGCAGTTTTTTTTTCAAAGTGGTTTGCAAAAAACCCTTGTCAAACGCAGAAAAAAATGATAAAATAACTTCGTTATACGATTGTTCCTGCTCCAGAAGGAGGTGTAACTGATGGGGAAGTTCTGTGAGGTTTGCGCCAAGGGCACCATGTCCGGCAACAACGTCAGCCACTCCAACCGCAAGACGCGCCGCAGCTGGGCGCCGAATACGCAGCGTGTTCGCGTGATGGTGAACGGGAGCGTCTGCCACATGAATGTGTGCACGCGTTGCCTGCGCAGCGGCAAGGTGCAGCGCGCGCTGTAAGTCTCAAAAAGAGCGATAAAAAACGTGATCCACAGCGGGTCACGTTTTTTCTTTTGCCTCAGCGCGCGAAGAGCCGCAAAAAGCCCCGCAGAAAACGGGGCGCGCGCAGGCAGACCATTCGGATACGCACGACCCAGCCCCTCCTTTCCTCACGGCGTTCGGATGAGGAAATACCCCAACACGATCAGCGCGGCGCCGAAGAGGACGACCCAAAGCCGGAAGGGAATGCAAAGAAAGATGAGGAACAGCCCCAGCAGCACGAGCAGCACGCCCAACAGCGTGCCCACGCCGCCCCGGCCACCGGTGCCGGACCAGCCGCACATTCCCCTGCACCTGCCCACGAATCATCACCCCCCGCTCTAGCCTATGCGCGGACGGACGCGGATGATGCGGCGCAGGATGCTTTTAAAGCCGGTTTTGCTGAAAGAAGAGGACGTCTCCCTGCGCGATGTCGACGCATATGACCGGCTGCTCGAAGAGATTGCTCACGCCGATGGGATGGTCGCACGACATCGCGTAGTCGTGCAGCGGATAGTGTGCGCCCGTGAGCGAGGCGATGCGCGCCTCGCCCAGCGACAGCAGCGAAAACGTCTGCCCGGGTCGGCCGAAGATCTCGCGCCGGCCGCGCAGGAGCTCCACGCGCTCGGCGTCCTCTTCGATGCAGGCCGTGATGCCGCGGTTGTACGCGCGCACGAGCAGCATGCAGTTGGCGAGCGCGTGGTCAAGCCTGCCGCCCAGCGCGCCGGTCAATGTGACGTGCGCCGCGCCGCGGCGAATCGCCTCGTCCAGCGCGGCGACGCCGTCGGTGTCGTCCTTTTCGCAGGGGAGGCGCAGCACGTTCCCCGCCTGCGCATAGCGCCGCAGGGCCTCGTCCGGCACGCTGTCCATGTCGCCGATGACGGCATCCGGCACAACGCCGGCCGCCTGCGCCGCCGCCAGGCCGGAATCCGCGCACAGTAAGAAATCCGCCTGCCCGGCCAGTGTGCGCAACAACGCGGCGGAGGGCCTGTCGCCGCCCAGGATGATCAAGGCGTTCACAGGCCGGTCGCCTCCTCGCGCAGCTGCCGCATGAGCTCCTGCGGCCGGTCGCTGCCAAAGAGCGCGGTGCCCATCACCAGCACCCGCGCGCCCGCGCGCACGGCGTCCATGGCATTGCCCGCCGTGATGCCGCCGTCGACTTCGAGCAGCGCGGGGCTGTGCGCTGCGTCGAGCATTTCCCGCACGCGCGCCGTCTTATCCAGTGTGTGCGGAATGAGCTTCTGCCCGCCGAAGCCGGGCTCGACCGTCATCACCAGCACGAGGTCGCACAGCGGCAGCAGCGGCGCCAGCACATCCGGGCCGGTTCCGGGCTTGAGGGAGACGCCGGCCTTCATGCCCGCCGCGCGGATGCGCTGCAGCGTCCCCGCGGGGTTCTGGCACGCCTCATAATGGACGGTGAGATAGCCGGCCCCGGCGGCGGCAAACGCGTCGACATAGCGATCCGGATCGACGATCATGAGGTGCACGTCCAGCGGCAGGGCGCTGTGCGCGCCGACCGCCTTGACCAGCGCGGGGCCAAAGCTGATGTTGGGCACGAACAGCCCGTCCATGATGTCCAGATGCAGCCAGTCGGCGCCCGCTCGCTCAAGGCGCGCAATATCCTCTCCCATGCGCATGTAGTCGCTTGCAAGCACGGAAGGCGAAAATTTAATCATAGCGATTCCTCCATTTGTCGCGCAGCTCTCCCAGCAGCGCCACGTAGCGCGTCCATCGCTCATGCGAGATCTCCCCGGCATCCGCCGCCGCGCGCACGGCGCAGCCGGGTTCGCGGTCGTGCAGGCACGGCGCAAAGCGGCAGCCGGGCGCATACGGCTCAAAGTCCGGATAGGCCTGCGCGAGCTCCTCGGGCGCAAACCCGTCTTCAAAGCCGAGCAGGCTGAAGCCGGGCGTATCCATCACGCGAAAGCCGTCCGCATAGAGCAGCTGCGCGTGACGGGTGGTGTGGCGGCCGCGTTCGGTCTTGCGGCTCACATCGCCCGTGGGCAACTGCAGGCCGAGCAGCGCGTTGAGCAGCGAGCTCTTCCCCACGGCCGACTGTCCGGCGAAGCAGACGGTCCTGTCGGCAAGGCGATCGCGCAGCGCATCCAGCCCGCGTCCTTCCCGCGCGCTCAGCGCAAGCACGGGCGTCTCGGCGCGCGCATACGCCGCTTCACAGGCGGCAAAGAGCGCGCCGCCGTCCACGTCGCACTTGTTGACGCACAGGAGCGGCTGGATGCCGGACCGGCGCGCAAAGACGATCATGCGGTCCACGAGCAGCAGATCCGGCTGCGGCACCGGCGCGATCACCAGCGCGAGCACGTCGAGGTTGGCCACGGGCGGGCGCACACAGCAGCTGCTGCGCGGCAGGATCTCCTCAAGCCACCCGTGCTCCTCGCCGCTGCCCGGCAGATAGACGACGCGGTCGCCGACCATCGGCGTCTTGCGCTCCCGGCGCAGCCTTCCCCGCGCGCGCAGCACGAATTCCTGCTCCGTCTCCTCGTCGCGCACCGTGTACAGGCCGCCGACGCCGCGAACGATCCGTCCCGTCATGCAGGGCATCCTCTCCCCTTCATCTGGCGCATCATCGCAGCGTGACCTCCGTCTCGCTGATGAAGCGCTCGTCAATATACAGTCTATAGGCCATGCGGCCCTCGTACTCGCTGCGCAGTTCGATGGAAAACGCGTTTTCTCCGGGCTGCGTCAGCATGGCTGCGTACTGTTCCACCTCCGCGCCGCCCGGCTCCACGAGCGTGACGCGCACGTGCGCGCCGTCCTGCGGCACTGTGACGGAGATGGCGACGGTCGCGCTGTACTTGCGGTTGTCGAACTGCCCCACGACCAGATCGACCGCAGTCTGCGGAAATACGCGCTCGAATTTGCCCGGATTCTGGGTCAGAACGGTGCCATCCTGGGCGGCGTTGTCCACGGCCTGCAGCGTGACGCTTCCGACGGACAGTCCCAGCCCCTGCAATTCCGTCTCGCTCTCCTCCAGGCGCCGGCCTGTGAGATCGGGAATGATCACCAGGCCGCCGCTGACGCGGATGTCGACGACGGTGTCGCGGCCTGCGACCGTATCGGCGGGCGGATCCTGCGCAAAGACCGTGCCGATCATCGCCTCAGAGATGCCCACGGTGACGTCGCCGACGGATAGACCCGCCTGGCCGACGGCGTATTCGGCTTCCTCGGCAGTCATGCCCATCAGATTCGGGACGATCAGAATATCCGTGCCGTTGCTGACGGTGATGTAGACGGACTCGCCGCGCGGAAGGCTCGTCCCGCTGTCGGGGGTCTGCTCCAGCACGGTGTCGGCCGGATTTTCGCTGTAGCGCCGCGAGACGATCGGCATCACGCCGGCCCGGCCCAGAATCTCCACGGCGTTTGCCTCGTCCATCCCCATGACGTCCGGCATGGAGACGTAGCGGAATGTGCGGTCGTAGATCACCATGGCCGTATACCCCAGGCCGGTGAGCAGCGTCAGGCTGAGCAGCAAGGTCAGAAACACGGTCAGCATCTTGCGCCGGCGCATGCTCTGGCGAAGCTGCCGCTTCATCCGGTGGTGGCGCCGCGTCTGCTGCTCGTCTCCTTCGGCTGGGCGCATGTTGACAAAGCCGCCCTCGGGATGACGCATCGCGCGCCGCAGGTCGCGCGCCATCGCCTCTGCGGTCTGATAGCGCTGGTCGGCCTGCTTGCACAGGGCCTTGGCGAGCACCTGCTCCAGGGCGGGCGACACGTTGGCCTCCTGCGAAATGGGCTTGGGCAGCTCCGTCAGGTGCTTCATCGCGACGCTGACGGGCGTATCGCCGTCAAAGGGCACGTGACCACACAGCATCTCATAGAGCATGACGCCCACGGAGTACAGGTCGCTCGTCGCGGACACGGGCAGGCCCTTGGCCTGTTCGGGCGAGAAGTAGTGAACGGAGCCCATGACGTTGCCATCCGCAATGGTCATCGTCGCCGAGTCCGTCATCTTGGCGATGCCGAAATCGCCCACCTTGATGCGGCCGTTCTCGTCCAGCAGCATGTTCTGCGGCTTGATGTCGCGGTGGATGACGTGCTGCTGGTGCGCGTGCGAGAGTGCGGCCAGGATCTGCAGCGTCAGGTGCACGGCCCAGTCCGGGCGCAGCTTGCCGTATTCCCGGATGATCTCCTTGAGCGTCTTGCCGTTGACGTATTCCATGACCAGGAAGTGCACACGTCCGTCCGCCCCCAGGTCCAGCATGCTGACGATGTTGGGATGGGACGACGTCTTGGCGTAGACCTGCGCTTCCCGGTCGAAGCGGCGCAGGAATTCCTCGTCCGCGCTGTATTCCTCGCGCAGCACCTTGACGGCCACGATCCGGTGCGTGCGCAAATCCTCCGCGCGGTAGACGATGGCCATGCCGCCCTTGCCGATGAGGGACTCGATGCGGTATCGGCCGGCCAGCACGCGCCCGATCATGGGATCACCTCCCCGTCGTTCCAGGCGAGGATCAGGGTGATGTTGTCCGTACCGCCGGCCTCCAGCGCCTTTTGCATCAGCGCGTCCGCCGCCTTCTGCGGCGGAAGGGAGACGAGCAACGCCTCCATCTCGCGGTCCGTGAGCATGTTGCTCAACCCGTCCGTGCACAGGAGCCACAGGTCGCCGGGCTCGCGGTCGCGTTCGAGCAGGTCGACCCCGACAGTCGGCGCGCTGCCCAGCGAGCGGGTGATGACGTTGCGATAGGGATGCCGGCGCGCCTCCTGCGGGGTGATCAGCCCGCAGCGCAGCAGCTCGGCCACGACAGAGTGGTCGTCCGTCACCTGGCGGAGCCTGCCCCCGCGCAGCAGATAGACGCGGCTGTCGCCGACGTGGGCGATCAGCACGGAGCGCTCCGTCTGCCACAGGGCGGTCATGGTCGTGCCCATGCCCTGAAGGCGCTCGTCCTTCTCTGCGGCGCAGGAGATGCGCCGGTTGGCCTCCTCAAACGCCTGGCGCATGAGCCGCAGGTCCGGCTGCCGGGCCTGCAGGCGCGCACGGAGCGCCTCGACCGCCATGGAGCTGGCGACCTCGCCCGCACGGTGTCCGCCCATGCCGTCGGCGACGGCGAACAGGCGCTGCGCATCCGCCGCATAGACGCTGTCCTCGTTCTGCTTGCGCACGCGTCCGACGTCAGTCCGTACGATGGATTTCACAGGCGTTCCCCCTTTTGTCCGTCATGATTCCGATGAGGCGTTCGCCGTAGCGGCGATGTGCTTCCTGCGCAGCTGTCCGCAGGCGCCCTCGATGTCGTCGCCCATCTCGCGCCGGCGCGTGACGGAGATGTGCCGTTCCTCCAGCGCCGCCTTGAACGCGGCGACCTCCCGCTCGTTGACGCCCTGCAGGCCGCGCTCTGGCACGCTGTTGAGCGGAATCAGGTTGACGTGGCACTGCATGCCGCGAAGGAGCGAAGCGAGCGCGCGGGCATGCTCCGGAGCGGCATTGACGCCGCGGATGAGCGCATATTCAAAGATCACGCGCCGGCCGGTCTTTTCAATGTAAATGCGGCAGGCGTCGAGCACTTCGGAGATGGCGTAGCGGTTGGCGATGGGCATGATCGTGCGCCGGATCGCATCGCTTGGCGCATGCAGCGACACGGAAAGCGTGACGGGCAGATTTTCACCCGCAAAAGCGATCATTTGGGGCACCAGGCCGCAGGTGGACAGCGAAACGTTGCGAAGGCCGATGTTCACGCCGTCCGGTTCGCGCAGCAGGCGCAGAAAGCGCGTGGTGTTTTCATAGTTGTCCAGCGGCTCGCCGCTGCCCATGAGCACGATGTTGTGCACGCGCTCACCCTGGCCGAGCAGGCGATTGGCACAGATCACCTGGCCGAGCATCTCCCCGGCCGTCAGATTGCGGACGCACCCGTCGAGCGTCGAGGCGCAAAACGCGCAGCCCATCTTGCAGCCCACCTGCGTGGACAGGCACAGCGTGTTGCCGTGCTTGTAGCGCATCAGGACGCCCTCGATGACGTTGCCATCCTGCAGGCGGTAGAGCAGCTTGACCGTCCCGTCGATCGCGGAGGACACCGTGTCGAGCACGGAGACGGCGTTTTCCACCGCCTCGGCGCGCAGCCGCTCGCGCAGCGCCGCGGGCAGATTGAGCATCTGCTCAAAGGGCACGCCCTGGTGCAGCCAGGCAAAGAGCTGCTTTTTTCGGAATGCAGGCTGTCCCCACGCGGCGAGCAGCTCGCCCAGCTCGGCCTGCGTCATGTTCAAAAGCTCGAGCACGGTCATTCCTCCACTCTGCGCATGCGCGCGATGAAGAACCCGTCCATGCCGTCCCGGTGCGCGAGCAGCTGCACCATGCCGTCCCGCTCCAGGGGGCGCAGGTGCTCGGGCAGCAGTTCGCCCAGTGGCTCGGGCCGGAACGCCGGATGGCCCTCCAGGAACGCGCGGATGCGTCCCACGTTCTCCTCCGGCAGGATGGAGCAGGTCGAGTAGACGAGTAGGCCGCCGGGGCGCACATACTGGCTGCACGTATCCAGCAGGCGCGCCTGCGTCTGCGTCAGCGCCTCCACCGACTCCGCGCTCTGGCGATACTTGATGTCGGGCTTGGAGAGCATGACGCCCGTGCCCGAGCAGGGCGCATCGAGCAGAACGCCGTCCATGGTCTGTATGAGGTCCTCCCGCAACTGCGTGGCGTCCCGCTGCATGGCGCGCACGTTGTCCAGGCCCAGGCGCTGCGCGGCGGCGCGGATGAGCGCTACGCGGTGCTCGTGCAGGTCCCACGCGTAGACGCGGCCCGTGCCGTGCATCGCCTCGGCCAGCACGGCGGTCTTGCCGCCAGGCGCGGCGCATGCGTCCAGGAGCGACTGGCCGGGGCGCGCGCACAGCGCGCGGGCTGCGAGCATGGAGCTTTCGCTCTGGATGGAGAACAGCCCCTGACGGTATTCGGGGCGGGCGGTCATTTCGCCCGGCTGCGTCACGCGGTAGGCGCCGGACACTGTGCCGGGCACGTAGGCGATGTGATGGGACTGCAAAAAGCGCTCAAAGTCTTGAATGGTCGTGCGCTCCAGATTCGGACGCAGCACCATGGGATGCTCGTCGTCGCGGTATTTGGCGATCTCCAGCGCGACGGACGGTCCATAGGCGTCGATGAGGCGCTGCGCGAGAAAGGGCGGCAGGCTGAACATCACGGAGAGGTAGCGTGCGGGCTCTTCGTCCGGCCTGGGATAGACCACGCGGCTGCGCTCGCGCAGCATCGTGCGCAGCACGCCGTTGACCAGGCCCGTATAGCTCTCGCCGGCGCGCGCGCGGGCGAGTTTGACGGACTCGTCCACCGCGGCCATGTCCGGCACGCGGTCCAGAAAGAAGAGCTGGTATGCGCCCATGCGCAGGATGTCGCGCACGACCGGCGCGAGCTCCCTGCGCTCCAGGTAGCAGTCGATCATGTAATCCAGGCGGATGCGGTTTTCCAGCGTGCCGTAGACCAACTCCGTCACGAGGCGCTTGTCGCGCTCGGACAGGAAGATCGGTCCCTGCAGGTGCTTGGACAGCGCCAGGGATGCGTACGCATCCTGCAAAGAGACCTCCAGCAGCACCTCCAGCGCGACGCGGCGCGCGCTCTGCGAGACGAAACTTTCAGGGCGGCGTTCGGGGCGGGGTTCGCCCTGCCGGGCGGGCGTGCGGCGCGGCGCCGGACGGGACGCGCCGGGCTTGGCGGGCGCCTTCGGCCCGCGCGGCGGTCTGCGCATGTCGTCTTTCATCTCATTCAGCCTTTCCCAGCAGCGTGCCCGCGGGGATCGCGTGGCCGCGCAGATAGTCCTTGGCGTTCATCCGCCGGCTGCCCGGCGCCTGAATCTCCAGTAGTTCGAGCACGCCGTCCCCGGTGGCGACGAACAGCCCTTCGCGCGCAGACGAGCGCAGCACCATGCCCGGCTGCGCGCCCGCGCTTTGCGCATGCGCCGCGGCCTTCCAGACCTTGAGCGTCCCGTCCTCCATCGGCGTATACGCGCCGGGCCACGGATCGACGCCGCGCACGAGGTTGAAGACGGCGCGCGCGGGCTGCGTCCAGTCGATCAGCCCCGTCTCCTTCTTGAGCAGCGGATAGTACGACGCCTCGTCGGGATTCTGCGGCGTGCGCGGACAGGTACCCGCCTCGAGCTGCTGGAGCGTCTGCATCAGCAGCTGCGCGCCCAGGACGGAGAGGCGCTGCGTCAGCTCCCCCGCCGTCTCGTTCGGGCCGATGGGCGTGCGCGCGCTCAGCAGCATGTCGCCGGTGTCCATCCCCTTGTCCGTCAGCATGGTGGTGACGCCGGTTTCGGTTTCGCCGTTGATGATGCACCAGTTGATGGGCGCGGAGCCGCGATACTTGGGCAGCAGCGACGCATGCACGTTGACCGTGCCGAGCCGCGGGATGTCCAACAGCTCCTGGGAGAGGATCTGCCCGAACGCCGCCGTGACGCACACGTCCGGCGCGAGCGCGCGCAGCGTCTGCACGCCCTCCGGGCGGCGGATGCGCTCGAACTGATAGACGGGAATGCCCTCCGACAGGGCGCACTGCTTGGCCGGGCAGGCCTGAGGCTTGCCGCTGCGGCCCTTGGGGCGGTCGGGCTGGCACACGACGCCCACGACCTCATAGCGGCCGGACTCGGCCAACGCGCGCAAACTGGGCTCCGCAAACGCCGGCGTGCCCATGAAAACGACTCTCATCAAGACTCCTCTTCCTCCGCTTCGTCCGTCTGGAACACCTCTTCGTGCATGATGTCCACATAGAGCCTGCCGTCCAGGTGATCGATCTCGTGGCAGGCGCAGCGCGCGAGCCAGTCCTCGCATGTGAGCTCGATCGGCTGGCCGTTGCGGTCCTGTCCGCGCACGACGACCTTCTGCGGGCGCAGCACGTAGCCCTGACGGCCGGGCACGGACAGGCAGCCCTCGACGCCGTCGACCTCGCCCTCGCGGGAGACGATCTCGGGATTGACGACCTCGATCAGGCCCTCGCCCACGTCCATGACGATGGCGCGGCGCAGCACGGAGACCTGCGGCGCGGCCAGGCCGCAGCCGTTGTTCTTGTACATGGTCTCGGCCATGTCGTCCAGCAGGACGTGCAGGCGCTGGTCAAACGATTCGACCTTCCGGCTCTTCTTGCGCAGGATGTCGTCCTCAATGTAAGCGAGCTTTCTCAAAGCCATATCGCATTCCTCCTCGATTGCTATACCATGTCCGAAGGGTTGATTTCCAGATATACCTGTGCGCCCGGCCATTCGATGCGCGCAAGATCCGTCATCTTGGCGACCACGGGCTCGCTGGCCGGCACGTCGATGAGCTTGGCCACGACCTGCCAGCGCAGCTTCTTGCGGATCATGCGGATGGGCGGCTCCATGCTGCGCAGCGAGATGAGCTGGCGGGAAAGCTCCGGATGTCGGAGCATGAAGGCGTCCATCTGCTCGGCCAGAGACTGCGCGGTGCCCGTCAGTGCATCCGCACATTCGGATTCGATCAGCAGGCGGCAGATCCGGGTGAACGGCGGGAAGAGCTGACGCCTGCGCCGCTGCATCTCCTGCTCATAAAACGCGCGAAAGTCCTGGCGCGCTGCACTCTGAATGCTGTAATGGTCCGGATTATACGTCTGCACAAACACCTCGCCGGGGCTCTCGGCGCGCCCGGCGCGTCCGGCCACCTGCGTGATGAGCTGAAAGGTCCGCTCGCTCGCCCGGTAGTCCGGCAGGCCGAGCGTGGCATCCGCCGCGACGACGCCCACGAGCGTGACGTTGGGAAAGTCCAGGCCCTTGGCGATCATCTGCGTGCCGATGAGCACGCGCGCCTCCTGACGGCGGAAGCGCCCCAGGAGCTCGTGATGCGCGTCGCGCGTGCGCGTGGTGTCGTTGTCCATGCGCAGCGTCGGCACGCCGGGAAAATAGCGGTGCATTTCGGCCTCGACCTTCTGCGTGCCGGTGCCAAAGTAGCGGATGTAGCGGCTGTTACAGGCGGGACAGACGGACGGCGGCGCCTCGCGGTGCCCGCAGTAGTGGCACTGCATCGTCTCGCCGTCCTGGTGATAGGTCATGCTCACATCGCAGTTGGGGCATTTGACGATGTAGCCGCAGCTGCGGCAGGAGACAAAGGTCGAAAAGCCGCGCCGGTTGACGAACAGGATCGCCTGATGCCCGCCGTCCAGACAGCGCTGCAGGCCCTCCATCAGCGGGCCGCTGAAGATGGTGTGGTTGCCCATCTCCAGCTCCTCGCGCATGTCGATCAGATGTACCTGCGGCAGCGGGCGGTTGTGCACGCGCGTGGGCAGCTCCAGCAGCGTCAGGTCGCCGCGCTGCGCCAGCGCAAACGAGCGCATGCTGGGCGTTGCGCTGGCCAGCAGCAGCGTCGCGCCCTCCCCCTCGCAGCGCATTCGGGCGACTTCGCGCGCGTCGTAGCGCGGCGAGCGGTCGGAGATATAGCTCTGCTCGTGCTCCTCGTCGATGATGACGATGCCCAGGTCCTCCAGCGGCGCAAAGATCGCCGAGCGCGCGCCGACGACCACGCGGGCCTCGCCCCGGCGGATGCGCCGCCACTCGTCGAACCGCTGCCCGACGGACAGGCGCGAGTGCAGCACGGCGGCGCTCTGCCCGAAGCGCGCCTTGAACCAGTCGACCATCTGCGGCGTCAGCGCGATCTCCGGCACCAGCACGATCGCCGTCCGCCCGCGCGCGAGCGCATCCTGTACGGCGCGGATGTAGACCTCCGTCTTGCCGCTGCCCGTCACGCCGTAGAGCAGAAAGCTGCCCGTTCCGTCTTGCAGTGCCGGGCGCAGCTCGTCCAGCACGGCCCTTTGCGCGGGCGTGAGCTCCGGCTCCGCGGCGCGCGCGGCGTCCGGCGTATAGGCGGGAGGGCGCAGCACCTCCGCGCGGCGCACGCAGATCATCTGCTTTTTACAAAGCGTGTTGACGGCCGCGCGGCAATCGGGCACGGCCTGCCGGAGCGACTCCATCGGCATCGCGTGGCCCGGCGCGTCGCCCAGGGCGCGCAGAACCTGCGCCTGCTTGGGTGCGCGGCGCAGCGCTGCGACGAGCGAATCGGTCACGCGTGCATCTGCGCACAGCGAGACGATCTCCTGCTCCTTGGGGCGCACGCGCTCTCCACGCATTTGTGCGGGGATCATGAGGCGCAGCGTCTCTGCAAGCGGACAGTGCGCCCGGCGAGACAGTTCGACGGCCAGGCGCATCATGTGCGGCAGCAGCGCCGGGTAGTCCTCCAGCGGGCGGATGACGTCCCGGCATCGGATGTCGCATTGTTCGGTCAGGGCGATGACATATCCTTCGACCCGGCGCGGGCCGAACGGCACCAGCACGCGCATGCCGGGCGTCAGAAGCATGCCGTCGGGCACGCGGTAGGTGAACCGCCGGTCGACGTTCTCGTGCACGATGTCCACGATCACCTCGCAAAACGCCATGCGATCCCCCTCCCCTTTGCGCTCCGTTTTTCACCATCATATAATTATACCGTCTCTGGAGCGAAATCTCAAGCCCCGGCGTGCGGCGGCGAAAAAAAGCGGCCTTGCGGCCGCAGCAGAGGTGGGAGTGGATTCAATCCGACGCCGGGGCGCCCAATTCCAGCACCCGGTCGAGGATGCGGTCGGCGACCTCGCGCTTGGAGAGGATCGGAAGCTCGCGCATGTCCTCGCGCGAGATGAGCGTGACGATGTTCGTGTCCACGTCAAAGCCCGCGCCGGGACGCGTGACGTCGTTGGCGACGATGAGATCCAGACGCTTGCGCTCGAGTTTTTGGCGGGCATGTGCGAGCACGTCGTTTGTCTCGGCCGCGAAGCCGACGAAGAGCTGGCCGGGGCGTTTGCGCTCGCCAAGCGCCTTGGCGACGTCGGGGTTCTCCACGAGCGAGAGCGTCAATGGCTCGCCGTCCGCCTTCTTGATCTTGTACGGGGCGACCTCCTGCGCGCGGTAATCCGCCGGGGCCGCGGCCTGAATGACGATATCCTGCGCGGGGCCGTGCTCGAGCGCGAGCGCAAGCAGGTCCTGCGTCGTCTCAAAGCGCAGCGCATGGACGCCGTGCGGCACGTCCAGGCTGACGGGGCCCGTGAGCAGCGTCACCTCGGCGCCGCGCGCGGCGGCGGCCTCCGCAAGCGCATAGCCCATCTTGCCGGAGGATCGGTTCGTCAGGTAGCGCACCGGATCGAGCGGTTCGCGCGTGGGCCCGGCGGTCACGAGCACGCGCCGGCCCTGCAGGTCGCAAACCGGACAGAGCAGCGCGCAGGCCTGGGCGACGATGTCCTCCACGGAGGCGATGTGCCCCTTGCCCGTCGTTCCGCAGGCGAGGTGTCCCTCGGCGGGGCCGACAAAGCGCACGCCGCGGCGCGCGAGCCTTTCGCGGTTTTCCTGTGTGGCGGGATGCTCCCACATGGCGGTGTTCATCGCGGGCGCGAGCAGCACCGGCGCGCGGGTGGCCAGCACGGTGGTCGAGAGCATGTCGTCGGCAAGCCCCGTGGCCATCTTGGCCATCAGGTTGGCCGTCGCGGGCGCGATGAGAAACAGATCTGCACGCGCGGCCAAGGCGATATGCTCGACCTCCCACGTGCGCGCCCGCTCGAACGTGTCGCACACGACGGGGTTGGCGCTGAGCGTCTCCAGTGTGAGCGGCGTGATGAATTCGCAGGCGTTCTTCGTCATGATGACGCGCACGTCCGCGCCGAGCTTTTTGAGCCGGCTGACGATCTCGGCAGCCTTGTACGCAGCGATGCCGCCCGTCACGCCCAGCACCACACAGCGTCCTTCAAGCGTCATGTTCACTCACCCAGGTCGTTCAGTTCGGCGGGCCGTTCGTAGCTGATCAGGCCGCGGTTGACCTCGTCGATGGCGATGGAGACGGGCTTGGTCTCCTTGGTGTCGATCAGCGGCTGCGCGCCGCCGACGAGCTGGCGCGCGCGCTTGGAGACCTCGACGACCAGCGTGTAACGGCAATCGGCCTTTTGCAGGAGCTGCAGGATGGTGGGATTGGTCATGGCCATGGCGTATACCTCCAAACAATGTCAGGACTTTTCGGGGATGACGGGGAAAAAGCGCGTCGTGCGCTGCTTTTCGGCGGCGACGATGGCCTTGAGCTGAACGATCGCCTCTTCGACCGTCGTGTTGACGATCGCGTACTGGTAGCGCCCGAGCTGGTCGATCTCGCCCTTCGCGTTGCCCAAACGGCGGTTGATTTCGGTCTCGTTTTCGGTGTTGCGGGTGTGCAGGCGCACGCGCAGCTCCTCATAGCTGGGCGGCAGGATGAAGACCGTCACGCAGTCGGGCATCGCCGCCGCAACGCTGCGCGCGCCCTGCGGGTCGATGTCCAGCAGCATGTTCTCGCCGCGCTCGAGCGAAGAGAGCACCTCCGCGCGCGGCGTGCCGTAGCGGTGCCCGTGGACGACGGCGCACTCGAGAAAGTCGCCCGTATCCACGCGCGCCTGGAACTCGTCGTCGGAGATGAAGTGGTAATGCACGCCGTTCTCCTCGCCCACGCGCGGACCGCGCGTGGTGGCGGAGACAGAAAAGCGGAACGTCGGATCGTCGTCCAGCAGGCGCTTGGCCAGCGTGCCCTTGCCCGCGCCGGAGGGGCCGGAGATGACCAGCAGCATGCCCTTTCTCTTGGCTTCCATCAGGATTCTTCCTCCTCTTCAGGTACGTCTTCCTTCGTATCCAGGCGATGCGCGATGGTTTCGGGCTGCACGGCGCACAGCACCACATGCCCGCTGTCGGTGATGATGACGGCGCGCGTGCGCCGCCCGCAGGTGGCGTCGATCGCCCGGCGCTCCTCGCGCGCCTCCTGGATGATGCGCTTGACGGGCGCGGACTCCGGGCCGATGATGGCGACGATGCGGCCGGCGGAGATGATGTTGCCAAAACCGATGTTGATCAGCCTGATGGCCACGGCGCCGCCCCCTTACTCGATGTTCTGCACCTGCTCGCGCAGCTTTTCGATCTCGCTCTTCGCCTCGACGACGAGCCCGGCAATCGTCAGATCCGAGCCCTTGGAGCCGATGGTGTTGACCTCGCGGTTGAGCTCCTGCACGAGGAAGTCGAGCTTGCGCCCGACGGGCGCATCCTGCTCCATGAGCGAGAGCAGCTGGGCAATATGGCTCTGCAGGCGCACGAGCTCCTCGTCGATGGCAGCCCTGTCGGCAAAGAGCGCAACCTCCTGCGCCAACCGCTGCTCGTCGAGCTGGACGTCCGCCAGCTGCTCGATGCGTGCGCGCAGCCGCTCGCGATAGTCCGCCGTGACGAGCGGCGCGCGCTGGGCGATCTGTTCGCGCAGCTGCGCAAGGCAGGCGAGCTTGCCGCGCATGTCCTGCGCCAGGCTCTCGCCCTCGCGCTCCCGCATGGCGACCAGGCCGTCCAGCGCCCTTGCGAGCGCCGCGCGCATGAGGGCCGTCACGGCCTCCTGATCCTCGTCCTGCTCGCTGACGGTCAGCACGTCCGGCAGGCGGGCGTAGTCTGAGAGGCGCAGGGGATCCGTCGCATGCACGGCCTGGCTCATCTGCGACAGCGCCGTCTGATAGGCGCCCAGCAGCGCAAGGTCGACATGGACCACGCGCGCGTCTGCGCGTGCATTGCGGTATGCGATGAACACGTCGACATGCCCGCGGCTGAGGCGGGCGGAAAGCTCCTTGCGGATGGGTTCTTCCAAAAACGCCAGGCTTCTGGGCATGCGAAACGCAATGTCCAGAAAGCGGTGATTGACGCTCTTGACCTCCACGGTCATCTCGCGTCCCTCGATTTCCATACGGCACCGGCCGTACCCGGTCATGCTTCGCACGGGCGCGTCTCCTCTCCTGCTGTTGACATCCCATTATAGCACAAACGCAGCGAAAAGGAAACCCGCCTTCACGCCGGGTTTGTGCCGACGCGGTAGATCTCGTCGCTCTCGGGCGGCGCGAGCGGCGAAATCCTGCCCTTGCGCACGCGCTCCATGGCCTGCTGCTGCAGCACGCCGATCTTCGTCGCCTCGATGCCGTGCGCGCGCAGCGCCCTGCACAGCGCGTCGCCGTCCGGGTGCGTCATGAGCATGACGCCGCTGGAGATCAGGCGCAGTGGATCGATGCCGAAATAGCCGCAGATCTTGCGCGTGACGCTGCGCACGGGGATGGCGTCCACGTCCACGCGTACGCCCAGCCCCGAGGCCGCCGCCAGCTCCCAGCACGCGCCGAGAATGCCGCCCTCTGTCGCGTCGTGCATGGCCGTGACGCCCATCGCCGCGCCGATGCGCCCCTCCGGCAGCACGCTCACGCGCTGTCCGAACGCCCGGGCGTCGCTCAGCTCCTGCTCCGAGAGCACGGCGCGCAGCTCGTCCGCATGGTCGCGCGCAAGGATCGCCGTGCCCTCCGGCGCGGCGAACTTGCTCATCACCAGCGCGTCGCCGCACTGCGCGCCGCGCGTCTTGACCATGTTCTCCAGCTTGGTGCGGCCGATCACCGTCGTGGAGACGACGATGCGTGTCACCGCGTCAGTGATCTCCGTGTGCCCGCCCACGATGTCCAGCCCGTGCGCGCGCGCCTCCTCGGAGGCCTCCAGGATCACCTGCTCGATCTGCTCGATGCCGGCCTGGGGCGGCGCAAGCAGCGTCATGAGCACGCCCACGGGCTCCGCGCCGGCGCTGGCCACGTCGTTGAGCGATACCTGCACGGCCAGCTGGCCGACGCGGCTCTCCGCCGCCGTGATGGGATCGGTGGACAGCACGCAGGCCTCGTCGCCGAATCGGATGGCCGCACAGTCCTCGCCCACGGCGGCGCCCACGAGCACATCCGGGTTTTGGGGCTTGATGTTGGACAGAATGACCTTTTCAAGCTCTTCGTTCGTCAGTTTTCCTTGCCGCATATGTTCCCCTCACGCATCGGTCTTGCCCGATGCCATCTGTAAGAATGTCGCCTCGTCGATGACGGGAATGCCCAGGCTGCGCGCCTTGTCCAGCTTGCTGCCCGCATTCTCGCCCGCAAGCACGTAGGACGTCTTTTTGGATACGGAGCCGGTCGCGCTGCCGCCGTGCTGGCGGATGATCTCCTCCGCCTCTGCACGGGTCAGCGATGGCAGCGTGCCGGTGAGCACAAACGTCTTTTGCGCAAACACATCCGACTTGGTCTGCGGCTGTCCGTTTCTGGGGTGTACGCCCGACGTGAGCAGCCGATCCACGAGCGCGTTGTTTTCATCGAAGGCGAAGAACTCGACGATGCTGGATGCGACGATCTCGCCGATGTCCTCGATCTCGACCAGCCGCTCCGCCGTCGCCTCGCGCAATGCCTGCAGCGAACCGAATGCGCCTGCAAGGTCGCGGGCGGTCTTGCGCCCGACGTTGGGAATGCCCAACGCATAGATGAACGCATCGAGCGCACAGTCCTTGCTCTTTTGCAGCTCGGAGAGCAGCTTTTCCGCCTTTTTCGGCCCGAATCCCTTGAGCGGCAGCATCTGCGCTTCGTCCAGCGCGTACAGGTCGGCTGGATCGCGCACGCCCAGCTCGTCGTAGAACAGCTCCGCCGTCTTCTCGCTGAACGCCTCGATGTCCATCGCGTCGCGCGAGGCGAAGTGGGCAAGGCGCGCGACCGCCTGCGGACGGCAGGAGACGCGGTTCAGACAGAACAGATGCGCGCCGCGCTGCGTTAGCGGCTGCCCGCATGCAGGACAGACCTGCGGCGGCTCAATCTCGCGCTGCTCCGCCGCGCCGCCGCCCTCCACGACGCCCATGATCTCCGGGATGACGTCGTTGGAGCGGCGAATCCACACGTCCGCGCCGATGCGCACTTGCTTTTTGCGGATGTCGCCGACGTTGTTGAGCGTGGCGCGCTGCACGGTCACGCCGCCGATGTCCACCGGTGAAAGGTGCGCCAGCGGAGTCAGCTTGCCCGTGCGGCCCAGCTCCCAGGTGACGTCCTCCAGGCGCGTGACGGTCTCCTGTGCGGGGAACTTATAGGCCAGCGCCCAGCGCGGAAACTTGTCGGTATAGCCCATGGCGTCCCGCAGGGCGAAGGAGGCGACCTTGATCACCGCGCCGTCGATCAGGAAGTCGAGCGACTCGCGCCGGGATTCGACCTCGCGCACGGCCTCCATCGCTTCCCCGATGGTCGGCGCGTAGCGCAGGTAGGGCGAGACCTGGAAGCGGTTTTCGCGCAGAAAGTCGATCATCTCCGCCTGGTCGGCAAAGGTGCGCCCCTCAATGTAGCCGACCTGATAGAAGAAGGCGTCGAGCCTGCGCGCGGCCGTGACCTGCGGGTCCAGATTGCGCAGCGCGCCGGCGGCTGCGTTGCGGGCGTTTTTGAGCGGTTCGTCCGCCGTGCGGTTGTATGCCTCCAGTGCGGACAGGCGCATGATCCCCTCGCCCTGCACCTCCATGCGCCCGGTGAACGGGATGCGCGCCGGGATGGTGCGGATGGTGCGCGCCTGCTGCAGAATCTCCTCGCCGACCTCGCCGTTGCCGCGCGTAGCGGCGCCCACGAGCAGGCCGCCCTCATAGGTCAGGTTGATGGTCAGCCCGTCGAGCTTGTACTCGACCGCAAACGACAGGGGCGGCCGGTCGTCCCCCTCCATCGCGTCGCGCAGCTTTTCGCACCGCTGGCACCAGTCGAGCACCTCGCCCTCGCGCTGGGCCTTGCCCAGGCTCCACAGGCGCGCGAGGTGCCGGTGCGGTTCGAACGCGGAGACGGGCTCGCCGCCCACGCGCCGGGTCGGCGAATCCTCAAGCCGCACGCCCGTGCGCGCCTCCAGCGCCGTCAGCTCGTCGTACAGCGCATCCCACTGCGCGTCGGAGATCGTCGGGTTGTCCAGCACATAATAGGCGTAGGCCGTCTCGTTCAGCCGGTCGACGAGCGATTGCATGCGCTGCATGTCGTCCATAGATTCAATCCCCCACCTTGATGATCGGCGCGATGGACAGCGAGAATTCCTTGACGCCATACGCGGCAAACTCGATGGAGATGCGCGCGTCGCCGCCGCTGCCGGTGACGTTGACCACATTGCCCTGGCCGAACTTTCTGTGCTGCACGCGGTCGCCCGGCTTGAAGACGGCGGGCTTGACAAACGCCTGCGCCTGGGACGGCAGAAAGCCCTTGCGCACGCCGGGGATGTTCAACTCGCCCGAGCGTCCGCCTGCGAAATCCTTGACCGGCTGGCGGCCGATGCGCAGCTGCGGGCGCTCGCGCGCAGGCTCGTCGTCCTCAAAGCGCCCCCGCTGCGGGGACACGCGCGCAGCCGGCGCGCGAAGCGCCGAGCCGTCGAGCAGGCGTTGCGGGATCTCGTCCAGGAAGCGCGAGGGCCGGTTGTGCTGCATGAGGTTGAACAGCATGCGCTGCACGGCAAAGGAGAGGAACAGCCGGTCCTGCGCGCGGGTGATGCCCACATAGCACAGCCTGCGCTCCTCCTCCATGCGCCCCTCGTCCTCCATGGAGCGAAGCGACGGAAAGATGCCGTCCTCCATGCCGATCAGGAAGACGTTTTTAAACTCCAGCCCCTTGGCGCTGTGCAGCGTCATGAGCGTGACGGCCTGGGCGGCCTCGTCCATCGAGTCGACGTCTGTGACGAGCGCGACGTTTTCCAAAAAGTCCTCGAGCGTGGGCGATTCGGCCTTTTCGGCGAATTCCTCGACCGCGCCGATGAACTCCTGAATGTTCTCCACGCGCGTGCGCGCCTCGTCGGAGTCCTCCTTCGTGTACTGCGCGAGCAGGCCGGTCTCCTCGATCAGCCTGCGCACGAAGTCCGCAAGCGGCATGTCCTCGCGCTCCAGGGTCAGCCGCGTCATCAGCGCGGCAAACTCGCCGACGCACTTGCGCGCGCGCGAGGAGAGCGTCTGCGGCGGCTCCACGAGCGTTGCAAAGAGGGAGACGCCCTCCTCCGCCGCGCTGCGCGCGAGCTCGGCGATCGTCGCATCGCCGATGGCGCGTTTGGGCTGGTTGATGATGCGCCGCAGCGAGACGTCGTCGGCCGGGTTGACGATCGCGCGCAGGTAGGCCACGACGTCGCGGACCTCCTTGCGGTCGTAGAAGCGCAGGCCGCCGTAGATCCGGTAGGGCACGCCGGCGCGCACGAACATCTCCTCCAGCACGCGGGACTGCGCGTTCATGCGGTAGAGCACGGCCATGGCGCCATAGGGCACGCCGCCTCTGTTCAGCTGGCGCATGCGGTCCAGCACCCAGGCCGCCTCCTCGCGCTCGTCGCCCGCGCGAAACAGGCAGATCTTCTCGCCCTCGCCCCGGTCGGTCCACAGGGCCTTTTCCTTGCGGCCCTCGTTGTGGGCGATGACGTTGTTGGCCGCATCCAGAATGTTGGCGGTGGAGCGGTAGTTCTGCTCGAGCTTGATGACCTTGCAGTCCGGGAAGTCCTTCTCAAAGTCGAGAATGTTGCGCACGTCCGCGCCGCGCCAGCCGTAGATCGACTGATCGTCGTCGCCCACGACGCACAGGTTGCGGTAGACGCCCGAGAGGAGCTTGACGAGCATGTACTGGGCGTAGTTGGTGTCCTGGTACTCGTCGACATGGATGTAGCGGAACCGGCGCTGATAGCTCTCCAGCACGGGCGGGTGCTGGGAAAACAGCTCCAGGGTCTTGACCAGCAGGTCGTCAAAATCCAATGCGTTGGCGCTCTTGAGGCGCTGCTCATAGGCTGTGTACAGGTCCATGATCATCTGCATGCGGAAGTCGCGGCTGGAGGCGTGGAACCACTCCTGCGGGCCGAGCAGCCGGTTCTTGGCATCGGAGATCTTGGCCTTGACCTCGCGGGGAGGCAGGAACTTCTCGTCGATGTTCTGCTTTTTGAGCAGCTCCTTGATGACCGTCATCTGGTCGTCGTCGTCGTAGATCGTGAAGGCGCGCGTATAGCCGAGCTTCTCGATGTCGCGGCGCAGGATCCTGGCGCAGCTGGCGTGGAACGTCGAGACCCACAAATCGCCCGCCTGCTCGCCCGTCAGCTTCTCCAGACGCTCGCGCATCTCGCGCGCCGCCTTGTTGGTGAACGTGATGGCCATGATCTGAAAGGCGGGCACGCCATGGTCCAACAGGTTGGCGATCCGGTAGGTCAGGGCGCGCGTCTTGCCCGAACCGGCGCCCGCAAGCACGAGCAGCGGCCCCTCCAGCGTTTCCGCGGCGAGGCGCTGCTCGCGATTCAATGCAGTTAGGTCCATGGTTTACTCCTTTTCCATGCGGTCGAGCACCGTGTCGTAGCCGCCCGCGCCATAGATGAGGCAGCGGTTGACGCGGCTGATGGTCGCCGTGCTGGCGCCGGTGCGTTCGGCGATGTCGTGATAGGTGATGCGCTTTCGCAAAAGGCGCGCAACCTCGATGCGCTGCGCGAGCGCCTGCACCTCGTGAATGGTGCACAGGTCGTCAAAGAGGCGATAGCATTCCTCTTCGGTCTGCAACGAGAGGATCGCCTGAACCAGCTGATCGGTCTGGGCGTTTTTGAGTTTGGATTCAAACACGCGCGTGCCCTCCAAGTTCTTTTGTTCGCCGGATGGACGGCTTGGGACATCGTGGGCATAAAGCCGGGTTTGTTCCATTATACCATAAATCCGGCCGTAAAAAAAGCGGACAATTCACCGCTCTAAACCGAAAAAAGCCCCGCGGGGCGCAGCGCGCCGGAGGGCGGTCAAAAGATGCGGGGGAAGCGCGCGCGCTTCCCCCGGACGGGGATCAGGCCTGCTCCGTGAGCGCCTTGTCGCCGTCGATGTGCACCGCAGGATGCAACGCCGCCTCGTCGACGACCTCCAGATGCCCGACCGAGACCTCGTAGGCCGTCTTTTCCAGGACGGAGCCGTCGGGTTGCTGCTTTTGATAGCTGCGGCTCTGGAGACGGCCGCTCAGGCGGATGTGATCCCCCACCTTCAGGCGGGAGGCAAAGCGCGCGCTGCGCCCCCAGGTGATGCAGGGGATGTAATCGCTCTTTCCGTAGGCGCGGTTGACCGCGAGCATGAGGTCGGCGATCTCGCGCCCGAAGGGCGTCGTGCGGTAGGCGGGCATCTTGCACAGCGTGCCGGTAAGGTGGACCTGGTTGGGGTTCTCCTTCTCGTCCACGGGCAGCAGCCGCTGCGTAAAGGCCGTGATCAGCAGGCGTCCTGCACCCTCGATGATCTTGTTATAGGAGCGCACCTGGCCCTCGATGGCGAGCATCGCGCCCTGCGCCAGCTCGCCGCCCTCCAGCAGCCGTTCGGAGATCGTCACCGGCAGCAGATCCTGCGTGCCGGAGAGCCTGGGCACGCCGAGCGTCAGATAATAGAACTTTTCGCCGAACGCCTCGTGGCCGATCTGCGGCGCATCCACGATCCGGCCCGTCAGGCGCAGTGCATTGACCATATTCTCCATCGTATCACCCCTTATGGATTCGGCTGCGGCGCGGCGGTCTGCAGGTGCTGCGTTCCCCTGTGGTCGATCCAGGTCTCCCCCTCCAGCAACAGCTCAGAGATGGGAATGATCCGGTAGCCCGCCTCCGTATAGTGCTCAAGGATGGTCGGAAGCGCGTCCAGGATGTACTGGGAATCGTTGTGGAACAGCACGATGTCACCCGGCTGCGTGTTCTTCGTGCACTGCCTGATCATGTCGTCGGCGCCGCGGTTTTTCCAGTCCAGCGAATCGACGTTCCACTGTACGCACTCATAGCCTTCTTCCCGGCTGATGCGCACAACGGCGTCGTTGTATTCGCCGTAGGGCGGTCGAAAGAGCGTCGTGGGCTTTCCGGTGATGTGCTCGACCAGATCGCTGGTCTTTCGCAGTTCTTCGCGAATTTGCGCTTCGGAGAGCTGGGACATGTGCGGATGCGTCGCGCTGTGGTTGCCGATTTCGTGCCCGCGGAGCACGATCTCCTGCACGAGCTCCGGGTACTTTTCGGCCCAGAAGCCCACGAGGAAGAAGGTCGTGCGCACGTCATACGCATCCAGAATGTCCAGGATCTTCTCGGTATGCGCGCTGCCCCAGGCAGCGTCGAAGCTGATGGAAAGCACCTTTTCTTCCGTATCGACGTTGTAGACCGGTAATTCCCGCTTTGCCGCCGCCGTCGTGATGTCGCCCGATATCTTCATGCCTGAATAGACAATGGATAGCGCAGCCAGACATGCGACCAGTGCAATGCGCTGCAGCCAGGGGCCCCTCTTTTCCGCCATGAGCATCGCCTCCGTTCTCGCTGCCCCATCCCTATGTGGGAAAACGGGCGGTTAGAACAGAGGCGGCCCCGTGCGGAGGGCCTCCCCTTTTGCCGCAACCCATTGCTATTATATGACGCGTCAAAGCGGAAAATGTATGCTTTTACAGCGTGATTTTTGCCACCTCCGTCACCACGTCGTCCATGAGCGCCATGACGTACGGACGGCCCTTGGAGGCGCGCGGCTCGATCATGACGGCGTCCGTATTGAGCTCGGAGACCTCCGCACCCTGTTGGAAGACCCGGAAGTCGTAGGGCTCGCGCACGTAGAGCGCGCCTGCCACGCGCGAGCCGTTGGAGCCGTTCCTGTTGAACGTGAAGACGCGCAGGCCCTTGCCGTTGCGGTTTTGCAGGTCGAAGTCGACCAGCAGCACGCGCTTGGCGTACCCGCGGTCGCTGAAGACGACGGCCTCGCCTTCTGCGCTGACGGGTGCGGAAAACACGACGGCATCTCCCGCGTCCAGCGCCATTGCCTTGACGCCGCCGGTCGTGCGGCCCGTGACGGGCACGCCGTCCAGCGAAAAACGGATGGACATGGCGTTTTGCGAGATGAGCAGCATTTCGGGCTCGTCCGCGCACACGTGCAGCGCCTGCACGCGGTCGCCGGCGCGCAGGTTGATCGAGGCAAACTTGGCCTTGCGCACGGCGTACTCCGAGGCGGCGGTGCGCTTGATCATGCCCTGCGCGGTCACGAACAGCAGGTCGCCGCATCCGGCGATGTCGCCTTCCGCCGCGCTGAGGATGCGCACGACCTGCTCGCCGTCCTCCAGCCCCATGAGCAGGCCGCTGAGCGTCAGCCCGCGGTCCCTGGGGCGCGAGATGTCGGGCACGGCCGTCACGGGGACGGGATAGCAGTTGCCCGCATCCGTAAAGAAGTAGAGCGTGTGATCGGTGCGGATGCGCAGCAGGAAGCGCGGCAGTTCGTCCTGCGCCTTCCACTCGCTCTTTTCAAAGACCCGGGGCGCCATGCGGCGCGCCTGCCCTGTGCGCGTGAGCACAAACACGGTCTCCTCCGGCTCGGGCTTGTCGTCGGGCTCGGGCAGCGCGTCCGCGTCATCCGGGATGAGCTGCGTGCGCCGGTCGTCGCCAAACCGGTCGCGGATCTCGAGTATTTCCTTTTTGATGACGGCGATGAGCTTCTTCTCGCTGGAGAGAATGCCCTCCAGGCGCGCGATGAGTCGCTGTACTTCCTCGTATTCCTTGCGCAGCGTCAGGATCTCCAGGCCGGTCAGGCGCTGCAGGCGCAGGTCCAGGATCGCCTGAGCCTGCGCGTCCGACAGGCCGAAGCGCTCGATGAGACCCGCTTTGGCCTCCTTGACGCTCTGACTCTTGCGGATGAGCGCGATGACCTCGTCGAGGTTATCCACTGCGATCATCAGGCCCTGCAGGATGTGCTCGCGCGCCTTTGCCTGCGACAGCTCGTAGCGCGTGCGGCGCGTGACGACGGACTTCTGGTGCGCGATGTAGTGGGCGATGACCTCCTTGAGGCCCATCTGGCGCGGCTTGCCCTCCGCAATGGCGACCAGGTTCACGCCGAACGTGACCTGCAGGTCGGAGTACTTGTACAGCACCGCGAGCACCTTCTGCGGGTCCACGTCGCGCTTGAGCTCGATGACGGCGCGCAGGCCTGTGCGGTCGGACTCGTCGCGGATGTCGTGAATGCCGCCCAGCTGGGCCTTGCGCTCCTCGCTCAGGCGCAGGATCTTTTCGAGCATCGCGGCCTTGGGCACCTGATAGGGCACCTCGGTGATGACCAGCAGCTTGCGCCCGGAAGGGCCGTCCTCCACATGCACGCGGGCGCGCAGCGTCAGCTTGCCGCGGCCGGTCTCATAGGCGCGGCGGATCTCCGGCGTCTGCAGCAGGCAGCCGCCGGTGGGAAAGTCCGGCGCGGGAATGTGGCGCATGAGCGCGTCGACGGTGATATCCGGGTCGTCCATCTGCGCTACGACGGCGTCGATGGCCTCGCGCAGGTTGTGTGGCGGGATGTTCGTAGCCAGGCCCACGGCGATGCCCGACGCGCCGTTGACCAGCAGGTTCGGGTAGCGCGCGGGCAGCATGTCCGGCTCCTTGAGCGTATCGTCGAAATTGAAGCTGAAGGATACGGTGTCCTTTTCGATGTCGCGCAGCATCTCCAGCGCGAGCGGCGCCATGCGCGCCTCCGTGTAGCGCATGGCCGCGGCGCTGTCGCCGTCGATGGAGCCGAAGTTGCCGTGGCCATCGACGAGCAGGCCGCGCATGCTGTAGGGCTGCGCCATGCGCACCATGGCGTCGTAGACGGAGATGTCGCCGTGCGGGTGGTATTTGCCTAGGCAGTCGCCGACGATGCGCGCGCACTTGCGGTGCGGCTTGTCCGGCGTCATGCCCAGCTCGTGCATGGTGAAGAGAATGCGCCGCTGCACGGGCTTGAGGCCGTCCTCCACGCGCGGCAGCGCGCGCTCGAGGATGACGTGCTCGGCATAAGGGATCATCGAGTCGTGCATGACGGTCTCCATCGGCGCCTGCACGATGCTCTGGGCGATCTGCCTGGGGGCTTCGTCCTTCTTTTTGGCCATCCTCACGCCCTCCCTTCCTGTTCGAGGAATGTGTCGACCTTGTTGAAGTTAGCGTTGGCGCTGATGTAGTCGCGCCGCGGCTCAACCTTGTCGCCCATCAGAATGGTCACCATGCGCTCAGCCTCCGTAGCGTCCTCGATGGTCACCTGCATGAGCTTGCGGTTTTCGGGGTTCATCGTCGTCTCCCAGAGTTGCTCGGGGTCCATCTCGCCCAGGCCCTTGTAGCGCTGCACGGTATAGCCCTTGCCGATACCCTTGGTAATCCGCCGAAGCTCCCGGTCGTCGTAGGCGTACTGCACGTCCTTGCCCCGCTGCACGCGGTACAGCGGCGGCATGCCGATGTACACATGCCCGTCGGTGACCAGCGCGCGCATGTAGCGATAGAAGAACGTCAGCAGGATCGCGCGGATGTGCGCGCCGTCCTGGTCCGCATCGGAGAGGATGATGACCTTGTGATACTTGAGCGGCGCGAGGGAAAAGTCCTCGTCGATGCCCGTGCCCAGCGCCGTGATGATGGAGCGAAACTCCTCGTTGGCCAGCACCTGATCAATGCGCTTCTTTTCCGCGTTGAGCGGCTTGCCGCGCAGCGGCAGGATCGCCTGAAAGCGCCGGTCGCGGCCCTGCTTGGCCGAACCGCCGGCGGAATCGCCTTCGACAATGAACAGCTCGTTTTCCTCCGGCCGTCGGCCGGTGCAACTGGACAGCTTGCCCACCAGCGGCGCGGCGTCGAGCTGGTTCTTGGCGCGGGCGACCTCGCGCGCCTTGCGCGATGCCTCGCGCACCTTGGCCGCGCGGATCGCCTTTTCCACGATCTTCTGCGCCATGTCCTGGTTTTTCAGGTCCTCCAGAAAGGCGGCCAGCCGCTCGCTCACGACTGCCTCGACCGCCGGGCGCACCTCGGTATTGCCAAGCCTTCCCTTGGTCTGCCCCTCAAACTGCGGGTTGCGCACCGAGCAGGAGAGCACGGCCGTCAGTCCCTCGCGGAAGTCCTCTCCGGTCAGGTTGGCGTCCTTGTCCTTGAGCGCGCCGATTTTGCGTGCGAAGTCGTTGAATGCCTTCGTGAATGCGGCCTTGAAGCCAATCTCGTGCGTGCCGCCCTCGGCGGTGGGGATGTTATTGACGTAGGAAAAGACGCTCTCCGTGTAGCTGTCGCTGTATTGCAGCGCCACGCGGGTGATGACGTCGTCCTTCGTTCCCTCAAAGCAGATCACCTGGTCGAACAGCGGCGTCTTGTCCCGATTGAGGAACTGCACGTAGTCGGTCAGGCCGCCTTCGAACTGAAAGACGTGCTCGCGCGCCTGCGGATCCTTCACCCGCTCGTCGACGAAGACGACGCGCATGCCGCGGTTCAGATAGGCGAGCTCGCGCAGGCGGCGGCGCACGACATCGCCGTTGAAGACGGTCTCCTCAAACACGGCGTCGTCGGGCATGAACGTGACGCACGTGCCCTTCTTGCGCGTGTTGCCCAGGCGCTGCAACTCGCCGACGGGACGACCCGCCGCGATCTTGCCCTCCTTGGGGTCGTACTCGCTGCGAAACTCCATGCGGTAGTGCGTCCAGTTGAGGTATACGTCCACGATCATCCACTTGGACAGCGCGTTCACGACCGACGCGCCCACGCCATGCAGGCCGCCGGAGTAGCCGTAGTTCTCGTGGTCGAACTTGCCGCCGGCATGCAGGCGGGTGTAGACGACCTCCACGCCCGTGATGCCCAGCTGCGGATGGATGTCCACGGGCACGCCGCGCCCGTTGTCGTGCACGCTGACGGAGCCGTCCCTGTGCAGCTCGACGCGCACCTCGCTGGCAAAGCCGTTGGACACCTCGTCGATCGCGTTGTCCACGATCTCCCAGATCAGGTGATGAAGGCCCCTGGGGCCGGTCGATCCGATGTACATGCCCGGGCGCATGCGCACCGCGTCCAGCCCCTCGAGCACCTTCAGCATGCCTGCGTTATACTGCTTTGCCATGGAAAATCCTCCTGAATCTGCCTGGATTGGCGCGCAAATGAATTCGCTAAAATATGATTTTAACATAGTTTTGTCCTTTGCGCAACGAAATTCGATCTTCTGAAAAGGATAATCTCCGCGCGTATGCCGCATAATACGCCCGAAGACAAAATCCCGAAGCGAGGTGCAGTCATGTCCATTGGGATGATCCTCCTCACGGTGCTCGCGCTGCTGATCCTCTTTGGCGTCGGGGAGCGCGTGCTGGACCGCATGCATCTGACCGACCGGCAGGCGCTGTTCATGGTGGCGGCCATCTTTGTCGGCGGATGGCTGCCCGACATCGAGATCGGCCGGGTCTCGGTCAACATCGGCGGCGCGCTGGTCCCGCTGGGGCTGTGCGTATACCTGCTCGTGCGCGCCGGGACGGGCAAGGAGCGCGTGCGCGCGCTCGTCGCCGCCGTGCTGACGGGCGCCGCGGTCTATCTGATCGGCCGTTTGATGCCCGCCGATCCGATCCAGACGATCGTCGATCCCAACTATGTCTACGGACTGGCGGCGGGCGTCATCGCCTACCTGCTTGGCCGCTCGCGCCGGGCAGCGTTCTTTGCGGGCGTCGTGGGCGTGCTGCTGGCGGACATCGCCGTCGCAGCGCTCAACTGGTCGCGCGGCATTGACCAGACGCTGCATCTGGGCAGCGCCGGCGCGCTGGACGCCGTGGTGATTTCGGGGCTGCTGGCCGTGCTGCTGGCGGAGTTCATCGGCGAGGCGATCGAGCGCATGACGACCGGACGCGCATCGGATCCCATGGAGGACGGCGCGATCGAGACGGGGAGGCGAAAGAGATGAAGCGGCGAATCCTCGCCCTATTCCTGGCGCTGGCGCTGGGGCTTCCGGCCTGCGCCCTTGCAAGCGTCGGCGATACGGCCGGCGAAATCTACACCGTCTTCACGGAGGACGGCGCAACGCTCTTTCAGATCGCGGGCGCGGTCAGCGTCGGGGACGAGTACATCAGCGCCGAGAACCAGCTCTATGAGATCATCTCCGTGGACGAGCAGCACAAGACGGCCGTCGCGCGCCTGGTCGGCGCGGAGGAGATGCCGGATGTGTCCTGGCTGAACGCGGAGCAGGACGCCGTCTCCGTCTACGCACAGGCGGAGAAAAAACTCATCGCCCTATACGTCACGCATGGCGACGAGTCCTACGTCCCCACCGACGGCACGGAGAGCGAGGAGGACGGCGGCGGCATCTACGACGTAGCCAAGCAGTTCAAGGCGGAGCTGGAGGCGTTGGGCATCACCGTCGCACTGGACACCTCGTCCCATCTGCCCCACGACGGGGGCGCCTACCGCCGTTCGCGCCAGACCGCCGTGCGCCTGGCCGAAAAGGCGCCCGACGCGCTGATCGACATCCACCGCGACGGCATCCCCGATCCGGACGAGTACACGCACACCGTTGCGGGCGATCCTGTGGCCAAGGTGCGCCTGCTCGTGGGCCGCGCCAACCAGAACAGCGCGGCCAACCGGTCGTTCGCCAAGCAGATCAAGGCCGTCGCGGACAAGATGTACCCCGGGCTGATCAAGGACATCTTCATCGGAAAGGGCAACTACAACCAGGAGATCATGCCGCACGCGATCCTGCTGGAGTTCGGCACGCACACGATCTCCAAGGAGCGGGCGCTGGCCTCCACGGAGCTGATGGCCAACGTGCTGAACAAGACGCTCTACGGCGATGTGAGCCCGAGCGCGTCCGGCGGCGCGGACACGGGCGGCAGCGCAGCCGCAAGGACGGACGGAGCCGCGGATTCCAGCGAGGGCGCGGGCAGCGGCATCGTATGGCTGCTCGTCGTCGCGGGCGCGGCGGCGCTGGCGTTTGCGTTCCTTGCAACCGGCACAGGCAAAGGCATGGGCGAAAAGCTGAAGCGCAATGCCAGCGAGCTCACGGGCGGGCTGCTGGGCAAGCGGCCGGACAAGGACAAGCCGCCCGAATGACGGCGATCAGGCGCAGGCCGAAGGGTGATCCTTCGGCCTGTTTGTCTTGCGTAACCGGCGCTTTTTTGCGCGCGCCGCGGCGCCGGGCTTGACTTTGCGGTGCAAATGCTGGATAATAATAGACTGGATTTGTCTTGATTTGCATTCCGTTCGGGCAGGAGGGATTCGCTTTGCCGCAGCGCATCGTCGAAGTCGCGCCGCATTCGCTGGCCGACCGGCACGGCGTCCGCAAGGGGGACGCGCTCGTCTCCATCAACGACACGCCCGTGCTCGATCAGGTCGACTACCAGTACCTCGTCGCGCGCAAGCACCTGACGCTCCGCTTTGAGCGCGAGGGCGGCGGCGAATACGCGTTTTCCGTGGACAAGGCGGACGCGGACGCGCTGGGCCTGACGCTTGAATCGACGCTGATGACCTATCCCAAGACCTGCGCCAACCACTGCATGTTCTGCTTCATCGAGCAGATGCCGCCCGGCATGCGCCCCTCGCTGTACGTGCGCGACGACGACTGGCGGCTTTCGCTGATCGCGGGCAACTTCGTGACGCTCACCAACCTGCCGCCCGCCGAGATGCAGCGCATCATCGACCGCAAGGCAAGCCCCATCTACATCTCCGTGCACACCACGGACCCGGAGCTGCGCTGCCGGATGCTCCATCACAGGCAGGCCGGGAGGATCATGGAGCACCTGCGCCGGTTTGCGCAGGCCGGCATCCACTTTCACTGCCAGATCGTGCTCTGCCCCGGCATCAACGACGGCGAGGCGCTCGAGCGCACGCTGAGCGACCTGACGAGCCTGTGCCCGGCGGCGCTCACGGCGGCGCTCGTGCCCGTGGGGCTGACGAAATACCGCGAGGAGCTCTATCCCCTGCGCCCCTACACGCAGGCGGAGGCGCAGGCCGTCATCGACCAGGCCAACCGCTGGCGCGCGCGCATGCTGCAGGCGCATGGCACGCGCTTCGTCTTCCCGTCGGACGAGTTCTACCAGATCGCCGGCGCGCCGATCCCCGCCTACGAGGAATACGAGGACTTCCCCCAGATCGAAAACGGCGTGGGCCTGCTGCGCCAGTTCGCGGACGAGTTCGAGACCGCGCTGCGCCTGGACCCGGACGACGCCGGCGCGCGCGCGCGGCGCATCGTCATGGCCACGGGCGTATCCGTGGCGCCCTTCATGCGCGCGCTTATCGCCTCCCACCCCATCGCGGGCGTCGAGGTGTCCGTGCAGCCCATTCGCAACTGCTTCTTCGGCGAGACGGTCACCGTCTCCGGCCTCATCACGGGACAGGACCTCGTCGCGCAGCTGCAGGGCGCGCAGGCGGACGAGATCTTCATCACACAATCCATGCTGCGCGCGGGCGAGGACGTCTTCCTGGACGACATGACGCTCGCGCAGGCTGAACAGGCGCTTCGCATCCCGATCCGCCCGGTGCCCGACGACGGGGCCGAGCTGCTCTATGCGCTGCGCGGATGGGAGGAATAACATGGCAAAACCGCTGGTCGCCGTCGTCGGACGTCCCAACGTCGGCAAGTCGACCTTCTTTAACCGCATCGCCGGACGGCGCATCTCCATCGTCGAGGACACGCCGGGCGTTACGCGCGACCGCATCTATGCGGACGTGGAGTGGCTCGGCCGCCCCTTTACCCTGATCGACACCGGCGGCATCGATCCGCGCACGGACGACATCCTGCTCGCGCAGATGCGCCGGCAGGCCGAGATCGCCATCGAGACCTGCGACGTGATCCTCTTCTTCGTCGACGGGCGCGCCGGCATGACCGCCGACGACATGGACGTGGCCAATATGCTGCGGCGCACGAACAAGCCCGTGCTGCTGGTGGTCAACAAGGTAGACGTGCAGGAGATGCACGACGCCGTCTACGACTTCTACGCGCTGGGCATCGGCGAGCCGATCGCCATTTCCTCGGCGAACATGCTGGGCCTGGGCGACCTGTTGGACGAGATCGTCAAGCTGCTGCCGCAGGAGACGACCGCGCAGGACGAGGGCGAGGAGCACGTCATTCAGGTGGCGATCGTCGGCAGGCCGAACGTGGGCAAGTCCTCGCTGACCAACCGGCTGCTGGGGCAGAACCGCACGATGGTCTCGGACATTCCCGGCACGACGCGCGACGCCATCGACACGGAGCTGCTGCAGGACGGCGCGCGCTACAACATCATCGACACCGCCGGCATCCGCCGCAAGCGCACCATCGAGGACGACTCCATCGAGCGCTACAGCATCGTGCGCTCGCTGACGGCCGTGCGCCGCTGCGACGTGTGCGTCATCGTCATCGACGCCAACGACGGCGTCACGGAGCAGGATACGAAGATCGCCGGCTATGCGCACGACGAGGGCAAGGCGGCGGTCGTGGTCGTCAACAAGTGGGACGCGCTGGAGAAGGACGACAAGACGCTGGAGAGCTACCGCAAAAAGGTGATCGAGGACCTGAAGTTCATGTCCTACGCGCCGGTGCTCTTCATCTCCGCGCTTACGGGCCAGCGCACGGGCCGCGTGCTGCAGGCCGTGAAGGCGGCCTATGAGCAGTACAGCAAGCGCGTGACCACGGGCGTACTCAACGACGTGCTGGCCGACGCGACGGCCGCGCTGCAGCCGCCGGTCAGCGGCGGGCGCAGGCTCAAGATCTACTATGCCACCCAGCAGAGCGCCTGTCCGCCCGCGTTCGTGCTGTTTATCAACGATGAGACGCTGATGCACTTTGCGTACGAGCGCTACCTGGAAAACCAGTTCCGCAAGGCCTTCGGCTTCGAGGGCACGCCGATCCGCTTCATTCTGAGGCAGAAACAGAAGGAGAATTGAGATGATCATCAAGGTATTGCTGGTCCTCGCCGTCGGCTATTTGCTCGGCAATTTTTCCACGGGCGTCGTCCTCTCCAGAAAGACCAAGGGATTTGACATCCGCGACTACGGCAGCAAGAGCGCTGGCACGACGAACATGCTGCGCGTGCTGGGGCGCGCCAGCGCCGCGCTGACGCTCGTGGGCGACATGCTCAAGGGCATCGTGGCGGGCCTGATCGGCTGGTGGCTGCTGGGCGACCGCATGGGCGCGCTGTTGGGCGGCGTCGCCGCCATCGTCGGGCACGACTTCCCCGTGCTGCTGCACTTCAAGGGCGGCAAGGGCATTGCCACGTCCTTCGGCCTGCTGCTGATGCTCTACCCCATTCAGTCCTTAATCGTGCTGGCCGTCTTCATCGCCGTTGTCGCGCTGACGCGCTACGTGTCCGTCGGCTCCATCGCCTGCGCCGTGCTCTATCCCATCATCGTCATCGCCACGACGCCCTTTGACGCGCGCGTGGCTGCGCTCATGGTCTGCGTCGGCGTGCTGGCGGTCTTCTGCCACCGCGCGAACATCCGCCGCCTGATCGAGGGCAAGGAAAACCGCCTGGATGTGTCCAAGCTCAAGGGGAGAAAGGGCTAATGGTTATATGACCGATAGAAAAGACGTCCGGACGAAAGCCGTTCGGGCGTCTCTTTTTTGCACTGCCTCAGTGCCGCTCAATTCGACAGCTCCCCTATTGCCGCCAGCGTGCCAAGGATGATGTCGACGTTTTCATCGATGCGCCGGGCGCCGTCCAGCCGGACCCTCCTGCAGGGCATCCGGGCGGCGCTCTCCTCGACCAGACGGTGGCTCTTGTGGGCGATCAGCTCCCGAAATGCCAGCTGCTGCTCGTACATGTCTCCGCCCGGCATCACGCGCGCGCCGAACCGAAGCTGCTCGCGCTGCAATACCCGCCGCACCCGTTCCTCAGCCGGCACTTCGAGCATAAACGCCACGTCAATGGCGGACAGGATGCGCGCATCCCAATTCATCGTGACGCCGCAAATCACAAATCGGGGATGCCTTTCGATGTCCGATGCGATCATCTCCTGCACTTCCCTGCGGTCGCGCGGCCGGGCATATGGCAGCGACCCGCTGCGCTCACAGCAGGTTTCCGGCCTTCCTTCCAGCGCAGCCCGGCGGGCAAGCCGCTGCTCCGGGAAATAGTAATCCTCCACGTCCAGCTCATACAGGCCGAGCCGCTGTGCGAGCGCATGGGCAAGCGTGGACTTGCCGCAGCCGTTCAGGCCCATGATGGCGATGCCGCGCATCGGAATCCCCCCTCCCATTCATTGGCCGTGCGGTTCGATCAAAAATCCTCCGCATGTCCGAGGCATGCGGAGGATGAAGGCGTGTCGTGCTCCAGACGCCCCTGCCTTTACCGATTGAGGATGTCGCCGTTGTAGACGTAGCCGCTGTTGGGGTCCACGGAGATGCTCATGCCGTCCTTGAGCTTGTGCGTGGCGGTCATCGTGCCGTCGAGGATGACGGGGATGTCCAGCGCGCAGCCGACGATCGCGGCATGGCAGGTCATGTCGTCGCTCTCGACGATCAGCGCGGAGGCCTTGCGGATCATGGGCATCATCTCGTTGGTCGTCATGGTGGTCACCAGCACGTCGCCAGGCTGAAAGCGGTTGCCCACGTCGCCCATCCGCGCCGCGACGCACGCGCGGCCCGACGCGCTGACGACGCCCACGCCCTTGCCGCGCAGCAGCACGTCGCCGACCACATGCACCTTGATCAGGTTGGTCGTGCCGCTCATGCCCGTGGGCACGCCCGCGGAGATGATCGCGATGTCGCCGTCGGAGAGGAAGCCCGCGTCGCGCACGGCGTCGACCGAGGACTGGATCATGTCGTCCGTATTGCTGGCGGAGGGCATGTTCAGCGGGTGCACGCCCCAGACCGCCGCGAGCTGATGGTAGGTGCGCTCGCTGTCCGTGGTGGCCACCAGATGGCAGGACGGGCGGTACTTGGCCACCATGCGCGCCGTGAAGCCGCCGCGCGTGGGCGTGATGATCGCTGCCGCGTTCAGGTCCATGGCCATGGTGAAGCATGCATAGCTGACGGCGTTGGTCAGCGAGCGGCCCGTCTCGGAGACGTCGTGCAGCTCAGCCATGCGCTTGAAGCTGAAGCGCTCCTCCACATAGTCTGCAATGCGGCGCATGGCGCTCAACGCCTCGAGCGGATACTTACCAGACGCAGTCTCGCCGGAGAGCATGATCGCATCCGTGCCATCCATGATGGAGTTGGCCACGTCGTTGGCCTCGGCGCGCGTCGGGCGCGGATTGCGCATCATGGAGTCGAGCATCTGCGTGGCGGTGATGACCGGCTTGCCCGCGATGTTGCACTTGCGGGTGAACGTCTTTTGCAGGACGGGCACTTCCTCCATGTCGACCTCGACGCCCAGGTCGCCGCGGGCGATCATGATGCCATCGGAGACCTTGAGGATCTCGTCAAAGTTCTCTACGCCCAGGCGGTTCTCGATCTTGGAGAAGATCTGGATGCCCTCGCCGCCGTTCTCCTCCAGGATCTTGCGGATCAACATGACGTCCGCCGCGCGGCTGATGAACGAGGCAGCGATCAGATCGATGCCGTTCTGGATGCCGAAGAGGATGTCGTCGCGGTCCTTCTGGCTGATGGCCGGGATCTCCAGGTCTACGCCCGGCACGGACACGCCCTTCTTGCTGCCCAGCACGCCGCCCTCGACAACGCGGCAGACGATGTCAGTGCCGCCCTCCACGCGCACGACCTCCAGGCCGATCAGACCGTCGTCGATCAGGATGCGCGTGCCGGGACAGACGTGCGTGCACAGCGCGGGGTATGTGACAGATACGGTCTTGTCGTCACCTTCGACCTCGCGAGAGGTCAACACGAACATCTCGCCGTCTACCAGCGTGACCTTACCCTCGCGCAGCCTACCGGTGCGCACCTCTGGGCCCTTGGTGTCGAGCATGATCGCCAGCGGAATCCGCTTTTCGGCGCGCAGACGCTTGATGTTGTCGATGCGCGGCTTTTGCTCATCGTAGGTGCCATGGGACATGTTCAGGCGCGCAACATTCATGCCAGCGTCCATGAGCTGCGAAAGCATCTGGGGATCGTCGCTGGCCGGACCGATGGTGCACACGATCTTGGTCTTGCGCATAAGAAAACCTCCTTTTTCCGATGAACGGCCCCGCGTTACAGGGCGCGGGGCGCTTTATCACGAGAGCAGCATGCGGTCGTTGTTCAGCGCGTCGCCGCTGGCGTGTTCGAACATCACAAGTAGATCCTCCACGTGCAGCCGTTCCTTGGTCTTGCTGTCAATGTCGAGGATGACCTTGCCCTCGTGCATCATGATCGTCCGGTTGCCGTACTGAAGGGCGTCCTTCATGTTGTGCGTGACCATCATGGCCGTCAGGCCGTACTTTTGCACGATGCGCTGCGTGAGCGACAGGACGTTGCGCGCGGTCTTCGGATCCAGCGCGGCAGTGTGCTCATCCAACAGCAGCAGGCGCGGACGGGTCAGCGAGGCCATAAGCAGCGTCAGCGCCTGGCGCTGCCCGCCGGAGAGCAGGCCCACACGCGTCTTCAAGCGATTCTCAAGGCCCAGGTCGAGCGACTTGAGCGCCTCGCGGTACTGCCCGCGCTCGCCCTTGCGGATCGCCGGGGCCAGCGTGCGCCGCTTACCGCGCCGCAGTGCGATGGAGAGATTCTCCTCAATGGTCATGTTGGCAGCCGTGCCCATCATCGGGTCTTGGAAGACGCGGCCGATGAACGCGGCGCGCTTGTACTCGGGCGTGCGGGTGACTGCATTGTCGCCGATGGCGATCCTGCCCCCGTCGACCGTGTAGACGCCTGCGACCGAGTTGAGCAGCGTGGACTTGCCCGCGCCGTTGCCGCCGATGATCGTCACGAAATCGCCTGGATCGAGCTGCAGGTCGACGCCTGCGAGCGCGAGCTTTTGATTGACCGTGCCCGCGTTGAACGTCTTGGACACGCCGGAGATCGAAAGCGACGATGCCGGCTGCGCACCGTCCGCGGCGCCGACCAGGTCGGGCGCATCGGAGTGCGCGGCGGACGTAGGCACCTCCTCGGCCGCTTTGACGGCCTTATCTGCGCGCTTGCCAAGCATCGGCGCCAGCCTTTCTGACAGCGTGGGCAGCGCCAGCGCGATGGCGATGATGACGGCCGAGAGCAGCTTGAAGTCCTCCGGCGGCCAGTTGAGGATCAGCACGACGGACTGAATGATGCGGTATACGATGGAGCCGAGGATCACGGCGATCAGCTTGCCCAGGAGCGACTTGCGCCGGAAGATCACCTCGCCGATGATGACGGCGGCCAGGCCGAACACGATGCCGCCCGTGCCCATGTCCAGCGTGGCGACGGCATTGTTCTGCGCAATCAGCGCGCCGGACAGGCCCACCAGGCCGTTGGAGAGCATCAGGCACAGCAGCTTCATCGCGTTGGTGTTGATGCCCAGCGCGCGCGACATGCGCTCGTTGTCGCCTGTGGAGCGCACGGCGATGCCGATCTCCGTATTGAGGAACCACCACAGCAGCGCAATGACGATTGCCACAATGATGCCGCCGTAGACGAGAATGACCGTCTTGTCAGACATACCGAAGGAGGGAAACTGGCTGAACATTGTCAGCGTCGTGCGCTTGCCGGCGACGAACGTGTTGAGCGAGATGTTCGCCTTTCCCATGATGTGCAGATTGATGGAATATAAACCGATCTGCGTCAGAATACTGGCGAGCAGGCCGGGAATTTTCAGCTTTGTGTGCATCAGGCCGGTGCAGGCGCCCGCCAGCATGCCGGCGCAGAATGAAAGGAGAGTCGCGAGAAAGGGATCCATACCGATTGTCGCCAGGCGCGCGAGCACCGCGCCGCCCAGCGCAAAGCTGCCATCGACCGTCAGGTCGGCGAAGTCGAGGATTCTGTACGTGAGATAGACGCCCAGCGTCATGACGCCCCAAAGGAAGCCCAGCGAGACCGCGCTCGGCATGGACTGCCACAGTCTGGCTAAAAACATGTGTTCTTCTCCCGTCTTTCTAAATCCGCAAAGGCGATGGCGTTTGGCCACCGCCTTTGCGGGTAGATTGTTGTGGATCGAAAGCGATTATTCGGCTGTGACGATGTTCGAAGCGGCGTCGATGAGCTCCTGCGGGAAGGTGAGGCCGATCTCGTCAGCGGTCACCTGATTGAGGTAGACGTCGGCATCGGCGAGCGTCTCGATGGGCATCTCGGCGGGATTGGCGCCCTCTTCGAGGATGCGGATGGCCATCAGGCCCGTCTGGTAGCCGAGCTTGGTGTAGTTCAGGCCGATCGTGGCCAGGCCGCCCTCGTTGCACATATTCTCCTCGCCCACGATCACGGGCAGGCCCGCGGGATTGGCGACAGAGGAGATGACGGCCATCGAAGAGGCGCAGATGTTGTCGGTCGGGATGTAGAGTGCGTCGACCTGACCGATCAGGGACTCGACCGCCTGCTGCACTTCGCCCACCGCGCTGATGGTCTTGACCACGACGCTCAGGCCCTTGGCTTCGGCCTCCTGCTGGGCCATCTCAGCCTGGATCTCGGAGTTGATCTCGCTGGAGGTGTACAGGATGCCGATGGTCTTGGCGTCCGGCACGAGCTGCACGAGCAGGTCGATCTGCTTGTCGACGGGGTTCATGTCGCTGGTGCCCGTCAGGTTGCCGCCGGGCGCGTCGTTGGAGACGACCAGACCGGAGGAAGCGTAATCCGTCACAGCCGTGCCCAGGATCGGCTTGTCGGCGATGGCGGTGAGCAGCGCCTGCACGGCCGGCGTGGCAATGCCCAGCACCAGATCGTAATCGCCCGTGGCGAACTGCTCGGCCATCAGCTGCAGCGTCGCGTTGTCGCCGGAGGCGTTCTTGGTATCGATGGTTTCGACGACGGCCTCATAGCCGTTTTCCGTCAGCGCCTGTACAAAACCCTCCCGGGCGCTGTCGAGCGCCGCGTGCTCCACATACTGCAAAATACCGATCTTCGGGGAGCTGTCTTCAGCCAGCGCGACGGACGCGCCAAGCATGAGCGCCAGGGCCAGAAGCAGGGAAAGCGAACGTCTGAGATTCTTCATGGGGTCATCCTCCTTACTCTACTCGCGGCGAATCTCGCCGCCCTACAAGGGCTAGTGTAGCGCATTCAGGGGGTTTATGTCAAGCTTTGATTCATTGCGCGTGTAATTTGGAGCGCGCGTTTGGACGCTTGGATGCGGGAAATGAATAATTAGACGGCTAACGCTTGTACGTCCGGGAGAAATGCAGTATGCTACAAATACCAAATCGCACCTCGGAAAGTCAGGAAAGGATGAGCTTGATGCGTACCGTCAAAAAACCGGAAGAGAGAAAGGCCGAGATGGTCGAGGCCGCCGCGAAACTGTTTACAGTGCAGGGCTTCGTCAAGACTTCCGTCGCGGAAATCGTGGCGGCGGTGGATGTGGCGAAGGGGCTGTTTTATTATTATTTTACCACCAAGGACGATATGGTCAGGGCGGTGACTGAAGGCTGGGCCGCCCACTGTGAGGATGTCGTTGGACGCATCGCCGGCGCGCCGCTGACGGGGCTGGAAAAGCTGCGCGCCATCGTCGACTGCGAGATATGGACACGCCTGCGCGCCACGCCCTTTTTCGAAGACCTGTGCCTCTCCCAGCATGCGGCGCTCTATGCCGACGCTGTGACGCGCGTGTCGGACCACATCGTGCCCACGTTGTGCCGCGCGGTGCAGCAGGCGGTGCGCGAGGGCGAAGCCGAGGTTGCCTATCCCGAGGCGTCCGTGCGCGTGCTCGTGAGCGGCCTTGCGATGTTGGCGCAGCGCGGCGAACTGACGAGGGACGTGGCGGCTTCGCTGACTGGACAGATGCTCGGGCTGAAGGCTCCCCTGTAATCAGGGTTTACATAGATTTCCCTTTACAAACAGAACGGCCGGCCGCTTGAAAGAGCGGCCGGCCGTCTTCTTTTTCCTAGTTGTCCAGCACGGACGTACAGTGCGGGCAACGCGTGGCCTGCGCATGGATCTCGCCCTTGCAATATGGGCACAGGCGCGGCGGCTCCCTGGACGGCTCCGGCTGCCTGGCGCGGCGCAGGCGCGCCAGCAGCTTGACCATCAGGAAGACGCACAGCGCGATCAGCAGGAAGTCGATGACGTTTTGCAAAAACGCGCCGTAGTTGATCGTCCCGACGCCGGCGTCCGCCGCTGCCTGTGCGGAGGGATACGATCCGCCGTCCAGGGCGTAGAAGGCGCCGCTGACGTCGATGCTCCCGGTGAGCAGGCCCAGCACCGGCATCACGATATCCGAGACCAGCGAAGTCACGATCTTGCCGAACGCTCCGCCGACGATGACGCCGACCGCCATATCCACGACATTGCCGCGCATCGCAAAGTCACGAAATTCGCGCAGAAGTTTTTTCACAGCGATTTTCTCCGCCTTTCGCCTATCTGGCTTCTTCGTCGCCGGTCTGGAACGGCATGCGGCCCCACGAGAGCACCGATACCTCCAGCGGCACGCCCGTCTTGGCCAGCCGCGCGAGCGTGTCGGGCATCAGCCGGTAGAAGATGCGCGCATAGTCGGACTTGACGTGCATGCGCAGGATGATCGTATAGCGCTCCTTGATCGCTGCGAGCTTATCTTTATGCTGCGCGAGCGTCTCGAGCAGGTCGTTCATGGCGGTGTCTACATCGTTGCTCTCCGTCAGCTCGACCTCGTGGTACCATTCGTCGCTCTCGGCCTGAATCAGGGGCAGGCGGTTGATGACCTCTCCCTTTCTCCGGGTGTCCGTGCTCGCCAGACCGAGCGCCTCGGATATGGCGTCGAAGTCGAGCGCCTCGCCCGCGATGAGCAGGACGAGCTGGCTTTGCGGCTTGCTGAGCGGGTTTTGTCTCCTGGTCATGTGCTTCCCTCCTCGTTGATTGCGTTGCGTGGCGTCAGCCGTCTTCCCCATCGCCTGCGAGCGCCGCGTCGATCGCGCTGAAGTCGACCGTGGGCAGCTCGGCCAGCGAAGAAATGCCAAAGTGGCGCAAAAACTCATCCGTCGTCCCGTAGAGGATCGGCCGTCCGAGCGTCTCCTTGCGCCCGACCTCGCAGATCAGGCGCTTGTTCATCAGCGACTGCACGGAATAGTCGCACTTGACCCCGCGCACCGCCTCGATCTCGCCGCGCGTGACGGGCTGCTTGTAGGCGATGACGGCCAGCGTCTCCATGACGGCCTGCGAGAGCGTCTGCTTCTGGACAGGCTGCAGGAGCTTTTCGATGTAGGGCGCATAGTCCGAACGCGTGCCCAGCTGCACGTGGCCGCCGAAGCGCAGCAGGCGCAGCCCGCGGCGCTCGCGGTCGTAGCCGCTTTCCAGCTCGTCCAGCGCCGCGCTCAGCTCCAGCGTCGTGACCTCCAGCGCGCGCTCCAGCTCCGCCGTTTCGACGGGCTCGCCGGATACGAACAGGATCGCCTCGACGATCTTGGGCAGTTCAGCCTGCTCCATGCGTCTCCCTCCTTCCCGGAAGCAGCAGAATGTCGTCAAATACGTGCTGTTGCTCGATGTGCAGCCTGCCCAGGCGCAGCAGCTCCAGCAGCGCCATGAACAGGGTGATCACCTCGTCGCGGCACGGATGCTCGCTGAACAGCTCCGTAAAGTAGGCAGGGCCGCTGCGCATGCGCTGCGAGATGCGCGCCACGCACTCCTCGATGGAATAGCTGTCGCGCGCGATGGAGCGCACGGACGGCGCGGGCGCGTTGCGCAGCTCGACGCGGGCCAGGATGCGCTCGATGGCGGCAGCCAGACCCTCCAGCGTCAATCCCTCCAGCTGATAGGTCTGCGGCGGCAGCGGATACTCTTCGGGCAGCTTGGAAAAGACCGCCTGCGCGGCCCGTTCAAAGTCCTTCATCTGCCCGGCGCTCTCCTTGTAGAGGCGGTACTCGGTCAGGCGGCGGATGAGCGCCTGCTCGGGCGTCTCCTCCCCCTCCTCCTCGGGCTCGGGCGGGCGCGGCAACAGCGCGCGGGACTTGATCTCCAGCAGCGTGGCGGCCATGGCCAAAAACTCGCTGGCGGTATCCATGTCCAGCGAGGCGATGTCGCCCATGGCCTCCAGGTATTGTTCGGTGATCTCGGAGATGAAGATGTCGCAGATGTCGATCTGCGCGCGCGAAATCAGGTGCAGCAGCAGATCCAGCGGCCCTTCGAACTGCTTGAGCTGAATGATATAGGCCATGTCGTCCCCTCACATGAACGGGCGCAGCACGAGCGCCTGGATCGAAGCGGCGGCCCAGTTGAGCGCGACGGACAGCCAGTTCGTCAGGAACGAGACGGCCATCACCAGACCCATGCCGATCTGCGCCTGGCGCGGCGTGATGTGCCAGCGCCCGCGCAGCAGCAGGTCGTTGAACACGTGATACCCATCCAGCGGCGGCACGGGGATGAGGTTGAACAGCGCGATGCTCAGATTGATCTGCGCGATCTGCATCAGCATGCGCATGACGGGCAGCGCTCCGGGATGGCGCATGAACTCCGCGTTGACGCCGCCGTAGCCGTACATGATGTTCAGCGCGATGCCGCTGTCGAGGCCCATCAGGTCGGTCAGCGAATAATAGCGCAGCACCTCGGGCATCCAAGCATAGTAGGTCAGCCCCACGAGCGCAAGCGTGCAGACGAGGAAGAGGATCAGGTTGACCGAAATACCCGCAATCGAAACCTTGAAGTCGTCCCAGCGGGGATTGCGGAAGTTGTACGGATTGACCGGCACGGGCTTGGCCCAGCCAAAGCCCAGGAAGAAGAGCATCAGCGTGCCGATGGGATCGAGATGCCGCAGCGGATTGACCGTCATGCGGTGCATCAGCTTGGCCGTCGGGTCGCCGCACAGGTAGGCGACGAACGCATGCCCCCACTCATGGCAGCACAGCGCGATGAGCACGGCCGGCACGCGGTAGAGCGTAAAGTCGAGAAACCGCAGCGGGTCGTCCCGCAGCATTTCCAGCAGATACATCCAACGCCTCCATTTTTTGCGAAAGCTTTCATCCTATTATACCGCATCCGGGCCGGATGCGCAACCGAAGAGGGCGTGCAAAAAGCCCGCCCGGCGTCCGGCCGGACAGGCTCCATGCGCGCTTTACCCCACGCGCCAGTTTTCAAAGATGCGCAGCAGCGATTCGATCATGCCCGGCATGCCGACGCTCTCGGCTGCCACGGCCGGTGCGCGCGCGACGACCTCGCCATCCTGCAGCACGCGGATCTCTCCGATCGGCTCGCCCTGACGGACCGGCGCGTCGAGCGACTCGGGCAGTGCGACCTCGATGTTCAACGCACCTTCGCCGCTTGCGCGGGTGAGCAAGGCGATCTCCTCGCCCGCCACCGCGCCCACGTCGTCGCGCGTGCCCAGGCGCACGGCCACGCGCATGTCCAGATCCGCCCCTTCCGGCACAAGCGTGGCCATGCGGTAGTTGGCAAAGCCGTAGTCGAGCATCTTGCGCGCCTCGTCAAAGCGCGTCTGCCCGGCCGGCGCGCCGAGCACCACGGCGATCAGGCGCAGCGTCCCGCGCTTGGCCGTGGCCGAGACGCAGTAGCGCGCCTCGTTGGTCGAGCCCGTCTTGTAGCCGTCGCAGCCGTCGTAAAAGCGGATCAGCCGGTTCGTGTTCGTCAGGTCCGTCACGCGCCCGCCCCCGTGCGTGATCTGGTCCATCCAGATCGTGCTGTACGTGTAATAGAGCGGAAAGCGGTCCAGTTCGCGCGAGAGCGTCGCCACGTCGCGCGCCGTCGTGTATTGCCCTTCAGCAGGCAGGCCCGTACAGTTGACGTAGTGCGTGTTGTCCAGCCCCAGCTCCCGCGCCCGCGCATTCATGCGCGCGACAAAGACCTCCTGCGCGCCGGCGATGTGCTCCGCCAGCGCCACGGCGGAGTCGTTTGCGCTGGCGACAATCGTCGACTTGAGCAGATCCTCCAGCCGGTACGCGCTGTTCGCATCCAGCAGCGCCTGGCTCCCGCCCATGCCCGCGGCGTTTTCGCTGACGACGACCCGATCGTCCAGGCTGATCGTCCCCTGCTCCAGCGCCTCGAGCGTGAGCAGGATCGTCATGACCTTGGTCACACTGGCCACAGGCCGCGGTGCATCCGCATCCTTTTCAAAGATCACCCGTCCAGTGGACGCCTCCATGAGGATGGCGGACGGGCAGCTCAGCTCCAGCGGCACCTCCGCCTCCAGCGGCACCTGCGTCGCAGCGAGCGCGGTCCCGGGAAACAGCGCCAGCGCGACGCACAGCGCGGCAAATCGCATCTTGCCCCTCACGATACAAAACCTCCCGCAGCGTTTGGGGATAGTTTCCCCGCTGCGGGAGGCTGCTTATACAAAGGAAGGATTGCCAGCCGTCACAGCGCCGCGACGACCGCGTCGAGCAGGCGGCGGAAGTCGCCCTTGACGCGCTCGCCGGTCTCCATGACCTCCGCGTGCGACAGCGGTTGCTCGAGGATCCCGGCGGCCATGTTCGTCAGGCACGAGACGCCCAGCACGCGCATGCCGCAGTGGCGCGCGACGATGACCTCCGGCACCGTGGACATGCCCACGGCATCCGCGCCGAGCGTGCGCAGCATGCGGATCTCCGCAGGCGTCTCATAGCAGGGGCCGGGCATCTGCGCATAGACGCCCTCGCGCACGCGAATGCCCAGGCCTGTGGCGGCATCGACCGCCAGGCGGCGCAGAGCCGGATCGAACGCATAGCTCATGTCCGGAAAGCGCGGGCCGTACGCGTCCAGGTTCGCGCCGAAGAGCGGATTGGCGCCCGTCATGTTGATCAGGTCGCTGATGACCATCAGGTCGCCCGGACAATAACCCGTGTTGACGCTGCCCGCAGCGTTGGTGACGATCAGGGTCTCAACGCCCAGCTCGCGCATCACGCGCACCGGCAGCGTCACCTCTTTGAGCGTGTATCCCTCATAGTAGTGGAAGCGGCCGCGCATCATGCACACGCGCTTGCCATACAGCTCGCCCGCGTACCACTCGCCCGCATGTCCCGCCACCGTCGACACCGGAAAGCCCGGAATGTCTCGATAGGCGATCTTCTTCGCGCCCGACAGCGCATCGGCATAATCGCCCAGGCCCGAGCCCAGAATGATGCCCACCTGCGCGCCGCCGCACGCTTCTTGCACGGCCTTGGCTGCCGTGCGAATCTTTTGCATCTCGTCCATGCGTTTCATCTCCCGTTCGTCTGATTCAGGAAGGATTCCCCCGTAAAGGGATTGGACAGCCCGAAGAAGTCGAGAATCGTCGCGCCGATATCGGCGAACGTCTCGCGCGTGCCCAGATCCACGCCCCTGGCGGCACACTTTTGATAGCACAGCATCGGCGTGTGCTCGCGCGTGTGGTCAGTACCCGGGTGCGTCGGATCGCAGCCGTGATCGGCAGTGATGATGAGCATGTCGTCCGGGCCCATGCGGTCATAGACGTCCGGCAGCGCCCGGTCGAACGCCTCCAGTGCGTCGGAGTAGCCCTGCACGTCGTTTCTGTGGCCGTAGAGCATGTCGTAATCGACCAGGTTGACGAACAGCAGGCCGGAGAAGGGGCGCTCCATCGTGCGCAGCATGGACGCGATGCAGGCAGGGTTGCCGCTCGCGTGATTCGAATCCGTCAGGCCGCGGTGCGCGAAGATGTCCTCGATCTTGCCCACGCCGAAGACCGTGAGTCCGGCCTCCGACAGCGCGTCGAGCAGATTGCGGGGCGGCGGCATGGAAAAGTCGCGGCGCCGGCCTGTGCGCACGAACGCGCCGGGCGTGCCCACAAACGGCCTGGCGATGACGCGCCCCACGCCCAGCTCGCCCTGGAGCATCTCGCGCGCCGTCTCGCAGATGCGGTACAGCTCTTCCACCGGCACGACGTCCTCATGCGCGGCGATCTGAAAGACGCTGTCGGCGGAGGTATATACAATCAGCTTGCCCGTGCGCAGGTGCTCCTCGCCCAGCTCCTCCAGGATGGCGGTGCCGGAGGCCGGGCGGTTGCCCAGCGTGCCGCGGCCCACGCGCGCCTCAAAGGCCCGCATGAAGTCCGCCGGGAATCCGTCGGGGAACGTCGGAAACGGCCGGTCCAGCCGCACGCCCGCGATTTCCCAATGGCCGGTCGTCGTGTCCTTGCCAGCGGAGCGCTCGCGCATGCGGGCGTAGGCCGCCACGGGCGCACCGTCCGGCGTGCCAAAGCCTGCGCCCTCGATGTTGCACAGCCCCAGCCGCGTCAGGTTGGGCAGGCGGGTGTGGCAGGCATTGACGACGTGGCGCAGCGTATGCGCGCCGGCGTCGCCATATCGGTCTGCATCCGGCAATGCGCCGATGCCGACGCTGTCCAGTACGATCAGAATGACCTTCTTCATCTGCATTCACCTTTCCGATGCGTCCCGGGCGGGGACCGCATCCATGCGCAGGCCCGGCTGTGCCGCGCCGTGCGCTTCGTCCTTTAATTCCCTGCGGATGGCTTCGGCCAACACGGCGATTGTCTCGCTGTTGGTCGGCTTTCCGCGGTTTGCATCCATCGTATTGCCGAACATGCTGTAGATGACGCCCGGCTTGGCGCCGTCCAGCGCGCGCTCAATCGCATGGCGGATGGAGCGCTCCACGAGATTGGGCTTTGTCGAGCGCATCTGCGCCACGATGCGGTACACTCCATGTTGCAGGTCCTTGGTCAGCACGGGATCGGCCGACATGAGGGCGGCGCACAGCGTCAGATACCCAAATCCGCGCAGCGTATGGCTCATGCCGACAAGGTCCAGCATGTTGCCCGCAATGATCTGACGGCGGCGCAGAGAGTCGCATGCGATGCGGCTGACGGATTGCTCCGTCAGCATCCGTGCAAACGCGCCAAGGCCATCCTCCAGCGCCTGCTTGTCAAAGAGCAGGTCCGCGCGCTGCGCCAACCGCGCCCTGGCGTGTTCCATCAGCCCGGCGCATGTCATGGCGGCGACAAACGGCAGGCGGGACACGGCGCCCGCGGCCAGGCGCTCCAGATAGGCCTGGCAGTCCAATCCGGGCAAATAGACGTCCATCAGCACGGCGTCCGGCAACCGTTCGCCCGTCACGCGCAGCGCGTCCGATCCATCCGACACGACATCCAGTATCTCCCATCGTCCGTCTGCAAGCAACGCGTCGCATACGTCGTCGGACAAATCCCGGTCTCCTACGGCGACCAGAATTTGAAACGGAGCTTTCATTCGTGCGTTCACCCCATCCTGGCGCGCCCACGTCGCACGCCGTTTCCCTCAAACCGTCGCGTGATACGACAGGGATATTCGCCGCACGCGCAGAAAATTCCTGCCGTGCTATGCGGCTTTCGCCTGTTTCGCCTGCTCCAGCATCCACTCGATGTACATGCCGTAGCCCTGCGTCGGATCGTTGACATACACGTGCGTCACCGCGCCGACGATGTGCCCGTCCTGCAGGATGGGGCTGCCGCTCATGCCCTGCACGATGCCGCCCGTACGCTCCAGCAGCTCCGGATCGGTGACGCGCAGGATCATGCCCTTCTGGGCAGGCGAGCCCTGCTGGACGCAGCGCGTGATCTCGACCTCATATTCGCGCACGGTATCACCCTCCACCGTGGAAAGGATGCTCGCCTTGCCCTCGTGCACGCTGTGGCGGGAGCCGACGGGCAGGCCCTGCGGATAGAGCGGATTGACGAGCGCCTCATCACTCTGGCCGTAAATGCCGAAGGCGTTGTTGAGCAGGATGCTGCCGAACGTCTCCCCCTCCTTCAGAAAGGACCCCTTCAACTCGCCCGGCTCCCCGCGCTGGCCCTTGAGCACGTCGACGATGTCGGCGTGCATGATGTCGCCGTCACGCACGGTCAGCGATTCGCCCGTATCCACGTCGGTGATTGCGTGCCCCAGCGCGCCAAACGCGCCGCTCTCGGGGTCATAAAAGGAAAGCGTCCCGACGCCGGCTGTGCTGTCCCGCACCCACACGCCCAGGCGGTACTGGCCGTCAAGCGCGTCGCGCACCGGCGCAATGCGCATGCGCACCTCTTTGCCGGTTCGCTGCACGACCATCTCGACCGTCTCCCCGCCATGCGCGTTGACCAGTTGCGTCAGGTGCTGCGCGCTTTCGACTTCCTGTCCGCCCAGCGAGCGGATTACGTCGCCCGGCTGAAGCCCGGCCTCCTGCGCCGGGTTGGCCGCGCCGCCGGCCAGGTCGGACGTGCCCACCACGAGCACGCCGCTGGTGTGCAGCGCCACGCCGATGGCCTGCCCGCCCGGCACAAGCACCCGGCTCTCCTCGACGCGCACGTCGACATTCTTGAAGGGCCAACCGCCAAAGAGAGAGAGGCGCACCTGCGCCTGCCCTTCACTGAGCGCGGAGAGCTCCACGCCCGTCACCGCCACGTCCCGCAGCGTCTCGTCGCCTGAAGAGATGACGGCCGCGTCCGGCTGATCGACCTGTACACGCAGTGGCAGCCCGAACGACAGGTGCGTTTCTTCGCCTGCGCGAAGGACCAGCGCGTCCGGAAGTTGCAACAGCCGCTGCACGGGCGAAGAATAGTTGAGCGCTACGACCAGAAGGCTGAGCATGATGCCGCAGACCTTTTTGAGCCCCTTTCGATCCATCAAAAAAACAACCCTTTCCCAAGCCATTTCATCTGCCGGTTACGCCTACGGTGCGCAAAAGGCCGAAGAAATATGCCGGTTAAGGATTGCCAGGGGCGATTAACGCTTGGATTCCTGTTCCTTGCCGCTGGAGCTCTCCGCCAGCAACTGGCTGAGCTCGCGCATGAACGTCTGGATGTCCTTGAACTGACGGTGGACCGATGCGAAGCGAATGTAGGAGACCTCGTCGAGCTTGCGCAGGCCGTCCATTGCCATCTCGCCGATGCGGGTGGTGGTCACTTCCTGATCCATGGAGTTGAGCATGGCCATCTCGATCTCGTTGACGAGGGCCTCGATGTCCGCGATGGCCACGGGCCGCTTTTCGCAGGCCTTGACCAGGCCACGGCGGATCTTGTCCGCATCGAACGGCTCGCGCCGCCTGTCCTTCTTGATGACCAGCAGCGGCAGCGTCTCGATCTTTTCATAGGTGGTGAAGCGCCGGCCGCAGCGCTCGCACTCGCGCCGCCGGCGAATGGCTCCGTCCTCAGTTGGCCGCGAGTCGACCACGCGGCTGTCCGTGCAGTTACAGAAGATACATTTCATACGCCCGACTCCCTTTCGAAACGCCCGAATCTCTGCGAATATTATACCCGACGCGGTGCGAATCGTAAAGGGCCATTCCTCAGTTCTTTGCCTCCTGCAGGCACACGAGGATCACGTCGTCGCCGATGCGCTCGATCAGCTCCCAGGGAATGACCACGCCGCTGCGCTCTCCGCGAAGCAGCTGCAGCGCGCTGAACGCCCCCGGCACGACGATCGCCTGCACCCGGCCGTCTTGCGGGCAAAATTCCAGATCCATCACCTTGCCCAGCACGCGCCCGTCGGGCACGTTGACGACATCCTTGCACCGAAGCTCGGACAGGCTCACGGTTCATCCCTCCTCATTTGCTCCATGTCTATGCGCAGATGCGCGCGTTGAGCGCCGCCTAGCGCAAAAAGGGCCGTCCCCCTTTGGGGAAGACGGCTACCACGGTCTCTCTACATATATTTTCGCATGTGTGACAGCGCCGATTTTTCCAGGCGGGATACCTGCGCCTGCGAGATTCCGATCTCCCCGGCGACCTCCATCTGCGTCCGGCCGTCGAAGAAGCGCATCTTGAGAATGTGCTTCTCGCGCTCACTCAGGCGCTGCATGGCTTCGCGGATGGCGATGCCCTCCAGCCAGTCCGCATCGCTCGCCTTGTCGTCGCGCACCTGATCCATGATGTACAGCGCGTCGCCGCCGTCGTTGTAGACCGGCTCGAACAGTGAAATCGGGTCCTGAATCGCCTCCAGCGCCAGCACGACGTCCTCACACGGCAACTCCATGCGCTGTGCCAGCTCTTGAATCGTCGGCTCGCGTCCCAGCTCCCCGGCGAGCCGGTCGCGCGCCGACAGCGCCTTGTAGGCGATATCCCGCAGCGAGCGGCTGACGCGGATGGGGTTGTTGTCGCGCAGATACCGCCGGATTTCGCCGATGATCATCGGCACCGCATAGGTCGAGAAGCGCACGTTCTGCGTGACGTCGAAGTTGTCCAGCGCCTTGATCAGTCCGATGCAGCCGACCTGGAACAGGTCGTCGACGTTCTCGCCGCGGTTGTTGAACCGCTGAATGACGCTGAGCACGAGCCGCAGGTTGCCCCGGATGAACTCCTCGCGCGCCTGCATGTCGCCGCCGTGCACCAGCGGAAAGAGTTCGCGCATGCGCTCGTTGGTCAGTACGGGCAGCGTGGAGGTGTCCACCCCACAGATTTCCACCTTGTTGATCGCCATGTTCTCCCCTCCGTCCTCGCCGGATGGGAGCATTATTGCCTCGCCCCTGCGGTTTTATTCGCTCATCCCATGCGCGCCATATCCCGCTGCAGCCGAAGCAGAATGCGCTTTTCAAGCCGGGAGATGTACGACTGCGAAATGCCCAGAATGTCTGCAACCTCCTTTTGCGTGCGCTCGCGCCCCCCTTTGAGGCCAAAGCGCAGGTACATGATGTTCTTTTCGCGCGGCGCAAGCCGGCTGAGCGCGGCGGCCAGCAGCTGTTTGTCCACGTCTTCCTCCACCGAGCGGTAGACCAGGTCGCCCTCTGTGCCCAGGATGTCCGAAAGCAGCAGCTCGTTTCCATCCCAGTCGGTGTTGAGCGGCTCGTCGAGCGACACCTCCAGGCGCGTGCGGCTGTTGCGGCGCAGGAACATGAGGATCTCGTTCTCGATACAGCGCGACGCGTAGGTCGCCAGCTTGATCTTCTTATCCGGGTCGAACGTGTTGACCGCCTTGATCAGGCCGATGGTCCCGATGGAGATGAGGTCCTCGATGCCCACGCCCGTGTTTTCGAACTTGCGCGCGATATAGACGACCAGTCGCAGGTTGCGCTCGATGAGCATGCTCTTTACCTGCGGGTCGCGCTGACGCAGCCGCTGCATGAGGGCCAGCTCTTCTTCGTGCGTGAGGGGCGCGGGCAGCGTGTCGCTACCGCCGATGTAGCCGACCGCCGTCTCCGATTCGCCGTTGAGCAGCGACAGGAGGCGCGCCTTGGCCTGCGCCGTAAAGCCCCAGATGTCCGTCGTGCTGCATTGCATGATTCCAAAACCTGCCTTTCTTTCGTTGGCACGAAATTCCGTTGTTCCGCTACGACAGAAGCGACCAGGGTACGAGCGCCGCCTCTGTCAAGGCGCGGGGCGATAGCGCCACCACCGCCTGCGCCTCCCGCCATGCGCCACGTTCCAAGAGCCACACGCGCGGATGGAAGCACATCGTCAGCTGTGCGCCGCACACGCCGGACAGGCGCATCAGCCGAAAACCCGGCGGCAGCGTCGTGACGTCCGACGGATCGAGCGTTCCGGGCAACAGCGCGCGCAGCGCATGTGCGTCTGCAACGATCACCGGCAACCCCGTCACGGTGTCAACCAGGCGGTTACCGCTGTCGATGATGCCATCCAGCACGGCGCAGTCTGTGCCCAGCTCGCAGCGAACCCGGATCACCTGCGTGGACAGGCGCTCGTTTTTCGTACGCACGAGTCTGCGCAGCCACAGGGCCGCCGCCGGCAGCGCCAGCAACAATGCCCCGGTACGGCTCTGGAAGGCCTGCGAAACCGCATAGGCCGTTCCGCCGCACAGAAACGCACAGCCCAGCAGGGCAAATGCGCGCCTGATGAGCGCGCCGGCCCTGCGCACCGGCGCGACGCTCCACGCCATCACCAGTGTGATGGGCACGAAAAGCACCGGCCCCAGCAGGGGGAACGTCCAGGCTGCGAGCGCGTAGGCCGTACCCATGGCGGCACCCAGAAAGATACGCAGCATCCGCGGACGGCCCGCCGAGACGACGCGCGCGCTCATCGCCAAAATGACGGCGTTCATCGCGAAGTTGATGGCCACAAAGGGCTCGACAGCGGGCTGCATCGTCTCGCCTCGCTTTCCGCATGCACCCATTATAGATTTGAGGGCTTGCACAGGCTGTCGATGCGTCGTGCGAAAATATGGACTTTAAGTCTGTATTCGACATAACATTCCAAAGTAAGGCGTCGGTCGGTTTTGCAGTCGACAGACTTTCGGTCTTTTTGAGCCGTTGCGGCGCTTTTTGCTCCTTTTCATGTCAACTCCGTTCGACAGCATCAGTCCCTTCTTGACCAGTTGGAGGATAAAAAGAGCCCAGCCGGGAATCCGGCTGGGCGTCAGCAGTGCGCGAGGATATGAAAAAAGGGACAGGCAGCGCCTGTCCCGGGCGAGTGGTCAGCGCGCAGTCGCACGCAGAATCAGGGTTTCCTGGATATTGCGGCGCGTCTCGCCGATGCCGATCTCAGCACGGTGGTAACTGCCGTCCGAATTCATGTGCCAGGCTTTAGCGTTATCATCCAGAGAGGCATACAGGATCTCCTCGACCTGCCGCGCGATGGCGGGATCGTTGACGGGGAACATCAGCTCGACGCGCCGGTCGAGATTGCGCGGCATCCAGTCCGCGCTGGAGAGATAGACCTCGGGCTGTCCCCCGTTTTCGAACCGGAAGATGCGGCTGTGCTCCAGGAAGCGGCCGACGATCGAAGAGACCTCGATGTTCTCGCTCGCGCCCTTGATGCCGGGGCGCAGGCAGCAGATGCCGCGCACGAGCAGACGGATCTTTACGCCCGCGCAGCTGGCGGCGTAGAGCGAGCGGATGATCTGGGGATCGAGCAGCGAGTTCATCTTGGCCGTGATGCTCGCAGGGCGTCCCTCCGCGGCGTTACGGGCTTCGCGGTCGATGAGTTCGGTGAGCCGCTCGCGCAGCATACGCGGCGCGCAGATCAGCTGGTGCAGGTGCGGCGTGTCGCTGTATCCGGTGAGCATGTTGAAGAACGCCGAGGCGTCCTCACCGATGCGCTCGTCGGAGGTCATGATCGCCATGTCGGTATACAGGCGCGCGGTGACGTCATTGTAGTTGCCCGTGCCCAGATGCACATAGCGGCGGATTCCCTCCTCCTCACGGCGCACGACGAGGGTGATCTTCGAGTGGGTCTTCAGCCCCTTCAGGCCGTAGACGACGTGGCACCCCGCCCGTTCGAGCTGTTTGCCCCACTGGATGTTGTTCTCCTCGTCAAAGCGGGCCTTGATTTCCAGCAGCGCCGTCACCTGCTTGCCCGCCTCCGCCGCATCCGCAAGCGCGCGCACGACGGGCGAATTGCCACTGACGCGATAGAGCGTCTGCTTGATGGCCATGACCTTTGGGTCGCGCGCGGCCTCCTGCACGAAGCGGACGACCGGGTCAAAGCTGTCGTACGGATGATGCAGGAAGACATCCCGCGCCCGCAGGGTGTCAAAGATGCTCCCCTCATCCGGCTGCAGGTCGTGCGCGATGTGCGCGCGGAAGGGCTTGTACTTGAGATGCTCAAAGCCCGGCAGGCTATAGACCTGCTTCATCAGGAAGTCCAGATTGAGCGGGCCGTCGATGCGGTAGACCTCGTCGCGGCTGGCCTCCAGCGCATGGCGCAGAAAGCGAACCAGCGCATTGTCCGCATCTTGGGCGATCTCCAGGCGGATGACGGCCCCCCACTTGCGCTTTTTGAGGGATTTCTGGATGGCAAACAGCAGATCTGCCGCGTCCTCCTCGTCGAAGCTGAGGTCGCCGTTTCGCGTGATGCGGTACGGATGGCAGCACAGGACGCGCCGGCCGTCGAAAAGCCGGCCAATGGAGTGCGCGATGATCTCCTCGAGCAGGATGAACGCATGCTCCGCCTCGCCGCGCAGACAGGGCAGCTCGACGATGCGCGGCAGCGTGGAGGGCACCTGCACGGTGGCGAAGTCGGGCGCGTCGCGGTCCTTGTCGCGCGAGGCCAGCAGCACGCCCAGGTTGAGGCTCTTGTTGAGGATCAACGGGAAGGGACGCGAGCTGTCGACCGCCATCGGCGTGAGCACCGGATAGACCTCGTGCTCGAAGTAGCCCCGGATCCACTCGCGCAGCTCGGGCGAGAGCTGCTCGTGCTTGAGGAAGCGCACGCCGTTGCGCAGCAGATCGGGCAGCACGTTCTCGCGCAGGATCTGATACTGCTGGGCGACCATCAACTGTGTGCGCTGCGTGATCAGCGCAATCTGCCGCTTGGGCGTGAATCCGGCCGCGTCGGGCTTTTTATAGCCGGCGTTGCACTGATCGCGCAGCGACGCGACGCGGATCATGAAAAACTCGTCGAGGTTGGAAGAGACGATCGAGAGAAACTTCATCCGTTCAAAGACGGGATTGTCAGGATTGGCCGCCTCCATGAGCACGCGCTGGTTGAATTCCAGCCAGCTGAGCTCCCGGTTCAGGTACAGGTCGCTGTCGGCCAATCGGTCGGCTTTACCGCTGTCCATGTCGGAACACCTCATCTGATAGAATGTTCCCATTATACCATAGAAACCAGGCTTTTTCGAACATTTTTCTTTTTTTTTACATGGCGGACGCATGTGCGCTCGGGCTTTACGGCCCTTTGAAAACATGATATAATCAAATCTACCGGCAATGCCGTCCTCACGTCATCGGGAAGGGAGGGACAGGATGTCCAATCGAAACAGGTCCGCGGAGCGCAAGCAGCTGGCGGTGCGGATTTTGGCGGGCGTCGTCGCGTTTGGGTTGCTCGCGATGATCGTCCTCCCCTCTGTGCTGGGCCACTGACAGGCGGCGCGCATATGGGCGCGCCTGATGAGACCGCTGAAGCCTTCAGCGGTTTTTGTATTTTGTTTGTGGGGACGCGCCGTTGCGCGCCGCCTGCACGTGCGCTATAATGGAGAGCGAAAGGAGGCCGTCCGCCATGTACGAGATTCCCGCAGGCGCGCGCACCGTCCTGTCCCGGCTGCATGCGGCGGACTTTGAGGCCTATCTGGTGGGTGGATGCGTGCGCGATCTGCTCCGCGGCGTCGAGCCACACGATTGGGACATCTGCACTGACGCCTTGCCCGAGGAGGTGGAGCGGTGCCTGGCGAAATGCCGGATCGTCGAGACGGGGCTGCGGCATGGCACGGTCACCGTGCTGGCGCAGGGCGAGGGCTATGAGGTCACGACCTACCGCACGGACGGGACGTATTCGGACGGTCGCAGGCCGGACTCGGTGTCCTTTGTCCGCGACCTGACGCAGGACCTCGCCCGGCGCGACTTCACGATGAACGCCATCGCCATGGGACTGGACGGCGCGCTGCGCGATCCGTTCGGCGGGCAGGCGGACATCCGCGCGCGCGTCGTCCGCTGCGTCGGCGACCCGAAGCGCCGCTTTCACGAGGACGGACTGCGCGTGATGCGCGCGCTGCGCTTTGCCTCCACGCTGGGCTACGGGATTGCGCCGGACACCGCGCGGGAAATCCACGCGCAGCGCGACATGCTGCGCTGCGTTGCGCCGGAGCGCATCCGCGTGGAGCTGGGCAAGCTGCTCACGGGGCCGTCGGCAGGCTCCATCCTGCGGGCATATGCGGACGTGCTCTGCGTCTTTTGGCCGGAGCTTGCGTGTATGCAGGATGTGGAGCAGCGCAATCCCTGGCGCCTCTACGACGTCTTTGAGCACGCCGTGCGCGCCGTCGAATGCGCGCCACAGGACGAGGCGCTGCGGCTCACGATGCTGCTGCACGACATCGGCAAGCCCCGGCGCATGACGGTCGACGCCGCCGGGGCGACGCACTTCTACCGGCACCCGGAAGAGAGCGCCGCCATGGCCGATGCGATGCTGCGGCGGCTGAAGTATGACAACGCCACGCGCGAACAGGTCGTGGAGCTGATCGCCTGTCACGGCGCGGAGCTCTCCCCTGCGCCGCGAACGGTTCGCCGCTGGCTGGCCCGGCTCGGCTCGGAGCGCTTTTTTCAGCTGCTCGAGGTGCAGCGCGCGGACGCGCTGGCGCAGAACCCGGAACGGGCGCGGGCCAGGCTGGACGCCCTGCCGGAGATCGCGCGCTGCGCGCGGGCCTGCATCGACGCGGGCGCATGCCTGTCCCTGCGCGGGCTGGCGGTCGGCGGCAGGGACATCCTGGCGCTCGGCGTCTCCGGCCCCGCCGTCGGCGCCGTGCTGCGCGCGCTGCTGGACCGGGTGATCGACGGAGAGCTGCCAAACGACCGGGAGACGCTGCTGCAGGAGGCTGCGCGCATCCTGACGACCGACGAAGGGAGGAGACCGCATGATCGCTGAAAGGGACGGATACTGCATACGGTTTGCCCGGGCCGACGATGCGGCCAACTACTATGAACAGAATTACTGCCCGCTGGATCCGGAAGCGGCGCGGCTGACAGGCTGTAAGGCCGAATTCACGAGGGAAGAGGTCGTCTCGTTTTTTCAGCGCTCGCTCCAGGAAGAGGGACGGTATTTCTTTTTGATCGTGGCCCCCGACGGCAGGATCGTCGGCGAGAGCGTCATCAATGAGGTCGATCCGGTGCTGCGCTGTGCCAATTTCCGCATCTGTCTGTACCATTCGTCCCAGAGAGGAAAGGGCATCGGCACGTGGGCCACGGAGGTCACGCGCGACTTTGCGTTTGAAACCCTGCGCCTGCATCGCCTTTCCCTGGACGTATATGCCTTCAACCCCAGGGCGGAGAGGGCGTATGCAAAGGCCGGCTTCAGGCGGGAGGGCGTCCTGAGAGACGCCGTCCGGGATGGGGACGCCTATGCGGACGTCATTTTGATGTCCCTGCTCGAGGACGAATGGCGGGCGCTCAAGGGGCGATAAGCCGTGAAAAAACCAAGCGCACGACATGCCTGCATGTCGTGCGCTGGATCTGTCTGAGCGGGGCCTTGAACCTCTGTATAACAACAAGCGGAGTAAGCTTTAACGCTTACTCCGCTATGGCAGGGGCAGAAGGACTCGAACCCTCAACAAAGGTTTTGGAGACCCACGTGTTACCATTACACCATGCCCCTATATCCTGTGCAGGTCTTGAGGCCCTGCGCAAGATATGGCGGAGAGTCAGGGATTTGAACCCTGGGTGCGCTATCAACGCACACACGATTTCCAGTCGTGCGCCTTAGACCACTCAGCCAACTCTCCACGGCTGCTGCTCAATCAGCGGAATTTATTATAGCAGGATTTATCGCATCTGTCAACCGGAAAAACGGAAAAATCGCTCCATGGGACACGAGATGCGGACATTCTCCCTTTTCTGCGCGAAAGCGCCTTTCGCGCTTGACGCACGCCTACGCGCATGCTAGAATGCACCTGTCGCAATTTGTAATTCATGCACGAAAAGAGGGTGCCTCCATGAACCGGATCCTGACGCGTGATCCCCACTATTATCGCGACCTGCTGCACCTGTCCATCCCCGTCGCGCTGCAAAACCTGATCACGTTTCTGGTCTCGTTCGCCGACAACCTGATGGTCAACGCGCTGGGCGACGCGGCGGTCTCCGGCGTGTACATGGGCTCGCAGATTCAGGTGCTGCTGCAGATGTTCATCTCCGGCATCGGCGGCGCGGTCATCATCATCGGCGCGCAGTACTGGGGAAGGCATGACACGCGCAACATCCGCCGCATCGCCTCCATCGGCCTGCGCTTCGCATTTGTTGTCGGGGCGCTGCTCACGCTGGTGTGCCTCGTCGCGGCGGAGCCCATCATCCGTATCTTCACAGACGATCCCACCGTCATCCCCTCCGGTGCCGTCTATCTGCGGTATATGTGCGTCTCCTTCGTGTTCTTCTGCATCACGCAGGTGCTCCTCGCCTCCATGCGCTGTGTGGAGACCGCCAACATCGGCATGTACATCTCCGCGCTGTCGCTGCTTGTCAACGTCGGGCTCAACTATGTGCTCATCTTCGGCAAGCTCGGCATGCCGGCGCTGGGCGTGCGCGGCGCGGCCATTGCCACGGTCATCTCGCGCATCGTGGAGACGCTGGCCGCCGGCTGGTATGTATTGCGCGTCGATCGCAAGCTGGGCTACCGTCTGAGCGACGTGCGCCATGTCGATGCGGCGCTACAGCGCGACTTCATCCGCTATGGCACGCCGCTCGTGCTGGGCGAGATCGTCTGGTCCGTCAACATGATGGCCAACAGCATGATCCTCGGGCGCTACGGCGCGGCGGTCGTCACCGCCGCCAGCGTGGCCAACAACATGAATACCCTGGCCTATGTCGCAATCAACGGCCTGGCGACGGCGGTCGGCATCATCACGGGCAAGACCATCGGAGCGGGCCGGACGGATCTGATGCGCGAATACGCGCGCACCACGCAGGTCATCTTTCTCGGGCTCGGCGTGGTCATTGGCGGCATCGTCTCGCTGATCGCCGCGCCCTTTGTCTCGCTCTATGGCGGCATCAGCGCGGAGGCCTCCGCCCAGTCGCTGCTGTTCGTGCGCGTGCAGTCCGTCACGCTGATCGGCACGTGCTACCAGATGCCCTGCCTGTTCGGCCTGGTCAAGTCCGGCGGCGACATCAGCTTCGTCTTCAAAAACGATACGATCTTTGTCTTCCTCGTCGTGCTGCCCAGCGCGATCCTGGCCTCGTATCTCGGCGCGGCGCCCTGGATCGTCTTTGCCTGCCTCAAGTGCGACCAGATCCTCAAGTGCTTTGTGGCCGTGGTGAAGGTCAACAAATACAATTGGATGAAAAATCTCATGCGTACCGGCGCGGAGGCCTCCGCGTGACGCGCGCGCAGGCCGTCGAGGTTGCGCGAAGCTGGGTGCGGGAGGAGGCCTGCGCCCTGCCGGGCTTTTGCGGCGCTTACCTCTCCGGCTCCATACTGGAGGCTTCGGATGGCGATGCCTGGCCTGAGAGCTCCGACGTGGACGTCGTGCTCGTGCTGCGCGCCCCTGACGCCGTTGCGCCGCTCGGCAAGTTTCGTTACGGCGCAGCCCTGCTCGAGGTCACGACGCTGGAACGGGCGGCGTTTGATTCGTTGGAGCATGTGCTGCGCACGCACTACCTCGCCTTTGCGCTGAACGCAGGGGTCATCCTTGCCGATCCTGAGGGCTGGCTTCTCCCACTGCATCGGCGAATCGCCTCCGAATATGCCCGTCCCGAATGGGTTCGCGCGCGCTGCCGGGGATTTCTGGACGGCATCCGCCGCAGCGCCGGAGCGTTTGACGCCACAGCCCCCTACCCGGCGCGCGTCAACAGCTGGCTCTTCCCCACCGGCATCTCCACGTTCCCGATCCTCGCGGCCGCGCTGTGCAACTGCACCGTGCGCAGGCGCTATACGCGCGCGCGCGAAGTGCTCCAACGTCACGGGCTGGGCGATTTCTACCCCGCGCTGCTGCGCCAGCTGACCGGCGACAGCTTCGATCCCGCCTGCCTGCCGGGACATCTGGACGCGCTGGCGGAGACGTTTGACCTGGCGTGCGAGACGCACGGTCCGTCCGACGCCTATCGCTTCCGCTCGGACATCCGGCCCCAGGCGCGCTCCATCTCCATCGACGGATGCCGGCGTATGCTCTCCTCTCCCCATCCGCAGGACGCCGTCTTCTGGATGGGCGCGACGTTCGCGCGATGCCAGACCGTGCTGGAGCTGGACGAACCCGCATTGGCTGCCCGCCGTATGCCGGCGTTTCGGGCGTTCATGGCTGACATCGGCATCGCGGGCGACGGCGATTTTTGCTGCCGGTTTGCGAAGCTGACGTCGTTTCTGCCAGAGGTTGAACGCGCCGCCGAACAGATCATGCGAACGCGCCCGGTTTGATTTCCCTAAACTTCCAAAGATGTTCGCATTTCCGACGAACAAATGTTTCCAAACGCTTGCTTTTCCGGCGCCGTCTATGTTATACTACATGAAACGATAGAGAAGGTGGCGTTCGACATGAAAAAGCCCCGGGGAGACAACCAGGCCAAGATCTTGGCCTTCATCAAGAGCGAGATTCAGGAAAAAGGCTATCCCCCCTCCGTGCGCGAGATCTGCGATGCGGTGGGGCTCAAGTCCACCTCGACCGTTCACGGCCACCTGCAACGCCTGCAGAAGAAGGGCCTGATCCACCGCGACGCCATGAAGCCCCGCGCGATGGAGGTGCTGGGCGACCCCTCGTTCAGCCGCCAGGAGATGGTTCAGGTGCCCGTCATCGGGCGCGTGGCGGCGGGGCTGCCGATCCTGGCGCAGGAGAACGTGGAAGACCACCTGATGCTCTCCGCCGACTTTCTGGGCGACGGCGAGCACTTCTCGCTGCGCGTGCGCGGGGACAGCATGGTCAACGCCGGCATTCTGGAGGGCGACTACCTGATCGTACGCAAGCAGCCGCACGCCAACAACGGCGACATCGTCGTCGCCCTGATTGACGACGAGGCGACCGTCAAGCGCTATTACAAGGAAAACGGGCATTTCCGCCTGCAGCCCGAAAATGACTACATGGATCCGATCATCGTCGAGGAGCTGTCCATCCTGGGACGCGTGACGTCGCTGGTGCGGCGCATGTGAGACCCGGCAAAAAACAAAGGCCCTTTCCCCGCCGGATGGCGAGAGGAAAAGGGCCTCGTTTTTTTCACTTATGGGCGCAGCGCCGTCAGATACCGGCTCAGCGCGTCGCGCCAGTCCGGCAGCGGTGCAAAGCCGTTCTCAACGAGCTTGCGCTTATCCAACCGGCTGTTGAAGGGACGTCTTGCCTTCGAGACGCCATACTCCGCCGTCGTCACCGGCAGGACGTTCACGTTCATGCCCGCCTGGCGGAAGATCTCCCGCGCAAAGTCGTACCAGCTGATGTAGCCGCCTTCGTTTGTGGCGTGATAGCGGCCATACCGCTCGGTCTGGATCATGTCGACCAGCAGGCGCGCCAGATCCGGCGTATACGTCGGCGTGCCGATCTGATCGCGCACCACGCGCAGCGTGTCGTGCGTCTGCCCCAGGCGGAGCATCGTGCGCACGAAGTTTTGGCCGTTCAACCCGAATACCCATGCGATGCGCACGATGAAATACCGCTCCAGCAGCTCGCAGACCGCCTGTTCCCCCTCCAGCTTTGTCCGGCCATAGACGTTCAGCGGCGCGTAATCCGTGCAGTCCGGCTGCCAGGGCGATTCGCCACGGCCGTCAAACACGTAGTCCGTGCTGATGTACATCAGCTTGCAGCCGATTTCGCGGCACGCCTGCGCGATGTGCCGCGTCCCCTCTGCGTTGACGGCCTGCACAAGTTCGCGTTTATCTTCATCTTCCGCTGCGTCCACTGCCGTCCACGCTGCGCAGTGAATCACCGCGTCGGGCCGCTGCGCGCGCAGCGCCTCGCGAACAGCCGCGCCGTCCGTGATGTCCAGGGAGACATAGGCGCCGCCCTGTGCGGGCGCGATGTCGCTGCCGACCGCCTCGATGCCCCTGGAGGCCAGTTCCTGCATGACGTCGTAGTCGAGCTGGCCGCAGACGCCCGTGACAAATGCACTTATATTTTCATAATGTACATCGCCGCCCGGCGGCGTGTGTCCGGACTAAACGTATGGAAAAGGAGAACCCCGGCTGATGCGGGGTTCCCCCAGGGCGTTTACCTGTCTTACTTCTGCGCCTCTTCGACGGCCACGGCCACGGCCACGGTCGCGCCGACCATGGGGTTGTTGCCCATGCCGATCAGGCCCATCATCTCCACGTGCGCGGGCACAGAGGAGGAGCCGGCGAACTGCGCGTCGGAGTGCATGCGGCCCATGGTATCGGTCATGCCATAGCTGGCGGGGCCGGCGGCCATGTTGTCCGGATGCAGCGTGCGGCCCGTGCCGCCGCCGGAGGCCACGGAGAAGTACTGCTTCCCGGCCTCCCAGCACTCCTTCTTATAGGTGCCGGCGACGGGATGCTGGAAGCGCGTCGGGTTGGTGGAGTTGCCCGTGATGGACACGTCCACACCCTCGTGCCACATGACGGCCACGCCCTCGCGCACGTCGTCCGCGCCATAGCAGCGGACCTTGGAGCGCTCGCCGGTGGAGTAGGCGGTCTCGTTCACGACGGTCAGCGCGTGGTCTTCTTTGACGTCCGCGGAGAGGTAGTCGTACTTCGTCTGCACGTACGTGAAGCCGTTGATGCGGCTGATGATCATCGCGGCGTCCTTGCCCAGGCCGTTGAGGATGACGCGCAGCGGCGTCTTGCGCACCTTGTTGGCGTTGCGGGCGATGCCGATGGCGCCCTCGGCGGCGGCGAAGGACTCGTGGCCGGCCAGGAAGGCGAAGCACTCGGTCTTCTCATCCAGCAGCATGGCGCCCAGGTTGCCGTGGCCCAGGCCGACCTGGCGCTGGTCCGCCACGGAGCCGGGGATGCAGAACGCCTGCAGGCCCTCGCCGATGCACTTGGCGGCCTCGGCGGCGGTCTTGACGTTCTTCTTGAGCGCGATGGCCGCGCCCAGCTCATAGGCCCACTTGGCGTTCTCAAACGCGATGGGCTGGATGCCCTCGACGATCTTGTAGGCGTCGACGCCCTTGGAGTTGTTGAAAGCCTTCAGCTCATCGAAATCCTTGAAGCCGTACTTCTCGAGGACCGGCTGGAGCTGGGGCATGCGACGTTCATAACCTTCAAACAGAGCCATTCCTGCACACCTCCTATTACTGCTTGCGCGGGTCGATCCACTTGACCGCGCCGTCCTCAGCCTTGAAGCGGCCATAGGTGCCGATGTTCTTCTCGTAGGCCTCGTTGGGGGACATGCCCTTCTTGATGGCGTCCATCATCTTGCCCAGGGAGAGGAACTGGTAGCCGCAGACCTGATCGTCCTTGTCCAGGGCCATCTGGAGCACGTAGCCCTCGGCCATCTCCAGGTAGCGGGTGCCCTTGAGCTTGGTGCCGTACATCGTGCCCACCTGGGAGCGCAGGCCCTTGCCCAGGTCCTCCAGACCGGCGCCGATGACCAGGCCGTCGTCGGAGAACGCGGACTGCGTGCGGCCGTAGACGATCTGCAGGAACAGCTCGCGCATCGCGGTGTTGATCGCGTCGCAGACCAGGTCGGTGTTCAGCGCCTCGAGGATGGTCTTGCCCGGCAGGATCTCGCTGGCCATGGCGGCGGAGTGGGTCATGCCCGAGCAGCCGATGGTCTCGACCAGCGCCTCCTCGATGACGCCCTGCTTCACGTTCAGCGTCAGCTTACAGGTGCCCTGCTGCGGGGCGCACCAGCCGATGCCATGCGTGAGGCCGGAGATGTCCTTGATCTCCTTCGCCTGCACCCACTTGCCCTCTTCGGGGATGGGCGCCGGGCCGTGATGCGGCCCCTTGGCGACACAGACCATTTCTTCAACTTCCTTGGAGTATTGCATTGAATCGATTCCTCCTATCTTCGGATAGTCGCAAGGCTTGGCATTATCCGATTTATTATACCATATTTTCCTGCGCATGAATAGGGGCTTGACCGCAATTGCGTTATTTTTGTCAATCCGCTTTGCGCGCTTTTTTGCCCCGGACGCTTGCCTTTGGCCGGGGCTGTGCTATACTTAAGGGCATGACATGCTTTGAAACGAGGAGGAACCCCACATGAGCCGTCTTGGAGACCTCATTTTGCTGGAACGCACGAGACAGAAGCTGAGCCCCAAACAGGTTGCGCGCAAATGCGGCATCTCGGAAAAATACCTGCTCGAGGTGGAGAGCGGCAAGCGCATCATCCAGGACGACCAGGCCCGGCGCATTCTGCGCACGATCGGCCTGCGCGAGCAGACGGAGGCCGACTTTTCGCTGGACGAAATCGCCGCGACGGTCGACCTGGAGATGATCAAGACGCAGCCCGAAAAGGCGCGCCAGGCCGCGGCCCCCGCTCCGGCTCCCGCTGCGGTGAAGGTCGCCTCCTCACAGGCGGGCGAAAGCGCCGCAGCGGCCAGCGGCATCTGGCTGGACGCGCTAGGCGGCGTGCTCAAGGCCGTGCCGGTGATGAACGCCGCCTGGCAGAACGTCGCGCGCAGGCTGCTGCCCATCCAGAACGGCCGTATCGAGGGCGCCAACCCCGAAAAGGTGCTGTATTTCCTCGCGCCGGACGACTCGATGCGCGGCTTTCGCGTGCTGGCGGGCGACTTCGTGCTGATCGTGCCCGCGCAGAGCCCCGTGGACGAGGCGATCATGCTCGTGGAATACAAAAACCACCGCGCGCTGCGCAAGGTCAAAAAGCTGGACGCCACGCGCGTGCTGCTGCAGAGCTACGGCCGCGAATACGGCGCCGATACGCTCGACGCAGCCGACGTCAACTTCATCGGCCGCGCCGTGCGCCTGGAGGCGAATCTGTAACCGCTCACGAGACGCGCCGCATCCACGCGCGCATCAGCTCCATCTCGCAGGCCGCCTCGCCGGCGACCGGATAGCTCGCCGCAAGTTTCGCCGCCCGCGCATAGAGCTCCTGTGCGCGGGCGACGTCGCCTTCGCACTGGAGCGCATACGCGATCTCCACGCGCAGGTGGGCGAGGATGAACTGCGCCCGCTGCGCAAAGGCGCGCGTCTCCCCGCCGTACACCCGGTCCACCGCCTCGCGGCTCTCCTCCTGGACCATCATCATATAGGCGCGCTCGCAGTCCAGCTCCAGGACATACAGCCTGGGCAGCCGGTCTCGGTGCGCTTGCATGGCATCCAGCTCTGCCTGCGCGCCGGACAGATCCCCTTCGTCCAGCGCCCGTTGATAGCGCATCTGCCGCAGCGTGACGCTGAACAGGTCCTGCGCGTCCGGATCGAGCGCGTAGAGCGCCTCGGGCAGCTCATGCGGGCGCTTCCCCTCGCTCATCAGTCCGTTGACGGACAGCTGCGCGGCAAAGGCGCGGCGCGCGGCCTCGCTCCTGAGCAGGACATATAGATTGTATCCGTCGTTTGGCACGCCTGCGTCGAGAGGTATGACGTTGGCCAATGCGATGATCAGCCCCATGGCGCCGAAGATGACGCCAAACGCCCCGCCCCACGCGAAGCCGGCGGCTGCGCACAGCAAATTGGCCAGTGCTCCGCCAAGGTTATAGCAGACGAAGGGCGGGCGCGATACCCCTTGAGGCGGCATCATCAGGCATTGCCCCGCCGTGCCCGGAATGGAAAACCGGCGCAGCGCCCACCGGCCGCCCGTGCGCACCAGCGTCCAGCTGGCGATGCGAAAGGACACGAACCGGTAGCCCGTCAAGAGTCCGGCGGCCATGTGCCCCGCCTCGTGCAGCAGGATGTGCGCGTATGCGCTCAGGCCGATATAGATCAGAGCGTGGGCGAGCGCCAGCAGCTGGCTGCCGGCCTCGTCGTCTGCCGCGATGCGCATGCCGCCCCAAAAGCCGGCCACGCCGCCGGCCATCGCCAGGAACAGAAAAAATACAGCGGGTTTCCAGCGTCTCTTCATGGCTTGCCTCCCCGGGATGTGCGGGCACAGTCGGAACGCGTTGCCCGCCAGTTGGATTCAATATATTACAAATATATTAAGCTGTCAACATATTTTCTTAAAGATATCTTCGCCAATCCATTCCAAAAAGAGGTGAAACGGCCTTGATACCCTTCCCCTGTCCGCTCGAGCCGCCGGAGACTGCGCGCCTGCGCGCCGAGGTCCGCAGGCGGCTGCTCTGCGCCTGGCCGGCGCTCGCATGCAGCCCGATTTGCAAGCTGGAGCCGGCGGCGCTGGACGCGATGCTGCGCCACTACGACGCGCTGTTCTTTGACGGGCTCTTTGCGCGGCGCCTGCCGCAGCTATGCGTCGTGGGCACGGCGCGCATGACGCGCTGCGCCGGGAAATTCTGCGCGCGGATTGCGGCCGACGGCGCGACGGACGTGCAGATCCGCATGAGCACGGACTTCCTCTTCCGGCTGCGCAAAGGACCGTTTTTCGTGAACGGCGTCGAAGCGTTGGACGCCCTGGAGGCCTTTCAGCTGGTGTTCGAGCACGAGCTGTGCCATGCGGCTGAGTGGGCGCTCTATGGCACATGCAGCGCGCACCAGTCGACGTTTCGCGCGCTCTCCCATGGGCTCTTTCAGCACAGGACGTGCACGCACGCGCTCCCCACGCGTGCGCAGGAGGCGGCCGCGCTGGGCGTCGGCGTGGGCGCGCGCGTCAGCTTCCCATTTGAGGCCCGCACGCTTTGCGGCGTCGTCTCACGGGTGGGCAAGACGGCCTCCGTGATGGTGCCGTCCGCCGCCGGCGCATGGCATGACAAAAGGGGCCGCCGGTACGACAAGTACACGGTGCCCCTTTCGCTGCTGACGCCCCGGCGGCGCGGCTGATTCAATCGCATACGACGCGCACGGCGCTGCCGGACGGGTCCTTGGTGACGACGATCTTGCGGCCGATGCGCTCCTTGAGCGCGGCGACGTGGGAAATGATGCCCACGAGGCTGTCGCCTGTCGTCAGTCCCTCGAGCACGGCCATCGCCTGTTCGAGGGATTCTTCGTCCAGCGAACCGAAGCCCTCGTCGATGAAGAGCGTCTCCACCTGAACGCCGCCCGTCAGGCGCTGAATGACGTCGGAAAGGCCCAGCGCCAGCGAGAGCGAGGCGAGGAACGACTCCCCGCCGGAGAGGGAGCTGGCGTCCCGCTCCTTGCCGGTGTAGTGATCCAGCACGTTGAGCGCGAGCGCGTCGTTCGTCCGGCCGTCGGCCGTCTTTTCCCGCCTAAGCAGCCGGTACCGGCCGCCGGACATGCCGCTCAGGCGCGCGTTGGCCGCCTCGATGACCTGGTTGAAATAGTAGATCTGCACATACTGCTCAAACGAGAGCCGCTGGCCGCCCGGGCCGTTCGTCTCGCCCGCGGCCGTGGCGGACAGCTCGTTTGCCAGCGCATACGCCTCCTGCGCGCGCGTCCAGGCCCCGTAATCGCGGGTGAGCCTGTCCAGCCAGGCGGAGCGCCGGGAAATTTCCCCCGTCAGGTCCATGAGACGGGTCTGTATTTCCCCCGCCGCCGTCTGGGCCGCGTCGCGCGCCTGCTGCAACGCCGTCTCGTCCGCGCGCGCCTTGCCCTGCGCCTGCGATTGCAGCGTGGTCACCTCATCCGTACGGCTGCGGCGCTCGTCCGCATAGCGCCCGACACATGCGTCGGCCTCGCGCCGTGCGTCCTCATCCATGTGCGCGCTGTCAAAGTCCGCTTCATCCCGAAAGCCTTTCTCCTCCAGCGCCGCCAAAAAGTAAAACCGTGCCGCCGAAGCCTTCAACTCGGCGTTCTCCAGCGCCTGTGCGTTTTCCTCACGGCGCGTCTGCAATGCGACGCAGGCTTGATCCTGTTCTTCCAGTGCGCGCTTTGCATGATCCTGCGCCTCGATCATTGCATCCCGTTGCGCACGCAGCGACTTCGCCCCTTGCTCCGCGTCTATACGCGTGGCATAGGACAGCTCTGCGCGCAGCGACTGCTCTTGCGCCTGTGCGGCGGCCAGCGAAGCGTTCACTTCCTGCCATCTCACGCCGAAGCGTTCCAATTCAGACCGAAGGTCGGTTTGTTCTTGCTCAATCCGACGTATGTTCTGATCTGCCTCCTTGCCGCGCCGCTCCAGCTCCGACTGGGTTCGCAGCAGCTCGACATCGCATCGGATCTGCTCGTCCAGCGCGCGCATGCCGGCGCGCACGGCCGCATCCATGCCGTCCGGTGCGTCTTCGCCGGGAAATAGGCGCATAAATGCCTGCCTTGCCTGATCGCGCAGATTGCGAACCCGCTCGCCTGCGGTGCTCTCCGCACGCTGGCGCTTCGTATGCTCCGCCTGTGCATCCTCTCGCTGCCTGCGCGCGTCGTCCAGCTGTGCCTGCGTCACGGTTCCAGGCGCCAGCACGGCCTTGCGCGGATGGCGCGTCGAGCCGCAGACTGGGCAGGGCTGTCCTTCCTCCAGGTGTTCCGCCAGCAGGCCCGCCTGCGCAAGGTAAAAGGCATCCTCCAGCTCTTTTACGCGCCCGTGCGCTTGGGAGAGGGCCTTTGCGCTCTGCTCGCCCTCCTGCTTGGCCTTTTGCCAAGCCTGTTGCGCCTGCTTACCCTCCGACGTCGTCTGGGCAAGATGCTCCATGTCCTTTCGGCGCTCTTCATTGCTTTGCTTCGCCGCGCTCAGCCGCACCACCTCGCGTCCCGCCTGAACGCCCGCATCGCGCTGCTCGCGCAACTCTTTTAGACGCCGGTCATTCTCTTGGATCTTCATCTCATGTTCCTCACGCCGGCCCTTCAACACATCCAGCTCACTCTGTGCGTCCAGCGCGCGTGCTTGTGCGCGCTCCGCCTGCTCATAGCGGGGCAGCAGCGACTCGATGCGCTGCGCTTCGGCCAGCAGCTTGGCGGCCTCATCCTCCCGGCCGGCCGCCTCGTCAAAAACCTGCTTCAGCTCCGCACGGCGCGCCTGCTCCCGTTGGGCATCTTCAGCAAGCGCCCCCGCACGCCGCTTCAGCTCAGCGCGTTCGGCATCCGCGTGAAGCCAGGCCTTCTGCACGCCCTCTTCAATCTGTGCAGCCTGATTCGCGCGTGCCAGCTTCATCTTGAGCGCATCCATGACATCCGCCTGCCGTTCCAGATCGGCGACGCATGCCCGCGCCTGATCCAGGGCGTCGAGCAGCCTGTTGTCCTCCCGCGCATGCGCCAGCGCCTCCGAGAGCCGCTGGACCTCCTGATGTGCGTCCTGCTGCGCCTTTTCCAGCTGCCTTTTCCGCTGCGCGTCCGCACGGCGCATGGCCTGAAGCGCCTCGATCGCGTCCGGTGCATCGTGTACGGTACAGGCCTCACGGTCCATATCGCGCAGCGTCTCCTCTACGCCCGACTCCAGGCGCTTCACCTGGTCGCGCAGCTCGCCCGTGCGCCGCTTGAGCGCATCCTGTACCCGCCGGTAAAAGTCCGTGTCGAACACGCGGCGCAGTACCTTGCGCCGCTCCTCGTCCTTGGCCAGCAGCAGGTTCAGGAACTCGCCCTGGGCGATCATGCAGATCTGCTTCATCTGCCTTTCATCCATGCCCAGCAGCTCGGAAGTTCTGGCCGTGACGGCCTTTGCCCCGTCGATCTGCCGTCCGTCCGGACAGCGCAGCCATGCGTCCGGCTTTTCCAGTACGACGCCGTCCCCTCGCCGGCTCCGCCGCTCATATCCGCCCGGATTTCTCCAGACCGTGTAGAGCGCCCCGCGATGGCTGAACGTCAATTCCACGTAGGTCGTCACATCTGGCGAGGCAAAGTCGCTGCGCAGGCCGTCGGTCCGCCTGCGGCTGCCGCTCGTCTCCCCATACAGCGCAAAGACGATCGCGTCAAAGAGCGTCGTCTTGCCCGCACCTGTATCGCCCGTGATCAGGAAGAGGCCGGCATGGCCCAGCGCGTCAAAATGCACGGCCGTCTCGCCTGCAAAGGGGCCGAATGCGCACAGCTTCAACGTGATTGGCTTCATGCTTCTTCCTCCTGCGCGCCCTCCACGGCCGCCTGTACGGCCTGGTACGCCCCGTCGTCGAGCGGCTTGCCCGTCTGGCGCCGGTAAAAGTCCTCGAACAGCTCCATCGGCGTGCGCCCGCGCACATCCGCCGTGTGCAGCGCCGCCTGCGCCTGCACCGGTGCATTGCGCTCGAATTCGATCGTCATGACGTTGGGATAGACCCGGCGCAGCTGCCCGACGGCGTCATATACGGGCCCCTCATCCGTCAGAACAGCACGCACATAGTCCTCTGAAGGGCCGTCCGCCGCCTCCAGAATCGCCCGCAGCGGTCCCCGCAGGTCGCGCAGATCGCGCAGCGGGGTAAGCGGCAGCAGCTGCGTGCGCACGCCTTCCGCGTCCAGCTCCACGAGCGTGACGCTCTTATTTCCCCGCGCCTCGGAAAACGAGTATTTGAGCGGCGATCCCGCATAGCGGACGGTGTCGCGTCCCACGCGCTGGGCGCGGTGCAGATGCCCCAGCGCCACATAGTCGAAGCCGTCGAACGCATCGACGAACACGCCGTCCGTCCCGCCGATCTGCACCGTCTCCGAGTCGCAGCGCTCGACCTCCTCGCCCGGCGCGAGCACGAGCTGGTGCGCGATGAGCACACTGCGCACGCCCGCCTCGCGCTGCGCGCCCCGAAGCAGCGCGCGCACGGCGTCGTCGGCGTTGGCAATCTGTACCTGCGGATACAGCGCGGCGACGCGTGCGGGCCTCACAAATGGAAGCAGATAGAAGTCGACCGGGCCCCACGCATCTGACAGCCGCACGCGCCGCACCTGCCCACCCTGCACGCCTGCGACGTGCAGCCCAGACGCGGCGAGGATATCCTGTGCGAACGACAGCCGCTCCGGAGAATCGTGATTGCCGCTGATTGCGAGCACCTGGACGCCCATGGCAAGCAGGCGCGTCCAGAACCGGTCGAGCAGCTCGACGGCCTCCGTCGGCGGGACGCCCTTGTCGTAGACGTCGCCCGCGACGACGACGGCGTCGACCTCGCGCTCGCCGGCGATGCGCTCGATCTGGGCGAGCGCGTCCCTCTGCTCCTCGAGCATGGAAAAGCCGTACACCCGCTTGCCCAGGTGCAGGTCCGAAAGGTGTAAAAAGCGCATCCTGCTCCTCCTCTTCCGTTCTCCGTTCAGCATATCGCATGGCGTGCGCGTTTGTCAAGGCGCGCGCTTGACTTCCTCTGCGGGCCATGCTATCATGAAAACGCATCTCGACCACGGAGGTATTTGGATGAGCGCGCACGTCAAGGACATGACGCATGGCAGCCCCGCCCGGCTGATCACGGGCTTTGCGCTGCCGCTGATGCTGGGAAACGTCTTTCAACAGCTGTACACCACCGTCGACACGGCGATCGTCGGGCAGTTCGCGGGCATTGAAGCCCTGGCGGCCCTCGGCGCGGCGGACTGGCTCAACTGGATGGCGCTGGGCATCGTCACAGGCTTCACCGGCGGCTTTTCCATCCCCATCGCCCAGCGCTTCGGCGCGGGCGACATGCAGGGCCTGCGCAGGGCCGTCGGCATGAGCGCGCTGCTGGGCGCGGTCATCGCCGTGCTGCTCACGCTCGCATTTCAGCTTGCCGCGCGCCCCGTGCTGCTGCTGCTCAACACGCCCGCCAATGTGCTGGGGCAGGCGGTCGTCTACCTGCGCGTGATGTTCGGCGGACTGTGCATCGTCATGTTCTACAACGTCCTGGCCTCGCTGCTGCGCGCGCTGGGCGACGGGCGCACGCCGCTGGTGGCGATGATCATCGCCTGCGCCATCAACGTCGGCCTGGATCTGCTGTTTGTCGCAGTCTTTCACTGGGGCGTGGGCGGCGCCGCGGCCGCCACGGTCATCGCGCAGGCCTTTTCAGCGCTGTTCTGCCTGTTCGCCGTGCGCCGCCTGCCCATGCTGCACATGACGCGCGAAGCGCTGCGGCCCGACCGCGCCGTGTCGGGCACGCTCGTGCGCCTGGGCGCGCCCATGGCGCTGCAAAACGCCATCATCGCCGTGGGCGGCATGGGCGTGCAGTACGTGATCAACGGCTTCGGCTTCGTGTTCGTCGCGGGCTTCACCGCCACCAACAAGCTCTACGGCCTGCTGGAGATCGCCGCGACCTCCTTTGGCTTTGCGATGGCGACGTTCACCGGGCAGAACCTGGGCGCGGGCCAGCTCGAGCGCATCAAGCGCGGCCTGCGCGCCTCTGCGATCATCGGCGTGCTCACGGCCCTGTGCATCGGCGGCGTGATGGCCGCGGCGGGCCGCTGGATTCTGGCGCTGTTCGTCTCTGCATCCAGCGCAGACGCGCCGGCCGTGCTGGACGTCGCCTACCGCTACCTGTGCGTCATGTGCGCCGCGCTGTCCGTGCTCTACCTGCTCTACGTCTACCGCTCGGCCCTGCAGGGCATGGGCGATACGGTGATCCCGATGATCTCCGGCATCGTGGAGCTGATCATGCGCCTGAGCGTCGCGTGGCTGCTGCCGCTCGCGCTGGGGCAGGACGGCGTCTACTACGCGGAGATCGCCGCCTGGGCGGGCGCGACGGTGCTGCTCGCCGCCGCCTACTACGTGCGCATCCGCCGTCTGGAGCGAAGGGCGGCTGCGGGTATGCCGCTGGTCTGAATGCGAGAAACGAATGAAAAAAGGCCCTGTGATGGAGGGATGGCCATGGGCGTTCCGAAGTATGATGAGATGTATAAGCCTTTGTTGCAGTGCCTGGCAGATGGCAACGTGCATGCGCTCAAGGAGATCAAAACGCGTATAGCGCAGCATTTTGGGCTGACGGAGGCAGAGCTTTCCGAACCGTTGCCCAGCGGACGTCAGACGTATTTCGCCAATCGCGTCGCCTGGGCCCGTACATATCTGAAAAAGGCGGGCCTGCTTGAATCGCCCGCAAGAGGAACCTTCCAGATCACCGAAGAGGGACGACGGGTGCTTCAGGAGGACCCACGAGTGCTGGACAACGCCTATCTGATGCGCTATCCTTCGTTCAAGGCATTCGTCAGCGTAGAGGTTGCTACACACCCGGAGACTCCTTCCAACGATCCAGATGAGACTGAAACACCCGACGACGCCTTCGAAAATGCGTTTCGACGGATCAACCAGAGCCTGGCGGACGACCTGCTGGCAGAGATCATGAAGCTCTCGCCTGTCGCATTTGAAAAAATGGTGTTGGATCTGATGGCCAAGATGGGCTATGGCACATTTTCCAATGCCGCCGTCACGACAGCCCTCACAGGCGACGAGGGAATCGACGGCATCATCATGGAGGATAAGCTGGGGTTTGATCTGATCTACGTGCAGGTCAAGCGATGGGATGCCGATCACCCGGTCGGCCGTCCGGACGTGCAGGCTTTCGTCGGTGCAATTGCGGGAAGGGGTGGCAAGGGCCTGTTTGTGACCACGTCTTCCTTCACCAAACAGGCCATTGACTATGCCCGCAAGCAGCACGTCATCCTGATGGATGGCGACCAACTGGCGCGCTTTATGATCGAGCATGACTTTGGCGTCAGCACAAAAAAGACCTTTGCGATCAAGGCGCTTGATACCGATCTCTTTGCGGACTATCAGGACGATTGATGCGTCGTTGCGCGATAAAAGCGCCCGAACGGTTTGGAGCACGTTCGGGCGCTTTTTCTTATAGATATTTTTACTGCAGCTTGAGCGCCTCCACGCCGCGGCCGACGGCCGCCGCTGCAAACGGGCTTTCCAGGATGCGGCGCGCGACGGACATCACGTCCTGCGGCGTCACGCGCTCGATTCTGCGGATCACCTCGTCGATCTCGTTGGCATAGCCCAGCAGCAGCTTGCTGCGCCCCAGCGCGGACATGCGGCTGGACGTACTCTCCAGCCCGAGGATATAGCCGCCCTTGAGCTGGTCGCGCGCCTGCGTGAATTCCCTGTCCGTGAATCCGTCTGCGAGGAAGCGGTCCACCTGACGGCGGATCTCGTCGACCACCTGCTGCGCCTGCTGGATGGACGTGCCCGCGTAGATCGCATACACGCCGCAGTCCGGGTAGGAGGTCGGATAGCTGTAGACCGAATAGGCCGCGCCCATCTCCTCGCGGATCTTCTGGAACAGGCGCGAGGACATGCCGCCGCCGAAGATGTTGTTGAACACGGCCATCGGGTACGCCTCGTCCGCGCCCGTGGCGATCCCCTCGTAGCCCAGACACACGTGGACCTGCTCGATGTCCTTGCGCTTGATGCGCACCTGCTGCGCGCACCCGGCAAACGACTCCGCTTTCTGCGCCTGTGCCGGGGCGGCCCAGGCGCCCAGATAGCGCCCGGCCAGCTCGCGCAGCTGATCCAGCTCGTAGCCGCCGGCCACGGCGAGCACCGTGTTGTCCGGCCTGTAGTGCCGGCGGTGGAACGCGAGGATCTGCTCGCGCGTGACGGAGCGGATGACCTCCGCCGGGCCCAGGATGGGCCGCGCGAGCGCGTGATCGCCGAAGTATGCCTCGCTGAGCAGCTCATAGACGAGGTCCTCCGGCGTGTCCTCGGTCATGGCGATCTCCTCCAGGATGACGCTGCGCTCCTTCTCCAGGTCTTGGAGATTGAAGGTGGCGTGCAACAGCATGTCGCTCAGCAGGTCGAGCGCCTTTTCAAAGTGCTCGTCGATGACCTTGGCGTAATAGCAGGTGCATTCCTTGGAGGTAAACGCGTTCACCTGACCGCCGATCGCGTCCATCTCTTCGGCGATCTGCATGGCGCTGCGCTGCTGTGTGCCCTTGAAGAGCATGTGCTCGATGAAGTGCGACAGGCCGTTTTCCTCGCGCGTCTCGAGCATGGATCCCGTGCCGATCCACAGCCCCACGCTGACGGAGCGGAAATGCGGGATTTTTTCGGCGATCACGCGAAGGCCGTTGGACAGCGTAAATTCGTCGTACATGGCAGCTCCTTCTACGCCTGATGGACCGGAATCCTCCGGCCGGCGTCGTCCTTAGCATTTCCCACGATTTTCTGCCTCATGCAGCCATGATGGAAGAAAAACAGGGATGCGGCTGCGCCGCATCCCTGTTGGGCTCGTATGCCCGCGATCAGTCGCGGGGCGCGCCGGAGCGCTCGCGGCGCGGCGGGCGGCGATCCCCTGCCGGCCCACGGCGAATGGGCTCGCGGTTTTCGTAGACGATGTCGTTGCGAATGAGGTTGATACGGCCCTGCGAGTCGATCTCGGAGACCTTGACCTCCAATTCGTCGCCGATCTTAACGACGTCCTCGCACTTCTCGACGCGGCCGTTTGCCAGCTTGGAGATGTGCACCATGCCATCCTTGCCCGGCAGCAGCTCTACAAATACGCCGAAGTTCATGATGCGCACGACCTTGCCCGTGTACACCTCGCCGACCTCGATGTCCTTGGCGATGCCCTCGATGATGCGGCGCGCCTTGGCGGCGGCCTCCTCGTCGGGCGTGGAGATGTCCACGCTGCCGTCGTCCTCGATGTCGATCTTGACGCCCGTCTCGGCGATGATCTTGTTGATCATCTTGCCGCCCGGTCCGATGACCTCGCGGATCTTGTCCGGGTTGATCGTGAATCGGATGATCTTGGGCGCGTACTTGGACAGATTCTCACGCGGCTGCGGCAACACCTCGAGCATCTTGCCCAGGATGTGCAGGCGCGCTTCCAGCGCCTGCGCAAGCGCCTGGCGCAGGATGGGCTCGTCGATGCCCTTGATCTTGATGTCCATCTGAATGGCGGTGATGCCGTTCATCGTGCCGGCGACCTTGAAGTCCATGTCGCCCAGGAAGTCCTCCAGGCCCTGGATGTCCGTCAGCACGGCCACCTTGCCCGACTCGGCGTCCTTAATCAGGCCCATGGCCGCGCCCGCGACGGGCGCCTTGATCGGCACGCCGGCGTCCATCAGCGCAAGCGTGGAGCCGCACACGGACGCCTGCGAGGTGGAGCCATTGGAGGAGAGCACCTCGCTCACGAGACGCAGCGCATACGGGAAATCCTCCACCGGCGGGATGACGGGCTCCAGCGCGCGCTCGGCCAGCGCGCCATGGCCGATCTCGCGGCGGCCCGGGCTGCGCATGCGTCCGGCCTCGCCGGTCGAATACGGCGGGAAATTGTAGTGGTGCATGTAGCGCTTGGTGTCCTCGTTGCTCAGGCCGTCGAGCATCTGCGCCTCGCCCACGGCGCCCAGCGTCGCCACGGTCATGACCTGCGTCTCGCCTCGGGTGAAGACGGCGGAGCCGTGCGGACGCGGCAGGATGCCTGTCTCGCACCAGATGGGACGAACCTCATGCAGGCTACGACCGTCGGGACGGATGCCCTGCTCGAGGATCTTCTTGCGCATGATCTCCTTGTTGAGGTAGTACAGCGCGTCATCGATCTCGCTGGCACGGCCGGCGAACTGCTCGGCAAAGTGCTCCTGCGTCTCGGCCTTGACGGCGTTCTCGCGGTCCTGACGCTCGTGACGGTCGAACGTCTCAAAGCACCAGGCGCACTTGTCGTAGGCATATTCGCGCACGGCGGCCTTGACGTCCTCGCCCGTGATGACGATCGGGAAATCGCTCTTGGGCTTGCCGATCTGCGCGACGATCTCCTCCTGGAAGGCGACGAGCTGCTTGATGTGCTCGTGCGCAAAGAGGATCGCGGAGAGCATGACGTCCTCGCTGACCTCCTTGGCGCCCGCCTCGACCATCAGCACGGCGTCCTTCGTGCCCGCCACGACCAGGTGCAGGTCGGACTGGGCGCGCTGCGCCTCCGTGGGCGAGAGGATCAGCTCGCCGTTCACGCGGCCGACCATCACCGAGCCGGTCGGACCGCCGAACGGGATGTCGGACACGCACAGCGCAGCGGAGGAGCCGATCATCGCCGGGATTTCCGGGGGCAGATCGGGATCCACGGACAGCACCGTCGCCACGACCTGCACGTCGTTGCGCATGCCCTTGTTGAACAGCGGGCGGATCGGGCGGTCGATCAGACGGCTGGTCAGGATCGCCTTTTCCGTCGGGCGTCCTTCGCGCTTGATGAATCCGCCGGGGATCTTGCCCACCGAATACAGCTTTTCCTCAAAGTCGACGCTCAGCGGGAAAAAGTCCATGCCTTCGCGCGGCTTCTCCGAGGCTGTCGCAGCGACCAGCACGACCGTATCCCCGTAGCGCACCAGTACGGAGCCGTTCGCCAGGCCGGCGTACTTGCCAAAGTCCAGCGACAGCTTGCGCCCGGCCAGCTCCGTTTCAAATACCTTATGCATGAGAGGCCTCCCTAATCATGATCATTCTTTGATGCTTGGCATGCGCAAAGAGCCGCCGTTTGGTTTCCCCCAAACGAACGGCTCTTCATCGGGGGCAAGGCGCGTCCTCGCCCCACAGGTTTTACTTGCGCAGGTTCAGGCGCGCGATCAGCGAGCGGTAACGCTCGATATCCGTCTGCTTCAGGTACGCCAGCAGGCCACGGCGCTGACCGACCATCAGCAGCAGGCCGCGACGGGAGTGGTGGTCCTTCTTGTGGTCCGCCAGATGCTCGTTCAGGTGGTTGATGCGCTCGGTCAGCAGCGCCACCTGCACCTCAGGCGAACCGGTGTCGCCCTCGTGACGGGCGAATTCCTTGATGATTTGGTCCTTGCGTTCCTTATCCATTGACAAACACCTCCATTTGATTTGGGCATCGCCGCAAGCATGGTAGGACGTCGGAGATTCGACCAACCGCGCATGCGGTTCAACAGACCCGCTGATTATTTTACCATGCCCCGCCGTTTTTGTAAATATGTCAATTTCATTTCTTCTTGCGAATTCGAAGCTCAACCGTGCAGCCGCTCCCGGAAGAAGGCGCGCGTCAGCTCCAGATCCCTGCCGATCTGCGCCTTGAGCGCATCCAGCGATTCAAAGCGCCGTTCGGGCCGCGAGAAGCGCCACAGCTCCGCGCGCAGGTGCTTGCCGTACAGGTCGCCCTCGAAGTCGAGCAGGTGCGCCTCCATGCTGGGCGGCCCCTCCGGCGCCGTCGGATGCGTGCCGATGTTGAGCACCGCCAGGTACGGCAGGCCCTCCATCCAGACCCGGGCGAAGTACACGCCCCTGGGCGGGATGGCCTTGCCCTGCGGCCAGGCGATATTGGCGGTCGGAAAGCCAAGCTCATGGCCCAGATGCTTGCCGTGCACGACCACGCCGCACAGGCTGTAGGGCCTGCCCAGCATGTCGGTCGCCTCCCCCATGCGCCCGGCGCTCAGCGCCGCGCGGATGCGCGAAGAGGACACGGGCTCTGTGCCGCGCAGTACGGCATCCACGACGTGCGTCTCAAAGCCGTAATGCGGCCCCAGCTCGCACAGCGTCTGCGGCGTGCCCGCGCCGCGCTCGCCGAAGGTGTAATTGAACCCCACGACGACGTGTCGCGGACGCAGCGTCTCAACCAGCGAGCGGACAAACGCCTCCGGCGATCGCGAAGCGAATTCCCGGTCAAAGGGGCGCATGACCATCGCATCCGGGCGGTAGGCGCTGATCGTCGCGATCTTCTCCGCGCGCGTCGTCAGCATCGGCGGCACGCGCTGCGGGGCGAGCGCCTCCAGCGGATGATTGGAAAACGTTTGGACCACGCTTTGCAGGTCATACAGCGCGGCGAGGTGGTTTGCCTTGCGGATCAGCCGCGCATGGCCGACGTGCACACCGTCGAACGTGCCCAGCGCCACCACCGTCTCGGGCCCCTGCCAGAGCGCCTCGTGCGTCAAAAGCTTCATGTCTTCTCTCTCTCCAGTAACATGGCGTCAAAGTGAAAGGCCTGCCCGTCAAAGCGGCCGATGCCCGCAAACGCGCCCGCAAGATAGGCGCGCGTCGGCGCGCCGCAGACGGGCTCGCCGCGCAGCTGCTGCGGACGCAGCGCATTGCCGCTCAGGCAAAAGCGGGCCGCGCGCTCGTCCACATCCACGCGCGGCAGGTGCGCCAGCGGCGCATCGATGGGCAGGAGCAGCGGCTCCAGGTCCTGCGCCGCCTCGATCTCCTCGACCGTATGCGCGCTCTGGATGTCGAACGCGCCCGTGCGCTCGCGCAGCAGAAAGCCCATGTGCGCGCCGCATCCCAGCGCGCGGCCGATGTCGCTGCACAGCGTGCGCACGTAGGTGCCGCGTCCGCAGCGCACGCGCAACAAAAACGAACCATCTGCAAGCTGCTCGAGCAGGCGAAGTTCGTGGATCTGTGCGGGACGCTGCGCGACCTCCACCTCCTGCCCTGCGCGCGCCAGGTCATACAGCTTGCGCCCGCCGACCTTGAGCGCGGAGTACATCGGCGGGCGCTGCAGGATCGTGCCCAGAAACTGTGGCAGGACCGATTGCAGCCGCTCCGCCGTCACATGCGCTTCAGCCGTACGCAGCACCTGGCCGTAGGCGTCCTGCGTGTCGGTCTCGATGCCCGGCTTGAGCTGGGCGACGTAGATCTTTTCCTTTTCGACGAGATAATCGAAAAGCCGGGTGGCCTTCCCGACCATCACCGGCAGCACGCCGCAGGCCTCCGGGTCGAGCGTGCCCGCATGGCCCACCTTTGTCCCCTTCGGAAGGCGCCTGCGCACGAGCACGACCGCGTCGCTGGACGTCATGCCCGGCGGCTTGAGCACGCAGAGGAATCCGTTCAAATGCGCTTCACCCCACATCGATCGCAGCGAGCATCGCCGGGATCGCCTCGTCCAGCGGCGCGGCGATCGTACAGCCCGCCGCAAAGACGTGGCCGCCCCCGCCAAACCGCTTGCACACCGCCGCCACGTCATACGGCGGCCGGCTGCGCAGCGAGAACTTGACGCCCGCGTCGTTTTCACGCGCCAGAAACGCCACCTTCACGCCCTGCGTCTCGATGGCGTAGTTGATCAGGCCCTCGCTCATGGCGTCGCTCGCCCCGCAGCGCTCAAAGTCTGCGCGGGAGAGCTTCATGTAGGCCAGGCGACCGCCGCGCTCGAACGTCAGCGAGCGCAGCGCGCAGGCGAGCAGCTCCGTCTTGGCCCGCGGCCGCTCGCGATACAGCCCCTCTGTGATCTGCGCGACATCGATGCGCGCCTCCACGCAGTCCGCTGCCGCGCGCAGGGCCTGCGCGTTGGTGTTCTGGTACTGGAAATGTCCCGTATCCGTGGACAGCGCCACGAACAGGCACCGGGCGATCTCCGGCGTAAGCTCCGCGCCCAGCGCGCGCACGAGCTGCAGCACGAGCACGCCCGTCGCCGAGGCGTCCGGATCCACCCAGTTTTCCTCGCCAAAGCGCGTGTTGGTCCCGTGATGGTCGACGACCATCCGTGACCGCGCGGCCTCAAAAACCGGCGAGCAATCGCCCATGCGCAGCGCGTCGGACACGTCGACGGCCACGGCCAGGTCGTAAACGCGCCCGGCGACCTTTTCCGGCGGGACGACCGTCCCCGCACCCGGCAGGGTCGCGTACAGTTCGGGCACGGCGTCCTGGCAGACGACGTCCGCGACGGCGCCAACGGCCAAAAGGGCAAGGCGCAGCGCGAGCGCCGAGCCCAGCGTATCGCCATCCGGCGACACGTGGGCAATCAGCACAACGCGCTGTGCCTGTTTCATTGAGGTGAGCATGCGCTCAGGAATCGGCATCTTCGGTCCTCTTTTCTTCTTCTGCAATGACGTGATCGATCAGGCTTGCGATGCGCACGCCGTACTCAATGTTGGTATCCAGCTCGAAGAGGATCTCCGGCGTGTAGCGAATCACAATCCGCTTGCCGACCGTCCGGCGCACGAATCCGGCCGCCTTTTTGAGCGCGGCCATCATCGGCTCGCGGTTTTCCGGCTCCAGGATGCTGACAAAGACCTTGGCATAGCGCAGGTCGCGCGTCACATCCACGCGCGTGATGCTGAACGTGCCCGCGATGCGCGGGTCGTTCAGATCTTCGCGGATGATGTGGTCGATCTCCCGGCGCATCTCCTCGGCGATGCGATCCGTCCGTTCATATTGAAATGGCATGGTTTCTCCTCTGGCGAAGGGATCAGCGAGCGACTTCCTCCATCACGAAGCACTCGATGACGTCGCCTTCCTTGATGTCGTTGAACTTCTCCAGGCCGATGCCGCACTCGTAGCCGGCCGCGACCTCGCGCGCGTCGTCCTTGAAGCGCTTGAGCGAATCCAGCTTGCCCTCGAACACGACGACGTTGTCGCGCAGCAGGCGCACGGACGCGTTGCGCTGTACCTTGCCGTCGGTGACATAGCTGCCCGCCACGGTGCCGACGCCCGAGACCTTGAATACGGTGCGCACCTCGGCATGGCCCAGGACGTTCTCCTTGAATTCCGGCGCAAGCAGGCCCTTCATGGCGTTTTCGACGTCCTCGATTGCCTGATAGATGATGCGATAGAAGCGGATGTCGATGTTGTCGCGCGCGGCCGCCGCGGTCGCCTTGGCGTCTGCGCGGACGTTGAAGCCGATGATGATCGCGTTGTCGATGTTGGCGAGCATTACGTCGTTCTCGGTGATCGCGCCCACGCCGCTGTGGATCGTGCGCACGCGCACCTCGTCGTTGCTCAGCTTCTCCAGCGACTGCTTGACCGCCTCGACCGAGCCCTGCACGTCCGCCTTGATGATGATGTTCAGGTCCTTCACATTGCCGGCCGCGATCTGCGAGTACAGCTCGTCGAGCGTGACGCGCGCGGACTTCTTGACCATCTCGGCCTTCTGCTTGGCGCGGCGCTCCTCGACCACCTGACGGGACAGGCGCTCGTCGACCGCGCTGATCGCGTCGCCCGCCTCGGGCACATCGCCAAAGCCGATGACCTCCACCGGCATGGACGGGCCGGCGCTCTTGACGCGCTCGCCGCGGGAGTTGACCATCGCGCGGATGCGACCGAAGGCCATGCCTGCCACGACGTTGTCGCCGGTGTGCAGGGTGCCGTTTTGCACGAGCACCGTCGCGACCGGGCCGCGCGTCTTGTCCAGGCGCGCTTCGATGATGACGCCGCGCGCGGCGCGCTTGGGATTGGCGCGCAGCTCCTGCACGTCGGCCAGCAGCAGGATGTTCTCCAGCAGTTCCTCGATGCCCTCGCCCGTGTGCGCGGAGACGGGCACCATGATCGTGTCGCCGCCCCACTCCTCGGAGACGATCTCGTAGCGGGTCAGGTCCTCCTTGACGCGCTCGATGTTCGCGCCGGGCTTGTCGATCTTGTTGATGGCCACGATGATCGGCACCTTGGCCGCCTTGGCATGGTTGATCGACTCGACCGTCTGCGGCATGACGCCGTCGTCCGCCGCCACGACCAGCACGGCGATGTCCGTCGCCTGCGTGCCGCGCGCGCGCATCGAGGTGAACGCCTCATGGCCCGGCGTATCCAGGAACGTGATGGTGCGCCCGTTGCACTGGGCTGTATACGCGCCGATGTGCTGCGTGATGCCGCCCGCTTCGCCCTCCGTGACGTGCGACTTGCGGATGTAGTCCAGCAGCGAGGTCTTGCCGTGGTCGACGTGGCCCATGATCGTGACGACCGGCGGACGCGGCAGCAGATCGTCTTCGTCGTCCACGACCTCGTCGGACTCGGTGAGCACGTCCTCCGCAGTCTTCTCTAACTTCTTCTCCAGCTCAATGCCGAACTCCGAGCAGACCAGCTGCGCGGTGTCATAGTCGAGCTCCTGGTTGATCGTGGCCATGATGCCCAGCAGCAGCAGCTTCTTGATGATCTCGCCCGCGGGCTTGCCGATGCGCTCGGTCAGGTCCTTGACGGTGATCGTCTCGGCGGTCATGTACGCCTTCTCGATCTTGATGGGCGCCATCGTCTGCTGGACGGACTGCGGCTTGCGCTTCTTGCGCCCGCCGCGCACGACCTCGTCGTCAAAGCCGATGCCGTTTTCGCGCACGAGCTGCTTGCGGTTGCGTGCGACGCGCTCCGGATCATGCTGACGCATGTAGAGCTTCTTGTTCGGGTCGTAGTTGGACACGCGTTCCTTTTCGACCGTCGGCACAAGCTCCGGCCCCTTGCGGCCCATGCCGGGACGCGGACCCATCGGACGCGGACCGCCCTGGCCAAAGGATCCGGCCGGACGCGGACCGCCGGCTGCGCTCGCCGGGCGCGGGCCACCCTGGCCGAAGGGACGCGGACCCATCGGACGCGGACCGTTCATGGGACGCGCCGGACCGCCCTGCGGGCTCTGGCCGTAAGGACGGTTGCCCTGCGCGCCCTGTCCCTGATACGGACGCGGCTGCATCGGCCGGCCCTGCTGTGCGCCCTGCATCGCGGGCCGCTGCATCGGCCGCTGTGCGCCGGGCGCAACGGGCGCGGCCGGACGGACGGGCCGCGGCGCAACGGGCGCACCGGAGGCCGTGGCGGGCGCCGCCGGACGGACAGGCGCGGCCGGCGTGACGGCAGGCTGCGGACGCTTTTCCACGGCCGGCTGAGGCGCCGGGGCCGGCTTTTCCTCAGGCTTCTTCTGTACGGGCGCTGCTGCCTGGGGTTCGGCTTCGGGCGCGGCGGGCTCTTCGGCGTCAGGCATGGTCCATGCCTTGCTCTGCGCGCTCATGATCTGGCGCTGCTGCTCCTTGAGCTCCTGCTCCTTGAGCTCCTCCTCTTTTTGGAGGAAGGAGGACTCTGCCTTCTTGAGCGACTGAAGCAGATCCTGTGCGCTCTTGCGAACGCGCGTCACCTCTTCCAGCAGTTTGCCGGCGCCCTGGCTCAGTTCTTTTGTAGCTTCTTGCACCTTGACTTTGGACATTCGGCCCTTGCACCCCCGCTTATCAGCGATTGAATTTAGGATTATGGGAAATCTATATGTTTGAATCCGGCTGCAATAACCTTTGCAGTTGCTGCGCCAGAGAACCCGGTTTGACCGCCGCCGCCATGCGCCCTGGCTTGCCGATGCTGGCGGCGATGCGCCCCGCCTCGACGATGAAGAGCGGCACGCCGCGGTAGACGCAGGCATCCGACAGCGCCTTGCGCGCGCCGGCGGATGCGCCCTCGTCCAGCAGGACCAGCGCGGCCTCGCCCCGCCTGAGGGCGATTTCACATGCGCTCTCGCCGGACGCAACCTGCCCCGCGCGGCTGGCGAGGCCGATCAGGCCCCATACCTTTGCGTCACTCATGTGCTTCCACCTGCTCCATGAGCATCGCGTACACATCCTCGCCCACTCTGGTCTCCAGCGCGCGCTCGAGCTGGCGCTGTTTGACCGCGCGCGTCAGGCACTCGCGGCTTGGGCAGACATACGCGCCCCGGCCAGGCGACTTGCCTGTGCGGTCGAAGGCAATGACGCCCTCTGGCGACTTGACGATGCGCAGCAGCTCGCGCTTTGGCTTCATCTCGCGGCATCCCACGCACATGCGCATGGGGATCTTGCGTGGCTTGAGCAATCGCTACACCCCTTTTAGATCTCTTCCGCCTCGGGCTCCTGAGCGGCGGCCTCTTCCTCCTCGGCCTGCTCCGCCTGCGTCTGGCTCTTGATGTCGATCTTCCAGCCCGTCAGCTTGGCGGCCAGGCGAGCGTTCTGCCCCTCCTTGCCGATGGCCAAGGACAGCTGGTTATCCGGCACGATCACGCGGCAGGACTTTTCCTTGTCCGACACGATCACGTTCAGCACGCGCGCGGGATTGAGCGCGTTGGCGATGAACTCCGCCGGATCCGACGACCACTTGATGATGTCGATCTTCTCGTTCTTGAGCTCCGCGACCACGCGCTCCACGCGCGCGCCGCGCGGCCCGACGCAGGAGCCGACCGGATCGATCAGCGGATCGGAGGAGAAGACGGCCATCTTCGTGCGCGAGCCGGCCTCGCGCGCGATGGACTTGATCTGCACGTCGCCGCTCTGGATCTCGGGCACCTCCAGCTCGAACAGGCGCTTGACCAGGCCCGGATGCGTGCGGGAGACGAGCACCTGCGGCCCCTTGCTGGAGCGCTGCACCTCGAGCACGTAGACCTTGAGCCGGTCGCCCAGGGCGTATTCCTCGCCGGGCATCATGTGGCCGGGGTCGATGATGCCCTCGGTCTTGCCCAGCTCGACGAAGACGTTCTTGCCCTCGACGTGCTTGACGATGGCGGTGAGGATCTCGTTCTCCTTTTCGATGTACTCGTCGTAGATGATGCCGCGCTCGGCTTCGCGGATGCGCTGGACGATGACCTGCTTGGCGGCCTGCGCGGCCAGGCGGCCGAAATTGCGCGGCGTGACCTCAGTCTCGACGATGTCGCCTTCTTCGTAGCTGGGCTGGATGGCGCGCGCCGCCTCAAGCGAGATCTCGGTGGTGTCGTCGAACACCTCGTCGACCACGACCTTGCGCGCGAAGACCTGCACGGTGCCGTCGTCGCGGTCCAACACGACGCGCACGTTGGGCATGCCGGTGGGCGCCTTCTTCAGGCTCTTTTTATAGGCGGACTTGAGCGCCTCCTCAATCGCGCTGAAGAGAACTTCCTTGCTGATGGATTTCTCCTTGGCCAGCGCGTTGATCGCTTCGATAACCTCACGATTCATCGTTTCCAGCTCCCTCTGTTTCCATTTCCGTTTCGTCAAAGTCGGCGTCAAAATCGGCATCCTCAAAGTGCAGGACGGGCGTGACACGCGAGGCGCTCCGCTGCGCAAAGCGCATGCGGCCCTGCGGCGTATCGAGCACGATCTCCCCGTCCACGAGGCCCACGAGCGTCCCCTCGAAGACCTTCTGCCGGTTCACCGGACGGTACAGATGCACCTGCACCTGCTTGCCCGCATGCGCGTCAAAATCCCGCTGTTTTTTCAGCGGGCGGTCGATGCCGGGCGAGCAGACCTCCAAAAAGTCATAATCCACCCGCTCGACCTTGGGCTGAATGGCGCGGTGAAACGCCTCGCAGTCGTCGAGCGTGATGCCGCCGGGTTTGTCGATATAGATGCGAAGATACTTGCCGGGCCCTTCCTTGGCGAGCTCGACGTCGACCAGTTCGTAGTTCATTTCGCGCGCGAGCGCCTCGCACGCGGGCACCGCAATGGCGATGATGTCGCTTTGCGCCATGCACACACTCCTCAAAGCGTCAATCGGACAAACAACAGGAAAGAGTGGGATGTCAAGCCCACTCTTTCACGCAAGCCGCAAATGGAGCGGCACAAACTCCTACTTCCTTCCTACGACAATTATTATAACACAGGAAGAAGTGAATTACAACCCCCTCCAACCGGGAATCGGGGCGCTTTTGCGCTGTTTTTCAGCGCTCACATCGTAAAGAGCGACACCTGGTTGGTCTCGGGCAGGCCGCTGAGGCATCCGCATTCGCGCAGCAGGTCAATTGCGGAGGTGGAAAGGCGCGTGCGCTCCTTGAACTCCTCCACCGAGATGAACGGCCCGTCCGCGCGCGCGTCCACGATGCCCTGCGCGGCCGCCGCACCCACGCCCGGCAGCGCGTTGAAGGGCATGCGGATGACGCCCTTTTCCACCACCTCAAACTGCGCGGCCTGGGACTTGTACAGGTCCACGGGCGCGAAGCGGATGCCGCGGTAGTTCATCTCCAGCACCAGCTCCAGCAGGGTGTACATGTCCTTGTCCTTGGCTGTGGCGTCCTTCATCGCGTCGATCTGCTTCATGTGCTCCTCGATGCTCTCGATGCTGCCGGCCAGCACGCTCGCGTCGAAGCAGTCCGCGCGCACGGTGAAGAAAGCCGCATAGTACGCCTCCGGCCGGTACACCTTGAACCACGCGATGCGCAGCGCCATCGTCACATAGGCGACCGCATGCCCCTTGGGGAACATGTACTTGATCTTCTTGCACGAGTCCATGAACCAGTCGGGCACGTGGCGCTCGATCATCGCCTGCTCCATCTCGGGCTTGAGGCCCTTGCCCTTGCGCACGCTCTCCATGGTGTCAAAGGCCATCTTCGAGTCGACGCCGATGGCGATCAGGCCGTTCATGATGTCCTCGCGCGTGCAGATGCAATCCGCCAGCGCGACGCCCTGGTGGATCAGCTCCTGCGCGTTGCCAATCCACACGTCCGTGCCGTGCGACAGGCCGGAGATCGACAGCAGCTCGTTCATCGTGGTCGGATGCGTCTCCTCCAGCATCTGGCGCACGAATCGCGTGCCGAACTCCGGCACGCCGTAGGTGCCCGTCTTGCTGTGGATCTGCTCGGGCGTCACGCCCAGCGCCTCCGGCGAGGAGAACAGCGAGATGACCTTCGGATCGGTCAGCGGCAGCGTGCGCGCATCGATGCCCGTCAGGTCCATGAGCATGCGGATCATCGTGGGATCGTCGTGGCCGAGCACGTCGAGCTTGACGAGCACGTCGTGCATGGAGCCGAAGTCGTAGTGCGTGGTGATCACGCTGGAGTTCACGTCGTCCGCCGGGTGCTGGATCGCCGTGAACTGGTAGATCGTGTACTCCTTGGGCAGCACCACCATGCCCGCCGGGTGCTGGCCGGTCGTGCGCTTGACGCCGACGCAGCCCTGCACGAGCCGGTTCTTCTCCGCCTCGGTGACGTGCAGCCCGCGCTCCTCGCAGTACTTGCTCACAAAGCCATAGGCGGTCTTTTCCGCCAGCGTGCCGATGGTGCCCGCGCGGAAGCACTGCGACTTGCCGAACAGCTCTTCGATGTAGGCGTGCGCGCGCGGCTGATACACGCCCGAGAAGTTCAGGTCGATGTCGGGCACCTTGTCGCCCTTGAAGCCCAGGAAGACCTCAAACGGGATCTCGTAGCCGTCGCGCGTGAGCGGTGCGCCGCACACCGGGCAGTTCATCTCCGGCAGGTCGACGCCGACCTTGTACTTGGCCTTATCCACGTCGAAATTGACGTACTTGCACTGCGGGCAGCGGTAGTGCGGCGGCAGTGCGTTGACCTCGGTGATGCCCACCAGGTGCGCGACGAACGACGAGCCGACCGAGCCGCGCGAGCCGACGAGGTAGCCGTCGGCGTTGGACTTCTTGACCAGCTTTTCGGCGATGTTGTACAGCGTGGCAAAGCCGTAGCCGATGATGGCCTTGAGCTCCTTTTCGATGCGCGCCTCGACGAGTTCGGGCAGCGGGTCGCCGTACCACTCATGCGCCTGCTGGTAGGACATGTTGCGGATGTTGTCCGCCGCGTCGGGCCAGAAGGGCTGGAACGTCTCCTTGCCCTCCGGGTGGCGCGGGAAGAGGTTGACGTCGCCCACGCGCGCGGCGATCTTGAGCGGGTTGTCGATGACGACCTCCTCGCACTTCTCCGGGCCCAGATAGGCGAACTCCTCGAGCATCTCGTCCGTGGTCTTGAAGTACAGCGGCGGCTGCTCGTCGGCGTCCTCAAAGCCCTTGCCGGCCATCAGGATGGCGCGGAAGATCGCATCCTTGGGGTCCATGAAGTGCACGTCGCCCGTGGCGACGACGGGGATGCCGAGCTTCTCGCCCAGCGAGACGATCTTGCGGTTGAAGTCGCGCAGCGCCTCCTCGCTCTCGGCGGTGCCGTTGCGCAGCATGAAGGCGTTGTTGCCGATGGGCTGAATCTCCAGGTAGTCGTAAAAGCGCGCGATGCGCGAGAGCTCCGTGTCGTTCTTGCCGTCGACGATTGCGCGGAACAGCTCGCCCGCCTCGCAGGCGGAGCCGACGATCACGCCCTCTCGATACTTCTGGATCAGCGAGCGCGGCGTGTGCGGCACGCGGTGGAAGTAGTGCAGGTGCGCCTCGGAGACCATGCGGTTGATGTTCTCGATGCCCTTCTGGCTCTCGGCCAGCAGGATGATGTGGTACGACTCGCCGATCGCGCCGCCCTGCAGCGCGCCGTTGATGTCGGAGAGCTTCTCCACGCCCTTTTCGCGCGCGGCGAAGAACATCTTGTTGAGCATGTGCGCCGTGGCGCGCGCGTCGTGCACGGCGCGGTGGGCGTTTTTGAGGCTGATGCCCAGGGACTTGCACACCGCGCCCAGGCGGTGGCTCTTGAGGCTGGGATACATGCGCCGGGAGAACTCCAGCGTGTCGATCACGGGCCGCTGAAACGTCAGCCCCAGCCGCTTGCACTCCTCGCGCAGGAACGACGCGTCGAACGTGGCGTTGTGCGCGGCGATGGCCGCCCCGCCGATGAACTCGAGCAGCTGCGGGATGGCCGTATCCGCGGCGGGCGCATCGCGGACCATGCTGTCGTTGATGCCGGTCAGCTCCACGATCTTGGCCGGGATGGACGTGCCGGGATTGACCATCTGCGAGAATTCCTCGACGACCTGGCCATTCTGGATGCGCACCGCGCCGATCTCGATGACGCGGTCGCGCCGCGGGTTCAGGCCGGTCGTCTCAAAGTCGAGCACGACGATCGGATCGTCGATTGAGCGCCCGTCCGCGTCGGTGACGACGGTGGTCTCATCCGTCAGATAGGCCTCGACGCCCGGGATGAGCTTGATGCCCTTCTTCTTGGCCGCACCGAACGCCTCCGGATACGCCTGCACGACGCCGTGATCCGTCACCGCCACGGCCGGATGGCCCCACTCCGCCGCGCGCCCAATCAGCGCCGAGGCCGACGAGACGGCGTCCATGCTGCTCATCTGCGTGTGCAGGTGCAGCTCGACGCGCTTGCGCGGGGCCGTATCGACGCGCCGTGGCTTGTCGTGCAGGTTGATGTCATTGACCATGACGGACGTCTCATGCAGAAACTTGTCAAACTGGCATTCGCCGCGCACGAGCAGCCACTCCCCCGGCTTGACCGCGTCGACGACATCCTGCACGGCCTTCTTCTCCTGCTCCGTTGGTTCCTTGCCCTCTTCCTGCTTGCGGAAGCGGTTCTTGTAGCGCAGGAACGCCTTGCACTGGATGGTGCCGGTGTAGTCGGTGAGCGCGAACGTGAGCAGCAGCATCTCGCCGCCCTTGAGCTCCTTGGTCTCCGCGGTCAGCACCTCGCCGCAAAGCACGACCTTGCCGCTGTCCTCGAGCAGCTCCCGGATCTCGACCGCGGGATCGGCGATCGCGCGGCCATAGACGTTTTTCGGGCGCTGTTTGGGCTTTTCCGCCTTCTGCTGGGCGACGCTCTGCGCGGCCTCGCGCGCGAGCAGCTCCTCTTCCTTGCGGCGCTCCTCGAGCAGGTCTGCAATCTGCCGCTCCTGATCGCCGCTGACCTCCAGGCGCACCGGCACGTCGATGGCGAACACGTCGCGCACGATGCGCGAGAGGAACGCGGCGGTGTCGTTGCGCTCAAAGTAGGGCAGCGCCGCCGCGATGGGCAGCACGACGCACAGCGCGCCGTCGCGCATGGTCCAGCGCACCTGCGACAGCCACGGACGAAGCGACGGCGAGTGGCGGCCGATACAGCCGGCCAGCACCGCGCCGTACTTGTCCGGCGCGCGCCGGAAGTCTTCGGCCAGCTGCGGGCTGGTGATGCGCAGCGACACGCGGCACTCCGGAAAGCCCGCCTGCAGCGCGCGCTTGACGGACAGAAAATCCTTCTCGCCGATCAGCTGATCGGACGTAAAGCAGACGAGCAGGCGCTGCCCGTCCCGGCTCACCTTCGCCCGGCTCAACGTCAGATGGCCGGAAACGGCGGCGAGCTGCGGTCCCAGCAGCCCCTGCCACGACGCGTTGTTCAAGACAAGCCCTCTCCTTCTGCGCGAAGCATCGCGCGCACTTCATCGATGAGCGCCTGCGCCAGGTCGCCCTGTATCTTGCGCGGCGCCTTGCCCTTGACGAACAGCGCGCCGCCGTCTCTGCCGCCCGCGACGCCCACGTCCGCCTCGCGCGCCTCGCCGGGCCCGTTGACCACGCAGCCCATCACGGCGACCTTGAGCGGCGCGCGAACGTCCGCAAGCTCCTTCTGCACGCGGGCCATGATGCCGCCCACGTCGATGCAGGTGCGCCCGCAGGTCGGGCAGGAGATGTAGCTGATGTGGTCGCGCCGCAGGCCCACCGCGCGCAGGATGTCCAGCCCGGCGCGCACCTCGGGCACGGGGTCGCCCGTCAGCGACACGCGGATCGTATCGCCGATGCCGGCCAGCAGCAGCGCGCCGATGCCGATGGCGGACTTGAGCGTGCCCTCGCCGGGCAGGCCCGCCTCGGTGACGCCCACGTGCAGCGGATAGTCGCAGCGCTCGGCGGCCAGGCGGTAGACGGCGTAGGTATCGGGCACGTTGGATGCCTTCATCGAGAGCACCATGTCGTAAAAGCCGCAGCGCTCGAGCATGCGCGCATGTCCCAGCGCGCTCTCGAGCATGCCCTCCGGCGTCGGGCCGCCGTACTTTTGCAGGATCTCGCGCTCGACGGAGCCGGAGTTGACGCCGATGCGCACGGGGATATGGTGCGCCTTCACGCAGTCTGCCAGGGCGCGCACGTTCCGCTCGCCCCCGATGTTGCCGGGGTTGATCCGCAGCTTGCTGATGCCGTTCTCCGCCGCGGCGATGGCCAGCCTGTAGTCAAAGTGGATGTCCGCGACCAGCGGCACGGGCGAGCCGTCCACCAGCGCGCGCACGGCCTTCGCACAGTCCATATCGTAGACCGAGACGCGCACGATGTCCGCGCCGGCCTGCGCCAGCGCGCGGATCTGGGCAAGCGTCGCCTCTACGTCGCGCGTGTCCGTGTTCGTCATCGACTGCACGCTCACCGGTGCGCCGCCGCCGATGGCCACCGTGCCGACCTGTACACGCCTTGTCATTTGCGTTTCTCTCCTTCCAAGCCTCACGTGAAGATGCGCAGGATGTCCTGATAGGTAAAGACGACGACCACCAGCATCAGCAGCGCAAATCCGGCCATGTGGATGGCGCCCTCGACGTTGGGATTGACCGGCTTGCGGCGCACCGCCTCGATGAGGAAGAAGATCAGGCGGCTGCCGTCGAGCGCGGGGATGGGCAGCAGGTTCATCAGGCCCAGGTTGAGGCTGATCAGCGCGGCCAGCTTGAGGTAGACGTCCAGGCCGCCCACGCGCGTCTGCTGCTGGATGACGTCGATCGTGCCCACGGGCCCGGCGATCTCATCCGCGCCCTCGCCGCGCGTCACCAGCCCGACGAGCGCGCGCCACACCTCCTGTACGACCGACACGCACCAGTTCGCTGAGACCTGCACGCTCTCCCAAAACGGCAGACGCACGCGCGCGCTGCCATACAGGATGCCGATCGCATACGTGCCCGGCTCCTCGCCCGTCTGCGGCGTGACAACGATGTCGGCATAGCCGTCCGCACGCATGACGGTCAGCGTCACGGGTTGGCCGTTGCTGTTCGCGACGGCGTTGGAGACGGCCTGCGGGTCCGACACCGCCAGGCCGTCGACGCCGACCAGCACGTCGCCGGCGAGCAGCCCCGCCTGCGCGGCGGGCATGTCAGGCGTCACCTCCTGCACCTGCAGGTAATACTCGCCGATGGCAAAGACGAAGACCAAGACGATCACAAAACCGGCGACGAAATTCATCACCGGGCCTGCGAGCACGGACAGAAAGCGCTTCCAGACCGCCTGCTTGTTGTACGCGCGGGGATCGTCCACGTCCTCGTCTTCGCCGTAGAATTTGCAGTAGCCGCCCACGGGCAGCACGCGCAGGGAATAGATCGTGCCGCGCTTGCCCTTGTGCGAGAACAACTTGGGTCCCATGCCGATGGAGAACTCCATCACCTGGATGCCGCACAGGCGCGCGACCAGGAAATGGCCCGCCTCGTGCACCGTGACCAGGACGCCCAGCAGGAGAAGCGCAAGCAGTACGTAAAAAATCGTGCTAATGATGAGAAACACGCTCCTTTTTTGAATGCTTCGGCATGCGCCGGGCGTCCGCTTTGGAACCGCCCTGCTATTCTACGCGCCGGCCGGGCTTATTCTTCCCGGCGGGCGCGATTTTGCGCGCTCAGCCGATCAGATCGCGTGCGATGCGGCGCGCCTGAAGATCTGCCTCGAACACCTGCTCCAGCGTTGGGTTGGAGACGACCGGCGCGCGCTCCAGCGCCTCGCGCACGACCTGCGTGATGCGTCCGAAGCAGATGCGGTCCTCCAAAAAGGCCTGCACGGCCTCTTCATTCGCGCCGTTGAGCACGGCGGGCGCGGTGCCGCCTGCGCGCAGCGCCTCATAGGCCAGCAACAGCGCCGGGAATTTTTCCGTATCCGGCTCCTCGAACGTCAGCGCGTGCAGCTGCGTCCAGTCGATGAACGCGCCGCCCGTGGGCAGCCGCTCCGGCCAGGACATCGCATACAGGATCGGCAGGCGCATGTCCGGCGTGCCCAGCTGCGCGATGACCGCGCCGTCCGCGTATTCGACCATGGAGTGCACGACGCTCTGCGGATGCACGAGCACGTCGATCTTCTGCGCGGGCATGTCGAACAGCCAGCGCGCCTCGATCACCTCGAGCGCCTTGTTCATCATCGTCGCCGAGTCGACGGTGATCTTTTGACCCATCGACCAGTTCGGATGACGCAGCGCCTGCTCCTTCGTCGCGCGGTAGATGTCCTCCGCCGTCCAGGTGCGGAACGGCCCGCCCGAGGCCGTCAGCAGCAGGCGGCGCGGCGTATTCCCCTGCGCGCCCTGCAGGCACTGAAAGATCGCGCTGTGTTCGCTATCCACGGGCAGCAGCGGCTGTCCGGCTTCACGCGCCGCCTGCGTCACCAGCGCGCCGCCCGCCACGAGCGGCTCCTTGTTGGCCAGCAGCACGCGCTTGCCGCTGTGCAGGGCCGCCATGACCGCGGAAAGGCCCGCAATGCCGACCACCGAGACGAGCACATCCTGCGCGTCGGCCTCGCGCGCGATGCGGGTGATGGCATCCTCGCCGAAGATCCAGTCGATGCCGTCCTTCAGATCCTCCGGAATCTCTGCCGGCGGGACGCACAGACCCGCCACGCGCGGACGGAAGGCGCGCACCTGCTCAAAAAAGCGCGCATAGCTCGAACGGGCGGCCAGCGCCGTCACCTGAAAGCGGTCGGCGTGCAGCGCGGCGACCTGCAGCGCCTGCGAGCCGATGGAGCCGGTCGAACCCAGTATGGCCAGTTTACGCATGCGCATTTCCCCTTTCGTCATACGTACAGCAGACAGTAGGCGCACACGACGACCAGCGTGAACAGCACGCTGTCCATGCGGTCCATGATCCCGCCATGTCCCGGGAAGATCGAGCCAAAGTCCTTGATGCCGCAGTGGCGCTTGACCAGCGAGGCCGTGAGATCCCCAACCTGGCCCGCGACGCCGCCGATCAGGGCCAGCACGACGACGTCAATCGCGCCGGGCGTGGGCAGGCCGCCCCTGGCGCACAGGTAAAATGCGGCGATGCAGGTCAGCACGCCGCCCACAAGCCCTGCGATCGACCCTTCAACCGTCTTTTTGGGGCTGACCGCAGGACAGAGCTTGTGCCAGCCAAAGAACGAGCCAATGAAATAGGCGAAGATGTCGCCGGCAAACGAGATGACAAAAGTCAGCACGACGAGCGTGATGCCGACGGGAAATCGTTTGCCGTCCAGCAGGATCAGGAACAGCGACATGGGCAGGAACACCGTCAGCAGCGGATAGAGCGAGGCGGCCGCATCGATCCAGGACGGCTCCTTACGCCGCACGATCCAGAGCATGGTCAGCAGCATCGCCAGCACCAGCAGCGGCAGGATGCCGTTGGGTCCCTTCCACGCGTAGGCCGGCCAGAGCAGCAGCGCAGCGCACAGGCCTGGCCAGGCCGCCGGCCTGTGCCCACCGGTCTTGAACGCCTGGTATTCCTCATACAGGCCGAGCAGGCAGATCAGCGTCACGGCCAGCGAGGATACCCAGCCGCGGACATACAGAATCGCGATCAGCGCCGAGATGCCCACGACGCCCGTGATGATGCGTTGAACCATGGTGATCCTCCCGTTCATGCTTTGACGCCGCCGAACCGGCGGTCTCTGCGCTGATATTCCTGAAGCGCCGCGCGATAGGCGCACAGATCGAAGTCCGGCCACAGCGTGTCGACGATGACAAACTCGGCGTAGGACACCTGATAGAGCAGGAAGTTGCTCAGGCGCATCTCGCCGCTGGTCCGGATGAGCAGGTCGACGTCAGGCAGACCCGCCGTGTACAGGCAGCTCTCAAAGACCGCGCCGTCCACCTGGTCCGCGCGCAACTCGCCCCGCTCGACGCGCTCGGCAATGGTACGCGCGGCGCGCACGATCTCCGCGCGGCTGCCGTAGTTGAGCGCGATGTTGAGCTTGAGCCCTCCGTTGAGGCGCGTGCGCTCCATGGCGGCACGCAGCGCCTCCCGCTGCGGCCCCGGCATGCCGTCCACGTCGCCCAGGATGCGGATGCACACGCGGTTTTCGTGCAGCTCGTCGATCTCGCGGCCGAAGAACTCGAGCAGCAGGCCCATCAGCGCGCCGACCTCGTCCTTGGGGCGCGACCAGTTCTCCGTGGAAAAGGCGTAGATCGTCAGCGCCTCGATGCCGATGTCGCTGCTCTCACGGATGATGGCGCGAAGCGCCTCCACGCCCGCGCGGTGCCCAAAGGCGCGCGGCTGGCCGCGGCGCTTGGCCCAGCGGCCGTTTCCATCCATGATGATCGCTACGTGGCGCGGCAGGCGCGCGGCATCGAGCTGTATCTCCTGCGCGTCTCTCTTTGCTCTTCCCCAAAGTGCCATCCGTCATTCCCCTTCGCGTCGTCGCTCAAAAGCACAGGCGGGGGATGCCCCGCCTGTCATCGGATCGATTCAATGGGATCTATAAAGCGAGCGACCGTCAGCACATCCGTGCGCCCGTCATAGCGCAGCACGCGCAGCGTGCCCTCCGCCTGCTCGCGGCGGCGCGGCGCGCAGGTCACCGCGACCTGCGGATTTTTGCCCGCCCTCTGCAGGCGCTCCAGCGCCTCCGTCAGCGCAAGCCCCGCATAGTTTTCGCTCATCGAACGTCCAGGATCTCCTTTTCCTTGTCGCTGCAGATCTTGTCGATGTCCTTGACCGCGGTGTCCGTCAGCTTCTGGATGTCCTCCTCCGCCTTTTTCTGGTCGTCCTCGGTGATCGCGCTGTCCTTCTTCAGGCGCTTGAACTGCTCCATCGCGTCGCGGCGAATGGCGCGCACGGCCACCTTGGCCTCCTCCGCGTTCTTGCGCACGACCTTTGTCAGCTCCTTGCGGCGCTCCTCAGTCAAGTCGGGCAACACGAGACGGATGATCTTGCCATCATTGGAGGGGGTAAGACCCAGATCGCTCTTGAGGATCGCCTTTTCCACCGCGGAAAGCATCTTGGTATCCCACAGGGAGATCTGCAAAAGGCGCGGCTCCGGCGCGGAGATGTTGGCCAGCTGGGTCAGCGGCGTGGGGGTGCCGTAGTAGTCGACCGTGATGCGGTCGAGCAGCTGCGGGTTGGCGCGGCCGGCGCGGATGGCCATGAGATCGGCGCGAAGCACGTCCTTGGTCTTGTTCATCTTTTGTTTGGCGGTATCCATAACGTCCTTGATCATCGGAGCTTCCTCCCACAAGCGCAAATTTCTTGTCTATATTGTATACGTTTCACGCGCATCTGGCAAGCTTTTTCTTTTCTGGTTCAGGCGTCAAGACAACAAAAAAACGGGCGCGCTTTTCAGCGCACCCGCAGCACTTTTCAGCCGGGCATGGCGTCACGGGTGAACCAGCGTGCCCATATCGTCGCCCTGCATGACGCGCAGGATGTTCTCCGGATCGTCCAGGCCGAACACGCGGATGGCCGGCACCTTGTTCTCCATGCAGATCGTGATCGCCGCCGCGTCCATCACGCGCAGGCCGCGCTGCTGGGCTTCGGCATAGGTGATGTCGCGCAGCAGCTTCGCGCCCGGATTGGTACGCGGGTCGTCGTCATAGACGCCGTCGATGTTCTTGGCCAGCAAGATGGCATCCGCGCCGATCTCGACTGCGCGCAGGGCGGCCGCCGTATCCGTGGAGAAGAACGGATTGCCCGTTCCGCACGCGAAGAGCACGACGCGCCCCTTCTCCAGGTGGCGCATCGCGCGCCGGTAGGTGTACGGCTCCGCAAAGCGCGTCATCTCTACAGCGGTCTGCAGGCGCGTCTGGATGCCCTGGCGCTCAATGGCGTCCTGCATGGCCAGGGAGTTGATCATCGTGCCGAGCATGCCCATGTGGTCGGCCGTCACGGCGCCCATCTTGGCCGCGGGGCCCTGCCGGCCGCGCCAGATGTTGCCCGCGCCGATGACGATGGCGATCTGCGCGCCGGTCTCATACACCGAGCGGATGACGCGGGCGACGCGGTCGATCTGCTCAAAGTCGAAGAGCCGTCCGTTTTCGCCGAGCGCCTCGCCGCTCAGCTTGATGAGAACGCGCCTGTATTGAATCATGTCCGTGCTCCTTTCCGCTTGTCGCATCGGCATTTGCCCGCAAAAAGAGAGATATGCCGAAACATATCTCTCTTGCAGCGAAGCTTACTTCTTCATCTTGGCCTGCTCGGCGGCGATGTCGGCGGCCAGGTCATCCTTGCGCTTCTCGATGCCCTCGCCACGCTCGAAGCGGACGAAGCGAACGACGTCGCACTTGCCGTTCAGCATCTTCTTGATGCTGACGTCGGGATCCTTGACGAAGGGCTGCTCGACGAGGCAGACTTCCTTGTAGTACTTCTCGATGCGGCCCTCGACCATGCGCTCGACGATCTTGGCGGGCTTGCCCTCGTTGATCGCCTGCTGGGTGAGCACCTCGCGCTCCTTCTCCAGGTTCTCGGTGGGCACTTCCTCGCGGCGGACGAACTGCGGGTTCGCCGCGGCGATGTGCATGACCAGGTCATGGCTCATGGTCTTGATCTCGTCGTTGACCTCGGCGCAGGCGATCTCGACCATGACGCCGATGCGTCCGCCCATGTGGATGTAGGTATCCACCATGCCGGCAGAAGGCGCGAAGCGCGCGAAGCGGCGCACGGAGATCTTCTCGCCGATGGAGGCGGTGGCCTCGCCGATCATGTCGTTGACGGTCTTGGTCTCGTCGGCGAAGAAGGGCTGCGCGAGCATCTCTTCCACGTCGGCGGGCGCCTTGGCGGCCACGTGCTTGGCGAAGTCGCGGCACAGGGCCTTGAAGCGGTCGGTGTTGGCGACGAAGTCGGTCTCGCAGTTGACCTCGATCACGACGCCGGCGCCGTCCTCGGCCACATACGCGTCGACCATGCCCTCCGCGGCGATGCGGCCGGCCTTCTTCGCGGCGGCCGCCAGGCCCTTCTCGCGCAGGAAGTCAATGGCCTTGTCCATGTCGCCGCCGCACTCGACGAGCGCCTTCTTGCAATCCATCATGCCCGCGCCCGTGCGTTCGCGGAGCTCCTTGACCAGGCTAGCGGTGATTTCCATTGTCGATTCCTCCTGTTGCGTGTCGTGCTGCCGTTACTGCGCCGCAGTCTCGGCCGTCTCCGGCTCGGACTGCTCGCCCTGCTTGCCTTCCAGGATGGCGTCGGCCATCTTGCCGGCGATCAGCTTGACGGCGCGGATGGCATCGTCGTTGCCGGGGATCACGTAGTCGATCTCGTCGGGGTCGCAGTTGGTGTCGACGATGGCGACGATCGGAATGCCCAGGATGCGCGCCTCGGTGACGGCGATGTGCTCCTTGCGCGGGTCGACGACGAACAGCGCGCCGGGCAGGTTGCGCATCTCGCGGATGCCGCCCAGGTTGGCCTCGAGCTTTTCGCGCTCGGCGACCAGCTTGATGACTTCCTTCTTGGGCAGCACGTCAAAGTCGCCGCGCTGCTCCATCGCGTCGATGGCGTTCAGGCGCGCGATGCGGGTCTTGATGGTCTTGAAGTTGGTCAGCATGCCGCCCAGCCAGCGGTTGTTGACGTAGAACATGTTGCAGCGCTTGGCCTCCTGCTCGATGGACTCCTGCGCCTGCTTCTTGGTGCCGACGAACAGGATCGTCTTGCCCTCCATCGCCAGGTTGCGCACGAACATGTAGGCCTCGTCGATCTTGCGGACGGTCTTCTGCAGGTCGATGATGTAGATGCCGTTGCGCTCGGTGAAGATGTAGGGGGCCATCTTGGGGTTCCAGCGGCGGGTCTGGTGGCCGAAGTGCACGCCCGCTTCCAGGAGCTGCTTCATAGAGATAACTGCCATGTGGGGTTTTCCTCCTTTTTCTGCCTCCTCGTGCTTGCCTCTGTTTGGGCCCGACAGGGCAGGACAAACAAACCGGCACGAGTGCGTTTTCCGAATTATTATATCACAAAGCGCCGCAGCGCACAAGGGGCGTGCGCGGGTCTTTGCAAAAAAATATGGGGCCGTCCTTGCGAACGGCCTCATGGATTGCGAGCGAAGCCTGTAAGCCGAGTTCTGTCTGGAACGATCATCTATCTAGACCTGCCGTTGCCGGCAGGTTCCAGCGAAATCCTCAGAGCATGACGGGCCGCCATATGCGCTCTATCGTATCTTGCACCGGGTGGGGTTTACATAGCGGACAAGTCGCCAGGCCGCTGGTGAGCTCTTACCTCGCCTTTCCATCCTTACACGCAAAGCGTGCGGTATCTCTCTGTTGCACTTTCCTTGGAGTCGCCTCCACCGGGTGTTACCCGGCACCCTGCCCTATGGAGCTCGGACTTTCCTCATGCTTGCGCACGCGATCGTTCAGCTTCCTCGCAACCTTTGAAAGCATAGCACACGGCGGCGATGCGTGTCAAGGGCATGACGCGCATTTGCCGCCGCGCATCCGGCCTGCCGGTCACTGCGTGATGATGATGCGGCCGCAGTTTTCGCACTCGACCGCCGCGCTGCCCGAGCGCACCTGTCCCAGCACCGCCGCGGGCAGGGACATGTTGCACCCGCCGCAGCGGTCGCCCTGCAGGCGCGTCATCGGCGGGATGCTGTGCTTCTTGATGACCTTGTAGCGCTCGAGCATCTCCGGCGCGATGTTTTTGGCGGCCTCCGTCACGCGCGCGCGCAGGCGCTCCAGCTCGACGGACTGCTTTTTGTATTCGACGTCGTAGACCTTCTTGAGCTGGTCGAACTCCGCGCGCGTCTTGGCGGCGCGCACGCGCGCCTCGTGCTGGTGGCGGTCGCGCAGATCCGCGTCCTTGCGCAGCTTCGTCAGCTCCGTCTCATAGCGCGAGATGGTGTTGACCAGCTTCTGCGCGGCCTGGATCTGCTTGCGCGCCTCCTCCACGTCCTGCGGCGGGTTCTGCTCGACCTGCGACTGCAGGTCGGCCACGGCGCTTTGCAGGCGGGTGATCTCGTCGCGGATGGCCTCCATGCGGTCGGAGAGGATGGCGACCTCCTGTTCGATGCGCTTGACGACATTTTGCTGCTCCATCAGAAAGTCGCGCTGCTTGATCAGCTTCTGACGGTTCGGCGACTGACGCATCTCGCGCTCATAGCGCTCGACCTCCATGTCGACCTGCTGGTACTGCCACAAGAGCTCCAATTGCTGTTCCACGCAAAAACCTCCTAGCCTGCTGCCGTCTCACGCAAAGGGATCGACCTTTGAGCGGACGACGCGTACAGAATATTGTAACGCATCCAGCCCGCTTTGTAAAGCGCGATTTAGCGCGTCCGCGGCCGGTTCTTCGCTCCTGCCGTGCCCGACGAGCGCCACACGCACGCCCAGCTGCATCGCCTCCAGCAGCGCGTGGTGCTTCATCTCGCCCGTCAGAAAGCAGTCGGCCCCCGCCGCCGCGGCCGCGCCCAGCTCCGAGCCGCCCGAACCGGAGCAGCAGGCGATGCGCCGCACGGGCCGCGAGCGGTCGCCGAAGAAGAGCGCCTGCGTGCGCAGGCGGCCGGAGAGCTGCTCCACGAGCGCATCCGGCATGAGGTCCACATCGACCGTGCGCAGGAAGCCCTCCCCCGTGACGCCCCGGTCAAACCCTGCCGCCTGCATCAACGCGTCGTTGGAGCCGCCGGGCGCGGCGTCCCAGTTCGTGTGCGCGGCGATCAGCGACAGGCCGCCGCGCAGCAGCAGCGCGATGACCTCGCCCTGCGGATCGTCCAGCAGCACGCGCCGCACCGGCGAAAAGAGCAGCGGATGGTGCGTGACGATCAGCTGGGCGCCCACATCCAGCGCCTCGCGCACGACGCCGGGCGTCGCGTCCAGCGCGGTCAGGATGCAACGCACCTGGGCCTGCGGGTCGCCGACCAGCAGGCCCACGTTGTCGCCGCTCACGGCCGTCTCAAAGGGCGCGATCCCGTCGATCAGGGAAACGATGTCCTTTACCTGGGGGTCCATGCGAGTGCCTCCTCTATCCATGCGATCTGTTCGTCCAGTTCACGTCTGCGCGCCTGCGCGCGCTCCGAGCGCCCCTGCCGCACGCGCGCCAGCTCGCCCAGGCGCACGCCGCGCATCCACGCCAGATAGTCCGCATAGCGCGCGGGCCGCGTGCGCAGCAGCACGGGCCCCAGAAACGCCTCCCGGGCGGCGAGCGGCGCGCTGACGCCCTGCCGCGCGCAGATGATGGGATAGTAGCGCCCCGCGCACAGCGCGACGCGCTCGTCCTCAATGACAAAGCCGCCCGCGCACAGGTCGGCGCGCAGGCGGTCCGCGTCCAGGTTTGGCTGCAGGACGAGGCGCGCGTTCCCGATCCTGTCGCGCCCCGCCTCGAGGATTGCGCGGATGGTGCCGCCGCCCATGCCGGCAATGACGATCGCCTCGACGGGCGCGTCCAGGCCGCCGAGGCCGTCGGCGACGCACAGCCGCGCCCGGTCCAGCAGCCCGCGCTCGCCCAGCAGGCGGCGCGCCTTGTCCAGCGACGGCGCGCTGATGTCCGACACGATCATGCGCCGCGCGGGCATGCGCTCCAGCAGCGCGCAGGCCAGCAGGCCGTGGTCGGCGCCGATGTCCGCGGCGGTGGCCGCATCCCCTACGAGCGCGGCCAGCGTCTCCAGCCGCTCGTCCAACACGAGATCGCGCACGTCTTCCCTCCGTCAGTCCAGAAAGTCCTTGAGCTTCTTGGAGCGGCTCGGATGGCGCAGCTTGCGCAGCGCCTTGGCCTCGATTTGCCGGATGCGCTCGCGCGTCACGTTGAACTCGCGCCCGACCTCCTCCAGCGTGCGCTGGCGGCCGTCGTCCAGCCCAAAGCGCAGGCGCAGCACCTTTTCCTCGCGCTGCGTGAGCGTGTCGAGCACGCCCATGAGCTGCTCCTTCATCAGCATGAACGAGGCCGCGTCCGCCGGCGCGGGCGCGTCGTCATCGGGGATGAAGTCGCCCAGATGGCTGTCCTCCTCCTCGCCGATGGGCGTCTCCAGCGACACTGGCTCCTGCGCGATCTTGATGATCTCGCGCACCTTGTCCACCGGCACGTCCATCTCCCGCGCGATCTCCTCCGGCGTGGGCTCGCGCCCATACTCCTGCAGCAGCTGGCGCGAGACGCGGATGAGCTTGTTGATCGTCTCGACCATGTGCACGGGAATGCGGATGGTGCGCGCCTGATCTGCGATCGCGCGCGTGATCGCCTGGCGGATCCACCAGGTCGCGTAGGTGGAGAATTTGTAGCCCTTGCGGTAGTCGAACTTCTCAACCGCCTTGATGAGGCCCAGGTTGCCCTCCTGAATCAGGTCCAGAAAGAGCATGCCGCGGCCCACATAGCGCTTGGCGATGGAGACGACCAGGCGCAGGTTGGCCTCGGCCAGCTTCTGGCGCGCCGCCTCGTCGCCCTGCTCCATGCGCTTGGCGATCTCGATCTCCTCTTCGGGCGTCAGCAGCGGCACCTTGCCGATCTCCTTGAGATACATCCGCACCGGATCGTCGATGCTCACGCCCTCGGGCACGGAGATGTCCAGGTCCTCCTCCGGCTCGGGCGCGGCCGGGCCCTCCTCGCCGCTGACGACGGAGATGCCCATCGACTCGAGCGTATCGAGCACCTTGTCGAACTGACCCGGCTCGATCTCCATTTCGATCAGGCGGTTCATGATCTCCTTGTAGGTCAGCGAGCCCTTGGACTTGCCCTCCTTGATCAGTTCTTCGATTCTGCTGTTGTTGACATCCGGCGTATTGCTCACTTGGATCATCCCTTTCGGCCGGCCTTGGCGCGAAGCATTCCTTCCATCTCCATCAGCTGCGAGAGCGCGGCTTTGCGCGCCTCGCCCTGCAGCTTGGGCAGCTCCGCCTGCAGTTCGTCGATTTTTGCCTGGAGCCTGTGCCTGCGCATGCGGTCCAGGCAGTCCGAGACGATCTGCAGCGTGACGCCTTCCTCGCCCTGCGGCTCGCTCTGCATGATCTGCGCCGCCTGCGCGCGCTGCGCATCGTCCTCGATGGCGTCCAGCAGGGCGCTGGGCGTCTGCCCCTCGAGCAGCGCCTGCGCCATCTGCCTGTGCAGCGGCAGCGTAAAGTCCTGCGCGCGCACCAGGCTCGCGTCCATGCGCCCGCTGGAGAGGAGCGAGAGGATCGACTGCTCCGCCTTGACGTGGTCGGGCAGAAAGTCCTGCTGGTCCTGCTGCGCGCGCTCGCGGCGGCGGATCGACTGCTCCGCGGGGTTGGGCGCTGCCGCGGACCGGCCCACCTGCTGCATCAGCACCTCGCGCGGAAAGCCCGTCTCAATCATCAGACGCTGTATATAGCTGTCCAGTTCCACCGGTTCGCTTACTTTTTTCAGGAAGACCGCGCACGCCATGGCGTAGCGCATCCGCCCCTCCGGCGTGGACAGGTCCAGCCCCTGCGCGGCGCGGCGCATGCGGTAGTCGACGGCGCTCAGCGGCGTCAGCTGCTCGAAGGCCTCCAGCCCGTCCCTTCGGATGAACTCGTCCGGGTCCAGCCCGTCCGGGAAGACGAGTACGCGGGCCGGGATGCCCTCCGCGTCGAAGATGTCCAGCGCGCGCTCGATGGCGTGCTGTCCGGCCGCGTCGCCGTCGTAGGCGACCCAAATCTCCGGCGCGTAGCGCTTGAGCAGCCGCGCCTGCTCCATGGTCAGCGACGTGCCCAGCGTCGCGGCCACGCCGGCCACGCCGTGTTGCACGAGCGAGACGACGTCCATGTAGCCCTCGACCAGGATGACGCGGCGCAGGCCGCGCTGCTTGCGCAGCAGGTTGGCCGCATAGACGCCCAGGCGCTTGTTGAACACGGGCGTGTCGGAGGAGTTCAGGTATTTGGGCTTGGCGTCGCCCAGCGCGCGCCCGCCGAAGCCCAGGACGCTGCCGCGCGCGTCGATGATCGGGAAGATCGCGCGGGCGCGGAACATGTCGTATGTCTTGCCGTCGCGCTGCACGGTGATGCACGCGCGCACCAGCTCCTCGACGGTGTAGCCCTTGTCCAGCAGATATCGCGTCGCGCCGTCCCAGCCGGGCGGCGTCGCGCCCAGGCCGAACTTGACGATCGTGCCGTCGTCCAGCCCGCGCCCGTGCAGGTAGGAGAGCACCTGCGCGCTCTCCTGCTTCCACAGCTGCGCGTGATAGAACCGCGCGGCCTCGACGTTGGCGCTCAGAAGGCGCTCGCGCTCGCTCTTTCGACGCTCGTAGTCCGGCTCATAGGTGGCCTGCGGCAGTTCCAGGTGCACCTGCTCGGCCAGGTGCTTGACCGCGTCGACAAACTCGAGGTGCTCGATGTCCATCACGAACTGGATGACGCTTCCGCCGGCCTTGCAGCCGAAGCAGTAGTACATCTGCCGGTCGGGATCGACGCTGAAGGAGGCGGTCTTCTCCCCATGGAACGGGCAAAGGCCCCAGTAGCGGCGGCCGCTCTGCTTGAGCTGCACGTGCTGGGATACGACGCTGACGATGTCCGCGCGCGCGCGCAGCTCGTCCAGCCATTGCGGGGAAAAGCGCAATCCAACTCATCCTCCTTGTGGTTTTGCATGCGTTTACAGTTCGCCGCGGCGGGCCGCATCTCCTGCAAGCGCGACTCACAGGCTGTCGAAGGAGGCGGGGATGAACAGGCGCTGGTAGGTCGAGACGGCGTACCGGTCGGTCATGCAGGCGATGAAGTCGCACACGCTGCGCTCGATGCCCTCCCTGTAGCTGATCTCGACGTACTCCAGCGGCATCTGACCGGGATGCTCGACGTAGTGCCGGTACAGCGACTCCACGACGTGGTCGGCCTTTTCCTCCTCGCCAGCCGCCCAGTCGCGCGAATAGACGCGCTGAAAAAGGAACGCGCGCAGCTCCATGCTTGCCTGCCAGATCTCGTCGGACATGACGACCTCGTTTTTGCCCGCGCTGCTCTCCACGATGGACATGATCATCGTGTTCAGGCGCTTGCCGTGCGTGTCGCCCAGCGTGGCGATACACCCGCGCGGCAGTTCCTCCCTGTGCAGGATGCCGGCGCGGATGGCGTCGTCGATGTCGTGGTTGATGTAGGCGATGCGGTCGGCCAGGTGCACGCAGCGCCCCTCGAGCGTAGCGGCGGGCTGCTTGCCGGAGTGGTGCGCGATGCCGTCGCGCACCTCCCAGGTGAGGTTGAGGTCCTCCAGCACGTCCACCACGCGCAGGCTCTGCGCCTTGTGGTCAAAGCCCTGGGGCGTCAGGCGGTCGAGCGTGCGCTCGCCCATGTGGCCAAAGGGCGTGTGGCCCAGGTCATGGCCGAGCGCGATGGCCTCGGTGAGGTCCTCGTTGAGCGCCAGCGCGCGCGCGATGGAGCGCGCGACCTGCGAGACCTCGAGCGTATGGGTCAGGCGCGTGCGGTAGTGATCGCCCTGGGGCGCGAGGAAGACCTGCGTCTTGCCCTTGAGCCGGCGGAACGACTTGCAGTGCAGGATGCGGTCGCGGTCGCGCTGGAACGCGGTGCGCAGCGTGCAGGGCTCGATCTCGCGCTGGCGGCCGCGCGACGCGGCGCTGCGCACGGCGTATGGCGACAGGAAGCTGTCCTCTCGCGCCTCGATCTGCTCGCGGATGTTCATGGGCACTCCCCCTCCGGCGGCGCGTCCGGCGCGCCGTTTGCATGTAGCATTTCGACAAAACCCCCCGCAAACCCTTGAAGGCGGACAAAATTTCACATTTCGTCCGCCTTCGTCCGCGCGTCAGGCGCGCGAGAGGTTGTTCATCACTTTTTCCATGGCGCGCACGGCCTCGTGGAGCATGTCCTCCGGCGTGAGACCCGGCGCGCGCAGGTTGAGGCTCGGCGGCTGCGTCGCCGAGAAGATCAGCCGCTTGTCCGCCCCCTGCAGCGCGGCGAGGAGCTTTGCGCCGTCCGGGTGCGCGTAGGGCGAGAAGCGCATCTGCAGCTGTCCGCCCCGGTGGGTGATCAGGTCGACGCCCAGCTGCTCGCACATCGCCTTCAGGTGCGCGATGGCCACCAGGTTCACGACCGGCTGCGGCTCGTCGCCGAAGCGGTCGATGAGCTCCTCCTCCACGTCGTCGCACGAGGCGCTGTCCTCGATGGATGCGATCTTCTTGTAGACCTCGATGCGCTGCTGTTCGCCGCCGACGTACTCCATGGGCAGGTAGGCGTCCACGTGCAGCTCCACGCGCGCCTCGATGTCCTCGGGCGTCTCGCCCATCTCGCCGCGGATCTCGCGCACGGTCTCCTCGATGATGCGGCAGTACATGTCGTAGCCCACCGTGGACAGGTGCCCGCTCTGCTCCGGGCCCAGGATGTTGCCTGCGCCGCGCAGCTCCAGGTCGCGCATCGCGATGCGAAAGCCCGAGCCGAACTCCGTGAACTCGCGGATCGTATCCAGCCGCTTTTGGGAGACCTCGGTCAGCACCTTGCCCGCGCGCACCGTCAGGTAGGCGTAGGCCAGGCGGTTGGAGCGCCCGACGCGCCCGCGCAGCTGATACAGCTGCGAGAGGCCGAAGTGGTCGGCGTCGTAGACGATCAGCGTGTTCGCGTTGGGCACGTCCAGGCCGGACTCGATGATCGTCGTGCACAGCAGCACGTCGTACTTGTGCTCGTAGAAGTCGAGCATCACGTCCTCCAGCGCGTGCTCGCGCATCTGGCCATGGCCGACCGCGATGCGCGCCTCGGGCACGAGCTGCGAGAGCCTGGCATAGCACTGATCGATCGTCTCGACGCGGTTGTATAGGAAGTACACCTGTCCGCCGCGCTGCAGCTCGCGCAGGATCGCGTCGCGGATGAGGCCGTCCTGATATTCGATGACGTACGTCTGCACGGGATAGCGCTCCTCGGGCGGCGTCTCCAGCAGGCTCATGTCGCGGATGCCGACCATGGACATGTGCAGCGTGCGCGGGATGGGCGTGGCGCTGAGCGTCAGCACGTCGACGCTGTTTTTGAGGTTCTTGATGGCCTCCTTGTGCGCCACGCCGAAGCGCTGCTCCTCGTCGACGATGAGCAGGCCCAGGTCCTTGAAGGCGATGTCCTTGCCCAGCAGGCGGTGCGTGCCCACGAGGATGTCCACCGAGCCCTCCTTCACGGCCTGCAGGATCTGCTTCTGCTCGGCGGCCGTCTTGAAGCGGCTGATGACCTCCGCGCGCACGGGGAAGCCATCGAAGCGCTTTTCGATGGTGTTGTAGTGCTGCTGGGCCAGGATCGTCGTGGGCGCGAGGAAGGCGACCTGCTTGCCGTCCATCACGGCCTTGAACGCCGCCCGCAGCGCGACCTCGGTCTTGCCGTAGCCGACGTCGCCGCACAACAGCCGGTCCATCGCGCTGGGGCTCTCCATGTCCGCCTTGATGTCGGCGATGGCCTGCAGCTGATCCGGCGTCTCCTCAAAGGGGAAGTTCTCCTCGAATTGGCGCTGCCAGGGCGTGTCGGCCGAGAAGGCAAAGCCCTTCTTCGCCTTGCGCTCGGCGTAGAGCTTGACCAGGTCGAACGCCAGCTGCTTGACCGACTGCTTGACCTTGGCCTTCTGCCGCTTCCACTCCGAGCCGCCCAGGCGGTTGATGCGCGGGGCGGCGCCCTCCGCGCCGATGTACTTCTGGATGCGGTCGAGCTGGTCGGTGGGCACGTAGAGCTTGTCGCTGCCCTGATACTGGATGAACAGATAGTCGCGGTAGGCGCCCTCGCTGCACAGGCGCACGGTGCCCTGATATACGCCGATGCCGTGCGCCTCGTGCACGACGTAGTCGCCGACCTTCAGGTCGGTGAACGCCGCGATCTTCTCGCCCGCCTTCTTCTGGCGCGAGCGCGTGCGCTTCTGCGCCACGCCGAAGATGTCCCCGTCGGCGATGACCATCAGCTTCAGCTGCGGGTATTGAAAGCCGTGCGTCAGCGCCAGCGGGACGATCGCGGCCTCGCCGGGGGCAATCTGCTCGCCCTGCTCGCGAAACGCGCAGGATGCGCCCAGCTCCGCCAGCGACGTGAGCAGGCGCTGGCCGCGCGCCACGCCGCCGGAGAGCAGCGCCACGCGCCAGCCGTCCTGCCGCCAGCGCTGCAGGTCGGCGCACAGCTCCTTGAGCTGTCCCTGGTAGCTCGAGGCGCCCATGCCCTCGATCTGCACGACGTCCTTGGGCACAAAGCCGCCCATCGCGCGCAAAAAGCCCGTCATCGCCAGCGCGCCGCCGCGCGTCAGCTGCGCCATGGTGTCCGCGCCGTCCAGCAGCAGGCCCGCCTGCTCGCCGATCGCCTCCGCGCGCTCGAGCGCGCTCTTGAGCGCCTCGTCAAACTCCAGCTGGCGGTTGTCGCACCGGTCGCGCAGGCGGTCCGGCTCGTCGAGCACGACGAGCGAATCGTCCATGTAGTCCAGGATCGTCTCGCTGCGCGCATAGAGCAGGTTCATGTACCGCTCTAGGCCGCGTACGTAGCGCCCGGCCTCCAGCGCGTCGGCCATGTCGCGCACGGCGCCCTCGAGCCGCTCGCCCGGCGTGCCCGGACGCGCGGCGCGCGCAAGCACCTCGCGGCCGACGTCGCTCTTGAGGTACTCCTCCTGCATGGGCAGGCTGCCCAGCAGCGAGGCGGTCCCGCCCTCGTGCGCGGCGGCGAGCGCCGTTTGAAGCGAGGCGCGCAGCCGCTGCGCCGCCTGCGGCCCCTGCGCCGGATCGACCAGCGCCTCCGCCGCGGGCGGGATGACGGCCTCCTTCAGGCGCGCCTGCGAGCGCTGCGTGAGCACGTCGAACGTGCGGATGGAGTCGACCTCGTCGTCGAAGAACTCGATGCGCAGGGCGCTGAGCGCATCCGGCGGGAAGACGTCCAGGATACCGCCGCGCAGCGCGAACTGTCCCTTGCCCTCGACCATCTCCTCGCGGGCATAGCCCGCCTGTGAAAGCGCGGCGGCCAGATCGCCCGGCGCGCGCACGTCGCCCTCTTTGAGGCGCAGCGTGTGCGCCTCAAAGAGCGCGCGGGGCATCAGGCGCTGCATCAGCGCGTCCACGGGCGCGACGACCACGCGGACCTCGCCCGACAGCAGGCGCTGCAGCGTCTCGATGCGCCGGCAGGACAGCTCCTGACTCTGCGCGACGGCCTGATACAGGTTTGTCTCGCGCGCCGGGAAGACCGCCGCGCCCCCGCCGAGCATCTGCAGGATGTCCTCATGCGCGCGCGCGGCCGCCTGGTCGCTGGCGACGACGAAGAGCACGGGACGACGCGCGTCCCCGGACAGCGACGCGGCGATGTGCGCCTTCTGCGTCTCGCTCATGCCGTAGACGGCCGCGGGCACATGCGCCGCGGCGTCCGCGAGCAGGCGGTCATAGGGTCCCCAGCCCTTGAGCGCCTGCATCAGAAATGCGTTTGCCATCCGTCTCCTCCTCAGCCCTTGACGTTGCAGGCGCGCATGGCGGGCTCGATGCCCTCGCGCGCGAAGACGAGCGCCGCATCCGCCGCCCGGAGGAACGCGTCAAACTGCACCTTGCGCTCCTCCTCGGTCTGATAATGCGACAGCACCCAGTTGGCCAGATCCCATCCCTCCGGCTTGGCCCCGACCCCCACGCGCAGGCGCGGAAAGTCCTGACGGCCCAGCGCGGCGACGATGGAGCGCATGCCGTTGTGCGTGCCGGCGCTGCCGCTCGCGCGCAGGCGCAGCTTGCCCAGCGGCAGGTCGATGTCGTCGTAGACGACGAGCAGGCGTCCGGCCTCCGGCTTGTACCAGCTCACGAGCTCTGCGACGCTGCGCCCGCTGTCGTTCATGTACGTCTGCGGCTTGCACAGCGCGACGCGCTCGCCGTCCACGCGCGTCTCCCACACGAGCGCGCTGCACATCCGCCTGGGCGAACCGGCGGCCAGCTTTTCGATCAGCACGTCCACGACGTCAAAGCCCACGTTGTGGCGCGTGCGCGCGTATTGATTGCCGGGATTGCCCAGCCCCACGATGACCAGCATATGCCCATCTCTCCTTGCTCTATCCAAAACGGGGATACGCGGGGAAGGCGTCGCCTCCCCCGCTCGTGTTTTTGCGGAATCGTTCGGTATTTTGAAGGCCCGGATCAGAGCTTGCCCTGCTCCTTGCGCGCCTGGACCCAGCCCTCCTTGACCGTCTCTCTCTCCCTGGCCACGCACAGCGCGCCGTCCGGCACGTCGCGCGTCACCGTCGAGCCGGCGGCGATATACGCGTCCTTGCCCACGTGCACGGGCGCGACCAGGTTGACGTTGCAGCCGATGAACGCGTGGTCCCCGACCGTCGAGCGGCGCTTGACTTTTCCGTCGTAGTTGACGAACACCACGCCGCAGCCCAGGTTGATGTCGCGGCCCAGGTCGCTGTCGCCCACATACGTCAGATGCGAGACCTTGGTACCGTCGCCAATGCTGCTATTCTTGAGCTCGACGAAGTCGCCCACGCGGCAGCCGCTGCCCACGCGCGTGCCCGGACGCAGATAGGCGAAGGGGCCGACGGTCGTGTCGTCTGCCACCTCAGCCTCCAACACGACGGAGTTCTCAATCGTCACCCGGTCGCCGATCTTTGCCCCGTGCAGGCGGCAATGCGGCAGCAGCTTGCAGTTGCGGCCCACGACCGTGCCCGCCTCCAGTACGCAGCCCGGATAGATGCGCGTGCCCGCGCCGACCTGCACGTCGGATTCGACGTAGGTCGCGTCCGGATCGATCATCGTCACGCCCGCGCGCATCAGGCGGCGGTTGGTCCGCGCGCGCATCGCCTTGCTCGCGCGCGCCAGCTGCTCGCAGTCGTCCACGTCGATGCACTCCAGCGGATCGCGCATCTTGACGCCCTGCACGCGGTAACCCGCCCCGCTGAGGATGCCCACCAGGTCGGACAGATGATACAGCCCGTCCGACTCGCTGGGCTTGACCAGCGGCAGCGCCCACATCAGCATGTCGATGCGCACGCAGTAGATCGACGCGTTGCACGCGCGGATGCGCGACTGCGCCTGCGTCAGCTGGTCGTGTCGGGCCACGTACTGCACCTGGCCGAGCTCGTCGCGCACGATGCGGTTGTATCCCGCGGGCTCATCCAGCGACGCATACAGCAGCGCCGCCGGGCTGTCGCCCTCTTCGACAGCGCTCACCAGCCGCTCCAGCGACTCCTCGCTCACCAGCGGCACGTCGCCCGGCGCAATGATCACGCAGCCCTCGCGACCGGCAATCAGCGGCATCGCGGCCCGGACGGCGCGCGCGGTGCCCCAACCATCCTGCGCAGGCTGCGCCACATGCAGGGCGTCCTGTCCCACGCGCCGCAGCACCGCTTCGCGGCTTTCGCCCAGCACATAGGCGACATCGCCGCACACGCTATGCATCGCATGCGCGACATGCTCGATCATCGTCCTGCCGCACAGCGTGTGCAGCGCCTTGGGAATACCGGACTGCATTTGTGCGCCGTCGTCCGCAGCCAGAATGAGTGCCATACGGTTCATACGCCACGCCTCCAGTCTTGTCTACTGCAAGAGCCAATCCGACGGATGGATGACCGCGCATTCCTGCGCGTCGTCCACCTGTTCCATCATCAGCAGGGACTTCACGCCCTCCACCCGCTTCTTTTGCGGCTCGCGCGTGGCCATGACCACGCTGATGCCCACCACCGTCACCGCGAACTCGCGCATCATATCGACCATGCCGCGCGCCGTGCCGCCTGCGCGCATGAAGTCATCCACAATCAGCGCGCGCTGGCCCTCCTTGACCGCCCGGCGCGACAGGGACATCGTCTCCACGCGGCCGGCCGACCCGGACAGATAGTTGATGTTGACCGCGGGGCCCTCGTACACCTTGCTGTCCCGGCGCACGATGACCAGCGGTACGTCCAGCGCCTTGGCGGCCATCAGCGCGACGGGGATGCCCTTCGTCTCCATCGTCAGCACGAAGTCCGGCTCCTGGCGGTAGTACTGCGAGGCCATGATCATGCCCATCTTCTCGACCAGATCGGGCCGGGAGAGCACGTCGGCCATGTACACGAACCCGCCCGGCAGCACGCGCCCCGGCGAGGAGAGCATCTGCGCAACCGTCTGCATGCAGGCGCACGCCTCCTCGCCTACGAGGATCGGGCGGTAGCGCACGCCGCCGGCGGCCCCCGTCACGGTCTCCAGGTGCCCCAGGTGAAACTGCGCGAACACATCGCGCAGGATGTCGATATCCTCGCTGAGCGTCGACTTGGCCGCGCCGAACATCTCGCAGAAGTGGCTGAGCGTGAAGATGTGGTTGGGCGCGGCAGTCAGGATGCGCGTCATCGCGGCGAGGCGCTCGTTGCGCCGGATGCGGTCCATGGTCGATCTCCTTTCAAAAAAAACGAATGTTTTCAGGAATCGTCCATATTATAATTCACTTTCCATGTAAAATCCAGTATACAGGCAGATTTTCTTGCCGTTTGTCCGTGTTTTTGTGAGTTCAAGCATATTTTTCAAAAACCCGTTGATACATATGGCAGCAAAAGCGTATAATAGAGACGATACGCACGAAAAAGTTCTCGGCCTTAGAGGGAGTGACTTTATGCTTTCACCGCATATCCGCGACTACGCGGGCAAGCGCATCCACATGATCGGCATCGGCGGCAGCTCCATGTCGGGCCTGGCCGAAATGCTGCTGCAAAAGGGATACGCCGTCACCGGTTCGGACGGGACCGAGTCGTACGCCACGCGCGGCCTGCGAGCGCTGGGCATTCCCGTTCAGATCGGGCACCGGCCGCAAAACGTGCACGGGGCGGACCTGATCGTCTACACTGCGGCCATCGCGCCGGACAATCCCGAGCGCGTGGAGGCCGAACGCCTTTCCATCCCGACGATGGAGCGCGCCGTGCTCCTGGGCCAACTGATGGAGGGATATCCCAGGGCTGTGGGCGTTTGCGGCACGCACGGCAAGACGACGACGACCTCGATGCTCGCGCAGATCGCGATGGAGGCGAACCTGGATCCGGCCATCCACATCGGCGGACAGCTGGACGCCATCGGCGGCAGCACGCGCATCGGCCACGGCGACGCGTTCATCGCCGAGGCATGCGAGTTCAACGCCAGCTTCCTGCACCTGCGCCCCTCGATCGCCGTGGTGCTCAATATCGAGGAGGATCACTTGGACTTTTACAGGGACATCGACGACATCCAGCGCGCGTTCGGCGCCTTCCTGGCGCTGCTGCCCGCGGACGGCCTGTGCATCGGCAACGGCGACGACCCGCGCGTGCGCGCGCTGATGGAGGCGCTCCCCTGCGCGCACGAGTCCTTCGGTCTGGATGAGGCGAACGACTGGCGCCCCGGCAACCTGCGCTACGACGAGACGGGCCACGCGCGCTTCGACCTCGTCCACGCTGGCCAGACGCTCGCGCACATCGAGATGCGCGTGCCGGGCACGTTCAACGTCATGAACGCGCTGGCCGCGCTGGCCGCGGCGCATGCGCTGGGCGCGCCCGACGAGGCGCTTGAGCGCGGCATGGACGCCTTCTGCGGCGCGCACCGCCGCTTTGAACTGACCTCCACCGTGCAGGGCGTGCGCCTGTACCACGACTACGGCCACAACCCCACGGAGATGCGCAACGCGCTGTCCATCGCCAGGCTGCAGCACCCCAACCGCCTGTGGGCGGTCATGCAGCCGCACACGTACTCGCGCGTCAAGCGCCTGTTCGACGGCTACATCGACTGCTGCCGGGACGCGGATGAGATCCTCATCACGGACATCTTCGCCGCGCGCGAGAAGGACCCCGGCGACATCCATGCGACGATGCTGGTGGACGCCATCGCGCGCACCGGACAGCGCGTGCACTACACGCCCACGTTCGACGACGCGGAGGCGTACCTGCGCGCGCACTGGCAGCCCGGCGATCTGGTGCTAACGATGGGCTGCGGCAACATCAACCTGCTCAACGACCAGATCGCGGCGCATGAGCCCAAAGCATAAGCGGCAAATCCGCATGCCTGGCAGCCCAAAACGCCCTGTTTTCTTTTGAAAACAGGGCGTTCGTCATATCTGCCTCGTTCAGGCCTTGCGGGCGATGACCTCGACCTCGATCTGCGCGCCGAGCGGCAGCTTGCTGATCTCCACACACGTACGCGCGGGATAGTCCGGGCCGAACCAGTCCTTGTAGATCGCGTTCACCTCGCCGAACTTGGACAGGTCGGTCAGGTACACGGTGGTCTTGAGCGCGTCCTGCATCGTCGCGCCCATCTCGCCCAGCACGAGCTGGATGTTTTCAAACACGCGCACGGCCTGCGCGGCGCAGTCGCCCTCGACGAGCTTCTGCGTGGCGGGGTCGATGGGGATCATGCCCGACAGGTAGATCGTGTCGCCGTAGACGACTGCGGTCGAATACGGGCCGACGGCCTTGGGTCCCTTTTGAGTCAGAAAGCACTGCTTGTCCATGATGTTCTCCTCCTACATGTCTGATATGTATTCACGCGATCGGCGTGGGCGTCGGGGCCGGCGTCGGCGTGGGCCTGGGCTGCGCGCCGACGTAGATCTCCGGCGCCTTTGCGTCATAGGTATCCGTGGAGATGAGCTCGCGCTCTGTGACCGCGCCGTTTTGCGACGTGACCCGGTACGTCTCCACCACATAGCCCTCGCGGCCGTCGCTGGCCTGGTATTCCTCGTCGTCATAGACGACGTATTGGGCGTCCTTGTCGCGCACGTACACGGGCTCTGGCAACGGGATCGTCTCGATCACGGTCGATTCGAGCGTGTAGCGGATGCCGTCGGGCAGCGGCTTGCCGAAGATCGTGATCTCGATGTACTTGCGGCTCGTGTCCGTCACCAGGCGCGCCTTGATGTAGATGGGCATGTCGCTGGAGTTGCGGAAGACAAAGTCCAGCCCGCGGTCGGATACTGTCGCGTCCTGCCCCATCTCCGCATAATTGGATGGGATCGCGTGCGGCGTTCGCTCCAACACCTCCAGCCCCGCGCGAAGCACCGCCTGATACAGCGCCGTGGAAACCTGGCACACGCCGCCGCCGATGCCCTCGACATACTCGCCATAGGCGATCTCAAGCGCCGTCGTATAGCCGTTTTCCGTCGTGCGCTTGCCGACCGCGCTGTTGAAGGACACCCGCTCGCCCGCGGAGATGACCAGGCCGTTGAGATGATCCAGCGCGACGGCGATGTTCTGGTTGCGGCCCTCGTCGCTGGAAGAGGAGATGTTGCTCGTGACGATCACGATCGCGGAGAGGTTCTCCTCGAGCATCGCGCGGGTGATCTCGGGCGCGGTCAGCTCGGGCTCCAGCGTGATGTCGCAGCTGGTCAACGTGGCGATGGCCTCGACGATCTGCTCCCTGACGGGCGCCGTATCCAGATGGCGGCCGTATACCTCGTCGGTGAAGGAAAACGGCGTGTCGCTCGAGGGCTCGAAGGACGAAGTGGCGTTTTGTACCTGGCGCTCCAGACCCGCCTGCACCTGGCTGAGGATCTCGTCCAGCCGCGCTTCGTCATAGGCGATCTCGCCCACGATCGTCACGGGCTCCTGCTGCGCCTGGCGGATCTGCATAAAGCGCTCAAAGAGGCTGCCCGAGCGGCCGATGGCCCACGCGCGGTTCAACTGATCGCCCACGTCAAACGTCATGGACAGATCCTGCGGCGTGATGGTCTTGGTCACATCCTGATAGATCAGATTGACATGCCAGCCCTCCATGCCCTGCTGCGCAATGCCGGACAGCTGCTGCGCCGCCTCCTCGGGCGTCAGCCCGCCCAGCGGCACGTTGCCGATGTAGACGCCCGGCACGAACGCGTCGTCATAGGCGTGCACGTACAGGCTCATGAACACCGCCACGCCCATCGTCGCCAGCACCAGCACGATCAGCGTCAGCAGCAGCGCGAAGACCGCCTTGGCCCGCCGCGAAAAGCGGATGCGTCCACCCGGCCGTCGGGTGGGCGGCCTGCGTCCGCCGGAACCGCCCTTCTTTCGCCTGGGCTCTGCCGGCGGCTTGGGCGCCTGCGGCGGCGTGTAGCCGGCCCGGGAATACATGGACAAAGCCGTCCCCCTCCTTTTCCGCCGTCAAATCGGTTCGTCAGGGAGCCTTCCGCAGCGCGTTCCCGCCGCATGCCACAGCGCGCGCACGTCCGCATCGCAGCTCTCCCAGCCGGCCAGACCGTCCCCCAGGTGCGTAGGGCGCATCGCCTCGCCGTGATAGTCGCTCCCGCCCGTCACGAGCAGGCCGCGCCTGCGCGCCAAGCCGTACAGAAAGCGCGCGTGGTTGGCCTGGTGGCTCGGATGAAACGCCTCCAGTCCCTGCAGGCCCTGTCCCTGCCATTCGGCCACACACGCCTCCAACGCCGTCTCGCCCATGCGCAAAAGACCCGGATGCGCCAGCACCGACACGGCGCCTGCCGCGCGCAGTAGCGCGCAGCCCTGCGCCATCGTCGTGGCCTCGCGCGGCACATAGGCGGGCCGACCGGGATTCAGAAAGCGCTCGAACGCCTCCTTGACGCTGCCCACACAACCCAGCTCCACCATGCGCTTGGCGATGTGCGAGCGGGAGATGACCCCGCCGGCCATGGCGCGCACCTCTTCAAAGCGCACATCCATGCCCAGCGCGCGCACGCGCTCGACCATCGCCTGCGCGCGCGCCTCCCGCTCCCGCTCCTTGCGGTCAAAATAGGCCGCAAGTCCCGGATCGTCGGGATGGAGCCCATAGCCGAGCAGGTGAATTTCCCGGTCCGAGCCCGCGCTGACGACGCTCAACTCCACGCCCGGCAGCAGGGCCATGCCCAGCTCCTGCGCGCGCGCCATCGCCGCCCGGATCCCGCCGATCGTGTCGTGATCCGTGACCGCCAGCAGGTCAAACCCGGCCTGTGCAGCGGCGGATACCACCTCGCCCGGCGTGCAGGCGCCGTCCGACGCCGTCGTATGGACGTGCAGATCCGCCCTCATGCCCGCTCCCTCAGGATGCCGCTTTCGGCGATGCGCCGCACAGCCTCCTCCAACCGCTCCTGCGGCTGTACGAGCGCGATGCGCACATGCCCTTCGCCCGAGGGGCCGAACGCCGTACCGGGCACGACGATGACGCCCGTGCGCCGCATGAGCGCGCGCGCAAACGCCTCGCTGCTCTCAAAGCCCTGCGGAATGCGCGCCCACACGAACATCGTGGCGCGCGGCCGGTCGATCGCCCAGCCCGCCTGCGCCAGGCCGTCCAGCAGCAGATCGCGCCGGCGCTGATAGGTGCTGCGCGTCTGCTCGACGCTGTCCTGCGGGCCGTTGAGCGCGGCCTCCGCCGCCAGCTGGATGGGCAGGAAGATGCCGAAGTCGAAGTTGCTCTTGAGCGAGCGCAGCAGCGCGATCATGCGCTCATTGCCCATCGCAAAGCCCACGCGCGCGCCGGCCATGTTGTACGTCTTGGACAGCGAGTTGAACTCCACGCCCACGTCCATCGCGCCCGGCGTCTGCAGGAAGCTGCCGCAGCGGTAGCCGTCAAACGTCAGCTCGCAGTAGGCGTTGTCGTGCAGCACGGCCAGGTCGTACCGCTTGGCAAAGGCGACCATCCGCTCATAGTAGGCGGCGTCGGCCACGGCGGTGACGGGATTGTTGGGATAGGAGACGATCAGCAGCTTCGCCCGGCGCGCAAGCTCCGGATCGACGGCGTCAAAGTCGATGCGGTAGCCGTTTTGGGGCAGCTGCGGCAGCCGCTCCACCTGCATGCCGCAAAGCGCGGGCCCGATCGCGAAGATCGGATAGCAGGGATCGGGCACGAGCACCGTGTCGCCCGGATCGAGCAGCGCCTGCGCGATGTGCGCCAGTCCATCCTGCGAGCCCAGCAGCGAGATGATCTGCGTCTGCGGGTCCAGGCGGACGGAAAAGCGGCGCAGGTACCAGTCCGCAGCCGCCTGAAGCAGCTGCGGACGGTCCTTCACCGCATAGATGTAGTTTTCAGGCCGAAGCGCCGCTTCGCAGAGCGCCTGCATGACGTGCGGCGCGGGCGGCAGGTCGGGGGTGCCGATCGACAGGTCGATCACGTCCGCCCCCGAGGCGGCAAGCGCCGCCTTTTCCTCCGCCAGAAGGGAGAAGATGCTCTTTTCATAGGCATCCAGCTTGTCCGAAAACCGCATGGGAAATTTCCTTCTTTCGTTTTCTGGCCTTTACGCCCGGGGCGCGCCGTCCTCGTTCATGAAGGCGTCAAACTCGGCCTTGCCGACGGTCTCCTTCTCGATGAGCAGCGCGGCCAGGCCGTGCAGCTTGGGCAGGTTCTGCTGGAGAATGGCGAACGCGCGCTCATAGGCCGAGTGCAGCTGTTCGCGGATCTCGTCGTCGACCAGCGCGGCCAGCTCGTCGGAGTAGTTGCGCGTCTGCTGGCTCATGTCGCGCGCGAGGAAGACCTCCTGCTCGCCGCCCAGGTAGATCGGGCCGAGTCTGTCGCTCATGCCGTACTGCGTCACCATCGCGCGGCAGATCTCGGTAGAGCGCTTCAGGTCGCTCGTCGCGCCGTTGGACACGTCGCCGATGACGAGCTTTTCGGCCGCATAGCCGCCCAGCGCCATGGTCACAAAGTCGGTCAGCGCGTTCTTGGTGGAGAAGTCACGCTCCTCCACGGGCAAAGACAGCGTATAGCCGCCAGCGCCGTTGCCGCGCGGCACGATGGTCACCAGGTGCACGTCGTCGCAGTACTCGAGCTTGGCGCCGACAATCGCATGGCCGGCCTCGTGATAGGCCACGAGCCGCTTGTCCTTTTCGGTGACGACGTGGCTCTTCTTCTCCGGTCCCATCTGCACGCGCTCCACGGCGTCCTGCAGGTTTTTCATGGTGATGACGGTGCCGCCGTCGCGCGCGCACAGGATGGCGGCCTCGTTCATGATGTTCTCCAGATCCGCGCCCGTGAAGAACGGCGTGCGCTTGGCCAGAACGGACAGGTCCACGTCGTCCGCCAGGGGCTTGCCGCGCGAGTGCACCTTGAGCACGGCCTCGCGGCCCTTCACGTCCGGGTAGTTGACGGTGATCTGCCGGTCAAAGCGGCCAGGGCGCAGCAGCGCCGGGTCAAGGATGTCGCGTCGGTTGGTCGCGGCCAGCACGATGACGCCCTCGTTGATCGAGAAGCCGTCCATCTCCAAGCAGCTGGTTGAGCGTCTGCTCGCGCTCGTCGTGG
>DVFJ01000035.1 GCA_018713325.1 Candidatus Onthenecus intestinigallinarum | reverse complement strand
TTCCCATACCGAACACAGAAGTTAAGCCCTTGTGCGCCGATGGTACTTGGCTGGAGACGGCCCGGGAGAGTAGGTCGCTGCCGGATCCCAATGAGAAAGCGCCCAGACGTTCGTCTGGGCGCTTTTTTGCGTCTGCACAGCCTGGCCGCGCGCGCCTGGCATCCGCCGCTTCCTCAGATGCTTGTGAAAAAAATTGTGAAAACTGGCAAAAAAGAAGGGATTTGGACAGGACATATCGAATATGATACACAATTAAGGCGCGCTGGACACCTCGGCCTGATGCGCAGCCTGCCCCAATCAGACGGGAGGGAAAACCAAGATGACGATGAACCGGGAACGGATACTGCAATTGATCCGGGATGATGCGCTGGAGCTTTATGGTCAGCCCAAGTGGACGTTTGGCAAAAACACCTGCAATACGTATGAGGTCTTTGCAGAGCGGATTCGCCGGCCGGACGGGGAGAGCGTTCCCGCGCAGGAGTTGATCCGGACTGTCGAGGCCGACGAGGAGCTCACCCGCATCTTCTATGCCTGGTTCATGGAGCGCGCAATGGAGGCCGCCGTACGCCTCACCGCCGAGACCGACAGCAACGTGACGCTCTCGATCAACGTCCTGGCCGCGCAGGCCAACGAGCCCGACTTCTGCGAGCGGGTGTTGGGCATGATGGAGCGCACGAAGATGCGCCCCTACAAGCTGCAGTTTGAGCTCAGCGAGGCGCAGCGCCTCACCCCTACCGGCGTGGCCAACATCAACCGCCTGCACGATGAGGTCGGCATCGCCATGCTGCTGGGCAACTTTGGCACGGGCCACTCTAACATCGACCTGCTGCGCGAGGTACACGTCGACGGCCTGGAGCTCGACCGCTCCTTTGCCTCGGGCGTGCCGGACGATGAGCAGACCTGCAAGGTCCTGGTCGCCATCGCCCACTTCGCCGACACGCTCGACCTGTTCGTGTGCGCCAAGGGCATCGAAACGGGCGAGCAGTTCGAGTTTTTCGAGCATCTGGAGTTCCTCAAGGGCCAGGGCTATATGATCGGCCCGCCCATGCCCATGGAGGAACTGCGCGATTACATCAAAATGCATGCCAAGAGACGCGCGCATGGTTGACCCGCGCGTTTGGAATCATAGCCGGGGGCGTCCGCACAGGAGAGGCGGGCGCCCCTGCCGCTGTTTTGGAGGGAAAAATAAAAAACAGAGAAAAAACGCAAAAAAGCTCAAAATCATTTGAAAACATGGAATATCCTTTGATATTCAGGCATCCGCGCAATAAAATGACTTTCTTTGACCTTTATGGGCTTGACTTTCTTTGATCTTTGAGATATAATACACTTGTCAAAAGGGAAAGGCATAAGGAGCCCGGACCCGGAGACCCTAACAAATGCAACATCAGCCGACAAAACAAGGAGGTCTGCGATATGTTCTCTATGATTCCGCTTCACACCAACCGTTCGATGGCCAGCCGCAACGCCGTGCCCAGCCTGTGGGACGACCGGTTCTTCAATTCCTTCTTCGACATGGGCGACATGTTTGGCACGTCCGCGTTCCGCGTGGATGTGAAGGAGGGCAAGGACGCCTATGAGCTCTCGGCGGAGCTGCCGGGCGTCAAGCAGAACGACATTGAGCTGACGGTCGATGGCGGTACGCTGACGATCGCGGCGAATATGAACAGCGAACAGAAGGAGGAGCGCCAGAACTACGTCTACAGCGAGCGCCGCACGGGCCGCTTCCAGCGCAGCTTTGATCTGACGGGTGTGCGCGAGGAGGGCATCGAGGCGCGCTACGAGGACGGCGTGCTTCGGGTGACGCTGCCCAAGGAGAGCGTGCAGGAGGCCGAAAAGGCTCCGCGCCGCATTGAAATCCGGTAATCCAACCCTGGGTCCGCGGAAACGCGGGCCTTTTTTTTGATGCGCAAAAGGGGAAAAAGCGAAAAATGGGAAGAAAAAATGCGCCCGTCCGGCCTGAGACGCGGCAGGAATTTGCCCGCAGACCGCAGAATAGAAATAAGGTTATCCCTCTGGCGGGCGCGCCCGCCGGACGCGAAATGGAGTGGCCCGGTTGACACCCGAATTGGAACAGCTCAAGCGCATGACGCCTCAGGAGGAATTCGAGGCGGGCGTGGCCATATACAGACGCGGGGCGGTGCGGCCCCTGGAGGAGCGCAGGGACGACCTGCGCTACGTGGTGGATGGCGATCCCCGGCGCACGGTGCGCGTGGGGATCGGCGACCGGCTCGCAGGCAAGTGCAGCTGCGCGGCGTTTGAGGGCACGCACAAGCCCTGCCGCCATGTGGTGGCGGCGATCCTGCTGGCGCACGGCTCGGGACTGGTGGAAGAGGCGCGCAGGCGGCGCGCGCGCAGCGCGGCGGACGAGCTGCTCAGCGCGCTGGAGCCCGCGCTGCCGGTGGATTCGCCCGTGCAGATCGAGTGGACGCTGCAATTGCTGCCCGAGCCCCAGCAGGGAGCCCGGCTGCGCCTGGCCATGCGCATGGGCCAGGAACGGCTCTACGTCGTGCGCAACATCGCGCAGATGCTCAAGGCGGTTCGGGAGAAGACGCCGCTGGCGTTCGGCAAGGGGTTCACGCTCCAGCCGGCCTGGATGACGTTTGAGCGCGCGGACGAGCTGATGCTGCGCGTGCTGGACGAAGTGGAGTACATCCAGCGCATGGCGGGCACGGCGCCCGTGCGGCCGGACGAGACCAAGTACATGACGCTGCCGGATGTGCACGCCGCGCGGCTGCTGCGCATCCTGCTGGCGCGTCCCTTCCGTCTGGCCGTGGGCGACCGGCTGCTGTCCCTGCCCTGTGTCGTACAGGGGCCGGTGCAGCTGCACTTTCTGTTGCAGGGCTCCGGTCGCGAACTGCAATTGACCGCGGATCTGCCCGCGCGCCTGCGCGCGCTGACGGCGGACTGCGAGTTCGTGCTGTGCGACGGCGAGGCGCTGCGCGTACCCCAGGCACAGCGCAGGGTGCTGCAGGTGCTGCTGGACAACGCACGGCAGGATCGGGCGGCGTTCCGCTTTGAGGCCGGCGCGGAGGAGCGCGTGATCTCGGAGCTGCTGCCGCGCCTGTCGCGTGCAGGCGAGGTGGAGCTGGATGGCGCGCTGGCCGAGCGCATCGTGCGCCGTCCGCTACAGGCGCGCGTATACCTGGATCGCGAGGGCCGCGCCGTGACGGCGCGCACGATCTTTGCCTATGGCGAAGAGGAAATCGATCCCTTTGCCGCGCAGATAGAGGGCGCGCAGGGACAGGAGACGGCGCAGAGCGGTTCGCGATTGCTGCTCATGCGTGATGCGGCGGGCGAGCACCGCGTGCTGGAGTGCCTGGCGGGCGCGGGCTTTCGCGTGCGCGCAGGGCGCGTATACCTGGCCGCGACCGAGGCGGTCTACGCCTTCCTGACCGAGGGCGTGAACACGCTGCGGGAGGGCGCGCAGGTCTTCTGCTCCGAGGACTTCAAGCGCATGACGCCGCGCAAGCCGCACTTTGCGGGCACGCTGCACATGCAGGGCGGCGTGCTGCAGCTGAGCTTGCAGGAGAGCGGTCAGCCCGCGGAGGAGCTGCTGCTCATTTTGCAGGCGCTGCGCGACCGCAAGAAGTACTTCCACCTCAAGGACGGCACGTTCCTGGACCTGAGCGGGATGGAGGACTGGTTCGAGCTGGCCGACACGGTCGCCGATAGCACCCTGGCCGACATGCCTGACAGCACCGAGGGCTACCGCTCCAATGCGGTGGACATGGCCGCCTATCGCGCGGCCTACCTCACCAGCCTGCTGGACGGCAGCAGCCTGCCCGTGCAGGTGGATGACTCCGTGCGCGCGGTCACGGCGCGCATGGGGGAGGCAGGCGATCCCTGCCCCGAGCCGCTGCGCGCGGTGCTGCGCCCCTATCAGCAGCGCGGCTTTGCCTGGATGCAGGCGCTGCACCGGCTGCACATGGGCGGCATCCTGGCTGACGACATGGGCCTGGGCAAGACGCTGCAGGTCATCGCGCTGCTGCTGTGGGCCTGCCGCAAGGAGCCGGGCAGCCCGTCGATCGTCGTGGCGCCCACGTCGCTGGTCTACAACTGGCAGGCGGAGCTGCTGCGCTTTGCGCCCGAGCTGCGCGTGCTGGTGGCCGAGGGCGGGCAGGCCGCGCGTCAGGCGCAGATCGACCGGCTCAAGGCCGGAGAGGCGGATGTGTTCGTCACCTCGTATCCGCTGATCCGGCGCGACATCGCGCTGCTGTCGGACGTGCGCTTCCGCTTTGCGGTGCTGGATGAGGCGCAGCACATCAAGAACGCCATGTCCGTCAGCGCGGCGGCGGTCAAGCAGCTGACGGCGCGCACGCGCCTGGCGCTGACCGGTACGCCCATGGAAAACCACCCCGGCGAGCTGTGGTCGATCTTCGACTTCGTGCTGCCCGGCTATCTGATGAGCTACGCCCAGTTCATGCACCGCCACGGCGAGGGCCAGAACAGCGAGTCCCTGCGCCAGCGCATCCGCCCGTTCCTGCTGCGCCGCCTCAAGGGCGACGTGCTGCGCGAGCTGCCGGAGAAGATGGAGACGCAGCTGTATGCCGACATGACCGAGGAGCAGCGCAACGTCTATCAGGCGTCGCTGCTGCGCCTGCGCGGGCACGTGGACAACCTGCTGCGCACCAAGGGCATGCAGCGCGGGCGCGTGGAGGTACTGGCCGCCATCACCGAGCTGCGCCAGATCTGCTGTCACCCCGCGCTGTGCCTGCCCGACTACTGCGCCTCCAGCGGCAAAATCGACATGTTGCTGGACATCCTGCCCGGCGCACTGGAGGCCGGTCACCGCGCACTGGTCTTCTCGCAGTTCACGCGCATGCTGCGCATCCTGCAGCGCCGCCTCGAGGCCGCGGGCATCACCTGCCTGTACCTGGACGGCGAAACCCCGCCCAAGAAGCGCATGGGCCTGGTCAACCGCTTCAACGGCGGCGAGGGCCAGGTGTTCCTCATCTCGCTCAAGGCAGGCGGCGCGGGGCTGAACCTCACCGGCGCGGACACGGTCATCCACTACGACCCCTGGTGGAACCCCGCCGCCGAGGACCAGGCCACCGACCGCGTACACCGCATCGGCCAGAAGAACAAGGTGCAGGTCATCCGCCTGATCACGCATGCCTCCATCGAGGAGCAGGTCGTGCGCCTGGGCGAGCGCAAGCGCCGCATCTTCGACGCGATGGTGACCGCCGGCGAGCAGATGCCCACGCAGCTGTCCGAGGCCGACATCCGCGCGCTGTTCGACGAGGCGACCTGAACACAGCACAAAGGAGCTACGACAGCCATGACATTCACGGAATCCATGAAGCCGAAAATCCGCCACGTCATCTGGGACTTCAACGGTACGCTGCTCAACGACGCGCAGCTGGCGCTGTCCATTGACAACAGGCTGCTGCGCCAGATGGGCATGGAGCCCATCACGCTGGAGGACTACCGTACGTTCATGCGCAACCCGGTCGAGCTGTTCTATCAGGACCTGGGCGTCGACCTGCAGAAGTACGACTTCAAGTGGATCAACGAGACGTTTTTGGAGGAGTTTAACCGCGAGGCCGTCAACGTGGGCCTGATGCCCGGCGCATTGCAGGCGCTGCAGGCCATCCGCGACGCGGGCTACACCCAGTCGATCCTCTCCTCCAGCTACGAGCCCTCGCTGCTGCATCAGGCCCAGGCCCTGGGCCTGACGCCCTTCATGAGCGCCGTCACCGGCCTGCTGGACAACGGCGGCGGCACCAAGGAGGAGCGCGGCCTGCATCAGCTCGCGCTGCTGGGCGTCCCGCCCGAGGAGGCCGTGCTCGTGGGCGACATGATCACCGACGCGTTCGTCGCCTCGCACATGGGTTGCCGGTGCATCCTCGTCGCGGGCGGGCACAATACGCGTAGGCGGCTGAGCCAGTGCGGCATGCCCGTGGCCGGGGACATCGGCGGGGTGCTGCCGATCCTGCTGGAGGCGTGACCTATGATGCACAGCGGACACCGAGCGCGCCTGCGCCAGCGCTTCTTTGAAGAGGGGCTGAGCGGCTTTGCGCCCCACGAGGCGCTGGAATTGCTGCTCTGCTTCGCGATCCCCCAGCGGGACGTCAATCCCCTGGCGCACCAGCTGATCGAGCGCTTCGGCTCGCTGAGCGCCGTGCTTGAGGCGCGGCCCGAGGAGCTCATGGAGACGCCGGGCGTGGGGCCCAACGCCGCCGCGCTCCTCGCGCTGATGCCGCAGCTGATGAGCTACTACGAGCGAGACAAGCAGCGCGAGCGGCCGCGGCTGAACAATCTCGAGCGCGCCGGCGCATACTGCCGCTCGCTGCTGCGCGGGCGCAAGAACGAGTGCGTATACCTGCTGTGCCTGGACGCGAAGGGATACCTGATCAAGCCCGTGCTCATGCACCAGGGCACGATCGACGAATCGCAGCTCTATCCGCGCGAGATCGTGCGCGAGACGCTGCTGCACAACGCATATGCCGTGCTGATCGCGCACAACCATCCCGGCGGGGAGGCGATGCCTTCGCGCGGGGATTACGACGCGACGCTGCGGGTGATGGAGGCGCTGCGCGCGATCGACGTGCGGCTGATCGATCACATCATCGTCAGCGACGACGCGCTGTGCTCGCTCACGCACATGCACATGATCGAGAAGGGACAGCTCGTCTCACTGGAGGACTTCGACTACCGCGTCAGGATGGCGTCGATGCCTACGGCCCGGCGGGGCAAGGTGCTGCAGACGGGCGCTACGGAGGGATACGATGGTCTGGAGGAGGATTAGACGGATGCTGACGGTCGTCGGTTGCCTGGCGCTGGCCGCCGTGGCGGCGTTTGCCCTGCTGATGGGCTACGTCGTCTATCGCGAGGCGACGCTGTCCCCCCGCGGAGAGTCGGACGCGGTGATCGTGCTGGGCGCGCAGGTGCTGCCCGACGGCACGCCGTCCGTGGCGCTGGAGCGGCGGCTTACGCTTGCGCTGCAGATCTATGAGGAACGCCCCCAGACGGTCATCGTCTGCGGCGCGCAGGGCGACGACGAGCCGGCGCCCGAGGGCGAGGTCATGCGCGCGTGGTTGATCGCGCATGGCGCACGGGCCGAGGATATTGTGGCGGAGACGAAGTCGTTCAACACGCGTGAAAACCTGATTTTCGCGCGCGAGATCATGCAGGCGCAGGGGCTGTCGCGCGCGGTGGTCGTCACCAGCGACTACCACGTAGCGCGCGCGCTGGCGCTGTGCGGGCAGGTCGGCATCGAGGCGACGGGCGCGGGCAGCGAGAGCAAGCCGGAGTACTGGCTCAAGAACCACGTGCGCGAGACGCTCAGCTGGGCCAAATTCATTGTGGAGAGTGTGCTATGGAAGATCGGTGCGTGACGGAGAGGCTGCAGGCGGGCCTGGAGCGCCTGGGCGTGGCGGCAGACGGCGTGACGTTGGACCGGCTGGCGCGCTATCACGCGCTGCTCACGGAGTGGAACGCGCGCATTGACCTGACGGCCGTGCTGGAGCCCGAGGAGATGGTCGACCGCCACTACCTCGATTCTGCCGCGCCGCTGGCGCTGGGCCTCATCCCACAGGGCGCGCGCGTGATCGACGTGGGCACGGGCGCGGGCCTGCCGGGCATCCCGTTGTGCATCCTGCGGCCGGACCTGCGCGTGACGCTGCTGGACGCGCAGCGCAAGCGCGTGACGTTTTTGCAGGCGGCGATCGAGGCGCTGGACCTGCCCGCGCAGGCGGTGCACATGCGCGCCGAGGATGCGGCGCGGGATGAAGCGCGCCGCGAGGCGTACGACGTGGCCGTCTCGCGCGCGGTGGCGGCCACGCCCACGCTGCTGGAGCTGACGCTGCCGTTCGTGCGCGTGGGCGGCCGGGCCATCGCGTGGAAGGGGCCCGGCCTGCAGGCGGAGCTGGAGCAGGCGCGGCGCGCGGCGCACCTGCTGGGCGGCGCGCTGGAGGGCGTGCTGGATGCGCCGGTGCCGGGACGGGACTGGCAGCATGTGCTGCTGGTGTGCGCCAAGCGGCAGAAAACCGCTCGACAGTATCCGCGCCGCGCGGGTCTGCCGGGCAAGAATCCCCTCGGATGAGGTCGGGACGCGCGCCGCGCGGGCGTGGGCGCGTCAAAAAGGCGAAAAGACGGGCGTTTTCCGGCGAACGATTGCGGGCCGGAGGACGCCCGTCTTTGCAGGAATTGGGCATGCGGGGGGAGAACACGCAGGGCATCGGGGCCATGCGGCCCCGGGGAGGAGGAGCCCCATGCTGCGTTCGGAGGAAAAGATGGTGTTCTTGAACGGCGTGCCCTGCAAGCAGGTCTGCTGGATTGACGTCTCAGCGATTCTGCCGCGCGCGCAGCCGCGCCATGGCGTGGGCGCTGCATCGGGCGACGAGCAGCCGCTGACCGTGCGCGCCACGGCGCAGGACGGCGTATACGAGCTGATCGCGGGCGAGCGCACGCTGCGCGCGCTGCGGCGCGCGGGGATCACACAGGTCGAGGCGATCGTCATGCCCGAGGGCATTCACGAGGGCGAGCTGGGCGAGCTGATCGTCAGTCTCGCCAGCGGACGGCTGCACTACTTTGAGGAGGCGGAGGGCTACGCGCGCGCGATCCGCGAGTTCAAGCTCTCGCAGGAGGAGCTGGCCGCGCGCGTGGGCAGGAGCCAGTCCTCCATCGCCAACAAGCTGCGGCTGCTGCGCCTGGAGGAGCCGGTGCGCGAGGTGCTGCGCAGCGGCCGCCTCGGCGAGCGCCACGCCCGCGCGCTGCTGCGGCTGACCAGTCCGCAAGACCGGCTACAGATCGCGCGCCAGGCGGCGGAGTGCGTGCTCAGCGTGCGGGATACGGAGGCACTGGTCGAGCGTGCGGTGCAGCGCGCGCGCGGCGCGCTGCCGGCGGGGCAGGGCGGGCGCAAGGTGATCCCGCTGGTGCGCGACCACCGGCTGTACCTCAACGCGATCCGCGGCATCGTCTCGCAGATGAAGGCGTCGGGCGTACAGGTGGACTGCACGCTGCGCGACCTGGGCGACCGCGTGGAGATGCAGGTGACGGTGCCGCGCCGGCGGCTGGAGGCGGCGGACTGACAGAAAAAGCGCCCGGAACCCCATGGGGTTCCGGGCGCTCTGTCGCCGGGGAGAAAGGGCTCACTTGCCCAGCATCGCCGCGCCGATGATGCCCGCGTCCGGGCCGAGCTTGGCCAGCTCGATGCGCGCATAGGGCATGGTCTTGAAGAAGACCAGCGGCTTCACCGCCTCGCGCACGGCCTGCAGCAGGAAGTCGCCCGCTAGGGAGACGCCGCCGCCCAGCGCGATGACCTCCGGGTCGAGCACGTTGATGATCGTCACGATGCCGTGCGCCAGCGCGCGCACGTAGCGGCGGAAGACCTTGACCGCCGTGGGGTCGGACTCCTTGGCCGCGTCGAAGATCGTCTTGGCGGTGATCTTGTCCGGATCGCCGCCGCACAGCTGGCCGATCAGGCTGTCGGGGTGCTGCGCATAGGCCTTGCGCCCCTCGCGGATGATCGCCGTCGCCGACGCGTAGCGCTCAAAGCACCCGTAGTTGCCGCAGGTGCACTCCTCGCCGTCCAGCTCGATGATCATATGGCCGATCTCTGAGCCGACGCCGTGCGCGCCGGAATACGCCTTGCCGTCGATGACGATGCCGCCGCCCACGCCCGTGCCCAGCGTCAGGAACACGCTGCTGTGCGCGCCCGCGCTCACGCCCGCGACGGACTCGGCCAGGCCCGCGACGGTCGCGTCGTTGCCGACGTAGACGGGCTTGTCGATGTACTTTTGCAGCTCCGTGATGAAGGGCACGTCATGCCAGCCCAGGTTCGTGCAGAAGGGGATGATGCCGGTCCGCGGGTCGAGGATGCCGGGCACGCCCGCGCCGATGGCGGCCACGTCGTCCAGCGTGTGGCCCGAGCGCTCGAGCGTCTCCAGCGAGCATTTGGCGATGTCCGCAATGATGGGGCCATAGGGACGGGGGAGCAGCGTGGGGGTCGATCCCTTGCACAGAATCTGGCCGTTTTCGTCCACGATGCCCACAGCGATGTTGGTGCCGCCCAGGTCGATGCCGATGTAGACCATATGCAAAACCTCCATTTGTGATTTGGAATCGGGTTGAGGCATCAGTCGTCTTCGGAGAGGGGGGTGCGCTGCGGCTCCTGCGCGCGCTGGAGCATCTCGGTCAGGCGCTTGTCCAGCTCGGCCGCGGCGTTGAAGCCCATGCGGTTCAGGCGCCAGTTGCGCGCGGCCACCTCCACGATGATGGCCAGGTTGCGCCCGGGGCGCACGGGCATGACGATGTGCGGGCGCTTGACGCCCAGGATGGTGATGAACTCCTCCGCCAGGCCGAGGCGGTCGTACTCCTTGTTCTCGCGCCACAGCTCCAGGTGGATGACGATGTCGATCGACTTGGCCGGGAGGACCGAGCCGATGCCGTACATCGTGCGGATGTCGATGATGCCCAGCCCGCGGATCTCCATGAAGTGGCGGATCATCTCCGGCGCCTCGCCCACGAGCCGGTTTTCATTCACGCGGCAGATGTCCACCACGTCGTCGGCCACCAGCTGATGGCCGCGCTTGATCAACTCCAGCGCGCACTCGCTCTTGCCCACGCCGGACTCGCCTGTGAGCAGCACGCCCACGCCGAACACGTCGACCAGCACGCCGTGGCGCGTCACGCGCGGGGCGAGCCGGTTGTTGAGAAAGTGGATCATCGAGGCGGTCAGGCGCGTGGTGACGTACTGCGTGCGGTAGATGGGCACATTGTGCGCGGCGGCGGCCTCGGCCAGCAGCGGCGGACAGTCCATGCCGCGCGCGATCACGATGCAGGGGATGGGATAGGAGAAGTAGCGCGCCAGCCGTTCGCGCTGGATGTCGGGCTCCAGCGAGGCCAGGTACGCCATCTCGGTTTTTCCGATGACCTGCGGGCGCTCGTAGGCAAAGTAGTCGAAATAGCCCGTAAACTGCAGGCCGGGCCGGTTCAGGTCGGTGGTCTTCAGGTCCCAGGCCTTGACGGTGCTGGGGACGAGCACCTCCAGTTCGAGCGTCTCGGCAAAGTCCTGCGCGGAAATCATGCGCTTCCTCCTTCCGGGGAAATGGTTCTCCTTCATTATAGCGCAAGCGGGCGCGGTTGAACAGGGGGAACTTCCCCGCCGCGGGCGCGCGGGATTGCAAAACGCCCCGGACTGTGCTATGATAGGACGCGAAATCATGAAGGCAAAGGACGGCGAGCGCATGAGGGACTTTCGAAGCGCCGCGGCGCGCGGCGTGACGCCCTATGTCTGCGGCGAACAGCCCACGGATCGCGCCTACATCAAGCTCAACGCGAACGAAAATGCCTACTCGCCCTCGCCGCGCGTGGCCGAGGCGGTCGCGGCGGAGGTCTCCCGCCTGCAGTACTACCCCGACATGACCAGCGCCGCGCTGCGCGGGGCGATCGCGGCCGCGCACGGCGTGCGGCCTGAGCAGGTCTATGTCGGCAACGGCTCGGACGAGGTGCTGGCCTTTACGTTCCTTGCATTCTTCGCGGGCGAGCGCCTGAGCGCGCCCGACCTGACGTATTCGTTCTATCCCTGCTACGCGAAGCTCTTTGACGTGGACTACCGCGAGGTGCCGCTGCGTGCGGACTTCACCGTCGATGTCGACGGCCTGGAGGCGTCGGGCGGCGGCGTCATCCTCGCCAATCCCAACGCGCCCACCTCGCTGGAGCTGGGCCAGGATGCCGTGCGCGCGCTGGCGCTGCGTCTGAGCGGGCAGGACCGCCTGCTCGTCGTGGACGAGGCCTATGCCGCCTTCGGCGAGGGCACGGCCATCCCCCTGACGCAGGAGCTGGACAACGTGCTCGTCGTGCGCACGCTGTCCAAGGCGCATGCGCTGGCGGGCCTGCGCGTGGGCTATGCCATTGGCAGCGAGGCGCTCATCGCCGCGCTGCAGGGCGTGAAGGACTCCATCAACTCCTACCCGGTCGACCGCATCGCCGCCGCGGCCGCGCAGGCCGCCGTGGAGGACGAGGCGTATCTGCGCCGCACCGTCTCCATGATCTGCCGCACGCGCGACGAGACGGCGCGCCGGCTGCGCGCGCTGGGCATGACGGTGCTGCCCTCGCGCACGAATTTCCTGTTTGCCACCCATCCGCTTGTCCAGGCGCGCACGCTGCTGGCGGCGCTGCGGGCAGATGGCATCCTGGTGCGTCACTTCCAGCGCCCACGGCTGGAAAACTTCCTGCGCATCACCGTGGGCACGGACGAGCAGATGGACCGCGTCGTGCAGAGCCTCGCCCGCGCACTGAATGCGCAATGAACCGGTATAGAGCACCCGAAACGGAGGATAACGCCATGCAAAAGCTGGAACTGAAGGACTTTTTGAACTACCGCTATGCGTCCGAGCTGGCCTTCGCGCCGGACGGCGCGCACGCGGCCTACGTGGTCACGCGCGCCTGCGAACAGGACAACGGCTACAAGAGCGCGCTGTGGGTGCTGGATGTGGCCAGCGGCGAGAGCCGCCAGTTGACCGCGCAGGACGGCCCCGGCTTTTTCTGGGACGGGCCGGAGGCCATCGTCTTCCCGGCGCTGCGCGACAAGGACGACCGCCGGCGTGCGGACCGCGGCGAGCCGATGACGGTGCTGTACCGCATCGCGCTTTCGGGCGGCGAGGCACAGGAGTGGCTGCGCCTGCCCTACCGGGTGCGGCGCGTGCGGCGGCTGGACGACGGCCGCCTGCTGATGGCCTGCGAGTGGAAGCTGGGCGGGCCGGACTTCGCCGACATGGACGACGCGGCGCGCGAGGAGGCGCTCAAGGCGCTGGAGCAGGAGCGCGACTATGAGGTGATCGACGAGATCCCCTTCTGGATGAACGGCCAGGGCTTCACCAACAAGAAGCGCACGCGCCTGATGCTGTGCAATCCCGCGGACGGGCAGCGGCGCTTCCTGACCGCGCCGGAGATGGATGTGCGCAGCTTTGACGTGGAGGGCGGGCGCGTGCTGTACGCGGCGACGACGCCCACGGGCAAGCGCGCGGTGCCGTGCGCGGTGTACGAGCAGGCGCTTGCGGGCGGCGAGGCGGCTTGCCTGCTGCCGGACGGGCGGCTGGAGGTCGAGCGCGTGGCGTACTGGCGCGGCGAGCCGGTGTGCCTGGCCACCGATATGGCCCGCCACGGCCTCAACGAGAATCCCGCGCTCTATGGCTTTGCCGGCGGGGAGGCGGTGCGCCGCTTCTACCGCGACGAGGAGCCGGGCGGCAACGTCTCCGCCGACGCGCGCTACGGCGGCGGATACAGCCTGCGCTTTGAGGGCGAATACCTCTACTACACGGTCGTGCGCCACACGGATACCGTGCTGCTGCGCGTGAGCGCGGACGGCGAGGCGGACGTGCTCGTCGAGGGCGACGGCTCTGTGGATTGCTTTGACGTGCACGAGGGGCGCGTGCTGCTGTGCGGCATGCGCGGTCTGGGCCTGCAGGAGCTCTACGCCTGCGAGGACGGCGCGCTGCGCCAGTTGACGCACCTGAACGACGGGTTCCTGGCCACGCGCACGCTTTCGACCCCGGAGGCGCTGACGGTGCAGTCCGACGGCGTGACGATCGAGGGCTTCGTGCTCAAGCCCGTGGGCTTTGATCCCGCCAAGCGCTATCCGGGCATCCTGGACATCCACGGCGGGCCGAAGGTCGCGTTCGGCAGCGTGTTCTTCCACGAGATGCAGCTGTGGGCGAACGAGGGCTACTTCGTCTTCTTCTGCAACCCACGCGGCGGCGACGGGCGAGGGGATGCGTTTGCCGACATCCGCGGCAAGTATGGCACCATCGACTATGACGACCTGATGCGCTTTACCGATGCGGTGCTGGCGCGCTATCCGCAGCTGGACGCGGCGCGCCTGGGCGTGACGGGCGGCAGCTACGGCGGGTTCATGACCAACTGGATCATCGGGCACACCGACCGGTTTGCCGCGGCGGCGTCGCAGCGGTCGATCGCCAACTGGATCTCCAAGACGAACATGACGGACATCGGCTATTACTTCAACACGGACCAGCAGCTGAGCACGCCGTGGGAGAACCATGAGAAGATGTGGTGGCACTCGCCGCTCAAGTATGCGGACCGGTGCAAGACGCCCACGCTGTTCATCCACTCCGACGAGGACTACCGCTGCTGCCTGGCCGAGGGCCTGCAGATGTTCACGGCACTCAAGTACCACGGCTGCGAGGCGCGGCTGTGCATGTTCCGCGGCGAGAACCACGAGCTCTCCCGCAGCGGCAAGCCCAAGCACCGCGCGCGCCGGCTGCAGGAGATCACCGACTGGTTTGACGGACATTTGAAGTGAGCGACAAAAGGGCGCCGGCCGTTCCCGCAAGGGACGGCCGGCGCTTTTGTCGCAGGGGGCGTTACAGCCGCACCTCGCGGCCCGTTCTCGCGCTCTCATACAGCGCGCACAGCAGGCGCACCATGTCCACGCCCTGCTGGGGCACGTAGCACGGCTGCGCGCCGTGCAGCAGCACGTCCGCGAAGTTGCGCAGGTTCTGCTCGTGGCCGTAATTGCCGGGGACCCTGGGCAGGCAGGGCCTGGCATCCACCAGCGCGCCGTTGCGCTCCTCAAAGAGAGAGAGCGCCTCGTCCTCCCACTTCAGGCCCGCCTTCGTGCCATACAGCTCGACGAAGCGGCGCTCGCGCTCGACGTTGGACGCCCAGGAGAACTCGATCGTCAGGCAGGCGCCATTGTCCAGGCGCACAAAGCCCATCGCCAGGTCCTCCACGTCGTAGGAGCCCGCCTCCTGCGCGTCGCCGAAGGCGGCGTTGTCGCTGTCGGCCAGCGTGCTGTCCGCGAACTTTGAGTAGGTGCAGCCGGTGACGGAGACGGGCTTGGGATTGCCCATCAGCCACAGCGCCAGGTCGATCATGTGCACGCCCAGATCGATGAGCGGGCCGCCGCCGGAGCGCGCCCTGGTGGTGAACCAGCCGCCCTTGCCGGGGATGCCGCGGCGGCGCTGCCAGGCGCAGTGTGCGGCGTAGATGTCGCCGGCCGCGCCGGACTGGATGTAGCTGCGCGCAAAGCGGGAGGCGGGCACAAAGCGGTTGTTGCGCATGACCATCAGCGTCCGGCCGCAGGCCTGGGCGGTCTGCTGCATCTGCTGTGCCAGCTCGGGCGAGATGGCGTCCGGCTTTTCGCAGAACACGTGCTTGCCCGCGCGCAGCGCGGCGCAGGCGATGGGCGCGTGCAGGTCGTTGGGCGTGCAGATGTCCACGGCGTCGACGTCCGCACGGCGCAGGATCTGCTCGTAGTCCGTGTAGCACTGCGCGTCCGGAAATTCGGGCGCGTAGCGCTGCGTGCGCTCAGGCAGGATGTCGCACAGGGCGACCACGCGTACGTCCTCCATCGCATGATAGGCGGGCAGGTGGGCGCAGCGGAAGATGTTGCCGCAGCCGATGACGGCGATGTTCAGCTTTTCCATGATGAACCGTCCTTTCACATGTGCATGCATGCCGCAGGCCTTACAGGCGCAGCTCCCGTTCGCCGCCGCGGCACTGCTTGAGGTAGGTGAGCGCGCGCAACTGCGAGGTCCACTCCCATTGTGCGTTGCTGTAGACCGGGTCGTGGTAGCCTTCAATGTCCACGTCGCCCTGGTAGCCATTCATGCGCAAAATGGTGAGCACATCGTTCCAGTTCGTGTCGCCAAAGCCGGGCGTGCGGTCCCAGCGGTAGGGCACCCGGTTGTTGATGCCGCACTCGCGGATGACGTCCCAGGCGATGGTGGCGTCCTTGCCATGCACGTGATAGACGCGGCCGGCCCACTTGCGCAGCTGCGGGATGGGGTCGATCAGCGCGGTCAGTTGGTGCGCGGGCTCCCACTCCAGGCCCAGCGCCTCGTCCGGCACTTCGTTGAAGAGCATCTCCCACGCGGTGGGGTTGATCGCAATGTTCCAGCCGCCGCTGCGCCAGCTGTCGCCCATGGAGCAGTTCTCCAGCACGATGCGCACGCCGCGGTCCGCCGCGCGGCGCACCAGGGGCGTAAAGACCTCCTTGAAGCGCGGCAGCGAGTCCTCCACGGACGCGCCGGGCACGCGGCCCGCAAAGCAGCTGACAATGCCGCAGCCGAACAGGTGCGCGCAGTCGACGGCCTCCTGCAGGCTGCGCAGGGCGTCCGCGTGGATGCCGGTGCCGTCCAGCACGTTGGCGTACACGCCCAGGCTGGAGATGCCCGCGCCGCTCTCGGCCAGCGCGTCCTGCACGCGGGCGGCCATGTCGGGCAGGTCGAAGGCGGCGGTGGACTCTCCAAAGGTGATTTCAAAGCATTCGAAGCCGTGCGCGGCCAGCGGGGGAATCAGGTCGAGCGCGGGCTTGGCGTTGACGATGGTGCCGATGCGGATGTCCATATATCGCAAGATCCTTTCCGTCTTTTGCGTCCTTTCAGCGTCTGCCGAGAGAAAGCGCCCTGCGCGCTCGCGCAGGGCGCCGTGAAGCGGGGCTTACTTCTGGCGGTCGTAGGCGGCCTGATAGATGCTGACATAGGTGTCCACACCCATGTTGTGCAGCTCCTGGAGGTAGGTGTCCCATTCCTCCTCAACGCCGCCGTTGGCGAACCACTCGGTCATCTTCTTGGTCACGTAGGTGTCCACGTCGGTCTGGACGATGGACAGCTCGTCGGTCTCCTCCGGGGTGAACTTGAGCTTGGGCAGCGTGTTGGTGTTCTGGTAGGGCTCGTTGACGGCCACCATCTCCAGCTTGGCGCTGTCGGACTCGGGCACCTCGGCGAAGAGCGCCTCAAAGGTCTCGTCGCCCAGCACCGGCCAGCCGCCGTTGACGGCGTACTTGTACTTCCAGCTGTTCCAGGTCATGCCTTCCGGCGGATCGACCATGATCAGGCCGTCCTCGGTCTCCTCCAGCACGGTGCCGATCGGGCCGTAGAAGCACTGCACCCCGTTCTCGGGGATGAAGCACAGGTCGATGAAGCGCATGAGGGCTTCCTTGTTCTCGCAGTCGGCGCTCATGACGAACTTGGGCACGCAGTCGTAGGCGGAGATGGCGATGTTGGAGGCGACGCCGCGGTCGCCGTTGGGGCCGGCCATCGGCGCGATGGCGATGTACTCATCCTGGTAGGCGGCGCCGATCGGGGACTTGTCCCACAGGGTGGTCATGCCGACGATGGGCGTCTCGTTGGACAGGCGCGCGTTGAACTGGCTGTCGTCCACGGTCGCCAGCTCTGCGGGCATCAGGTTCTCCTCCCGCAGGTGCGCGATCCAGGTCATGAACTCCTTAAAGTTCTCGGTCAGCGGCTGGTAGACGACGGTGTCGCCGTCCAGCGCGAAGTAGTTCGTGATGCTGCCGGAGCAGCCGAACGCGCCCATGAACGCGGCGATGGACCACGCCTCGTCGCCGGACAGGTTCATGTAGAGGGGCAGCTCGTCCTGCTCGCCGTTGCCGTTGGGATCCCGATCGCGGAAGGCGATGAGCACCTCCTCCAGCTCCTCGAGCGTCTCAGGCACCTCCAGGCCCAGCTTGTCCAGCCAGGTCTTGTTGATGAGGAAGGACGCGTAGGTCGACGGGCGGAAGGGCATGCGGTCGCTCAGGTAGTAGATGTTGCCGTCCAGGTCGGAGCAGGCGTCGCGGTAGGTGGGGTCGCTCTCCAGCGCGGCGTAGAGATTGGGCGTCGCCTCCTCGGAGATCAGCTCGCCCAGGTTGGCGAACAGCGGCAGGTTGTAGCTCACCTCGCTGTTGGAGAGCACGTTCCAGCCGATGAAGGCGTCGGGCAGGTCGCCGCTGGTGAGCAGCACGGACTTGCGGGTATCCCAGTCGGTGTATACGCATTCGTACTCGATGCGCACGCCGGCCTGCTCCGCCAGATCCTTGAGGAACTCGTTTTCGTTCAGGTCGTCCGTGTTGACGTTGGCGCTGACGATGATGCGGAAGGTGGGCACGTCCTCCTCGGCCGCGGCGAAGGAGACGGTCAGGCTCAGCAGCAGAACCGCGCACAGCGCCAGGGCGATCAGTCTGTTCTTTTTCATGCGAAGAAAACCTCCTTGTCGATGTCGCTTGAGACCATCCATCCGTTTATCCCTTGATGGAACCGATCATGACCCCCTTTTCAAAGTATTTTTGGATGAACGGATAAATACAGATGACGGGCAGCGTCGAGACGACCATCACGCAGTACTTGACCAGGTCGCGCAGGCGCTGCTGCTCCAGGGCGGAGTTGGTGATGCCGCCGCCGGCGGAGCGGGTGTCGAACGAGTTGCTGATGAGGATCTCGCGCAGCACGAGCTGCAGCGGGATGTACTCGCGGTCCGTGATGTAGATGAGCGCGGAGAAGTAGTCGTTCCAGATGGCCACGGCCACATACAGGCCGATGACGGAGATGATCGCCTTGGACAGCGGCAGCGCGATGCGCACGAAGAAGCCGCATTCGCCGCACCCGTCGATGAACGCCGCGTCGCGCAGCTCGCCGGGGATGGAGCTTTGGAAGAACGTGCGCGCGATGATCATGTTGTAGATGCCAAAGCATCCCGGCAGGATGAGCACCAGCGGATTGTTCAGCAGCCCCAGAGAGCTGATCAGCAGGTAGGTGGGGATCAGGCCGCCGGAGAAGAACATCGGAATGGTGAAGTAGACCATGAGCGGGCGGTTGAGCATGCACTCCCGGCGCGACATGACGTAGGCGCCGCTGATGGTCACCAGCAGGGAGAGCGCCGTGCCGCCGGCCGCGTAGAAGATGGTGTTCCGGTAGCCGCGCCACAGGTCCTCGTACTCGAAGATGCGCTTGTAGCCCTCCAGGTACAGCTCCCTGGGATAGAGCCAGACCTGGCCGTTGGCGACGGCGCTGGAGTCGCTCACGGAGGCGATGATGACAAAGTAGATCGGATAGACCGTCACGAGCACGATCAGCGCCAGCGCCAGCGAGATCAGCGCGTGGATGGCCCGGTCCGCCCTGGACTGTTGAATTTTCACGGGAAACGCCTCCTTTACCACAGGCTGGTCTCGCCGACGCGGCGCGCAATCTGATTGACGAGCGCGAGCATGGCGAAGTTGACCACCGTGTTGAACAGGTTGACCGCCGCCGAGAAGCTGTACTGCTGGTTGATCAGGCCGACCTTGTACACGTAGGTCGAGATGACCTCCGAGCGGTCCAGGTTCAGGCCGTTCTGCAGCAGGAACACCTTGTCGAACCCGACGTTCATCAGGCCGCCGGCGCGCAGGATCAGCAGGATGACCATCGTGGGCACAAGCGCGGGGATCTCGATGTGCAGGATCTTGTCCCACTCGCTGGCGCCGTCCACCTTGGCCGCCTCGTACAGCGAGGGGTCGATGGCCGAGAGCGCCGCCATGTAGATGATGCTGTCCCAGCCCGTGTGCTGCCACACGTCGGAGAGCACGTAGATGGTGCTGAACAGGTTCTTGCTGGCCAGCAGATCCGTCGGCTGCGCGACGCCCAGCGCGCGCATCAGGTGGCCGTACAGGCCCGTGTTGACGTTCAGAAAGGTCAGGATCATGCCGGACACGACGATGACGGAGATGAAGTGCGGCATGTACGTGATCGTCTGGATCGCCCGCTGGCGGCCCTTGTTGCGCACCTGGTTCATCATCAGCGCCAGGATGACCGGCGCCGGGAAGCACGCCGCGATGGAGTACAGGCTGATGCCCAGCGTGTTGGTCAGGATGTTCGTAAACTGATAGGAGGAGAAGAAGCGCTCGAAGTTGCGAAGGCCCACCCATGGGCTGTCCAGAATGCCGAACGCCGGCCGGAAGTTCTTGAAGGCAATGACGACGCCGTACATGGGCGCGTAGGAGAAGACCGCAATCACCGCCACGGCCGGCGCCACCAGCAGGTAGAGCGCCCAGTGCCGGGACAGGTCGAGGCGGAGCCTCTGCCCGAAGGACTTTCGGGGCCGGAGAACCGGCGCGCGCAGGGAAGAGGACATGAAATCAATCCTTTCTGTGGGGCGCGGCGGGCGCGCCGGAGGGTGCGCCTGCGATGCGTGCCGTCCTGAATGCTGAGCCCATTTTATGCGAAGTAGCTGAATTCGTAAAGGCTCAATGCGTGAAATCGCATATGAAAACCTCTTTTCCGCACAAAAAATCGGCAAGAAATCAAAAATTGAATGTTTGACTTCGGCTCACATTTATTGAGCAGGCCGCCCATATTGACGTGGGGAGGGGGTACGATATATAATCAAAGAATCTGGCGATTTTCTACAAACAGGAGGAGGCGGGGCCGATGATCGGAGGCGGGCGCAGGCAGTCCATTTACTTCCGGGCGCTCGCCTCCCTGGTCGTCATGGCGCTGCTGAGCATGGGGACGGCCTTCTGCCTGTTCTACCCCCAGGAGCTTCGCTCCGTCTACGAGCGCGTCGAGCAGCGGCGCGCCAACGCGCTGGAGCAGACCGCGCAGGCGATGGACAAGCTGCTGGATCAGGTCTATCAGGCGGCCCTGATGATCGAGAAGGAGGATACGCTTCGCCCCTACGCGCTCAGCGGGGGAGGCATGGCGCTGTACGAGGCCAGCGAGATGGTGAAGCTGTTCAACTCCATGCTCAACGACGTGTACATGACGTTTTACTACGTGCAGGGCATGGAGTGGATCGTCTGCGGCAGCGGCATGGTGGCACTGGAGAGCTTTGGAGAGACGGTCTGGATGCTGGACGGGATGGATCACCAGGCGCTGCTGGACGCGCTGACGCCGCCGCAGAGCCGGCGGCTGACGCTGTACCCCGCGGACACCCTGCGCCAGTCGGCGCAGGCCAGCCGGATTGCGGTGCTGCCCTTTTCCATCACCGTCGCCAGCGGCAGCCGGCCCTACGGGACGGTGCTGGTGCTCCTCAAGGCCAGCGACATCGCCGAGGAGCTGAAGCGCTCCTGGGAGGACGAGACGCTCTTCATCGCCGACGGCGAGCAGATCCTCTTCTCCACGGACGACGGACAGACCGGCGCGCTGGAGGGCGCGGCGCTCGCCGCCGCCGCCGCGGGCGAGGTCGTGCGCCTGGAGGACGGCCGCGCGCTGTACATGGCGGCCTCGGATCTGTACGGCGTCCATTACGGCGTGCTGTGCGGGCCGGACGCCCTGTACGCCGAGCTGCAGGGCCTGCGGCTGACGGCGCTGCTGTTCCTGGCGGCCGCCTGCGGCGTGGCGCTCCTGGCGGCGCTGCTGCTCTCCCGGTGGAACTACCAGCCCGTGCGGCAGCTGGCCAGCAGCGTCGGCGTGGATCTGCGCGCCAAGGGACGCGACAGCGAGCTGCTGCAGGAGCGCTTCCACAGTCTCATCAGCGTGAACGCGGCGCTGACGGAGGACATGCGCCAGTCCCGCGCCCTGCTCGAGGACGCGATCGTGCAGCGCTTCCTGGCCAGCGCGCCGGGCGAGCGCGAGGCCATGGCCGAGCGCATGGAGAAGATGGAGCCGTTCTCCAGGCCCTGCGCCTGCCTGCTGGCGCTGTGTCTGCCCGGCGCGGAGGACGCGCCGCGCGCGGGCGAGGGGGCGGAGCGGCTGTTCCGCTTCCGCCAGACGGCCCTGGGCGGGTACGACGTGCTGCTGGCCGTGTGCGGCGCGGACGCGACGCAGGAGGAGGCGCTGCGCTGCCTGGGCGCAGCGGCCGGAGACGGACGCATCTGCCATGCGCCGCTTTGCCGCCAGTGGCGCGAGCTGCCGGATCTCTACGCGCAGCTGCTGCAGAAGCTGCACGCGCTGCGCCAGCTGGACGGGGGCGCGCTCGTCTGCGTGGACGACCCGCGGCTGGAGACGGCCGCCGAGACCTCCTTTGGCGCGCACGCGCTGGACGAGCTGGCCGACAGCCTGAGCGCCTGCCAGGCGGAGTGGCTGCGCATGGCCGTGTCGAACCTGTGCGGCTGCCTGAACGACGAGCGCCGCTCCCTGGGCGAGCGGCGCGCCCTGACGGTCGAGGCGCTGTGCATGCTGTGCGAGGCGCTGGAGGGGCAGGGCGGCCTGGACGCCAAGACGCTGGAGAAGCTCAACCCGCTGGCGCGCGGGCGCGTGGGCGACGCCCGGCGGATGGAGTCGCTGCTGCGCGGCGCGGCGGAGGCGGTCATGGCGGGCATGCCCCGGCCGGACGCGACGCGCCAGCGCCAGCTGCCGCAGGACGTGCTGCTCTACATCGACGAGCGGCTGCTCGATCCGGACTTTTCGATCTATACGACCTCCGAGGCGTTCGGCCTGTCCGAGTCCGCGTTCAGCCACCTGTTCAAGCGCACGTTCCACCAGACGTTCTCGACCTACGTCAACCAGCAGAAGCTCATCCGCGCGTTCGAGCTGCTGACGGACGAGACGATTCCGCTGGAGGAGGTCGCCTCCCGGCTCGGCTACAGCCGCGCGTCCAACTTCGGGCGCATGTTCAAGGCGGAGGTGGGCATGTCGCCCGGCAGATACCGAAGCCTGTATGGGCGTGGAAACGGCGCGGACGGGTGAGAAAAACGCCGATGCCGCTTGCAAAACATCGCGCGCTGTGCTATCATGTGAGCGTGCCTTTTTGAAACAGATCACCGCGCTAGAGAAGAGAAAGTGCCCCCTCCCCCGCGTCAAGAGAGCCTGCGGACGGTGCGAGCAGGCGGCGGGCCGGGCGATTCCGCTCTTCGATGCGGGGCGGCGAGGAGCCGCCGGGGCGCGCCCCATACAGCGCGCAGAGCGGCCGGCATCGCCGGCAATGTGGGTGGCAACACGGAGTCGCTCCGTCCCATGCGGACGGGCGGCTCCTTTTTGTACCCCGGAACATGACAGGAGGGACAGCACATGATCGACATCAACCTGATCCGCAACGACCCCGACCTCGTGCGCGAAAACATCAAGAAGAAGTTCCAGGACGCCAAGCTCCCCCTCGTGGACGAGGTGATCGAGCTGGACCGCCAGAACCGCGCGGCCATGCAGCAGGCCGATGCGCTGCGCAACCGCCGCAAGGTGACGAGCAAGGAGATCGGCGGACTGATGGCCAAGGGCCTGAAGGACGAGGCCGAGGCCAAGAAGGCCGAGGTCGCCGCGATCGCCGAGGAGCTGGCCGCGCTGGAGGTCAAGGAGGAGGAATACGCCGCCGAGATCAAGCGCCGCATGCAGGTGATTCCGCAGATCATCGACGAGAGCGTGCCCATCGGCCGCGACGACAGCGAGAATGTCGAGATCGAGCGCTTCGGCGAGCCCGTCGTGCCCGACTTTGAGGTGCCCTATCACGTGGACATCATGGAGCGCCTGAACGGCATCGACCTGGACAGCGCGCGCAAGACCAGCGGCAACGGCTTCTACTACCTCAAGGGCGACATCGCGCGCCTGCACTCGGCCATCCTCTCCTATGCGCGCGACTTCATGATCGACCGCGGGTTCACGTACTACGTGCCGCCGTTCATGATCCGCTCGGACGTCGTCACTGGCGTGATGAGCTTTGCCGAGATGGAAAACATGATGTACAAGATCGAGGGCGAGGACCTGTATTTGATCGGCACCAGCGAGCACTCGATGATCGGCAAGTTCATCGACACGATCCTGGAAGAGGCCGACCTGCCCCAGACGCTGACGAGCTACTCGCCGTGCTTTCGCAAGGAGGTCGGCGCGCACGGCATCGAGGAGCGCGGCGTGTACCGCATCCACCAGTTCGAAAAGCAGGAGATGATCGTCGTGTGCAAGCCCGAGGAGAGCCGCATGTGGTACGACCGCCTCTGGCAGAACACCGTCGACTTCTTCCGCTCGCTGGACATCCCCGTGCGCACGCTGGAGTGCTGCTCGGGCGACCTGGCGGATCTGAAGGTCAAGTCCTGCGACGTGGAGGCCTGGTCGCCGCGCCAGAAGAAGTACTTCGAGGTCGGCAGCTGCTCCAACCTCGGCGACGCGCAGGCACGCCGTCTGGGCATCCGTGTGCGCGGCGAGAAGGGCAAGTATCTGGCCCACACGCTCAACAACACCGTCGTCGCGCCCCCGCGCATGCTGATCGCGTTCCTGGAGAACAACCTGCGCGCGGACGGCACCATCGCGATCCCCGCGCCGCTGCGCATGTACATGGGCGGCAAGGAGCAGATCGGCTGAGGCCGGGAAAGGAAGAGGGCCATGCGCATCATCGACACGCACTGCGACACGCTCTACCGGCGCGCGCTGCGCCCACAGGAGACGCCCTGCGTCACGGCTGAGGCGCTGCGCGCGGGCGGCGTGAGCGTGCAGACCTGCGCGCTGTTTGCCGGCGGCGAGGGCCCCAAGGGGCGCCCCTACGAAAAGGCCCTGGCGCAGCTGGAGGTGCTGGAGCGCCTCAAAGCTGAAGGATGGAAGACCGTCGATTCGCCGGCGCAGGCCCGGGAGGGCGAGAGCGCTGTGATGCTCTCGCTGGAGGGCGGCGAGATTCTGGAGGATAAGCTCGAACGCGTGGAGGCGTTTCGCCGGCGCGGCGCGCGCATGATCGCGCTCACCTGGAACCACGAAAACGCCATCGCCTCGCCCGCCAAGGATGGCTCGCAGGCCGGCATCAAGCCGTTTGGCTGGCAGGTGCTCGCCGAGATGGCGCGCCTGGGCATGGCGGCGGATACGTCGCATCTGAATGAGCGCGGCTTCTGGGACCTGATCGAGCGCCACAGCCAGCCGCCCATGGCCTCGCATTCCTGCTGCGCGGCGTTGCATCCGCACTTTCGCAACCTGACCGACGCGCAGATCCGCGCGCTCATCGAGCGCGGCGGATGGATCGGCGTCAACTTCTACCCGGCGTTTTTGACGCAGGGCGAGGCGACGGTGGCGGACATCGTGCGCCACATCGACCACATTGCGCAGCTGGGCGGGGCGGCATATGTCGGCTTCGGGTCGGACTTTGACGGCATCGAGCGCACGCCGCTGGACTGTACCGGCCCGCAGGACGTGCCACGCATCCTGGACGCGCTGCGCGCGCTGGGCTATCCGGAGGAGACGGTGCGCGGCATCGCGGGCGAAAACTTCATCGCGTACTTTGAACGCCTCGGGGCATGAAACGGGCCCCGGCGGAAGCTTCCGCCGGGGCCCTTCGATCTTTCCGTGGATTTACGCGCGCCGGACATAGCGCTGCAGCAGCCGCACGAGCTCCCGCACGTCGATGGGCTTGGCCACGTGCGCGTTCATGCCGGCCTCGTGGCAGCGCTGCACGTCCTCGGCAAACGCGTCGGCCGTCATCGCGATGATCGGCACCTGCGCGTCGGGCCGGCCGCTGGCGCGGATGGCGCGCGCGGCGTCGTAGCCGTTCATGACGGGCATGCGCAGGTCCATGAGCACCGCCGCGTAGGCGCCGGGCGCGCTGGCCGCGAACTTGTCCACGCAGATTTGGCCGTTCTCCGCCCAGTCCGGCTCGAAGCCGAACGCCGAGAGCAGTTCATGGGCGATCTCCCAGTTGAGCTCGTTGTCCTCGGCCACGAGCAGGCGTACGCCCGTGAAGTCCGGTGCGGCAGGCTCGGCCTGCTCCGACGGCGCGTCGGACGCATCCTGTGCGAAGCGGCGCAGGCCGTAGTAGAGCGTGGATTTGAACAGCGGCTTGGACAGGAAGCCCGACACGCCTGCTCCGCGCGCCTCGTGCTCTACGTCGCTCCAGTCGTAGGCGGAGATCAACAGAATCGGTACGCCCTCGCCCAGCTGCGCACGCAGCCGGCGGGCGGTCTCTACGCCGTCCATGCCGGGCATCTTCCAGTCCAACAGCACGGCATGATAGTCGTGTGCGCGGGCCATATCCAGCGCGGCGGGGCCGTCGGGCGCGGCGTCGGCGTGCGCGCCGATGTCGTTCAGAGCCTGCACGGCGCTTTGGCGCAGCTGCTCGTCGTCATCGACGACCAGCACGTCCCAGCCGGGCAGGCGCATGTCCTCCTCCTGAGGGCAGGCGCGGCGCAGGTCAAGCGTGACATGGAATTCCGACCCACGGTTCAGCTCACTGTGCACCTCAATCGAGCCATGCATCGCGTCCACGATGTACTTGGTGATCGCCATACCCAGCCCCGTGCCCTCAATGCCATGCACGCGGGCGCTGTCTTCGCGCACGAAGGACTCGAAAACCGTCTTTTGGAATGCTTCGGACATGCCGATGCCGTTGTCCTTGACGTAGAAGTGCGTGCGGACATGATCCGCGCCCAGCGGCGAAGGCTCCTGCGCGATCGTCACATGGATCGTGCCGCCCTCGGGCGTGAACTTGAGCGCGTTGGACAGCAGGTTGATCAGCACCTGGTTGAGCCGGACCGCGTCGCAACACACGCGTTCCTGATCCACATCCCGAATGAAGATGTCGAACAGCTGCCGCTTGGCATGCGCCTGCGGCTGTACGATGCATACGATGCTCTCCGTGATTTCGCGCAGCGAGGTTTCCTCCATGTTGAGCTGTAGCCGGCCACTCTCGATACGCGACATGTCCAGCACGTCGTTGATCAGCCCGAGCAGGTGCTTGCTGGACAGCGTGATCTTGCGAAGGCAGTCGCGCACCTGATCCGGGTTATCCATACTCGCCGTAGCGATGGCCGTCATGCCGACGATGGCGTTCATGGGCGTGCGGATGTCATGGCTCATGTTGGAGAGGAACTCGCTCTTGGCCCGGCTGGCCCGCTCGGCCTCGCGCCGCGCAGCGGCCAGGGCGGCCAGTTGCTGGCGCGACAGGCGGTCATAGCCGAAAAAGACACCCAGCAACGCCAACAACACCAGACCAAACCCACCGATCATGGTGCCGATGCGCCGCGTGCCCAGCTCGGCGATGGATTCATCCATCACGCCGTGGGGCATGACCGAGACGAGATACCAGTCCGAATAGGGAAGGGGCGAGCAGCTGACCAGGCTGCGCTGCCCGTCCACCGTGCGCACGAAGGCATAACTTTCACCCTGCTCGATCGCCTCGCGCAGGCGCGCGACGTTCTCCTCGGGCGTTCCCTCCTTAAACGAGGCGCTCTGCGTCAGCCAGTCGAAGTAATTGCTCTTCGGGACGTCGGCGCTTTGCAGCAGGAACTCGCCGTTGGGCAGGATGATGTGCGAGTAGATCAGGCTCTCATCCATATCCAGCGAGAGCGTGTCGTCGATATAGCTCATGGGCAAGCCGGCGACCAGCGCGGTGCACTGCCCGCCATCCTTCATTGGATAGCCGCGGGAGGCCGGATAGCCGACCGAACAGCCAAACATCATGAGCATTTCGCCGGAGGCCGTACGGCCGGAGGAGATCTTGCGCGTGCCGCCGTTGAGCGCGTGCAGGAACCCCTCCGGGTCGCCGAACGTCACGGGATCGCCGTAGAGCACATCGGCATCGCCATCCGTGGACAGCAGCGCCAGATAGGTCAGGCCTCGCTCCTGCGCACCCGTGGTCAGGCGAGCACACATGTCCTCGGTGTAGGCGGATTCATTTTCCGGCGGCACGTAGAGTACGATGTCGTCGACCTGGCTCAGCCGCAGTTCGATGAGCGTCTCATAATGCAGCTTGAGCTGACGGTCCATCCCGGCCATATAGATCTCGCCTACGGCGTTGATTGTCTGGTCGCTCCGGCGCAGCATGAACAGCGTGATGGCAGTAAAGACGCCCGCGCACAGCGCCAACACGCCAATCAAGCTGAGCAGGAGAAAGCGCTTCATCCTTCGCTCCATCATTCAGAGGCGTCCTTTCTGCCGCAGCATTCCTGTTCGTATGCGCACTCAGCTGCCGAAACACATACCAATTGCCTGCACGGCACGCTCATAGCCCTGCGCGATGTCCGGCATCAGCGCTGCGGCGGCGGACCAGTCGTCCGCGCGCAGCAGGGCGACCTGGCGCGTGAACAGATCGAACAGCGCCGTCATGGACAGGTTGCCGCACATGCCCTTGAGCGTGTGCGAGGCGGCGATGGCGCCGTCGCGGTCGGCCTGCTCGAAGGCGGCCTGCAGGCGCGCATAGTTGGCGTCGGCGGCGAACTTCTTCAAAAAGCGCTCCAGCAGCGCATCGCTGCCCATCAGACGCTCCAGCGCGGCGTCCACGTCGATGCCGGCGGCGCAGAGCGTCTCTCTCTTTTGAGCATCCATGTCGAATCCTCCTCTTTTTTGGGGCTCAAGCGCGCTCGTACAGGCGCGCCAGGTCGTCCTCGACGTCGAAGAAGCAGTCCAGCAGCCGCGGATTGAACGCGCCGCACTGACCGCTGCGGATCATCTCCAGCACCTGCTCGCGCGGGAACGCGGCCTTGTACACGCGCTTACAGCTGAGCGCATCGTACACGTCGGCCAGGGAGACGATCTGCGCCCAGATGGAGATTTCGTCGCCCTTGAGGCCATCGGGGTAGCCGCGGCCGTCCCAGCGTTCGTGATGGTGGCGCGCGATGTCATAGGCATAGGCGTAGGCCTCGCTTTCGCGCAGTTGAGGGATCTTCTCCAGCAGCAGCGCGCCCTGCAGGGTGTGGGTCTTCATGACCTCGAACTCCTCGGGCGTCAGGCGGCCCGGCTTGTTGAGGATCGCGTCGGGGATGGCGATCTTGCCCACATCATGCATGATCGCGGCCAGGGCGATCTGGTCGATCGTTTCCGGGGACAGCTCCGCGCCCAGCTCGGTGCGCAGCAGCATCAGGCGCGTGATGTCGCGGATGCGTCGTACGTGCTCGCCGGACTCGCCGCTGCGGAATTCGATCGCGGTGGACAGCGCCTCGATCATGCCCACGTTGAGTTGCACGATCCGCTCGGCCTTGGCCAGCAGGTCCGCCTGTTGCATGAGCACGACGTTGTTCAGCCGGCGCCGCGCCTTGAACAGTTCGACCACGGACTGCACGCGGCGCAGCACCACAAACGGCACGATGGGCTTGCTGATGACGTCCATCACGCCCAGCTCATAGGCGTCGCGCAGCACGCTGTCGCTGGCCTCGGCAGTGATAAGAAACACCGGCAGGCGCTGCAACAGCCCGGCCTCGCGCAGGCGGCGCAGCACGGTGATGCCATCCATGCGCGGCATGACTACGTCCAGCAGCACGGCGCACAGGCGATCGGGGTTTTGCAGGATCGCCTCCAGGCCCTGCGCGCCGTCTTCGGCATGTTCAATTTCATGGAAGGGGGCAAAAATGTTTTCCAATATGCCACGGTTGATCTCGTCGTCGTCGACGATGAGCACCGTATTGGGCACGGGCGCGGAGGCAAAAGCTGATTCAAGCGGGAACATTGGGAAGATCTCCTTCCACCGCAGCGAGCGTTACGCCGCGGCCATATCTATGCGTTCACTTTCAGTATAACTGAAATTGTGCCGCAGGACAAGGGATTCGGGAAAATCGTGCAGAAATGGGGAGATCTGGCGGTCTGCGAAATCAGCTTGCCCACGCCGCGCACGTGATGTACAATTAAGAAAATGTTCCAACACAAAAAGGAGGGATGCGCATGCGTCCGGCCGTGCGCCGCAGACGCAGCGTGTACAGCAGGTATTTCGTATCCTACTGCTGCATCGCGCTGATCCCGGTGATTGTCGTCATCGCCACGCTGATGGTGCTGCTGCGCCAGAACTACAGCAACAGCGCCAAGGAGCTGTACCGCCGCTCCGTCATCCAGACGGCGACGCACTTTGACGCGCTGATTTCGGATATGCAGTCCATGGTTGACGGTTTTGCCGCCTCGCAGGCCCTGAAAGATCTGACGGGGGATGAGGCGAATACCGGCGCGATCGTCGATCGCCTGACACAGGCGGAGAGCGGCAACCGTCTGGGCGCGCGCGTATTGCTGTATCTGGTGGGCGACACCCATGTGTACACCGCGCAGGGGCGCGTGCCCTATCGTGCGCTGGAGGCGGAATATGCGGACGAGATTGACTTCAACAACTCGCGCTTTTTTACACGGTTGAACAACACGGGTTATTTCGATCTGGCCCCGCTCTATGCGCCGGAGACGGGCGATTTTTCGGGCACAGTGGCCGCGCTGTTTCCCTGCTATCTCCAGAACCTGAACCGCAAGGGCGTGATCGTCTTTCTGATTCAGGACGAGGCGATCGAGCAGATTGCGGCGGATTACATCGGCGTCATGCCGGACTACTTCTACCTGTATACGGCCAACCTGGAGCTGGCCGTCGCGCGCGAGAGCGCACCGCAGGAGGAGGGGCAGCGCCTGGCGCTGTTGCGTGGGCTCTCCGGCGACGTCGTGTCCTGGAGGCTGAGCGACGGACGCTTTGACGTGCTGCGCCACAAGTCCGACCAGTACGGCTGCGAATTCGTCGTTGGGCTGCCGCTGGGCCAGCTGTACATGGACATGAACCGCATGCAGACCGGTACGCTGATCGTGCTGCTGCTGGTGATGGCGGGCATCGTCTTCGGCGCGATCGCGCTGGCGCGTTACTCCTACCGGCCGATCAAAGCGCTGCTGGACACGATTGAGCGCCAGGGTGAGAGCGAGGCGCACTTCCCAAATGGGGACTGGGAGCCGGCCTTCATTGGCAATCAGCTCAGCCGCATGTATTCCGAGGCACGTCTGCTGCATGAGACGCTCGCGCGCCAGCAGCCGGTGGTGCGCGGCCACCTGCTTCAGCAGGTGTTGCGCGGCGCGCCGGACGAATCGATGCGCCGCCAGCTCCAGCAGCTGCTGGAGCAGAAGCAGATGGAGGGCCCGTGCTACGTGGCGCTCGTGTCGGGCGGCAACGAGAGCTTCAGCCTGTTGCAGCGGCCCATGCTCGAGCAGATCCTCTTTGACAGCGTCGAGGGTTACGGCGTGATGCTGGAGGAGGACCGGCTGTTTGCGTTCCTGATCTTCTGCGACTCGGCGGAGGACCACCGGCGCATGCAGTGCATGGACCTGCACGACATCCTGCTGATCAACGGCGCGGCGGACATCCGCATGGGCGCGGGCCTGATCGTCATGGGCGTGGAGCACGCGTCCGAGTCGTTCCTGGAGGCGTATATCGCCCTCAATGAGGGTACGGCGGACGGTGGGCGCGAGCGCATCCGTCTGTACAGCCAGGACGGCGGCGGCGCGGCTACAGGCACGCGCTGGGAACTGCACCGCGATGTGGAGATCTACCTGCAGAGCTTGCGCAGCGCCGACTTTCAAACGGCCTGTGCGCTGCTGGAGAGCCTGTTGGCGCACATGAATGCGATGCACAGCAGCCTGCTCAACGCCAGCTATCTGCGCTACGACCTGTTCTCCAAGGCGCTGAGCGCCTGCGACAAGGAGGTGGCCGACGCCCTGCGCCCGGAAGCGGGCTCGCTGGACCTGTTTTCCGATGCCCGCCGCTTTGCCGAGCGCATGAGGGAGCTCACGCGCCGCAACTGCGCCAGCGTCGCGCAGCGGCGCGGCTCCGCCGTCGACCAGCGGCGCAGGCGCATCCTGGCCATCATCCAGGAGCACTGCTTCGAGTCCGACTTTTCCATCAGCCGGCTGTCGGAGCTGTCCGGCTACTCGCCCACGTTCATCAACCGCTTCCTCAAGGACGAGACCGGCCTGAGCTACAACCAGTACGTCTCCGGCCTGCGCCTGGAGCGCGCCAAGCGCGACCTGGCGCAGACGGATGAGAAGATCAAGGACATCGTCCAGCGCTGCGGCTACGTGGACATCGCCAGCTTCAACCGAAAGTTCAAGGAATACGAGGGGGTCACGCCCAGCGAGTACAGGGCGCAGCACAGGCACGGCGTCTGAGGTGAAAAATGCAGGCGGCGCAAGGGGTGCAGGGGGATTTGCAAAGCGGTTTCGGTTTTGCAAATCCCCCTGTTTTGCGTCCTGCAAAGCCGAATGCATTTGACATGTTGCACACGCACACTGCATTGGGATATGCTGAATGCACAAATCAGCCGGCCGCGCGTCGGGCAAAAGGAAGTGGGAAACATGACGGGCCCTGCCAGGGCGCTTCAGGCGCCAGCGCGTAACAACCATCCGCTGCTCAAGCGGATGAAGCGCTATAAGTACATCTATCTGATGCTGATTCCGGTCGTGCTCTACTACGTCATCTTTCACTATGCGGGCATGTACTATGCGGTCATCGCGTTTCAGGACTACAAGCCCATGCGCGGCATCGCCGGCAGCCGCTTCGTCGGCCTGGACAACTTTGCGGAGTTTCTCGGCGGCGTCTACGCCTGGCGCGTCATCCGCAACACGCTGCTGATCAACCTGTACCAGATCGCCTTTGCGTTCACCTCGTCCATCGTCTTTGCCCTGATGATCCATCAGATGGCCGACAACCGCTATAAGAACGTCATCCAGACGGTCACGTACATGCCGCACTTCATCTCCATCGTCGTCGTGTGCGGCCTGCTGGCGGAGTTTTGCGAGTCGGACGGCCTGATCAACGACGTGCTGGCCATGCTGGGCATGGAGCGCACGAGCCTGCTGGCCAACCCGCGCTACTTCCGCACGGTCTTCGTCGCCTCCGACATCTGGCAAAACGTCGGCTGGGGCACGATCATCTACCTGGCCACGCTCACGGGCGTCGACCCTTCGCTGCACGAGGCCGCCGCCATCGACGGCGCGGGCCGCCTGCAGCGCATCTGGCACGTGAACCTGCCCGCGCTCATGCCCGTCATCGTCGTGCAGCTGATCATGCGCGTGGGCCGCATGATGCTCGTGGGCTTTGACAAGGTGATCCTGCTGTACAGCCCCGCGACCTACGAGACGGCGGACGTCATCTCCAGCTACGTGTACCGGCGCGGCCTGTCGGAGATGGACTACAGCTACGGCGCGGCGGTCGGCCTGTTCAACTCCGTGGTCAACCTGGTCATCCTCGTGAGCGCCAACGCATTCAGCCGGCGCGTGACGGGCAACAGCCTGTGGTGAGGGGGAGGGAAAAGCCATGATCGAAAAACGCGACCTGCCCCAGCGCAGCCTGACCGCGCTCAACTACGCGATCATCACGCTTGTGGCGCTGCTGTGTCTGTATCCCTGCATCCACGTGCTGGCGGCCTCCTTCAGCGATCCCGTGCAGCTCATCCGCCACCGCGGCGCGCTGCTGTGGCCCACGGGATACTCCCTGCGCGGCTATCAGACGGTGTTCAACAACCCCAACATCCTGATCGGCTACGGCAACACGCTCTTCTACGTGCTCGTGGGCACGGCGATCAACATCGTGCTCACCTCGCTGGGCGCATACGCGCTGGCGCGCACGGGATGGCCGATGCGCAAACTTTTTGTGTTCCTGTTCGTCTTTACAATGTACTTTAATGTCGGCATCATCCCCACGTTCATGCTGGTCAAGGGGCTGGGCATGCTCAACACCCGCTGGGCGATCGTGCTGCCGGTGGCGATCAACACGTGGAACCTGATCGTCATGCGCACGTCCTTCGCGGCCGTGCCGGACGAGCTGCAGGAGTCGGCCTATCTGGATGGCGCAAGCGATCTGCGCATCCTGTGCCAGATCTACGTGCCCGTGTGCAAGGCGACCATGGCCGTCATGCTGCTGTTCTATGCGGTGGAGCACTGGAACAGCTGGTTCACCGCCATGATCTACCTGACCGATACCGGCCTGTACCCGCTGCAGATGTTCGTGCGCGACATCCTGCTCTTTGACGGCGCGGCCGGCACCACCGAGGACGCCAACGCCATCTACCTCAAGGAGCTGACCAAGTACGCCGTGATCGTCGTGTCGATCGTGCCGATCCTCGTCGTCTATCCCTTTGTACAGAAGTTCTTTGTCAAGGGCGTGATGCTCGGCTCGGTCAAGGGCTGATGAAACTCGCCGGAGCAATCCGGTACAAAAATAGGAGGTATAGCCATGAAACGATTCTGCCTGTTCCTGCTCGTCCTGTCGCTGCTGGCGGCCTGCATGCCCGCGGGCGCGCTGGCCGAGACGGACGCGTCCTCGACGCGCCTGGTGCCCGAGGGCGAGACCGCCACGCTCACCGTCTTCTGCCCGATGGATGCGAACCTGCAGGACTACATCAGCGACTGGAACGAGACGCCCTACAACCAGGAGCTGGAGCGCCTGACGGGCGTGCACGTCGAGTTCATCTCGCCCACGACCTCGGCCGCCGCGGAGACGCTGAACATGCTGCTCGTCTCCGGCGACATCCCTGACATCATCATCAACGCGCAGCTGTACGCCGACGGCACCTACCAGGGCGTGCTGGACGGCTACTTCATCGACCTGGCGCCGTACCTGCCCGACTACGCGCCCGAGTACTGGGAGGTCATCACCTCCGACGAGAGCATCTGGCGCGAGGCCACGGACAGCGACGGCACGATCAGCGCGTTCTACCGCATCTTCCACACGCCCAATCCCGCCTGGATGCGCCTGGTGCTCAAGCAGGAGGTGCTCGACCAGGTGGGCGTGACGGAGGTGCCCGCCACCATTGACGACTGGGATGCGCTCTTTGAGAAGATGCTCGCCGCCGGCATCACGCCCTACATGCTCGCCGCCGACGGCTATGAGGAGAAGTTCATTGGCGCCTTCGGCCTGCGCGAGGACTTCTATCAGGAGGATGGCCAGGTCAAGTACGGCCAGGTGCAGGACGGCTTCCGCGAGTACTTGACGCTCATGCACGACTGGTATGCCAAGGGCTACATCTCCAAGGACTTCATCAGCCAGAGCAATGTCGACACGATGTTTGCGCTGGGCGAGATCGGCACGTATGACAAGCCCATCGTTGCCGCGTACAACTTCGGCGAGGCCGAGGGCTACACCGTGCTGTCCACGCCCTATCCGCGCCAGACAGAGGATCAGTTCCTGCATTGGGACGGCTATCAGGCCAGCCTGGTCAGCAAGGACTTGAACTATGGCATGGTCGTCGTCTCCAGCACCTGCGAGCAGCCGGAGCTGGCCGTGCAGTGGCTCAACTTCCTGTACACCGAGCCGGGCATCGAGCTGGCCAACTGGGGCATCGAGGGCCTGAACTACGAGATCGTTGACGGCGTACATCAGTACCTGCCCGTCATGTGGGACTACAACGGCATCTCTCAGGAGGGCCTGAACTACTACTTCAAGATGCACAACGCCGCTTCCCACGCCTATAGCGACACCGTCTGCCATGCCAACCTGCTCAAGTCGCCGGAAGCGACGGCCATCCGCATGCTCTATGACGACGATCCGCTGCTGGACAGCGCGCTGTACCTGCCCAATATCAGCCTGAACGCCGACGAGACCGAGACCAAGACCCGCGTGATGAGCGACATCGACACCTATGTGGACGAGATGGTGCTCAAGTTCATCGTGGGCACGGAGCCCCTGGACAACTGGGATACCTTTGTCAGCACCGTCGAGGGCATGGGCCTGCAGGAGGCGCTGGACGCCATGCAGAGCGCCTACGACCGCTACATGGCCAACACGATCGCGGAATAAGGGGTCAGGGCGCGGGGGATGAGCTCCCGCGCCCAGCCTGCGCCGCACAGAAGGAGGCATTCGAAGATGGGCAAGCCGTCCATCCTGTTCATCACCACGGACGAGCAGCACCTGGATACCGTCTACAGTCCCTCGCTGCCCTATGAGCTGCCCGGGCTGCGCGGCCTGATGGCGCGCTCGGACGTCTATGAGACCGCCTATTCCGCCAGCCCCGTGTGCCTGCCCGCGCGCTGTACGTGGATGACGGGCCTGATGCCGCACAACAACGGCTGCATCAGCAACAACTTTGGCGCCTCGCTGCCGCTGCAGCTGCCCAACCTGTTCACCTGCCTGCGCCAGAGCGGCTACACGACCTCGCTGCACGGCAAGTGCCACTTCGTGCCCTGCCCGTACCCGGCCGTGCGCCCCTACCTGACGCAGGAGTACGAGCACTTCAAGGTGTATTACAGGGCGCTGGGCATGGACCACCTGGATTTGCAGGACGACAAGAACATCTCCCTGTGGTACTACGACGACTACTCCCAGGAGATGGAGCGCAAGGGCCTGCTGGCGGAGTACCGCCGCCGCTTCGTGCAGGACAAGGTGCCCGGCGAGCTGGCGGATTTCCCGAATCCGAAGGAGACGCACCCCGACTCCTGGACCGGTCAGAAGGCGCTGGACTACCTGGATCGCTGCAGCGCCGACCAGCCGCACTTCATGTGGGTCAGCTTTTCCGGCCCGCACTATCCGATGGACGCGCCCGGCGAATACGAGGCGCGGGTGGACATGGACCGGGACATCCCGCGCCGCTGGCGCGAGGGCGAGTGGGAGGACGAGACCAAGCACAACCGCATGAGCTACTACGGCATCGGGCCGGGCCCGGAGGGCGGCGGCAATGCCGTGGACGGCGCGCAGAAGAACTACACGGAGGCATACTGGCGCGCCTGGCGGCGTAAGTACTACGCGAACATCGTGCAGATCGACGACTACATCCAGCGCATCATCGAGAAGGCCGAGTCGATCTGGGGCGACGATCTGTACATCGTCTTCACCGCCGACCACGGCGACATGATGGGCAACCACAGCCTGTGGGGGAAGAACAGCGCCGTGTATGACGACGTGCTGCGCGTGCCGCTGGTGGTGCACCATCCGGGACAGAAGGCGCGCCGGAATATCCCGGAGCGCGTGTCGAGCATGGATGTGTTCCCCACGCTGCTGGGCATGGGCGGCGCCGAGACGCCGCAGGGAATCGACGGCAAACCGCTGGATGAGGTCGTGGCCGCAGGCGGGCGCGACGTCGTGCTCTCCTCGTGCGAAGGGCGCGTGGCGATCGTCAAGGGGCACATCAAGCTGTGCGTCAACGCCAAGGGCTTTGAGGTCACGGACGGCACGCCCATCTTCCGTGAGCTGTACGATCTGGAGAAGGACCCCTACGAGTTCACCAACCTGTACGCCGACCCGGCCTATGCGCAGGTGCGCGACGAGCTGGAGGCGAGGCTGCGCGAGGAGCCGAACCTGCTGCGCACGGTGTTCTACCGGCGCGAGGACCGGCCCTACTGGTTCAACGACGGAAACGGCGCGGGCTACGGGCGCAACGGACTGTAAAGGAATCCCCCGGGGAGGTCTTTCCCCGGGGGAATTTTTGTACTGTCTGCCAGATCAGGCGCTGGGCAGCATTGCCAGCACCTGGCTCTTGGGCCGAGCGCCCGCGCTCTGAGCGACGATCTTGCCGCCCTGCACGACGGCAAGCGTCGGCACGCTGAATACGCGAAAGGCTGCCGCCAGCTCTGGCTGTGCGTCGATGTCGACCTTGCCGACCTTGACGTCCGTGCGCTCGCGTGCGACTTCGTCCACGATGGGGGAGAGCATGCGGCACGGGCCGCACCACACGGCGTGGAAGTCGAGCAGCACGGGACGGTCGCTGTGCAGGACCTCCTGCTGAAAGTTTTCCTTGGTAATCGTCATGACCATATGACGCGCCTCCTTCTGCACCGCCGTCAGCAATCGGGCTGCGGCGTCCTCTTGATGGATTCATTATAGGACAGGCTGCGCCCCTAAACCGTAACGATGTCACCAAAGGCGAAAAAAGGCCGGCCAGGCGTTGCCTGACCGGCCTTGAGCGTGGGGTTACATGTCGAGCGGACGGTCCGTCGACCGAGCACGGCGACGGCGGTGCTCGGCACCTTCGGCGTCAGTCACCTCAGCCGCGCCGGTCGCACCGGTCGCACCGGTCGCACCGGTCGGGGCCTTGGGCGGCGTGGGGCGGGTGACCTGCGGGGCCACGCCCGCTGTACCGGCCGCACCGGTCGCACCGGTCGCGCCGGTCGGGGCCTTGGGCGGCGTGGGGCGGGTGACCTGCGGGGCCACGCCTGCTGTACCGGTCGCGCCGGTCGGGGCCTTGGGCGCCGTGGGACGGGTAATCTGCGGAGCCGCGCCCGCCGTACCGGACGCGCCGGTCGCACCGGTCGGGGCCTGGGGCGGCGTGGGGCGGGTGACCTGCGGAGCCACGCCTGCTGTACCGGTCGCGCCGGTCGCGCCGGTCGGGGCCTTGGGCGGCGTGGGGCGGGTGACCTGCGGGGCCACGCCTGCTGTGCCGGTCGCACCGGCCGCACCGGTCGCGCCGGTCGGACGTGCATAGGGATTGGGCTGCGCCGGACGAGCCGGGCCGGACGGAGAGACGGGTCGCTGGGGCATACCGGTCATGCCGGTCGGGCGCGGCGTGCCAGCCGCACCGGTCGCACCGGCCGCACCGGTCGCACGATTCACACCGGCCGCGCCGGCCACACCGGCCGCGCCGGCCACACCGGCTGCGCCGATCGTACCGGCCGCACCGGTCGCACCGGTCGCACTAGACGCGCCGGTCGGTCGCGCCGCTCCCATGGGACCGGTGGAGCCGGTCATGCCGGGACGGAATGCGCCGCCCTGTGGGCGAACGGTCGACGTGCGTTGCGTGCTGTTCGGATCGACGGGACGCTGCTGCGCACGGCGCTGCTGCTGTTGCTGCTGCGCGCGGCGCTGGGCAAGCTGACGCTCCTCTTCCTTGCGGATGTTGTTGCGGTGCACGATGAAGCCGTAGGCAGACGCCGCGCCGCCGATGAGCAGGACGCCCAGCCCCAGCAGGAGCAGCGGCGCGCCGGAGGACTCCGTCTCGGTCACAGGCGCGGCCGAGGCCGACGGGCTGGGCGTGGCGACAGGATCGACATAGGCGCTGTCGACATAGCCGGTGCGGCCGTTGTAGGAGACCTCGTACCAGACGCGGCCGTCCACGGTGATCTGCAGGGCCGCCTGCACCTGCGTGCCCGCGGTGGAAATGTAGGACTGTACGGAGGTCGCGTCATTGGCGATGGAGAGCACGGAGACGTTGTTCTGCGTCGTGCGCAGGGTGATCGGGTCGCCATTGTCGTCCTCATCCGTGCCAAACGGGCTGGGCGTGGCGGTCGGGATGGGCGTGGACGTCGGGATGGGCGTAGCCGTCGAGTAGTCGGGCATGCCCGGGCGCGGCGTCGTCCAGGTGGCGTTCAGGTTGGGATTGATCGTGGCCAGCGGCTTGCCGTTGTAATTGCCGGTGTAGTCGACGTTGTTGCCGCTGCCGGACGAAGAGCTGCCTCCGCCGCTTTGCAGGTAGGCGTTCAGCTCGGCGATGCTCATGACCTTCAGGAAGTCGCCGCGCACATAGCCGACGGTGCCGCGGTAGTCGACGCGATACCAGGTATAGCCTCCATTGGACGTACTGCCCAGCACGAGCAACAGCGAGTTCTTGGACAGCACCGTCTGCACGGAGGCATCCATGCCGGCGTCTCTGCGCATGTTGACCTTGTCGGCAGTCGTGACGGCATAGCTGCTGGGGCTGTTGGAGTTGACCGGCTGCGGCGTGGAGAGCGGCGCCGGGGTGGGCGTGACGAGGCTTTGCAGGTAGGCCTGCACCTCGTCGTAGGTCATGAAGCGCAGCTGGCTGTTGTGGATGTAGCCCCAGCGGTTCTCATAGCGCGTGAGGTGCCACTGCTGGCCGTCGACATACGACTGGCCCACGACGTAGACGACGCTGTTCGTATCCTCGATGACGTACTCAATGGACGCGCCGTCGGAGGGATTGCCGCGCAGGACGACGTTGTCCATCGTCGTGTAGGCATAGCCCTCAAAGGGCAGCGGCGTGGCGGTGGGCAAGGGCGTGGCGGTGGGCGCCGGGGTGGGCGTGGGTGTCGGCTCGGGCGTGGGCGTGGCGACGGGCTCAGGCGTCTTCAGGCTATCCTCATAGGCCTTGGACTCGTCTTCAGTGAGCGCCTGCAGTTCGTCGTCGCGTACGAAACCGCGCACGTTGCTGTAGATGATCAGATGCCAGCGCTGACCGTCCACAT
>DVFJ01000007.1 GCA_018713325.1 Candidatus Onthenecus intestinigallinarum | reverse complement strand
ATTTTAATGCTATGCGTTGGATTTATAGAAGAAGTGATTTTTCGAGGTTTCCTTTTTAAGGCGATTGGTAAGGACAATGTGAAAACAGCGATCATCATTTCGAGCGTTACATTTGGTATTGGACATTTAGTGAATTTAGTAAACGGTAGCGGTATGGCACTTGTAGCAAATCTGTTTCAAATTGTGGGGGCGATTTCTTTTGGTTTCCTGTTTGTAATTCTGTTTTACCGCGGTAGAAGTCTGCTTCCCTGTATCGTTACTCATTCTATGATAAATATACTTAGTGCTTTTGCAAATCAAGCAAGCCTGAGCGTTGAGAAGCGCATGATTTCCACCTTGATTGAATTGGCCATTATCCTTGCCTATGCCCTCTTTCTTATCAAAACGCCGCCGAAAAACCAGCTGTCATAGAACCAAGCGGATAGCAGATACCCCATAAAATAGCCATTGAGCAACGCATTCCTTGCCGATGCACTCTCTGTTTTGCTGGAGCAGATACGGGAAGAAATGCTGCTTGCCTTGCGGCAGCTACGCGAGGAAATGGTGGTGAGCCGGCATGAGTAAGCTTCCCCCCTATACAACCATGCGCAGCGCTTTAAGCAGTCACTGCCCTTACGGCCCGCACAGGGCCTTCAGGTATTTTTCAATGAACGCGTCTCTCTGCGTTGCATGGTACTGCGTGATGAAGCGCGGGTGTTCCAGCGCAATGACGGCCCCAAAGAAGCGGTGGTCGGCATTGAGCTGGGATAAAAACCGGTAGTTTTCCCCACTGCCGATGCAATAGCATACGGAGGTGTCGATGCCCAGGGCGATCTGGCCCTGTATCGTGCGGACGATCAGGGGAAGCAGCGCCTCTGCCAACTTCTTGTCTTCGTAGTAATTGCAGTTGACCGCACGGCCCTTTGCGTTGGTCTTCACAATGCCCAGGGGACAGACAAAGTTCATGTAAAAGTCCGAGTAGAATCTCTCTCGCCCGCCATATCGCCGCATGACCTCGGCCAGAAAGTCAGACGATGAGGGTTGGACGTGGAACGCATCGAGCCGGATGCCCGTCTCCCGTTGCAGCTGCTGGGCATCCTCAAATGGGACGCCTGTGACGGCAGAACCCCGACGCGCAGGGGAGCTGCCCAGGATGAGGCGGCGCGGGCGGGTATCATTGTAGTATCTTTGATAGAACGCTCTCGTGACGCACTCCACGCGTTCCCGCTGCTCCCCGGCAAGCGGATTGACGATGTCAAATCCCTCCGGCAGGGCCGGCCGTTCATGGGCCAGCCCGTCGTTGAATCGCAGGACGCCTTCAAAGAAGGTCCCCGCTTCGGCCATCCGACCCTCACCCTCTCTGTCCATTGAATGCACGCGCGCCGTGATCCCGCGCAGCTGCATGGCAAAGGGACGCTGCCGTCGATGGGGCAACGTCCCCCCGATCCCCCGTCTCATTTCCCCGGGCGTCTGTCGATTCCCGATCATGTAAGCAGCCTGGCCGACCGAATGGTGCGCTCCGTGCGCAGCTCGACATACCGGCGCAGCAGGACGAGCGTCTCGTCCGGCATGGGCAGGTCCTCGCCGATCAGGTCCAGACCCTGCTTCATGATCGCCCGCAGAAAGCGCAGCGTCTCCGCCTGGATGCGCATGGGCGCCCCTGCCTCCGTCAGCGCATGCAGCGCGCACGGCGCGCAGAGCACGCCGCCGGCGGCCAGGTCGAAGTGCGCGGCGCGGCCCGCCTCCGGCTCGACCGCCGCCCCGCAGCGCACGCAGCGCCCCAGGCGCGGCCGGTAGCCCAGCAGCGACGCATACCCGCACAGGAAGACGGCCGTCACGCGACCGGCCGGCGCATCCCCATAGGTCAGATGCGCCAGCGAGCGCAGCAGCAGCAGGAACAGCCGCTCCGCCTCCTGCCCCGGCTGAATGGCCGCCTCGCACAGCTCGGTCAGGTACAGGCCGTGGGTCAGGCGCTCATAGTCGGCGCGCAGTGGATAGAAGCTGTCCTGCACGGCGCAGGAGACGACGGTGCGGCGCTCGCCCTTCTCAAAGAGCACGAACTCGCCCGCGCACAGCAGCTCCGACGCTGCGAGCAGCGGGCTCTTTTGCCGCCTGCACCCGCGGCAGATCGCCTCCACGCGGCCCAAATTCGGCGAAAAGAGCGTGACCATGCGGTCGTTCTCGCGGTAGTCCGCATGGCGCACCACGATCGCATGCGTCTTGATCGTGCTCATTCGTAGCCCAGCGTCCGCAGGTCGTCCATGCGGTTGCGCCAGTCCTCGCGTACCTTGACCCAGAGCTTGAGCGACACCTTCGTATCCAGCAGGCGCTCGATGTCCTGGCGCGCCTGCGTGCCGATCGTGCGCAGCATCGCGCCCTGCTTGCCGATGATGATGCCCTTGTGCGACGCGCGCTCGCAGTAGATCGTCGCCTGGATCTCGGTCAGCGTATCCGACAGGCGCGTCATGGCCATCATCTCCACGCCGATGCCGTGCGGCACCTCGTCGCGCAGGTTGCGCAGCGCCTTCTCGCGGATGATCTCCGCACACAGCACGCGCTCGGGCTGGTCTGTGACCATGTCGCTGGGGAAATAGCGCGGGCCCTCGGGCAGAAAGCCGCGCAGCACGCGCGTCAGCTCCTCCACGCCCTTGCCATTCTGGGCGCTGACCGGCACGACCGCGTCATACCCACAGTCGTTGAACGAGGCGAGCACGGCCATGAGCTTCTCCTCCGGCGCCGCGTCGATCTTGTTGACGACCAGCACCTTGGGCGCGCGCTCCTTGCGCATCGTGGCGACGATCTCGCGGTCCTGCGGACCGACCTCTGTGCAGTCGACCATGACGATCAGCGCGTCGATGCCGTCCGTCGCATCCTGCGCGGCCTTGACCATGTACTCGCCCAGGCGCGTGCGCGGCCTGTGCAGGCCGGGCGTATCCAGAAAGACGATCTGCCAGTCGTCGTGCGAGACGACGCCCATGATGCGGTTGCGCGTCGTCTGCGGGCGGTTGGAGACGATGGCGACCTTCTCGCCGATCATCCTGTTCATCAGCGTGGATTTGCCCACGTTCGGGCGGCCCAGGATGGCCACAAAGCCCGAATGAAACGGTTTCTTCTTGTCCGGCATGGTATCTCCTCTATTTCTTCTGCACGTCTGCCAGCGAGTCGGGCCCAAAGCCCTCGGGCAGCAGCGCGCGCAGCGTCGTCTCGCGCACCTCGTCCCCCCAGGTCACCAGCACGCGCAGGTCGGGCGCAAACTCGTAGAGCATCTGACGGCACGCGCCGCAGGGATAGGGCGCGGAGCCGTTCGCCGCGATCGCGATCGCCTCAAACGAGCGGACGCCCTCGCTGACCGCCTTGCAAAGCGCGGTGCGCTCGGCGCACATCGTCACGCCGTAGGCCGCGCACTCGACGTTGCAGCCCGTGAAGACGCGGCCGTCCGCCGCCAGCAGCGCGGCGCCCACCGGGTAGTGCGAATAGGGCGCATAGGACAGCGCCGTCATCTCGCGCGCCGCCGCCAGCAGCTCGCCGTCGCCGTCGCGCGACAGGCCCGCCGCCTTGAGCGCCGCCTCTTCTCTTTCGCGCATGATCTGCTTCTCCCCTTCCTCCATGTGGTCGTACCCCATCACGTGCATCAGCCCGTGCGCGAGCAGATAGCCGATCTCGCGCGCCACGCTGTGCCCGTACTGCGCCGCCTGCGCGCGCGCATGCTCCAGCGAGATCACGATGTCGCCCAGGTGCGCGCAGCCCGTATCCGGGTCGAGCTCGCGCCGCAGCAGCCGCTCGCATGTCCCCGCCGTGCCGCCGTGCGGATATGTGCATGTCGGGAAGGACAGGACGTCCGTCGCAGCATCCTTTTGGCGCATCTCGCGGTTGATCTCGCGGATGCGCGCATCCGTCACGAACATCACCAGCGCCTGATACCGGCCCGAAAGGCCCTCCACGCGCTCGCAGGCGTCGGCCACGCGACGCAACAATGCCTCGTCGACGTCGGGACAGGCGCCGTCAATTTCCAGCCTCATCTTCCTCCGCCTTTCCCGCTGGCGCTTCGTTCGCCTCTGCGTCCTGTGCGACGGACGCTCCAGCTTCCTGTTGCGCCTGCTCCTGTTCCTTCTTCGCATCCGCCTCGCGCAGCGCGCGCTCGTCCGCGCTCGTCTCCACGTAGGCCGCGATCGCCGGCGGTACCTGCTTGTTCTCGGGATGCAGGTCGACATCCGGGTACTCGATGCGCTCATGGAACACGCCGTTGAGCACCTGCGCAAAGGCCTGACACACGCGCTCCACGTCGCGGAACGTGATGGGCGACTCATCGAGCTGGCCGTCCTCGACCTTTCCGCGCACGAGCTTGCGGATCATCTGCGCAATGCTGTCGGGCGTGGGATCGGGCATGGAGCGCACGGCTGCCTCGACGGTATCGGCCATCATCAGCACGGCAGCCTCGCGCGTCTGCGGCTTGGGCCCGTCGTAGCGGAAGTCCTCGATGTTCGGCTCCTCGCCGCCGGCTTTGAGCGCCTTGTGGTAGAAGTAGAGCACCGGCGTGTCGCCATGGTGCTGGCGGATCAGGTCGATGATCGGGGCGGGCAGGCGGTTTTTCTGCCCCAGCGCCACGCCGTCGCGCACGTGCGAGATGAGGATCTCCGCCGACACCTTCGGCTCGGTGTAGTCGTGCGGGTTCTCGCCCATCTGGTTCTCCTTGAAGTAGTTGGGCCGCTTGAGCTTGCCGATGTCGTGGTAGTACGCGCCCACGCGCACGAGCAGCGCATTGGCGCCGATGGCCTCCGCGGCAGCCTCGGCGATGTTGGCGACGATGACCGAGTGGTGATAGGTGCCCGGTGTCTCGATCATCAGCCGGCGCAGAAGCGGCTGATTGGGATTGGACAGCTCCAGCAGCTTGGAGGGCGTCACCAGGTTGAACGCGGTCTCCAGCAGCGGCTGAATGCCCACGCAGATGACGGCGGACACAAAGCCGCCCAGCGCGGAGAAGAGCGCGCCGTTGAGCACGGGCTGAATATCGTTGTTCGTCAGAACGCCCACGCACAGTACGACACCCAGATCGCACACGCCCACCAGCAGGCCGGAGATGAGCAGGCCCACGCGCGTGGCGCGCCTGCGCAGCGCATAGATGCCCGCCGTGCCGCCCACGACGCCCGCCAGCGCCACGGCGACCGCCTGCGTCGGCGCGCTGCTGCTCAGGCGCAGCGCCAGCATGGACACGATGGCCGTGATCGTCAGATTCAGGATATACGCCGGGGCGGCTCCGATGAGGCTGGCCGCCATCAGCGCGCCCAGCGGCACGAGGATGACGTACAGGTGCAGCCGGATGCCCAGGATGGACAGGCCCAGCGTCAGGACGCCGATGATGAGCAGCAGCAGCTGCTGCTTGGTATCCCCCAGCAGATCGGATGCGAACATGCGCAGCGCGCCCGCCATGACGAGCAGCAGCAGCAGCAGCAAAATCCCCACGCCCGCATAGAGCTTGGCGTCGAAACTCGTCCCTTCCAGCAGGCCCAGCGAGGACAGCAGCGCCAGCTGCGCGCTGGTCACGCGCTCGCCCTGGCGCACGATGTTCTCGCCCTGCTTGTACACGACCGGCTCGACCTCGTCGATGGCCTTCTGCCGGTTCTGCTCGGTGGCCTCCTGGTCGATCTTCATGTTGGGCTGCAGCACCGTGCTCAGCAGCGGCTTGGCGACGTTCCACCACAGGGCGGAGCTGGTGTTGTAGGCGATCAGCTGCTGGATGTTGTTGATCGCGTCGCTCTCAAACCCTTCGGGGATGGTGCCAATGAGCGTCGTACGCGTGGCCGAGCTCAGGCTCTGGTGGAGGTTTTTCAGATCCTCCGCGGCCGCGGTCATCAACGTGTTGATCTGATAGTCGCTCAGCTCGACCATGGTCAGCAGCGTGCGCGCCTCATCATAGTCCGCCTGTGTGAACTCCGCGTTGTCAGCCGTCTGTCCGCGCTCCGCCATCAGCGATTCGCCCAGCGCCTGCACGGCATAGAATTCCTCAAACGCCTTTTCAAAGTCGGCCAGCACGATCTCCGAGACGCCCTCGTCCTTGTAATAGACGGGCTGGGCCTGCTCGGCGGCAGCCTGACGGCGCTGCTCGGTCGTCACCTCGTCCACGACGTCCTTGCTGGCGGTGATCGTCTGCTTGGCCACATCGCCGACATTGAGCGAGTAGCGCTCCGGCGCGATGCTCGCCATGCTCATCGCCAGCACCGCCGCATAGGCGATCGCAAAGAGCAGGACCGACGCCGCGCGCCGGTTACGGATGATCTGGCGCATTCTTCTGGCGGATTTCTTTTCCTTCTGTGTCATCGTAATCCTCCTTTTCGCGCCGGGCATGGCGCTCATATGCGAGCACGATGGACTGTACCAGCTCATGACGCACGACGTCCCGGTGCGTCAGGCGCGCAACCGCGACGTCCGGCACATCCGCAAGCACTTCGAGCGCCTCGTCCAGCCCGGAACGCCGGCCGCGCGGCAGGTCGACCTGCGTCAGATCGCCGGTGACCACCATGCGCGAGCGAAAGCCCATGCGCGTAAGAAACATCTTCATCTGTTCCGAGGTGGTATTCTGCGCCTCGTCCAAGATGATGAACGCATCCGACAGCGTGCGCCCGCGCATGTAGGCCAGCGGCGCGACTTCGATGACACCGCGGTCAGCCAGGCGCTGATAGCTCTCCGCGCCCATCAGATCAAAGAGCGCGTCGTAGAGCGGACGCAGGTACGGATCGACCTTCTGCGTCAGGTCGCCGGGCAGGAAGCCGAGCTTTTCGCCGGCCTCCACCGCCGGGCGCGTGAGGACGATGCGCTCGACCTCCTTGTTTTTTAGCGCCACAGTCGCGGCCGCCATGGCCAGATAGGTCTTGCCGGTACCCGCGGGGCCCACGCCAAACGTGAGCGCGTGCTTTCGGATCGCCGCGACGTACTCGCGCTGTCCGAGGGTCTTGCACTTGACCGGCCGGCCCCGGTGGTTCACCGCGACGACGTCGCTCATCAGCTCGTCGATGCGGTCCAGCTCGCCCGCACGGCACAGCGACACCGCGTATTGGATCGTCGAGGCGTCGACCGCCTCTCCGCGGCGCATCAGCGTCAGCAGCTGGCGCACGACCGCCTCTGCACAGTCGACGTCCTGTTCTTCGCCGGAGATCATCAGGTCCGTCCCCCGCAGGGAGACGGCGGTATTCGTCTGGCGCGCCAGCGTGCGCAGATTCGCATCGCTCGCGCCCAGCAGCGTCATGCAGTGCTCCGAGCCCTGCACGGACAGCGTCAGGTTCTTATCGGCCAATCGGGGAATCCTCCATTTCCGGAGCGGCCGCAACGTCCGCCCCCTGCGCCACGCCGATGGACTCAACGGCCTCCAGCACCGCCGCAGCGCAAATCTTCTCATCCTCTATCATACTATAATCTACCCATTTGTCAACAATCTGCGCGTCAAATGGCGCGTTTTCCAGCGCAATTTGCTCCGCCGCCGCACCGGCTTCCGCCCGCAGTGCCGCCGCATCGCGCGCCGTGCGCGTCACCCGCACCTCGACATAGCGCTCCTGCATCAGCGTCACGGGCAGGAACGCCCCCACGACGGGCTGGCGCGTCACCTCGCGGTCAAAGACCGCATACGCGGGCCGTTCCGGCCAGGAGACGCCGCCCCAGGGCGTCTGCAACGTGCACACGAGGGTCTCCCGCCCCGTCGGCTCGCTGCGCTCCTCGTACGCGGGCAGCACTGCCCGTCCCTCATACCAGACCCGCGCCATGACCTGCGCATGCGCCGCGACGGGCTTGACCTCGCCGCCCGACGTGCGCTCCTCACCTGCGACGAGCACCTGTCCCCGGCGGACCGCCTCGCCAATGCGCACCTTCGGCGTGCCCGCATAGACGAGCAGCTGCGCGACGACGCCGTCGCGCGCGGCGACGATGTCCTGCGCCGCGCCGCCGTACTCGCCGGGGACCGGCAGGCGCGCGGGCGCGCACTCGACGACCAGCGACACACCCTGCACCCGCACATCCACCCAGACGGCCTCCGTCAGCGTGCGGGCCAGCTCCTCGCGCAGGCTTTCGATCGGAACCGTCGCCTTGCGCGTGCCCACGCCGATGGACTGCGCCTCCAGCAGCGTCCGCACCGCAGCCGCAGTCGCCCTGTCCGCGCGCACGTCCACGCGCCACACCCACAGGTTGACCGCCCAGACGCCCAGCAAAAACACGGCCAGCGCGGCCGAGAGCATCGCACGCCGCCGCAGCATGCGCCACGCGCGGCAGGAAGCACTTTCGGCGACCGGATCCATGCGCCAGCCGACGCGCCCGCACAGCGCCTGCAGGGCCGGATAGTCGCGCGCCCTGACATTCAGCAGCATCGCACGCGGCGACTCGCGCTCGACATTGCGCAGGGCGATGCCGTCCTCCAGGGCTCGGGCGAGCAGCTTTTCCAGCGAGAGGCCCTGTACGCGTACGCGCACGCTGCCGGCCGCCTTCACGGCCGTCCCTCCGCGCGCTGGAAGGACACCTGTTCCAGCGCGCCGTCGACGATCAGCAGGCCCGGCCGCAGGTGTGACAGCGACAGCTCCGCGCCGCGCACGCACAGCACGCCTCCCTCGACGCGCACGCGCACCACGTCGCGCGCGCACTCGATCACGCCCCGGTGATTCTCCAGCATCAGGCGGTCCATGCCCGAAAGCACGACCCGCGGCGTGTCCAGCAGCACCTCGTCTGGCAGCCCGGCCGCACGCATCGCCTGCTGCAACCCGCGTCTTGCGCCCATCGCAGCGCTCACCCCCCCTGACAGCCTATGCGGCCGCGGCGGCGGGGATGCAGTGCGAACCGGCAGAAACAGAAAAGCTGCACCGCATGGGCGGTGCAGCAGAGGGATAACGGAATTACTTGATCTCGACCTTCGCGCCAGCCTCTTCCAGCTTGGCCTTGATCTTCTCGGCGTCTTCCTTGGACACGCCTTCCTTGATCGTCTTGGGGGCAGCCTCGACCATGTCCTTGGCTTCCTTCAGGCCCAGGCCCTCGACAACCTCGCGCACAGCCTTGATGACCTTGATCTTCGCGGCGGCGTCAACTTCCTTGAGGACGACCTCAAACTCGGTCTTCTCCTCGGCGGCAGCGGCGGCCGGGGCGGCGCCACCGGCGACGACGGCGACAGGAGCGGCGGCGGACACGCCGAACTTCTCCTCAATGGCCTTCACCAGGTCGGCCAGTTCCATAACGGTCATGGATTCAATCGCAGTAAGGAATTCCTCGTGAGTCATAGCTCAATACCTCCATGGTTATTTTAAATCGGTTGTGGATTCAGGCGGCCTCATGCCGCCTGCGGCTTACTCCTCGCCGGCCTTCTGCTTGCGCACCGCTTCGAGCACGCAGGCCAGAGAGCGCACGGTGCCGGTGAGCACCTGGCAGAGCATGGACAGCAGCGCCTCGCGAGAGGGCAGATCCGCCAGCTTCTTGACGCCCGCCACGTCCAGCACTTCGCCGTCGAGCAGGCCCGCCTTGATCTTGACGGCTTCCTTCTTGTCGGCTTCCATGAACTCCTTGAGGATCTTGGCGCCGGACACCGGATCCTCGTTGGAGAAGACAAACGCGCTCGGACCTTCGAGCGTAGCGTCCAGACCCGTGATGTTCAGCTCAGCCAGAGCGCGGCGCACCAGCGTGTTCTTGAGCACGCAGTAGTCGACCTTCGCAGCGCGGCACTTGGCGCGCAGCTGGGTCACTTCCTCGACCGTGAGGCCCTTGTACTCCACGATCACCAGGCTCTTGGCGCCCTGGATCTTCTCGACGATCTCGGCGACCGCCTGCTTCTTGAGCTCCAGATTCTTAGACACGACTTTTTCCTCCTTCTTTCCAGGATCGCGGCCACGAGGGCTGCGGCCATGAAAAAGCCCCTGCGCGCAGGCGCAAGGGCGGAAGCTTCTTTGCAGAGCCAAACCCCGCACCTCGGCGGGCGGGGACAGACCCCATTATGCGATGCACCCGCTGTCTACGGCACAGTACTGATTCAATTGACGATTGATTATAGCATGTACCCGTGCGTTTGTCAAGCGCGGGTTTGGCTGCGGCATCAGAACTTCAGGGTGTTGAGCTTGATGCCCGGGCCCATCGTCGAGGAAATGACGACGGAGCGCAGGTAGTTGCCCTTCGCGGCGGCCGGCTTGGCGCGAACAATCGCGCTCATCAGCGCGTTCAGGTTCTCCTCCAGCTGCTGCGCGGTGAAGGACTTCTTGCCCAGCGGGCAGTGGATGATGGCGGTCTTGTCCAGGCGATACTCGACCTTACCGGCTTTGATGTCGGCGATGGCCTTGGCCACGTCCATGGTGACGGTACCGCTCTTGGGGTTGGGCATGAGGCCCTTGGGACCGAGCACGCGGCCCAGGCGGCCGACGACGCCCATCATGTCCGGGGTCGCGACGACGACGTCAAAGTCGAACCAGTTCTCGCCCTGGATCTTGGCGACCAGATCCTCCGCGCCGACGAAATCCGCGCCGGCAGCCTCGGCGTCCTTGGCCTTCTCGCCCTTGGCGAAGACGAGCACGCGCACCTTCTTGCCGGTGCCGTGCGGCAGCACGACCGCGCCGCGGACCTGCTGGTCGGCATGGCGCGGATCGACGCCCAGACGGACGGAGATCTCGATCGTCTCGTCGAACTTGCACTTGGCGGTCTGCTGCGCGAGCGCCACCGCCTCGGCCGGGTCGTAGAGCTTAGAGCGGTCGAGCAGCTTGGCGCTGTCCTGATATTTCTTACCGTGTTTCATGTCGTTCAATCCTCCTTGTGGTCATAGCGGCGTAATATCCTCCCACAATCGTAGCCGCCCTGCGGGCGGCGGGGCGTTTTACGCGTCGGCGACGGTGACGCCCATCGAACGGGCCGTGCCCTTCACCATGCTCATCGCGGCCTCGATGTCGGTCGCATTCAGATCCGGCAGCTTCGTCGTCGCGATCTCGCGCACCTGCTCGAGCGTCAGCTGGGCCACCTTGTCCTTCTGGGGCTTGGCGGAGCCGCTCTCGATGCCGCAGGCCTTCTTGATGAGGACCGGGACGGGCGGGGTCTTCGTGATGAACGTGAAGGAGCGGTCGGAGTACACCGTGATGACGACAGGGATGACCAGACCGGCCTGCTTCGAGGTGCGCTCGTTGAACTCCTTGCAGAAGCCGGGGATGTTCACGCCGTGCTGGCCGAGCGCCGGGCCGATGGGCGGCGCAGGCGTGGCCTTGCCGGCCTGAACCTGCAGCTTGATCATTGCGGTTACTTTCTTTGCCATGGATGATCCCTCCTACTGGTATGTGGTCCTGCGGAACGACAGTTCCTCCCACTCCCTGGGCGGCGCAGGCCGCTTGCAGGGCTGTATTGCGCGGCGCAGACCGCACAATCCAACGCCGCGCGCCAAAGCGCGCGACGGTGATGGCGAATGTTTTCAGACCCGTTCGACCTGGCAGACTTCCAGTTCCACGGGCGTCTCCCGGCCGAACATCTCCACGCGCACACGCACGATCTGCGTGGCGGTGTTGACTTCCTCGACGGTACCGACGAAGTCCTCGAGCGTGCCCGACAGAATGCGTACCTGGTCGCCCACGGCCAGATCGATCTTGACGGCCGAGCCGCCCGAGAGCATGCGCGAGACCTCCTCCTCGGTCAGCGGGATCGGCTTGGATCCCGGGCCGACGAAGCCCGTCACGCCGCGCGTATTGCGCACAATGTACCAGGTCTCGTCCGTCATCACCATGTGCACGAGCACATAGCCCGGAAAGACCTTGCGCGGCACCACGCGGCGCTTGCCGTTCTTGATCTCGACGACCTCTTCCACCGGCACCTGAATGTCGAGCATCAGGTCGCCCAAGCCGTTGTTTTCAACCGTCTTGGCCAGGTCGGTCGCAACTTTGTTTTCATAGCCCGAATAGGTATGTACGACATACCACTGGGCGGCAGTCTCAGACATCGTTTTCCCTCCGTTCCCGCCTCTACACCCAGGCGCAGGCGGGCGTGTCCGCCCAAGCGGCGCTTAGAGCTTGACGAGCTGTCTGATCAGGGCGCTGGAGCCCATGTCCAGCAGGCCGACGACGACCGCCATCACCACCAGGAACACCACAACCACCACAGAGTAGTTGATCAGGTCCTTGCGGGAGGGCCAGGAGACCTTCTTCAGTTCGGCCGCCATGTTCTTAAACGCGGTGGCGATGCGCACGGGCAGCGCTTTGAGCCCGTTCTTCAGGCGCGCGAAAAAAGAAGGCTTGCCGGTCGGCTTCTTTTCAGCTGCTTTCTTCTCTGACATCTTGTTCACATCCTCAGCGCATACTCGATGCTTGCTTAGCGGGTCTCCTTGTGGCTGGTGTGCTTCTTGCAGAAGCGGCAGTACTTGCTCATCTCGATGCGGTCGGGATCGTTGCGCTTGTTCTTCATCGTATTGTAGTTGCGCTGCTTGCACTCCGTGCAGGCCAGCGTAATCTTCACGCGCGCGCCAGTCGTAGCCATAGCGGACACCTCCTTGAGCGATATGGACAGGCCGGGCCTGTCATCTGAACATGCTTATATAATTTATCACAAACTCCTGCTTCTGTCAACATCTTCTTCAGCGAAGCAGGCGATTTGGACGCTTTAGAAAGGACGGGGAGCGAAAATTCGCCCTCCGTCCTTTATAAACGGTTCAATATGAGGCCGTCGCTTACTCGATGACCTTGGTGACGACGCCGGAGCCAACCGTGCGGCCGCCCTCGCGAATGGCGAAGCGCAGCTTCTCCTCAATCGCGATCGGCGTGATCAGCGTGCACTCCATCGTCACGTTGTCGCCCGGCATCACCATCTCCACGCCCTCAGGCAGCTTGATGCTTCCCGTCACGTCCGTCGTGCGGAAGTAGAACTGCGGACGGTAGCC
>DVFJ01000034.1 GCA_018713325.1 Candidatus Onthenecus intestinigallinarum | reverse complement strand
CTCCGGCATATTGATAATTGTTAAAAACTTCCGATGCATATTGAATGCTGCGGAAGTTTTTTTGGATTGTCTCAAGTTTGCGCTGAGTGGCGTTAAGCTCCTTTTCAGCGCGAGATTTCCGCTGCTCCAACTCAACGACTTCTTTGGAAAGAGCATATTTCGACTGCAAATCACTGAGTTGTTTTTCGAGCCTGCTGCGTTTCTCATCCAGAGCAAAACAGTTCTTAGTCAGGCTTTCTTCATTATCGTTAAGAAACTTTACGTAATCGCGTGCCTGCCTGTTTTCTTCTCGATGACGCTGCTGCTGCTGTCTTTCGATCTCTCTTCTTCTTCTCTCTTCCTCGAGCATCTTTCTTTTCTTATTTTTCCTCATTGTGCGAAATAGCTTCGATAAGAATCCCATCACAATTCCCCTTTCGGATGTATATCAGATATCTTATGCTAAACTCATCGCATGGACAAATCTTACAGTACATGGATTCTGTAACTTCTAAATTAAATCACGATTTGGGATTGACGAGAGTAGCTGCGTGCGCAGGACGGCACCGTCCGCGTAGCGCAGGCGGCTGGCACGCTTGATGGTCACGCTATCTGTTTTATTTTTGAAATTTTCCCCAAATAGGTGTACATCCCTTTTGTGAACCAGCATGGGTACAAAACAAAAGAAGGGGGATCCATCATGAAGACACGCCAGATCATTGCAGCAATCTGACGACTCCTGGATATTGCCAACGCCAGGCAGCTCGAACTGATCTTGAACATCGTCCGATCCATCGTGAGGTGACCTCTTGCGGGCCCGGTCAATCCGGGCCCGCATATCTCGTTATTCGTTTTTTGCTTGCTCGATGAACTGAAGCCACTTCTGTCGGCGCTTCCTATAGTCAGGGCCATGATGCAGTTGAGAACATCAAAGGCATCAGCGCCTGACGGCGATCACGCCGTAGGGCGGCAGCACCGTCTCACCCCCGCGCGCTTCGCCGGTCATGGCGTCCGTGCAGGCGGGCAGCACGACCGTGCGCGCCTCGGGCACGGTGTTCATCACGAACAGGAAGCGCCCGTTTTCGCCCACGCGCTCCGCCAGCAGCACGCCGTAGGGCACATCGTCCAGCAGCGGCGTCAGGCCGGCCTCCTTCGTCACATGCGCATACAGGTCGATGAGGAAGTCCTCGCCCGTGCGCGCGGCCACGTAGTAGCAGCAGCCCTTTCCGAAGGCGTTGCGCGTCAGCGCCGGCGCGCCCGCGTAGAAGCGCTCCTCGTAGGTCGCCAGCACCTGCGCGCCCTGCGGATGGACCAGCGCGCAGAAGTCCTTCGCCTCATAGGTCTTGCCGTTCCAGGTGAAGCGGTTGTGCTGCGTCGCGTCCAGCGCGTCGGTCTCCTCGTCCCACAGGCCGAACACGTCGCGCAGCGGGCCGGGGAAGCCGCCCATGAAGCACAGGTCCTCCTCGTCCACCCAGCCGGAGCAGTAGGTGGACACGTACGTGCCGCCGCCCTCGACGAAGGCGCGCACGCGCTCGGCAAAGCCGGGGCGCAGCATGTACGTCATCGGGCCGCACACGACGCGGTAGCCGGACAGGTCGCAGGTCTGATCGATCACGTCCACCCCGTAGCCCGCGCGCATGAGCGCCGCATGGTGCGCGCGCACCGCCAGCTCGTAGCCCTTGTCCTCGTTCAGGCCGAAGCGCGCGTCGTCCAGCGCCCAGCGGTTCTCCCAGTCGTAGATCACGGCGACCCTGTTCTCCGGCGCGGAGCCGAGCACGGCGCAAAGGCGCGAGAGCTTCTCGCCGACCGCGCAGACCTCGCGGTAGACGCGGTTGTCCTCCCGCTCGTCGTGCGAGACGACGGCGCCGTGGAATTTTTCAAACGAGCCGCGCCCCTTGCGGAACTGGAAGTACTGCACCGTATCCGATCCGTGGGCGACGGCCTGCAGGCCCTGCAGCGTCAGCACGCCCGGCTGGCGCAGGCGGTTGACCGGCTGCCAGTTGACCGCCGAGGGCGAGGACTCCATCATCATGAACGGCTTGCCGCCGCCCACGCCGCGCATCAGGTCGTGGCGGAAGGACGCGTTGGCCGCGATGTCCGCGTCGCGCAGGTCGCCCGTCCAGGCGGGATAGTTGTCCCAGCTGGAGCGGTCGAGCAGGCGGCCCAGCTCGAAGTAGTTGATGCCCGTGTAGGTGCCCATCAGGTTCGTCGTGCAGGGCACGTCCGGCGTGATGCGGCGCAGCGGCTCGATCTCCCAGGCGTAGAAGTCGCAGTACTGCTGCGTGGTGAAGCGCTTCCAGGCCAGGTTCAGCCCGTGGCTCGTGCCCTCGCCGATGCTCGACGGGCTCTCGATCTGGTCAAACGACGTGTAGCGGTGCGACCAGAACGTGTTCCACCAGGCGTCGTTGAGCCGGTCGATCGTGCCATAGCGCGCCTTGAGCCACGCGCGGAATTTCTGCTGGCACAGCGGGCAATGGCACTCGCCGCCGTACTCGTTGGAGATGTGCCACATGCCCAGCGCCGGGTGATCCTTGTAGCGCTCGGCCAGGAGCGTGTTGATCTTGCGGACCTTTTCGCGGTACACGGGCGAGGTCAGGCAGTGGTTGTGCCGCTCGCCGAACAGCTGGCGGCGGCGGTCCTCCGTCACGCGCAGCACTTCGGGGTACTTTTCGGCCATCCAGGACGGACGCGCGCCGCTGGGCGTGGCCAGCACGGCCTTGATGCCGTTTTGCGCGAGCATGTCCATGACCTCGTCGAGCCAGCCGAAGTCAAAGCGGCCTTCCTCGGGCTCGAGCATCGCCCAGGAGAAGATGCCCACGGACAGCGTGTTGATGCCGGCCTTTTTCGCCAGCTCCATGTCGCGGGGCCAGACGGTCTTCTTGTCGTTGATCCACTGCTCGGGGTTGTAGTCGCCGCCGTGCAGCAGCACGGGCTTGTCCTTCATGATCGGGGGATATTGCGCCATGAAAACTCCCTCCTCATCGGGTGATTGTACTTACCCACATTATACCATGCAGCGCCGTTTTTTTCCACCGCAAACGGCTCCCTGTCGGGGGGCCGCTTCGTCCGCCGCTTACAGGCGGTATTCGGTGAACATGCGCTCCAGCGCGTCCGACGTATTCGAAAACAGGATGCCGGCTGCGCGCTGTTTGGCCGCGTCGATCATCAGGTTGCGCGGCGTCTCCTGCTGAAACGGCTCGAGCAGCTCCGCCGCCCGGTGCGCGGCGCCCATGCGCTCGAACACCCGCAGGCACACCTCATGGGTGCTCAGAAAGTTCTCGCTGCCAAAGTTGTACACGCCGCAGGGAGCCGCCAGCAGCGCGGGGATGTTCTCGATCACCTCGCGCACGTACGTCATGCCGCGGTGGTCGTTGGACGCTACGCGCACGGGCCGCCCTGTGACCAGCGCGCCTGCGCACATGCCCACCACGCCCAGGCTCGACGCGCAGAAGCGGACGGGCAGGTCGAACATCCACGTCAGGCGCAGCGCGTAAAACCGCTCGCACAGCGAGGCGGCGATGCGCTCGGCCTCGAGCTTCGTGCGCGCGTAGACATTCGTGGGCGCGAGCGCCTCGTCCTCGCGGTGCGGCTGCGCGCCGTCGAGCCCGGTGTAGACCTGGTCGCTGCTGGCCAGCACCATCGCCGCGCCCGCCTCGGCGCATGCGCGGGCGACGTGCTGCGTGCCCAGCACGTTGACGCGATGGGCCAGCGCCGGGTCCTTTTCGCACACGTCGATGCGCGAGACCGCGCCGAAGTGCAGCACGGCGTCGGGCCGGGCCGCAAGGATGAAGCGGCGGCAGGCGTCCGCGTCGGTCAGGTCCAGGTCGCGGTGCGCGGCGGGGACGACGCGGTAGCGCCCGTCCAGGTCGCGCGCCATGCGCGAGGCGACAAAGCCGCCCGTGCCGGTGATGAGCAGGGTTTGCATGACGATTCCCTCCGTTCGGTCAGCGGGTATGGCGGCGCAGCAGGAGCGCGCCGCCGGCGAGCAGCAGCGGGAACACGGCGGCCGCGAGCAGGCCCAGCTTGATCGCGTCCACGCTCGAGACGCCGCCGGCGACGAGCCACCAGTCGGACACCCAGCCAACCAGTCCCGGCCCGACGGAGCACCCGATGTCGCCGGCCAGCGCGAGCAGCGCAAACAGCGCCGTTCCGCCCTGCGGGCAGCGCGCGGCGGAGAGGCTGAGCGTGCCCGGCCAGAGGATGCCGACCGAGAAGCCGCAGACCGCGCAGCCCAGCAGCGGCAGCAGCGCGCCGGGCGAGAAGGCCGTGAGCAGGTAGCAGCCCACGCACAGCACGCTGGAGGCCAGAATGCACGCGCGCAGGTTCAGCCGCGAGCCGGAGCGGCCGTAGAGCAGGCGCGAGAGGCCCATCAGCACCGCAAAGGCGCAGGGGCCGAGCAGATCGCCCAGCGTCTTGGACACGCGCAGTCCCTGCTCGGCAAAGAGCGAGGCCCACTGGCTCATGCCCTGCTCCGCCGCGCCCGCGCAGAGCATCAGCGCAAAGAAGAGCCAGAAGACCGGCAGGCGCAACAGGTTACGCATGGGCATGGTGGCGCTCTCCGCGCCGAAGGTGTTGATTGGCACGCGGCTGAAGACACAGGCGTTGGCCAGCGGCAGCACGGCCCACAGCATGGGCAGGAAGCGCCAGCGCTCGATGCCGACGGTGACAAAGTAGAGCGTGGACAGCAGCACCACGGCCACATGCCCCCAGCAGTAGAAGGAGTGCAGCATGCTCATCGCGGCCGCCTTTTCCTCGCCGGGCATGGCCTCGACGATGGGGCTGGTGAGCGCCTCCAGCAGCCCGCCGCCCAGCGCGTAGAGCACCATGGCGCACACCACGCCCGCGTAGGCGCTGGGCAGCGCATAGGGCAGCACGCCCAGGCCGATCAGCCCCAGGCCGCACAGCGCATTAGCGCCTACGACGCATGTGCGGTAGCCCACGCGCACTGCATAGCGCGCGCACAACAGATCCACGAGCATCTGGATGGCGAAGTTGAGCGAGACGAGCAGCGCCAGCTGCGAGAGCGTGATGCCGAACTGCCGTTGGAACGTCAGAAACAGCAGCGGCGCCAGGTTGTTGACCGCCGCGTGGGACACGCTCGAGGCGTAGCAGCAGTAGCGGGTATGGCGGAACGTGAAGCGCATGGAACCAGACCTCCGATGCGGACAGAATGGCGCAAAAATGCCCTTAAGAATTCGCGATTCGGGCGGGAAACCCTGCCTATGACATGGGGATAGACGGATTTTTCACGGGCAAAAGAGTGGGCGCGCCGCAAGGCGCGCCCGGGGAAGGGAAGGGGCGTCACATGTTCGTCAGGTTGTAGATCGTGATCGCCTCGTTGATCTGCGCGGCGAGCTGCTCCACGGCCGCCTCGGGCTCGAGCTCGCCCATGATCACGCGCTCGGTGATCTCCTCGACCTTGGCGCGCGCCTCCGGGAACACGCTCAGCAGCGAGCCCGTGTACGCCGCGTCGGTGTCATGCAGCTGGTCGATGGCCGTCATGAACTGCGGGAATTCCTCGATGTTCTGCTTGAAGGCATCCAGCTCATGCGTTGCCACCGTGATGGGGAAGTAGCCGGTCTGCGCGTTCCAGTAGGCCTGCTGCTCGGGCGAGATCATGAACTTGATGAACTCCCAGCTCGCAGCGCGCTTGGCCTCGTCGCCGTTTTCGATCGCCCACAGCGAGCCGCCGCCGATGGACACGCCGCCCTCGTCGTCCGCGTTGATGGACGGGAAGTAGGCCGTGCCGATCTCAAAGCGGTTGTCGACGTTGACCAGCAGCGACTTGAGCGCCGCGGTCGACTCGAGCGTCATGGCGATGTTGCCCGTGATGAAGGCGGACTTGGCGTCGTCGTTGCCGCGGTTCAGGTAGGTGATGTAGCCCTCGTCGATCAGCTTGTCCCACGTGGAGAGGATCTGCAGCGCCGAGCCGTTCTCGTCAAAGACGACCTTCGTGGCGGGCGCATCGCGGCCGTTGCCCTGGTCGACGTAATCCAGGCCCATCTTGCCGACCCACTGCTCGAAGAACCAGCCGTAGTTGCCCATGCCGAAGCCATACTGGGTGATGTTGCCGTTTTCGTCCTTCTTGACGAGCTTCTCGCAGGCCGCGATGATCTCGTCAAAGTTCTTGGGCGGGTTGTCGGGATCCAGCCCCGCCTCGATGAACGCGTCGCGGTTGATGTACATGATCGGCGTGGAGGAGTTGAACGGCATGGAGTAGAGCTGTCCATCCACCGAATAGTACGCCGCGATGTTGGGCTCGATCTGGGAGATGTCGTAGTTGTCCGCGTCGATCAGCTCCTGCATCGGGATGATCCAGCCGCTGTCGATCATGAAGCGCGTGCCGATGTCGTAGATCTGCACGACGTCCGCGCCCATGTTGCCCATGCTGGCGCTCTTGAGCTTGTTGATCGCCTCGTCATAGTCGCCCTGGAACTGGACTTCGACCTGGATCTGGCCCTCATAGGCCGCGTTGAAGTCCGCCACCATCTTGTTGATGGCCTCGCCGTTGACGCCGCCCATGGAGTGCCAGAAGATGATCTTCACGGGATCCTCGGCAAGCGCGGTTGGCAGGAAGAGCGTGAGCAGCATGCATGCGCACAGGACGACCGAGAGCAACTTTTTCATGTCGAGAGTCTCCTTTCGTTGATAAGATGGTCGTTCTATCGTGAGTGCGGCGCACGCCGCGGCCCTTGCGGGGCCGGGCGCCCCGGCGCACCACCGATCATCCCTTGACGGCGCCCGCCATCAGGCCGTTGATCAGCTGCTTTTGCATGAACACGAAGATCGACAGCGACGGCACCGTCACGATGACGACGCCCGCCATCATCAGGCCCAGCGCCTGCGCGTCGATGTCGTAGAGCATGCTCACGCCGATCTGTACGGTGCGGTACTGCGCGGAGTTGGTCACCAGCAGCGGCCACATGTACATGTTCCAGGTGTTCAGGAACGTATACGCGCCCAGCGCGCCCAGCGCGGGCCGGCTCAGCGGCACGACGATGGAGCGCATGAACCGGAAGTTCGAGCAGCCGTCCAGCTTGGCGGCCTCGTGCAGCTCCTTGGCGAAGGTCAGGTAGTTCTGCCGCAGCAGGAAGATGCCCATCGCGCTGGTCAGATAGGGCACGATCAGCGCGCGATAGGAGTCGTTCCAGCCCCAGCGGCTGATGGTCAGGAAGTTGGCGATGATCGTCGCCTCGCCGGGCACCATCATCGTGGCCAGCACCATCAAAAACAGCACGTTGCGCCCCCGGAAGCGCAGGAAGGAGAAGGCGAAGGCCGCCATCGAGCAGGTGACCATCTGCCCGAGCATGACCGACGTGGAGACGATGAACGAGTTGAGCACAAAGCGTGGAATCGGATTCTTGAACAGCGCGTCGTAGAAGTTTTGCAGGTTGATCCGCGAGGGGATCAGCCGGTTGGAGTAGATGTCGCCCGCGGGCATCAGGCTGATGGAGAGCGTATAGACCAGCGGCAGCAGGATGACGATGAGCAGCGGCAGGTTGAGCAGCCAGCGCCCCGCCGTGAGAAAGACCTGTCTTTGTTTGCGATTCAGGGCCAGCATCAGTAATTCACGCTCCTCTTCTCCATGCTGAACTGGATCAGCGTGATCGCCAGGATGATGACAAACAGGATCACCGAGCGCGCGGCCGCCGTGCCGAAGCGGTAGTTGAAGAACGCGTCGCGGTAGATCGCGTAGACGATCAGGTTCGTCGAATCGCCCGGTCCGCCCTCGGTCAGGATCTTCACCTGGCTGAAGGACTGGAACGCCTGGATGATGTTGATGATGATCTGGAAGAACAGCGTCGGCGACAGGCCCGGCAGCGTGACGTGGAAGAACTTGCGCCAGTAGCCCGCCCCGTCGATGGACGCGCTCTCGTACAGCTCGGGCGGAATGCCGCGCAGGCCCGCGCTGATGAAGATGAAGTTGATGCCGCTGGTCAGCCACACCGTCAAAAACGCGATCACCGGCAGCGCAAAGCGCGGATCGCCCGTCCAGCTGATCTGCGTGCCCAGCAGGATGTTGAGCAGGCCGTTCGTCGGATGCAGAATCATGCGAAACGCCATCGACGCCGCCGCCGAGGCGATGGCCACGGGCATGGCGTAGGACGCGGAGCAGAACGTCACCCCGCGGTATTTGTTGGCCGTCAGCAGGCTCGTGCAAAGGCCCACGACCAGGCCGCCCAGCGCCACCATCACCACAAACTGGAGCGTCACCGTCAGCGAACGCCAGAACGACGGGTCCTTGAAGATGCTGGTATAGTTGCCCACGCCCCAGAACACCTTGGCCATGCCGTACTTGTCCGTCAGGAACAGGCTCAGGTAGATCGTGCGCGCAAACGGATAGTACAGAAACAGCCCGAAGATGGTCAGCGCGGGCGCGAGGAAGACATACGGCTCGACGGTCTCCCAGAACGTCTTGCGAATGCGGGTCGGGCGGACGCGGACGGCTTTGCGATCGGTCATGGCGGCGGCTACCTTCTTTCTGCTCAGAAGTGGGGGAAAACCGGTCGTGGGCGCATATTTTGCAAATATACGTATGAATTTTGGCGTCTTTGATAAAAGCATACCAAATAATCGTTAGGAAGTCAACCTATTTTTATTGAAATGGATTAAAAATATCGAGGAATATAGGTGAAATAAAACACGATCAAATATTCGCGTATTGGCAGGAAAAGCGGGCGGACGGGTCGTAATGATTCCGTAAGACTGCAAAGGACGGCCCGAAGAACATGCCCAAAGGAGGCGCGGCGGTGGAACGCACGATCCTGCACTGCGACCTGAACGGCTTTTACGCGTCCGTGGAGTGCATCCGCGACCCGGCGCTGCGGCAGGTGCCCATGGCCGTGGCCGGCGATCCCAAGGCGCGCCACGGCATCATCCTGGCCAAGAACGAGCTGGCCAAGCGCGCGGGCGTGGTCACGGCCGAGACGGTGGGCCAGGCGCTGCGCAAGTGTCCGGGACTCGTGCTGGTGCCGCCGCGCCACGACGCGTACGCGGACTACTCGCGGCGGGTGAACGCGGTGTACGAGCGCTACACCGACCTGATCGAGCCGTTCGGCATCGACGAGTCCTGGCTGGACGTGACGGGCAGCCTGCGCCTGTTCGGCGATGGCCGTCACATCGCCGACGAGCTGCGCGCCGTGATCCGCCGCGAGCTGGATCTGACGATCTCCGTGGGCGTGTCGTTCAACAAGGTGTTCGCCAAGCTGGGCAGCGACTACAAAAAGCCTGACGCGACCACGGTCATCACGCGCGAGAACTTCCGGCGGATCGTCTGGCCGCTGCCGGTGACGGCGCTGCTGTACGTGGGCGGCGCGGCGGCGCGCACGCTGGCCGGGCTGGGCGTGCGCACCGTCGGCGAGCTGGCGCACTGCGACCGGGCGCTGCTCGGCGCGCGCATGGGCAAGGCGGGCGAGATGCTCTACGACTACGCCAACGGCCTGGAGTGCAGCCCCGTCGCGTCGTACTACGCGCGGCGCGAGGTCAAGAGCGTGGGCAACGGCATGACGTTTGCGCACGACCTGTCCGACGCCGAGGACATCCGCTGGGCCGTGGCGCTGCTCTCCGACAGCGTCGCCACCCGCCTGCGCCGCCAGGGGGTGTACTGCCACGCCGTGCAGGTGCAGGTGAAGGATCCGCGCTTTCGCACGGTCTCGCGCCAGCGCAGGCTGTCCGCGCCCACCTGTGTGGCCCGCGAGATCGCGCGCGCGGCGCTTTCGCTGCTGGAGGAGAACCGCCGCGCCTTCGAGGCCATCCGCACGCTGACGGTCACGGGCGAGCAGATCGTGCGCCCCGGCGAGACGCAGCAGCAGGTCAGCCTCTTTCAGGAGGAGGACAGGGCGTCGCGCGAGCGCCAGCTGCGCCTGGAGCAGGCGATGGACCGCATCCGCGACAAGTACGGCCGGGATGCGATCTCCACGGGCCGGCTCATGGAGCGGCGCGAGGACGGCGCGCATGCGCCCGAGTGAAACGCAAAGGCCCGGCGCATGGCGCCGGGCCCGGAAAACAGGGATTGCTACAGCCGCAGCAAGAGCGAGAGGATCACCGTCGCAAGGCCGCACACGCCGATGGCCAGGCCGCTCATCGCGCCCTGGGTCTGCCCCAGCTCCAGCGCCTTGGAAGTGCCCATCGCGTGGCTGCACGCGCCGATGGAAAGGCCCGCCTCCATGTCGTCCCGCACGCGGAACAGGCGGATCAGCGCGGGCGCGAAGATGCTGCCCAGAATGCCCGTGAAGATGACGGCCACGACCGTCACCGGCACGACGCCGCCCGCCTGCCCGCTGACGCTCACCGCGATGGGCGTGGTGACCGACTTGGGCAGCAGCGAGGCGGTCATCTGCGCGTCCAGGCCGAACAGGCGGCACAGCAAAAAGACGCTGCACATGGACGCGACGCTGCCGCATATGCAGCCCACGAGGATGGGCAGCCAGTGCGCGCGCAGCAGGGCGCGCTTTTGATAGATCGGCACGGCCAGGCAGGCGGTGGCCGGCAGCAGGAACAGGTTGATGACCGACCCGCCCTGGTCGTAGGCGTCATAGGGGATGTCCAGCGCGAGCAGCACGGCGCACACCAGCGCGATGGCCACCAGCAGCGGGTTGAGCGCAGTCAGGCGCGTGCGCCGGTGCAGGGCCTGCCCGGCCCAATAGGCCAGCGCGCTCAGGGCGATGCCAAAGACGGGGGATTCAAACAGCTCGTTCACGTTCAGTCCTCCTCATCGGGCGGCGCGGCGGGCGGCCGCGCGCGCCTGCAGCCGGCACACGAGCCGGACGCTGTAGGCCGTGGCGGCGAACGTCACGACGGTGGAGAGCACGCACACGGCGATCAGCGCCAGCGCGTTGCTGGCGAGCAGGTCCAGGTAGTTGATCACGCTGACGCCCGCCGGCACGAAGAAAAAGGCCATGTTGTTCAATAGAAAGTCGGAAGTCTCCCGCATCCGCCCGTGGCGCAGCAGGCCGCACAGCAGGCAGGCGAGCAGCATCAGCATGGCGATGACGCTGGCCGGGAACGCAAAGGGCAGCAGCGCCTCCACGCAATGGGCCGCAAAGCACAGCCCCAGCAGCAGGCCGATCTGTCGGATGATCGTCATGGGTACGCCTCGATTCCATCACAGAATGGATCTATCATAATACGCGGCGGCGCGAAAATCAAGCCCGGCGCGACGGGGCTGTTTTCGACATTTTACATGGGAACTGGAGGAAAGCATGCATAGCGCATCGAACTCAATCATTTAATGATACGCGTCGTGCGCGCCGATCGCACGGAAGAAAGAGGGCTTCGTATGGACGTGAAGAAACTCGTAAGCGAAATGACGCTGGAGGAAAAGGCCGCGCTGTGCTCCGGCGCGGATTTCTGGCACACCAAGGCCGTCGAGCGCCTGGGCGTGCCCCGGATGATGGTCGCCGACGGCCCGCACGGCCTGCGCAAGCAGGACCAGTCCGCCGATCACCTGGGCATCAACGACAGCATCCGGGCCGTCTGCTTCCCCACAGCCGCCGGCCTGGCCTGCTCGTTTGACCGCGACCTCCTCTTCCGCGTGGGCGAGGCGCTGGGCAAGGAGTGCCAGGCGGAGGGCGTCGGCGTCCTGCTCGGCCCGGCGGCCAACATCAAGCGCTCTCCGCTGTGCGGGCGCAACTTTGAATACTTTTCCGAGGACCCGTATCTCTCCGGAGAGATGGCCGCCGCGCACATCCGCGGCGTGCAGTCCAAGAAGGTGGGCACGAGCCTCAAGCACTATGCCGCCAACAACCAGGAGACGCGCCGCATGAGCGTGGACGCCCGGGTGGACGAGCGCACGCTGCGCGAGATCTACCTGGCCAGCTTTGAGGGCGCGGTCAAGGAGGGCAAGCCCTGGACGGTCATGTGCTCCTACAACCGCGTCAACGGCGTGTACGCCAGCGAGAACGAGCGCCTGCTGACCGACATCCTGCGCGGCGAGTGGGGCTTTGACGGCTGCACCGTCACGGACTGGGGCGCCTGCAACGACCATGTGGCGGGCGTGGCCGCGGGCATGGACCTGCAGATGCCCTTCAGCGGCGCGCATGGCGACGAGGCGCTCGTGCGCGCGGTGCGCGAGGGGCGCATTGACGAGGCCGTCGTGGACCGCGCCGCCGAGCGCGTGCTCACGACCGTGAACCGCTACCTCGAGGGCCGAGATCGCACCGCGGTCTTCGACCGCGCGGGCCATCACAAGCTCGCCCGCGCCGTCGCGCGCGAGTGCATGGTGCTGCTCAAGAACGACGGCGACCTGCTGCCCCTGTCCGCATTCCGGCGCGTGGCGTTCATCGGCCCGTTCGTCAAGCATCCGCGCTATCAGGGCGGCGGCAGCTCGCACATCAACGCCAGCGAGGAGACCGACGCCATGGAGGCGGCCTCCGAGTATGCCGACGTCATCTACGCGCAGGGTTGCTGCGGCCGGGAGGACCGGCCCGACCCCGAGCTGCTCAGCCGTGCGGTCAACGCCGCCCAGGCAGCGGAGACGGCCGTGCTCTTTGTGGGCCTGCCCGACGCCTTCGAGTCCGAGGGGTATGACCGCAAGCACATGCGCCTGCCCGAGTGCCAGACCCGGCTCATCCGCGAGGTGCTGCGCGTGCAAAAGCGCGTGGTCGTGGTGCTGCACAACGGCGCGCCCGTGGAGATGCCCTGGGCGGACGAGGTGCCCGCCATCCTGGAGGCATACCTGGGCGGGCAGGCCGTCGGCGGCGCGGTGGCGGACCTGCTGTTTGGCAAGGCGTCGCCCTGCGGCAAGCTGGCCGAGACGTTCCCGCTGCACATGGAGGACAATCCGTCCCACCTGAACTTCCCCGGCGACGGCGACCGGGTCGAGTATCGCGAGGGGATCTACGTCGGCTACCGCTACTACGACAAGCGCGGCGTGAAGGTGCTCTTCCCCTTCGGCCACGGCCTGTCCTACACGACGTTTGCCTATGACAACCTGCGCCTGGACAGGGAGCGCATGAAGGACACCGAGACGCTCACCGCCAGCGTGGAGGTGACCAACACCGGCCGCGTGGCGGCCAAGGAGATCGTGCAGTTCTACGTCGCGCCGGCGCACGAGGGCATCTCGCGCCCGGTCAAGGAGCTGCGCGGCTTTGCCAAGGTGTACCTGGAGCCGGGCGAGACGAAGACGCTCTCCGTCCAGCTGCCGCCGCGCGCGTTCGCCTACTACGAGACGGCGATTGCGGACTGGTACGTCGAGCCCGGCGCATACGACGTGCTCGCCGCGGCCTCCAGCGCGGATGTGCGCCAGAGCGCGCGCGTCCAGATCGAGTCGACCCGCCGCCTGCCTGTGTGCGTGCACGAGAACACGACCTTCGGCGACGCGATGAAGATCCCCGGCGCCGAGGAGATCCTGCGCCCGCTGGCCGAGATCCTGAGCATGGTCATGGGCGGCGGGGACAGCCAGGCGCTGGGCGAGAGCACGCGGCAGATGATGGACGCCATGCTGCACGACATGCCCCTGCGCGCGCTGGTCGCCTTTGCGGGCGACAGCGTGGGGGATCACCTGCTCCACGACGTCGTGCAGGCGCTGCGCGAGGCCGAAGCGCGTGCGCAGGCGTAAAATGGAACGAACAAGCGGGCGGCGGATGAATCCATCCGCCGCCCGCTTCATTTCGCCTCACGGCCGCCTTTCGGCCTCGCTCTCGATGACGTCGCGCACGATGTAGACCGGCCGGCGCTTGGTCTCCACATAGTTGCGCGCCAGGTACTCGCCGATGATGCCCAGCGCCAGCAGCTGAATGCCGCCCAGCAGCAGGATCAGCGCCACCAGCGTCGGATAGCCCGCGATCTCGATGCCCACCAACAGCTTTTGCAGCACCACGATCAGCAGGTAGAGAAACGACGCGCCCGAGAAGAGCAGGCCCAGCACCGTCGTGAGCCGCAGCGGCGCCGTGCTGAAGGAGACGATGCCCTCCACCGCATAGCGGAACAGCTTCCAGAACGACCACTTCGATGTGCCGCTCGCCCGCGCCTGCGCCTCGTAGGGCATGAAGTAGGTGTTGAAGCCCACGAACGCGAACAGCCCCTTGGAGAAGCGGTAGTACTCGCTCATGGATAGCACCGCGTCGATCATCTTGCGGTTGAACATGCGAAAGTCGCTCGCGCCGGAGACAAACTCGACCTCCGACAGGCGGTTGATCAGCCGGTAGAAGGCGCGCTTGTAGAACGCGAGCAGCCTGCCCTCGTGCCGCTCCCGCTGGAAGGCGGTCACGCAGTCGTAGTCCGGATGGCTCTGCAAAAATGAAAGCATCTCCATGGCGACTTCCGGGCGCTGCTGCATGTCCGCGTCGATGACGCAGGCATAGTCGCCGCGCGCATGCGTCAGCCCCGCGTAGATGCCGGCCTCCTTGCCGAAGTTGCGCGAGAAGTTGATGACCCTCACCCGCGCGTCGCTCGTCCGGGCGATCTCGCGCAGGCGCGCGAGCGTGCCGTCCTTCGAGCCGTCGTTGATGAAGATCAGCTCGAAGTCGTCGGTCTGCTCGCGGATGGCGCGCACGGCCGCGTCGTGAAAGAGCTGCACGTTTCCCTCTTCGTTATAGCAGGGCACGATAAACGATAAGAGCATGTCCATTCCTCCCGGGCTTTTGTATATTGCGCGTCAGCGGATGACGTAGAGCAGTACGGCCAGGTAGTGACACACCGCGCCCGCCAGCACGAACAGATGCCAGATGCCGTGCATGTAGCGCCGGCGCAGCGCGTAGAATACGATGCCGCCCGTGTAGCACACGCCGCCGGCGATCAGCAGCACGAGCCCCGGCAGCGGCATCGCGCGAAACAGCGGCGGAAACGCGAAGATCACGCACCAACCCATCGCGACATAGCAGATCATGGAGAAGAGCTTGAACCGCTCGATGCTGATCGCGTTGAGCACGATGCCAAGGATCGCGCAGGCCCACACCACGCTGAAGATCGTCCATCCGACCGTCCCTCGCAGCGTCACCAACGTGATGGGCGTATACGTGCCCGCAATCAGCAGAAAGATCGACGTGTGGTCCAGCACGCGGAAGACAGCCTTGGCCGTCGGGTGCGTCAGCGCATGGTAGAGCGTCGAGGCCGTGAACAGGATCACCAGCATGATGCCATAGACCAGCCCGCCCGCCAGCTTGGCGGCGTCGCCTGACAGCGCGCCGAACACCACGTTGAGCACCAGCCCTGCGATGGCCAGCAGCGCGCCCACACCGTGGGTCACCGCGTTCATGATCTCCTCGCCGAGGGTATAAAACTTGCGGAAGACCTTGTTGGACGTAAAATGCTTGTTCTCCATAGACGCCTCCCATGATCGCAACATTTAGGGATTATTCTGCGCGCGCGCGCCGGATTCCTTTCTTCGCATGGGAAGTTTTTACGCCGGTCATTCCCCGCGCGTCTTGCACAAATGGAAATCATGTGCTATACTTTCATTTTGAAGTACAAAGTAAAAGAGGGATGACCATGATGCGCGGCATTGCACGAGGAGGAAAGCGGGCGGTTTGCGCCGTGGTACTCTTCGTGCTCGCACGAGCGCTGGACGTGCTGGCGCAGCGGGATGCGCAGGTGCGTCGCGAGGTGGCGGCGCTGGGAGACGGTTTTACCATGCGACTGGAGGCGGGACCGGGCGGGCCGCGGCTGTGCGTGCGGCTGGAGGGCGGGCGCGTGCGGCGCGTGAAGGACGCTCGGGCGGATGTGACCATCGCGATGAAGAGCCTGGATGCGGCCTTTCTGCTGATGACGGGCGTGATCGGCGTGGCGCAAGCGTATGCGCAGCACCGCTTCACGCTACAGGGGGACATCACCCGGGCGATGCCGGTCGTGCGTTGCGTGGATATTGCGGAGCGGTATCTGTTCCCATGGGCGTGGGCGCGCCGCATCCTGCGCCGCCGGGCGAAGAAGGAGATGCCGAGTCTGCTGCTGTACCTGATGGTCTTCTGTCCGTTTGATATGGGAAGGAGGGCGAACGCCCATGCAACAAGCCTACTTTGAGTTTCAGACGCCGCCGCGGCTGCTGGCCGGCGCGCTGGCGCTGGAGCACATCCCGCACGAATTGCGGCTGCTGGGGGCGCACCGGCCCCTGCTGATCAGCGACGCGGGGCTTGTGCGCACCGGCCTGCTGGCGCTGTGCGAGCGCGCGCTGCGCGAGGGGGAGACGCCCGCGCAGGCCGTCTGGACGGACGTGCCGCCAGATTCGTCCATCTCGCTGATCAGCCGGATCGCCGGGACATACCGCGAAAGCGGATGCGACAGCGTGGTCGCGGTGGGCGGCGGCTCGGTGCTGGATACGGCCAAGGGCGTGTGCATGGTGATCGCGCACGGCGCGCGGGATCTGAGCGAGTTGATGGGCTGCGAGGCCATGCCGCGCGGGGCGCACGTGCCGTTCATTGCGGTGCCGACGACGGCGGGCACGGGCTCGGAGGCGACGGCGGTGGCCGTCGTGCGCGACGACGCGCGGGCGCTGAAGATGGAGTTCATCTCCGGCAGCCTGCTGCCCGACGCGGCCGTGCTCGACCCGCGCATGACGCGCACGCTGCCCCCGCGCATCACGGCCGCTACGGGCATGGACGCGCTGTGCCACGCGGTGGAGGCGTATTCCTGCCTGCAGCACAATCCCATCAGCGACGCCTATGCGCGCGGCGCGATCGAGATGATCGCGCGCAGCCTGATCCCGGCGGCGCAGGGGCGCGGCGGGGACGAGACGCGCATGGAGATGGCGTGCGCGGCGACGATGGCCGGCGCGGCGTTTTCCAATGCGATGGTCGGCCTGGTGCACGCGGTGGGGCATGCGCTGGGCGGCGTGTGCCGCGTGCCGCACGGCGAGGCGATGGCGATTCTGCTGCCGCACTGCATGCGTTTTAATCTGAAGGTATGCGCCGCGCGCTACGGGGACATGCTGTTGCCAATGGCGGGCCCGGAGGTCTATGCGCGCACGCCGGCATCGGAACGCGCCGCAGCGGTCATCGACCGGATCGAGGCGATGCTCACGGAGCTGAACGCCGCCTGCGGCCTGCCCACGCGCCTGCGCGATACGCGCGCGGAGGAGTCGGCGTTTGAACAGATCGCGCAGGCGGCGGTGAACGACGGCGCGATGATCGTCAATCCGCGCGAGGCTACGCGCGAGGATGTGACGGCTCTGCTGCGGGCCGCATGGTAAGGAGGAACCCATGAACATCGAACAGATTGTGCGCGCACAGCGCGAATACTTTCTCAGCGGCGCGACGCGACCGGTCGAGCGGCGCATGGAGGCGCTGCGCAGGCTGCGCCGGGAGATCCTCGAGCGCGAGGACGCCATCAACGCGGCGCTCAAGCAGGACCTGAACAAATCCCCCTCCGAGGCGTACATGACGGAGGTGGGCATGGTGCTGGACGAGCTGCGCTGCCAGCTCAGGCACGTGCGCGCCTGGAGCCGGGAGCGGATGGTGCAGACGCCCATGGCGCAGTTCCCGTCGCGCTCGTTCGTCTCGCCCGAACCGTACGGCGTGGCGCTCGTCATGGCGCCGTGGAACTACCCGTTTCAGCTCAGCCTCGATCCGCTCGTGGGCGCACTCGCCGCGGGCAACTGCGTGGTGCTCAAGCCCTCGGCCTACGCGCCGGCGACATCGCAGGCGATTGCGGACCTGGTGGCGGCGTGCTTCCCGCCTGAGTACGTCGCCGTCGTGCAGGGCGGCCGGCAGGAGAACCAGGACCTGCTGCGCCAGCGCTTTGACACGATCTTCTTCACCGGCGGCGTGACGGTGGGCAAGCTGGTCATGGAGTCGGCGGCCAAATACCTGACGCCTGTGACGCTCGAGCTGGGCGGCAAGAGCCCGTGCATCGTCGACTCGACGGCCGATATCGCCCTGGCTGCGCGGCGCATCGCCTTTGGCAAGTTCCTCAACGCGGGGCAGACCTGCGTCGCGCCGGACTACCTGCTCGTGCAGCGCGACGTGCAGGAGCCGCTGATCGCCGTCCTCCAGGAGGAGATCCGCCGCTCCTTCGGCGAGGATCCCCTGGCCTGCGAATACCTCCCGCGCATCGTCAACGAAAAGCACATGGAGCGGCTCAAGGGACTGCTGCAGGGCGCGCAGATCGTATGCGGCGGGCAGACGAAGGGCCTGCGCATGGCGCCCACGATCCTCACGGGCGTGACGCGCGAGAGCCCCGTCATGCAGGAGGAGATCTTCGGGCCGATCCTGCCGGTGATCCCCTTTGACGCGCTGGATGAGGCCGTCGCATTCGTACGCGCGGGCGAAAAGCCGCTGGCGCTGTACCTGTTCACGAAGGACCGCTCGGCGGAGCGGCGCGTGCTGGACGCGCTCTCGTTCGGCGGCGGTTGCATCAACGACACGATCATCCACCTGGCCACGACGCACATGGGCTTTGGCGGCGTGGGCCAAAGCGGCATGGGCAGCTATCACGGCCGGCGCAGCTTTGAGACGTTCAGCCACATGCGCTCGATCGTGAAGAAGGCCTGCTGGCTTGACCTGCCGATGCGTTATCCGCCCTACAGCCGGTGGAAGGACCGCATGGTGCGCATGTTCCTGCGCTGAGGCGCAAAAAAAGCGCCCCGTCCGCGAAGCGTTCGCGACGGGGCGCAAGCGTATGTCATGGGGCGAGCAGGTCGGCAAAGCGCGCGCCTGTGAGCGCGGCCAGGTCGCGCGGGGCAAGCTCGACCTGTTGGCCGATGCGCCCGGCGCTGACGAAGATGCGCTCGTGCAGGAGCGCGCCCTCATCCACAAACGTGGGAAACGCCTTCTTCATGCCGACGGGGCTACACCCGCCGCGCACATAGCCCGTGGTGGGGAGCAGGTCCTTCACGTGCAGCATCTCCACGGACTTTTCGCCGGCTGCGCGCGCGGCCTTCTTGAGGTCCAGCTCACGCGCCACCGGGATGACGAAGACGCAGTGGCCGCCGCTGCGGACGTGCGTCACCAGCGTCTTGAACACACAGGAAGGGTCGACGCCCAGCGCCTGTGCGGCATGCACGCCGTCCACGCCTTCGGAGGCGTCGTATTCATGGGGGGTATAGGCGATCTTCGCGCGCTCAAGCGCGCGCATGGCGTTCGTCTTGGCTTCTTTCATCGGGACGCTCCCTTCGGGTTCATTCCGCGTCGGGCGTGCGCTCGCCGTCCTGCGCGTAGCGCACGACCAGCTGCAGGTAGCGGTTGCCGAACGCCACGGAGTCGATGCCGTCGTAGGGCATGCGGGTGGGTTCGGCGTCCATGCGGCCCAGGCCGTCGATGTAGCGCACGCGCAGCTTTTTCTTGCCGACCTTGGTGATGCGCCCCAGCAGCAGCGCGCGCTCCCCGGAGACGATAACCGGCTCATCCTGCGCGAGCAGATCAGTCAGCAGCGCGGGAAAGCTATCGATGGACACAGGCGGCGTGTCCAGCCGGTCGAGGATGCCCTCGTGCAGCATGATATGGCTGTGGAACGCCTCGCGGTCGCCGGCGCGCACCGCGGAGATGCTGCGCAGGCGGACGACCTCATAGCCGTCGGGATAGAAGTCCACGTAGGGCGAGACAAGCGCCAGCCGCTCGCTCATCAGCAGCGGCACGCAGCACAGCGGCGCGGCGCTGGAGCGGCGCAGGAAGATTTCAACGGGGCTGCGGCGGGCGATGCAGTCCGCCAGCAGCGAACGGGCCCAGTCCTTGTTCATGCCTGCCAGACCTTTCTGTATCCGATTGCCGGGCCGTGGCCCGGAAGCTGTTTCCATGATAGCAAATCGCCGCGCGCACGTCAATCCCCATGCCTTGACAAGCGGGGCGCCGGATGGTATGTTAAGAAGAAGATGGTGAAATCAGGCCGGGCATTAAGGAGGTTTGCTGCGATGGAGAAGACGAAGCAGGCGCTCAACCACGTGCTGGTGCGCCTGTTTAACGACATTTTGACGATCGAGGAGCGCGCGCTGTGCAGGGGCGAGTTCCGCAACTTGTCGGTCAAGGAGATGCACGTGCTCGAAGCCGTCGCGGCCGCTGGAGAGGAGAACAACATGTCCGCCATCGCGCAGCGGCTGCGCGTGACGACGGGTACGCTCACGGTCTCGGTGCAGACGTTGTGCCGCAAGGGATATCTGACGACCGAGCGGGCCCTGACGGACCGGCGGGTCGTGCGCGTGCTGCTGACGGACAAGGCGCTGGCTGCCAACGCGCGCCATGCGCGCTTTCACGACCAGATGGTCGAGCGCGTGATGCAGGCGCTCACGGAGGAGGAGCAGGCGGTGCTCACCAGCACGCTCGAGCGCCTGACGGGCTTCTTTGAAAGCTGGGAGGATATCGATGGATAAGTCGCTTCCGCGCGCAGGCAGCCGGGCGCGCGAACTGCGCGCATATGGCTGGGGCCTGCTCTTTGTGGCGATGGTCTACCTGTTCCTGGCCAACGGGCTGGCGCTGGATCTGTTCGAACACAGCGCGCACGATTCCTACACCCTGCAGGCGATGCGCTGGCGCGAGGGCCACATCGCCCTTGCGCAGGACTATGACTGGCTGGAGCTGGCCTACTACGACGGGGGCATCTACGTCAGCTTTCCGCCGTTCCCGACCGTGCCGATGCTGCTGCTGACGTTCCTGTTCGGCGCGAATACGCCCAGCATGCTCGTCAATTTCCTGATGCTGCTGGGCTCTTACTCGGTGGGCTTTTGCATGGCGCGCAGGCTGCGCCGGGGACCAACGACGGCCGCGTGCATGGCGGCGTTCTGGGTTGCGGGTTGCAACCTGATGGAAGTCTCGCTCTACGGCGGCGTGTGGAACATGGCGCAGGGCATGTCGTTCCTGCTGACGATGCTCGCCGCCTACGGCGCGGTGCGTGGCACGCGCGCCTGGCGCTATGCCGGGCCCATATGCATCGCCTGCGCGGTCGGCTGCCGTCCGTTCCAGGCGGCGTACGTGCCCTTTGTGCTGCTGGCGCTCTATCGCGCGGTGCGCAGGGAGCGGCGTGCGGGCGTCTGGGATGCGCTCGTGCACATGATTCCCTATGTCGTCGTGCCCGCGCTGATCGCCGTGGCCTACGGCGCGTACAACTACGTGCGCTTTGACAACGTGCTCGAGTTCGGGCACAACTACCTGCCCGAGTTCGTCGAGGCGGAGAACGGCCAGTTCTCGCTGGCCTATGTGGGCAAGAACATCCGCAACATTCTGCGATTGCCCTACCTGTCCAACGGACGGCTGGACTTCCCACGCGCATACGGGTTTGCCTTCTATCTGGCCAATCCGCTGTTCCTGATCGCGGCGGGACGCCTGATCGAGGGCGCATGGAAGCGACAGCTGCGGGCAGAGGACGCGGTGCTCGCCGCATCGGCAGGCGTGCACTTCTTCCTACTGCTGCTGCACAAGTCGTTCGGCGCATGGCAGTTCGGCACGCGCTACCTGATCGACCTGCTGCCCATGCTCGGCCTGCTGGCATTGCGCGGCGAGCGCCGGGTGCGCTTCTGGGAGGGCGCGCTGATGATCCTGGGCATCTGCTTCAACGCCTACGGCACGATCCTGTTCCACCTGACGTAAATCAGACGGCGCGGCCTTGGCCGCGCCGTCATTTGCATGTCAGCGTGAGCAGATGGATCTGCGGCGGCGCAAAGAAGCGCATCGGCACGACCGAGGTGCCCACGCCGTTGGAGATGAGGATCTCGGCGCCGTTTTCCTGCTTCCAGCCGGTGCGGTAACGCTCGCCGTAGGCGTTGACGGGCACGATGGCCCGCCGGCCAAAGAGCGTCAGCTGCCCGCCGTGCGTGTGGCCGCACAGGATCAGGTCCGCCCAGCGTGTGGAGCCGTCTGCGCCGGGGACATCCGCGAGCGTGGGGATGACGTCCGGGTTGTGGCTCAAAAAGATCACAAAGTCGTCCTCGCGCAGGCCGCGCGCGGCGGCATACACGTCCGGATGGCCGTTGCCGTAGTCGTCGATGCCGGCGATGTAGATCGACTGCCCGTTCAGCGTCAGCGGCACGGCGCGGTTCAGCAGCGGCGCCACGCCCGCCGCGATCATAGCCGCCTCCAGCGCCGCGCGGTTGGACTCGGGCATCACCCGATCATGGTTGCCCGTCACCGCATATACGCCCAGGCGTGCGGAAAAGGCCGGCCGCTGCGCAAAGAAGGCCACGGCCGCATCCGAGTCGTCCGCATAATCGCCGCCCAGCAGCACGACGTCGGGACGCAGATTGCCCACGCGTTCCACGAGTTGGTCGAGCCGTTCTTGCGAAAGGAACGGCCCTCGGTGGATGTCCGACACGAAGGCCACGCGCAGCCCATCAAACGTCGCCGGCAGGTCGTCGAAGGCGATCGTGCGCTGCTCGACGGTCAGCAGATAGGGCTCCAGCAGCGGATAGCACAGCAGGCACAGCACGAGCGCGAGGCGCACGAGCCTGCCCAGCAGGCGCGACAGGCAGCCGCGCCGCTTTTTCTTTTTCACGTTCCATCGCCTCCCTGCGGACGAGCCTGCGCAAAAAACAGCCGGGCGCGCCCGGCTGTCCGTGGGGGTTGATTAGACCGGACGGATCAGGATGAGCGGCGTCAGCTCGTCCCCCTGACCGAAGGGATTGTCGCGCAGCGCGTCCTGGATCTGGTCGTCCGTCAGCGGGAAGTCGTGCGCCTTGCCCAGCTGGTTCTGGTCGATGTCGTTGGCGTCCATCAGCACGGTGGGCACGCCCGTCTCGGCCGTCAGCGCGTCGCACAGCTCCTGCGGATGCTCGGGGTTGATCAGCGCCATCTCCTTGTAGACGTCAAACGACGAGCGGAAGTAGAACCCGTCGATGCCCGCCACGCCGTGGCCGCAGATCTTGTAGAACAGACCCTTGACGCCGAATGGACGCGTGACCGCCGAGACGAAGGAGGCCAACAGCACGCGCGGCAGGCCGCACATATCCACGACCAGCTGCAGCTTGTAGGGCTCGTGCATGCCCACGCCCGTGGAGTTGATGCCCGCAAAGCGCGCGGCCGTGCGCGCGAACAGGCCCGGATGCACGTCGTCCTTGGTCTTCACGGAATCGGTGCACATGGCCATGACCTTGGCGCCAAAGGCGAGTACGTCGCCCTCCTGATAGAGGGGCAGTACATAGCGGCGCACGAGCTCCGCCTGGCTCTCGCGGCGCTGCACAAAGTGCGTCTGTATGGCATAGCGCTGATAGCGCCTGCCGTCGCGGCCGGTGAGCACGCCGCGGTCGTAATAGACGACGCCGGCCTCCTCGCGCCGCTGGGACTCGATGTTCTTGGATGCGCTGGCCACAGGACAGGACCTCCTTCAAATCCGCCCGCAAAACATGCGTGTTCATGGGCGGAGACGTTTGTACCAGTATGCCCGCCCGACGGGGGAATTAGATTCTTTATTCTACTATGGCGGAGCCGTTTTGTCAAATGACGCGGCGGCTTCGGCCCGCACGCGGCGGGCGGCCGATGCGCCCCAGACGCACGCGCTGCGCGCAGCATACGAGCGCATCCATGCGCCGGCTGAGCGGCAAAGCCGCCTCCAGCCCTTCCGCCAGATAGGCGTCCTCCAGCTGCCGGCGGGCCGTCCTCATCTTTTGGGCGAACGAAATCTTCATCATCCAGTCGCTCCCTTTCTGCGAAACACCATATCTTGTGTCGACCTGGCCCATAGGATACCGTTTTTTTGGCGAAAAGGCAAGAGCGAAAAATGTCTTTGTTTGTCGAAAGACGGCGAAACGCGAGGGAGGGGACGGAAAAGCCGCGTTTTTTTCGGCAGTCGCGCAGAAAATGTGAACGATATGCGGGCAAATGCGCAGGAGTCGTTCGCCTTTTTTCCGTTTTGTGCCATATTTGAGCCGTATTTGCCGCGTAGACTGGTCCCATCAAGCGCAAGGAGGCTTTATGCCATGAGTGAGCAGGTTCAAGCGGCCCCGCAAAAGAAGCGACGTAACAGCCGGCGCGTCAAGCGCATGGTGAAGCGGATCGTCAAGTGGATCTTCTGGCTGTGCGTGCTGGCAGCGGCGGCACTGTTCGGATACCGGTACTACAGGGAGCAGACGGCCACGCAGACGGCGTCCACGCAGCCGACCTATGCGACGTCGAGCGTGCAGAGCGGCGCCATCAGCAAGACGGTCTATGGCACGGGCATGATCGAGGCGGCAAGCCAGCCGGTGGTATCCATTCAGACGGACGGCACGCTCTCGGAGCTGCGCGTGGACATCGGCGATGAGGTCAAGGAGGGCGACGTGCTCGCCGTGCTGGAAAACGACGAACTGGATGCGACGATCCAGGACCTGGAGTACGCGTTGTGGGAGCTGGACGACGAGATCATGGGCACCTCGCCCGGAGCGACGGTGGTCACGGTCCGCTCGCCGATCGCGGGGCGCGTGATGAAGCTCTACGGCCAGGTGGGCGACGACGCGCTGGCGGTCTACCGCAAGTACGGCGCGGTGGCGCTGCTGTCCACGGACGGGCGGATGAAGGTCGAGTTTGACGTGGCCGAGGGCACGTCGGTCGAACTGGGCGAGACGCTCTTCGTCAGCGGCATGGGCGCGGTCGTGGGTACGACGTTCTCCGTCGAGGGCGAGGTGACCGACCTATATATGCAGGGCACGAAGGCGGTCGTGACGATCAACGACGACACGCTGCCCATGGACGCGGACGCGACGGTGACCAACGGCATGGGCGAGATCGTCGGCACGGGCACGCTGGAGATCAACAAGCCCATGGCCGTCTCGGCCTACGGCGGCACGATCCGCCAGATCCGCGTCAACGTCGGCGACGAGATCGAGCGCAAGGACACGATCTACGTGCTGGAGGACTCGCCGCTCACGCTCACGCAGGAGAGCCTGCGCATCCAGCGCGAGGCGGCCGCCGAAGAGCTGGAAGAGGCCAAGGAGCAGCGCGAGAACCTGATCATTCTGGCGCCCTGCGATGGCGTCATCGCCTCCGTGGAGGCGCTGGAGGTCGGCTCATCCGTCACCGCGGGCACCACGCTCCTGTCCATCCTCGAGGGCGAGGACATGACGCTCACCATCGCCGTGGACGAATTGGACGTCGTCTCCGTGCAGGAGGGACAGCCCGTCTCCATCACGGTCGACGCACTCAGCGACCTGACGGTCGAGGGCACGGTGGAGAAGATCGCGCCGGTCGGATCGGGCGAGAGCGGCGTCACGACCTACGATGTGAAGCTCTCCTTTGACGCGGCGGGCACCGGCATCCGCGCCGGCATGAACGCCACGGGCGAGATCCTGGTCGCGTCGGTGGAGGATGCGCTGTATATCCCCGTCGAGGCGCTCATGACGGTCAACGACCAGTACTGCGTGCTGACCGCCTCCGGCAGCTATCAGCCGGTGGAGACTGGCATCATGAACGACGAATACGTGCAGATCCTCTCCGGCCTGGAGGCGGGCGACCTCGTCTGCTATGAGAGCGATGCGTCCAGCTCGTCCGCGACGTCCATGGATATGGGCGGCATGGTTGTGGTGGACATGGGCGGCATGACCGGCGCGCCGTCGGGCGGTATGCCGTCGGGCGGCATGCCCTCGGGTGATATGCCTTCGGGCGGCATGGGCGGCGGACGTGGCGCGCGCTGACGAGAGGAGCGATGAGACATGATCCAGATGCACGGCATCCGCAAGGAGTACCACATGGGCGAGAACATCGTCACCGCCCTGGACGGCGTGGACATCTCCATCAAGCCGCGCGAATTCGTCTCCATCATCGGTCCATCGGGCTCCGGCAAATCAACGCTGATGAACATCATCGGTTGCCTGGACGTGGCGGACGAGGGCGAATACCTGCTCGACGGCCAGGCGATCGAGGACTACAGCGAGGATGAACTGGCAGTCGTGCGCAGCCGCAAGATCGGCTTCGTGTTCCAGCAGTTCAACCTGTTGTCCCGCATGACCGCGCAGGAGAATGTGGAGTTGCCGTTGATCTATCAGGGCATGCGCGCGGGCAAGCGCCACAAGCTCAGCGAGGAGGTGCTCGACCGCGTGGGCCTGCTGGAGCGCATGGACCACCGGCCCACGGAGCTGTCCGGCGGCCAGCAGCAGCGCGTGGCCATCGCCCGCGCGCTGGTGACGCGCCCCTCGCTGATCCTCGCCGACGAACCCACGGGCAATCTCGACTCCCGCACGGGCGCAGAGATCATGCAGATGTTTCACGAGCTGCACCGGGCGGGCAACACCATCGTGCTCATCACGCATGACCCGGCCATCGCTGCGCAGGCCCCCCGCGCCATTCACATCCATGACGGACGCGTGATCAATCCGGCCTCGGAAAGCGAGGCGATCGTATGATGCTCATGCAGACCGTCTCCATGGCGTTCAAGGCCATCCGTGCCAACAAGGCGCGCGCCTGCCTGACGATGCTGGGCGTCATCATCGGCGTCATGTCCGTCGTGGTGCTCGTGGCCATCGGCCAGGGGACGACCGCGTCGGTCACATCCTCCATCCAGGGCATGGGCACAAACCTGCTGACCGTCAGCATTCAGACGCGCTCGTCGGGCCGGTTTGGCGGTTTCGGCGGGTTCAACAGCAGCAACCAGCGCGGCACGGTCATCCTGACGACCGACGACGTGCTCTCTTGGGAGGACAGCGACGCCATCGCCGCCGTGTCGCCCACGGTCAGCGGCACGCTGACCGTCAAGGCGGGCAACGTCAACACCAGCGCGTCGATCATGGGCGTGCTGCCCAGCTATGAGGAGATCCGCAACCAGGGCGTCTCGGCGGGCCGGTACATCATCCAGGCGGATGTCGACAACCGCAGCGCCGTGTGCGTCGTGGGCGTGGACATCGCGGAGGACCTGTTCGGCACGACGGACGTCGTGGGCAACACGCTGTCCATCGACGGGCGCAAGTTCCGCATCGTCGGCGTGCTGGAGAGCAAGGGCACGTCCGGCGGCACATCCTCCGACGCCGTGGTCGTCGTGCCGTTCACGCTCGCTCAGCGGATGCTGGAGAACACATCCATCACGTCCATCAGCGTCTCGGCTACGGACGCCGCCAGCGTCGACGCCGCGCAGACGTACATCGAAAGCTACCTCTACCGCCGCTACCAGAACGACAGCAGCTACTCGGTCATGAACCAGAGCGAGATGCTCTCGGCCGTGGAGGAGACCAGCAGCACCCTCTCGCTGATGCTGGGCGGCATCGCCGGCATCTCGCTGCTCGTGGGCGGCATCGGCATCATGAACATCATGCTCGTGTCTGTCTCCGAGCGCACGCGCGAGATCGGCATCCGCAAGGCCGTGGGCGCCAAGCGGCGCGACATCCTCCTGCAGTTCCTGGTCGAGGCAGTCGTCATCTCCGGCCTGGGCGGCCTGCTCGGCCTGGCGCTGGGCGCGCTGCTCATGGACGCGCTGGAGGGCGTGTTGGGCATGGCGCTGACGATGTCCATGGGCGTTGTGCAGCTGGCGGTCGGCTTTTCCATGGCGGTCGGCGTCGTCTTCGGCCTCTATCCTGCGGGCAAGGCGTCGAAGCTTCGGCCCATCGAGGCGCTCCACTACGACTGACCGGGCGCAAGTCGCCGTTGACGTGCATATTTTCGAGGAATATAATGAAGCTATAGGCAACGCGCGAGCGCGCTGTACGATTCGCATGGGAGGTCGTCTGTATGTTTGGAAACAGCGCAAACAAGGTGGAGCATCTGGTTGAAAAGAAGAATGCGGAGAAGCTCTCGCATCTGGCCAACGACAAGCACGTGGAAACGGCTGTGGCAGCCATCGCAGGCCTTGGCAAGGTGGGCGGCGAAACGGCTGTGAATACGCTGGTGTCCCTGCTGCATTCGCCCGACAGGCAGCTGCGCCTGGCCACGGCGCGCGCGATGGGCGAGATGAAGGATGCCCGCACGCGCATGCATGTGAGCCATCAGCTGAGCATCGAGCAGGACGCAGAGGTCAAGGCGGCGCTGCAGGCGGCGCTGCACAACATCACCTCCGACATCAAGTAAGCCCGCCTGCCGAAAGATTCCCGCGTTCCTCCGGCCCTTTTACGCCCCCGAGAGGGGGCGCTTTTTTGCGCGCGGCGTGCGCAGACGCGCAGCCCGCCGCAGGCCTTGCATTTTGGCCTGCGGCATGTTATGATACGGATGGCCTGCCTTTTGGAGCCGAAATCATAGAAAAGACGGCTCCCTACAGGCGGGCTTGCCGCGCACCTGGGATGTGCGCACGGCATACGATGAAGCAGCAATGCCGGCCCGCGGCGCCAAGAAACGGCGCGCCTTGCGGAAAATCGCCGTCTTTTGCGGCGGAAACGCGACATTGTATTGATTTTTCTGTGCCTTTCCTTTACAATGAAGCGTTGTCAAGGCCGGCATTATGAGTGACGGAGGGATTTCTGGATGAAGGAGATCCGGGTTTCAAAATTTGGCGGCAGTTCCCTGGCCGATGCGGGCCAGTTTGCAAAGGTGCGGGAGATCCTGCTTTCCAATCCCTCGCGCCGTTACGTCGTTCCTTCCGCGCCCGGCAAGCGCACGGCAAACGACGAGAAGATCACCGACATGCTCTACGAGTGCCACCGTCTCGCTCAAGCGGGCGAAGACTTCTCCGCGCTCTTTGAGCGGATTGCGGACCGGTATCGCTCCATCGCCGATTCGCTTTCGCTGGATGTGCCGCTGGAGGAGCTGTTCAGGACGGTGCGCGCGGGCATCGAAAACAGCGAACGCCCGGACTATGCGGCCAGCCGCGGCGAATACCTCAACGGCATCCTGCTTTCGGCCTACCTGGGCTGGGACTTCATCGACGCTGCGGACGGCATCCTCTTTGACGCAGATGGGAAGCTCGACCAGAACGCCACGCAGGACGCGCTCTCGGCGCTGCTGCGCGAGCATGAGTACGCGGTCGTGCCAGGCTTTTACGGCAGCATGCCCGATGGCACGGTGCACACGTTCTCGCGCGGCGGCAGCGACATCTCCGGCGCGATTGTGGCGCGCGCGGCGCACGCGGACCTGTATGAGAACTGGACCGACGTCAACGGCTGCCTGATGGCCGACCCGCGCATCGTGCGCGATCCCAAGCCCATCCGGCATGTGACGTACCGCGAGCTGCGCGAGCTGTCCTACATGGGCGCAAGCGTCCTGCACGAGGAGGCCATCTTCCCCGTGCGCATGGCGGGCATCCCCACAAACATCCGCAACACCAACGCGCCCGAGGAGCCCGGCACGCTGATCTCCCACGACGCGGAGGACATGGACAACGACTACGTGATCACCGGCATTGCGGGCAGCAAGGACTTTGCGATCGTCACCGTCGAAAAGGCGATGATGAACGCGGAGCTGGGCTTTGGCCGGCGCGTGCTGCAGGCGGTCGAGGAGAATGGCATCTCCTTTGAGCACCTGCCCACCGGCATCGACACGATGTGCGTCGTGTGCCACGAGCGCGCCCTGGACGGCAAGCGCGACAAGCTGGTGCACCGCATTTATGAGCTGACCGATCCGGACTCGGTCGAGATCCACTCCGGATTGGCGCTGATCGCCACGGTGGGCCGCGGCATGGTGCGCTCCAAGGGCACGTCGGCACGGCTGTTCAACGCGCTGCAGCGCGCGGGCATCAACGTGCGCATGATCGACCAGGGCTCCAGCGAGCTGAACATCATCGTCGGCGTGGACAATCTGGACTTTGAAAACGCCGTGCGCGCGATCTACCGCGCGTTCGTCACCGAGTTTGACCGCGAGCGCGCCTGAGGCGCATATCCGGGGCCGGGCGGGGGATTCCCCGTGCCGGCCCCTTTGCATTGCGCGCACCGCCGCAAACGTCCGCGCATACGGTGTATGCGGAGGTGTTTGCGCTTGAAACGAACGATCGCGGCGCTGCTCGCCGCCCTTTTGCTTCTGGCTGCCGTCCCGGTAGGCGCGGAGGAGGCCTTTCCGCCCGCGGGCGAGCTGATCCCGGGCATTGACGTGAGCGTGTGGCAGGGAGAGATCAACTTTGAGCAGGTGCGCGCGTCGGGCGTGCGCATCGTCTATATCCGCGCCAGCGCCGGACAGACGACTATCGACGCGCGTTTTCGGAGAAACTACGCGGGATTCAAGGCGCAGGGGCTGCAAATCGGCCTGTATCACTACCTGACCGCGCG
>DVFJ01000033.1 GCA_018713325.1 Candidatus Onthenecus intestinigallinarum | reverse complement strand
AAAAAAAGAAAAAGCTCAGCCCGTTGGCAAGCAACGTGCTGAGACTTTACATGGTGCGGTCGACGGGACTTGAACCCGTACCCATTGCTGGACACGCCCCTCAAACGTGCGCGTATGCCAATTCCGCCACGACCGCATGTGGCTCACTGCAACGTTAAGTATTATACGCGAGAAAGGCGTTTTTGTCAACTGAAAAAGCGAAAATTGAACGGATGAGGCGCGAGGGCCCCGCCCCCGCGCCCAAGCGCTAAAATTCCGAATAGCCGGGCGCGCTTTCGCACACCCTGTTGATGTCGGCGCCGACCGCGCGCAGTTTCTCCTCGATGCGCTCATAGCCGCGGTCGATGTGTCCGCCGTCGTCCTCCACCAGCGTCTCGCCCCGCGCGCACAGGCCCGCCAGCAACAGCGCCGCGCCGGCGCGCAGGTCCGTCGCGCGCACCGCCGCGCCGGTCAGCTCGCGCACGCCCTCGACGATGGCGACGCGGTCCTCCACGCGGATGCGCGCGCCCATGCGCGCCAGTTCGGCTGCGTGCATGTAGCGGTTCTCAAAGATCGTCTCCAGAAACACCGACGTGCCCGGCGTGCGGCAGCACAGCACCATCATCGGCGCCTGCAAATCCGTGGGAAAACCCGGATACGCCATCGTGCGCACCTCCATCGCGCGCCCCGCGCGCCCGCTCACGCGCAGGCCCTGCGGCGTATCCGCCGCGTACACGCCCGCCTCCGTCAGCTTGAACAGCAGCGAGCGCAGATGGTCGCTGCGTGCGCCGGCCAGCAGCAGGTCGCCACCGGTCAGCGCCGCGGCGCACGCCATCGTGCCCGCCTCGATGCGGTCGGCGATGGGCGTATGCTGCGCGCCGTGCAACCGCTTGACGCCCTCGATCGTCACGGTCGAGGTGCCGGCGCCCGCCACCCGCGCGCCCATGCTGACCAGGCAGGCCGCCAGGTCGACGATCTCCGGCTCCTTGGCCGCGTTTTCGATGCGCGTCGTGCCCTCGGCCAGGCAGGCCGCCATCATGAGGTTTTCCGTCGCGCCCACGCTGGGCATATCCAGATAGATCGCCGCCCCGCGCAGCCGCCCCTGGAGCACCACGCCGCCGTGATCCATGGAGATGCGCGCGCCCAATGCCTCCATACCCTTGAGGTGCTGGTCGATCGGCCGTTGCCCGATCGCACAGCCGCCCGGCATCGACACGCGCGCCATCCCTTCCCGCGCCAACAGCGGGCCCATCACCAACACACTGGCCCGCATGCGCCGCATCCGATCGCAGCTCTCCGGGCTGCACACGCGGCCCGCGCGAAGACGCAGTTCGCCCTCATCCATCTCCGATTCGCACCCGCACTCCTGCAGCACCTGCAGCAGCGTGTGCACGTCGCTCAGGCGCGGCGGGCTCTTGATGCGCACCTCCTCCTGTGTGAGCAGCGCCGCCGCCATGATCGGCAGGACGGCATTCTTCGACGTCCCGATGCGCACCGTCCCGCGCAGCGGCGGGCTCTCGCGCACCGTAAATCGTGCCAAAAAGACCCCTCCATTCCCGTATTGCGTCAGTATTCGATGGGGATATGTGGACGGCCGATGTACACCCGCGCGCCCGCTCCATCCAGGCGCAGCGCCACCTGCGTGCGCGCCCCCGTAAGCGAGACGAGCGATCCCTGTACGAGCGCCTCCTGCGCCTCGTCCCCCAGCGCGGCCAGGATCTCCCGCGCGGCCTGCTCCAGGTCCGTGCGCTGCGTCCGTCCGGTCAGGCAGATCATAGCCTCACGCCGTCCCAGCGCGTTGCGCATGCGGCGGATGACACCCTGCAGCGTCCACAGATCCGGCGCGCAGGCGCTTGTGAGCGCTACGTGCGTGCGCTGCGGACTCTCCAGCACGGTTACGCCGCCGGACGGCAGCGTCTGTGCCGCTCGCTGCGCCGCCGTCAGCACCGGCACCGCGCCCCACGCACTGACCTCGTGCTCCATGCGCACGTAAAACGCATACGGTTCAACCTGCTGCGTCCGGGCCGCCGCCATGAGGCTGCGCGTGTCCGTCAGCGCAAAGTCGAGATACAGAGCCAAAAACGCCGCCGCCACCGTCGCGCAGATTGCCGCGATCGCCTTGCGCCGCATGCCGATGCCTCCCTTCGTCCACGGCATCATTGTGCCCGCCGTCTCAGCCTTTATGCGACCGTAGCCGGGCCGCGAAAACCGCGATTTTACGCGCTTTTCGTTCTGCGCCTGCCAATGCGCCGCCCGAAAGTCCCGACGCCGCCGCACCCGCGCCGGGAGAATTTCGCATCTCCCTCCTCTCCCTTTTTTGACAAGCCTTTCCAACTCTATGCGGTCGCGCGCGCCTGAATGTCCTCAGCCTTCCCTGCCCGCTTCACGCGCATGTGCGCGCAAAAAAAAGACCGGAGCCACGCTCCGGTTCGTCGGATCCAACTTTTTCATTTCAGGGGTTCAGGCGCTTTTGCATGTGCAATACCAGGTCGTCGTCGTTGACACAGGGCGCGTACTGCGCCAGCTGCGCGCCGCGGTACCACGCGCCGGTACCATCGGGCACGTAGCCGCGCTTGACATACATGCGCTGCGCGCTGCCATAGCCGCTGTGCAGGCCCACGGCCAGGCCGACCGCATCCGCGCGCCCCGCAGCCAGACGCTCCGCCACGTCCATCAGCCGCGTGCCGATGCCGCGGCGGCGGTACTTCTCCAGCACCGCAAAGTCGACGATCTGCGGCAGGCCCGCGCCCGCATACGGGCCGTCGTCCGCGCCGTCGTACAGGTTGACGTATCCCGCAGGCTCGCCATGCCACAGCGCGCACAGCGCCACGCAGCGCCCCTGCGCCATGTCCCGCAGGCGGCCGCGGTAGCAGGCGTCGCGCACGGGCCAGCCCTGCAGCGCCTCCTCGCGGCACAGCGGCCCGATGTCCTGCTCTGTCAACGCGCGGACTGTCACGTCCCCGTCCTGGTAAAAGATGCGCGCGTCCATGGCGTCTCCTCCTCCGTCCTACCTGTTTTTCAGTAGGATACCATCCGTTTCGTGCCAAGTCAAGCGCCTGGTGAATTTGCGCGGGATGCCGCGCTTTTTTTCGCCCGTTCCCGTTGCGCCCCGCGCCGGATGCTGTTACAATAGACGTAAGCAACGCCCGTCCGCTCGCGTCCGCAGACCGACGGCGGGCGTCTGTGCATAAAAAAACGATGCAGGAGGAATGCCCGTGGCGCTCAATGAGGCCCTGCGCGCCGCGCTGCGCGCGCTGTCCTTTCCCGACGTCGACTTGCCCCAAAATTACCGGCGCGTTCGCGCCCTGCAGGATGCCGCGCCCATGTTGCGCGCCCACATCGTGCAAAACGCCCGCGAGGCGCAGATCGCCGGCGTCCCGGTGCGCATCTACGAGCCCGAGCCGGGTGCGCGCCGGCCCGGCGCGCTGCTGTTCCTCCACGGCGGCGGCTGGGTGACCGGCTCGCTTGTCAGCTATCACGCCGCGTGCGGCCACCTGTGCGAGCGCACGGGCCGGCCCGTGTGCTCGGTGGGCTACCGGCTCGCGCCGGAGCACCGGTTTCCGGACGGCCTGTCCGACTGCCATGCGGTGCTGCAGGCCGTGCTCGCCGGCGATCCGACATTCCCTTACGACGGCCCGCTCACGCTCATGGGCGACAGTGCCGGCGCCAACCTGGCGGCGGCCTCCCTGCTGATGAGCATGGATCGCGGGGAGCGTCTGCCCGATGCGCAGATCTTGTTCTATCCGGTCGTCCAGACCGACTTCACCGACGGCTCGCCCTTTCCTTCCGTGCGCGAAAACGGTCAGGATTACCTGCTGACCTCTCGCATGATGCGCGAATATCTCGCCCTGTATGTGCGCGGCGAGGCCGACGCATGCAGTCCCTATCTCGCGCCGCTGTACGCGCCGTCGCTTGCCGGTCTGCCGCGCACGCTCGTCGTCACCGCGCAGTACGATCCCCTGCGCGACGAGGGCGAGGCGTTCGCGGAGCGGCTCGCGCGCGAGGGCGTGCCCGCCTCGCACGTGTGCGTCGAGGGCGCACTGCACGGCTTTTTCTCCCTGCCCCCGCGCTTTGCCCACGCCGCGCGCGCGCTCGAGCTGGTCCGTGATTTTCTTGACGGACATCCCCTGCCGCCGGACGATGCGAGGTGATCCCCCTGGCCAAGAACTGGAGCCGCCTGGACAATGCGGCCAAGATCTTCCCGCCCACGAGCGGCAAGGCCGACACGCGCGTGTTTCGCCTCTCCTGCACGCTGACCGAGCCGGTCGATCCCGATCCGCTCGCCCGCGCGCTCTCGGATGCGATGATCGACTTCCCATCGTTCCGCTACGTGCTCAAGCGCGGCCTGTTCTGGTATTACCTGGAGGAGGGCGACTTCCCCGCGACGGTCTGCGAGGAGGACGCGCCGCCCTGCGCCGCCCTCTATCAGGGCTTTGCCTCTCCGCTTTTTGCGGTCACGTACTATGGCGCGCGCATCAATCTGGAGGTCTACCACGCGCTGACGGATGCGACCGGCGCGCTGCAGTTTCTGCGCACGCTGATCTACCGCTACCTGCTGCTGCGCCACCCCGAGCTGGCCCGGGACGGCGTGCCCGCGCTGGACTACGACGCCTCGCGCGGGCAGCGCATGGACGACAGCTTTGACCGCTACTACAGCGGCAAGCGCCGGCGCATGGCATCAGGGCCCGTGGCCTACCAGCTGCGCGGCCTGCGCCACCCGCAGTGGCGGCAGCAGGTCATCGTCGGCACGACGAGCGCATCGGGCCTGCTGCAGCGCGCCCGCGCGATGGGCGCGACGATCACGGAGCTGCTGGCGGCCATCCTGCTGTTGTGCATCGATGCGGAGCGCCCGCTGCGCGCTCGGCGCAGGCCCGTCGTCGTGACGATCCCGGTCAACCTGCGCAAGTACTTCGACTCGGCCTCCGCGCGCAACTTCTTCAGCGTGGTCAACGTCGGATACGACTTCCGCTCCGGTCCCGCGACGTTGGAGGCGGTCGTCTCCTCGGTGCGCGAGTCCCTGCGCCAGGCGCTGACGCCCGAAGTGCTGGAAAACCGCCTCAACGCGCTGGGCGCGCTGGAGCGCAATCCCTTCATGCGCGCCATTCCGCTCTTTCTGAAGGATCCGGTCATGCGCCTGTCCTGCGACATCGCCGAGCGCGACTTCACCGCGTCGCTGTCCAACGTGGGGCGCATCACCATGCCCGAGGCGCTCATGCCCTTTCTGGAGCGCTTCGACGTCTACTGCGCCACGCGCAAGATGCAGCTGTGCGTCTGTTCGCTGGGCGACACGCTGTCCATGGGCTTTACCACGTCCCTCGTCTCCACCGACGTGCAGCGCCGCTTCTTCCGCGCGCTGACCGCCATGGACCTGGACGTGACGATCTACGCCAACCACCCCGAAAGCAGGTGAACCATGCGTTACTGTGACAAATGCGGCGTGACCATCGCCGGCGAGGAGGCCCGCTGCCCGCTGTGCCAGAGCATGACCCTGCCGCGCGGCGGCGACTCCCGCCCGCCCTTCCCCGACGTGCCCACCCTCTACGCGCGCCACGGCCTGTTCTTCCGCATCCTGCTGCTGTGTACCGTGGGCGGCGCCGTCGCCTGCCTGGGCGTCGACTGGGCGCTGGGCTTTCACGGCTGGTCGCTGTTCGTCGCCGGCGGCGTCGCCTGCCTGTGGCTGCTGCTGTACATCTCCATCGCCCGCAGGCGCAACGTGCTCAAGGCGCTCACGCAGCAGGTCGTCGCCGTGTGCGCGCTGGGCGTGCTGTGGGATCTGTGCACCGGCTGGCGCGCCTGGTCCATCGACTACCTGCTGCCCGCCGCGTTCATGAGCGTGATGCTGGCCATGTTCATCCTCACGCTCGTGCTGCGCATGCCCAGCGAGGCCTTTCTCATCTACCTGCTGCTGGACATGCTCTTCGGCCTGCTGCCCGCCGCGCTGCTCGCCGCCGGGCTGTGCCGCAACGCCTATCCCTCCATCGCCTGCGTGTGCGTCAGCGTCATCGCGTTCGTCGCGCTGCTCGTCTTCAAGGGCGGCGCCGTTGCCCAGGAGCTCAAGCGCAGGCTGCACCTGTGACCGTCCAAGGAGGTATGCCGCCATGTCCCACGATGATGCCGTCGCCCTGCTGCGCAGCGAGCGCCTCGTCGCCATCCTGCGCCGCGTGCCCGCGCAGCGCCTGCTGCCCATCGCCCATGCCCTGTATGACGGCGGCGTACGCGCCATCGAGTGCACGTTCGACCACGACGCCCCCGGCTTTGTCGAGGACGCCTGCGTCAAGATTGCCGCGCTGCGCGACGCGTTCGGCGACAGCCTGCTCGTCGGCTGCGGCACGGCCATGACCTGCGAGGAGGTCGATGCCGCCGTTGGGGCCGGCGCGGGCATGGTCGTCTCCCCGCATGCCGACCCCGCAGTCATCGCCCACACCCGCGCGCTGGGGGCCGTCTCGCTGCCCGGTGCGCTCACGCCCACCGAGATCGCCGCCGCTCACCGCGCCGGCGCCGACTTCGTCAAGCTCTTCCCCGCCGGGGAGATGGGCCTGGGCTACGTGCGCGCCGTGCGCGCGCCGCTTGCGCACATTCCGCTGTTTGCGGTGGGCGGCGTGCGGCCCCAAGACGTCGCCGCCTTCCTCGACGCGGGCGTCGCCGGCTTTGGCGTCGGCGGCCCGCTCGTGCCCGCCGCGGCCGTGCAGGCCGGCGATTACGCCGCCATCCGCGCCCGGGCCGAGGCGTTCACCGGCGCGATCCGCGCCTGGGAGGCGGCGCGATGAACGGCCTGATCATCGACGCGGGCACGACCAACGCGCGCGTGACGCTCATTGACGGCGAGGGCCGCATCCGCCTGCAGGAGCGCCGCGCCGCGGGCGCGCGCGACGCCGCGGTATCGGGCGGCCCGGCTGCGCTGGCCAGGGCGCTGCGCGATGCGATCGGCGCGATCCTTGCGCGCGCCGGGCTGACCGCCGCGGACGTGGACGCCTGCGCCGCCTACGGCATGATCACCTCAAACGTCGGCCTGTGCGAGGTGCCGCACATCACGGCGCCCGCGGGACCGGACGCGCTGCGCGCGGGCATCGTGCGCCGCACGCTGCCGCAGATCGCGCCGTTTCCGATCGACTTCCTGCCCGGCGTGCGCAACGCGCCCGGCGGCGACATGGACATGATGCGCGGCGAGGAGACCGAGGCCGTGGGCCTGTACAGCCTGCTGCGCCCTGGCCGGCGCTGCGTGTTCGTGCTGCCGGGCTCGCACGACAAGTTCGTCGCGATGGGCGCGCAGGGCGAGATCCTGGGCTGCATGACGGCGCTGACCGGCGAGCTGCTCGACGCGCTGACGCACCACACGATCCTGGCCGACGCGGTCGGCGGCCGCTTCGTTTCGGTGGACGGCTACGACCCCGCGCGCATGCGTCAGGGGCTGGAGGCCGCGCTCGCCGCCGGTCTGGGCCGCGCGGCGTTTGCCGGGCGCACGCTGCGCACGCTCGGCGGCCTGAGCGCCGCGGACGCGGCCAACTACCTGCTGGGCGCGGCGCTCTCGCAGGACGTGCTGGCGCTGCGCGCATTTTCCCTGTATCATCCGGGCGATCCGCTGTACGTGTGCGGCAAGCCGCCCGTACAGCAGGCGCTGTGCGACGCGCTGCGCGCGGCCGGCCTGGACGCGGTGCAGGGCGTGGACGGCGCGCTCGGGCGCGAAATGGGCGTGCGGGGCGCGCGCATCATACACGGGGGGATGAGCCGATGAACCTGATCCAGCGAAGCCTTTGGGACCGCAAGAGCGTGCGCGCCTTTCAAGAGCGGCCGATCGACGCGCAGGACAGGCGCGCCATCCTGCTCTCGGCATTGCAGGCGCCCACGGCGGGCAACCAGCTGCTCTACACGATCCTGGACATCACCGACGAGGCGCTCAAGGAGCGGCTGGCCGACCTGTGCGACCACCAGCCGTTCATTGCCCGCGCGCCGATGGTGCTGATCTTCGTGGCCGACTGCCAGCGCTGGCAGGACGCCTACGAGATCGCGGGCTGCGACCCGCGCCCGCCGATGGCCGGCGACCTGATGCTGGCCGTGGTCGACGCCGCGGTCGCCGCGCAGAACACCGTCGTGTGCGCGCACTCGCTGGGCATCGGCTCGTGCTACATCGGCGACATCCTGGAAAACTGCGAGCAGGTGCGCGAGCTGCTCGACCTGCCGCTGTACGCGATGCCCGCGGTGATGGTCGTCTACGGCCACCCGACCGACCAGCAGCGCCTGCGCGAAAAGCCGCCGCGCTTCGATCCGCGCTTCATCGTGCAGGAGAACGCCTACCGCCGCCTCAGCCCCGAGGAGCACCGCGAGATGTACCTGGAACGCGAGCGCGCCATGGGCCGCGAGCACACCGACTACGACGCCTCGGTACAGGCGTTCTACCGGCGCAAGTACGAGGCCGCCTTCTCGCGCGAGATGTCGCGCTCCGTCCAGGCCTATCTGGAGGGCTTCTATCCCGACGACGACGGCCGCTTCTGACAGAAAGGGGGCGCGCGCATGCCGCTCATGGATCTGACGACCCCGGTGGAACTGTACGCAGTGGAGGTGCTGCGCGACTCCAACGGCCGCGCGCAGGCATACTTCACGTTCCTCAACTGCGCCGCGCAGCCGATCGCGTCGCTGTATGCGACGCTGACGTTGCTGGATGACGCCGGCGCCAGCCTGGGCTCTCTGCCCCTGCGCTGCGAGGGCCTGTCCGCGCCCGGGCACAGCCGCTTCACCGTCTGCCGCGCCATGGACGACGCCCCGCCCTTTGCCGGCGCGCGCGCCCTCGTGCGCGAGGCCGTCTTCGCTGACGGCACCGTCTGGCGCATCGACGAAAACGCCGTGCTCGACTGTGCGCCGCCAGCGCGCCTGTCCGACCCCGACCGCGTGGCGCTCGTGGCCGTCGCAGGCCCTGACGCCGTGTGCTTTCCCCAGCGCCGGGGCAACGTGTGGGTCTGCGTGTGCGGCCGCTTCAACCGCATGGAATGGACCGCCTGCCGCCGCTGCCAGCGCGAACGCGACGACACGCTGCGCCGCTTCACGCCCGAGCGCACGCACGCCGCCTATGAGCAGAAGCTGGCGCGTGAGCTGGCCGCCGAGCGAGCGCACCGCGCCGCCAGCCGCCTGCACGTGCAGCAGGAGCACACCGCGCGCATTGAGCGCATCGACCGCGAGCTGCGCCGCCAAAAGCGCCGGCGCATACTGCTCGCGCTGCTCGTGCTGCTGGCCGTGTCGCTGTGCGTGCTGCTGGTGCTGCTGCCCGACCTGTACGCCTCGCAGCCGGTATCGGTTATAGCCTCATTCTCCACAGAGACTCCATCAGATATTGAAATCCCAGATCATTCCGTCATTTCATCTCCATCAGAAGCAGAGGATAACGGCATATGGCCGCCCGTTTCCTCCACTACGCCGTCTCCCGCGCCCACACTCGAGCCGCAGAAGACAGGCAACGCATTCGGCTAAGCGACCAAGAAAGGCCGCCGAAGGATCTCCTCCGGCGGCCTTTTTGCGTTCCCTCAGACGATCAGGTCGTCCAGGGAGCGCTTGGGCACGTAGTGCACGCCCTGCGCGTCGCGCCAGTAGCGCGTGGAGCCGTCCGCGGGCAGTCCGGTGAGGCGCACGTCCTCCACGGGCCTGCCCAGCGCGACGACCAGCTCGACCGCGTAGCGCGCCGGGTCCAGCCCCAGCGCCGCCAGCAGCTCCTCGCGGCGCACGCTGCCCAGCATGCATCCGCCCAGGCCCCGCTCGACCGCGCCCAGCAGCATCGTCTGCGCGGCGATGGCCGCATCGGGCCGCTTGCCGCTGCCGCAGTCCAGGTCGCACAGCACGACCACATACGCCGCCGGCCGCTCGCCCTGCGCCGGGCCCGGCCAGTCGGGCAGCGCCGCCGCCCAGCCCAGCGTCGCAAACACGCGCGCGCACATCTCCGGCTCCATCACCGGCCGGAAGCGCAGCGGCTGCGCGTTGCCCGCCGTGGGCGCCAGGCGCGCCAGCTCGATCAGCTCGCGCAGCGTCTGCTCCGTCACGCGCGCCGACTCGTCAAATCGCCGGTAGCTGCGGCTCTTCGTCGCCAGTTCCAGCATCGTCATGTTGCGTTCCCTCCTCGCTCTTCTGCCGTCTCACAGCGCCCCGTACAGGCGCAGCGTCTCCACCAGGCGGCGCGTCGCGTCAAACGGGCTGCCGCCGTTGTCAAAGGCGATGTCGCACGCCTCGTGATAGCGCGCGTTGCGCGCGGCGTGCAGCGTGCGCATGCGCTCTTCCTTGTCCCCGGCCAGGTTGGGCCGCTCCTCCTGGCTGACGTCGCGCAGCATGTCCGCAAGGCTGCGGTCCAGCAGCACGACGACGCCGCTTTTTCGCATCAGCGCGACGTTCTCCTCGCGCAGCACCGCGCCGCCGCCCGTGGCCACGACGCCGGGCCGGCCCGCGGCGATCTCGCGCAGCGCGCGCGTCTCCCAGTCCCGAAAGCCCGCCTCGCCCTCCTGCGCGAAGATCTGCGGGATCGTGCGCCTGGCCGCCCGCTCGACATACTCGTCCGCATCGACGAACGGACAGCCCAGCCGCTGGGCGAGCATCCGGCCGATCGTCGTCTTGCCCGAGCCCATCATGCCCGTCAGATAGATGTGCTTACGCATGGCGCCCCCTCGCCGAGCGGTATACGCCCAGCACCCGGCACTCCACGCAGTCCGCCGACAGCGCCTCGCGCAGCACGTCCATATGCCGCTCGCTCACGCTGCCCTCCACGTCCACATAGAAGCGGTACTCCCAGTTCATGCCCGGAATGGGCCGCGACTCGATGTGCGTCAGGTTCATGCCCAGCGCCACGAAGCACGCCAGCGCGCGGTGCAGCGTGCCGCGCTCATGGCGCAGCGTGAACGTGAGCGTCGCCTTGTCCGCATCCGGCGCGAACGGCTCGCGCGCGCCCGCGACGATCGCAAAGCGCGTGGTGTTCCCATCGAACGTATGGATGTCCGCCGCGAGCACCTCCAGCCCATACCGCCGCGCCGCCAGGCGGCTGGCGATGGCCGCGCTGTGCACGTCGCCCTCCTCGCGCACGCGCTGGGCGCTGCCCGCCGTGTTGTACTGCGCCGCGCGCTCCCAGGACGGATGCGCGTCCAGGAACGCCGCGCACTGCATCAGCGCCTGCGCGTGCGAGTACACGCGCCGCACATCCTCCAGGCGCGCGCCCGGCAGGCCCAGCAGGCAGTGGCGCACCTGCACCATCTGCTCGCCGACGATGCGCAGGCTGTAGCGGCCCAGCAGATCGTACACGTCATACACAGATCCGGCGGACGAATTCTCCAGCGGCGCGACGCCATAGCGCGCGCGGCCCGACGCCACCGCCTCGAACACCTGCTCAAACCCGCGGCAGGCGATGCGCTCGCGCGCCTCGCCGAAGTAGGCGATCAGCGCCTCCTCGGCAAACGCGCCCGGCACGCCCGAATAGGCCGCGCCCTGCGGCCCCGCCTGCAGCATCAGCGCCTGCTGGCGCGCGCGGCTGAGCGCCATGATCTGCCGGTACAGCGCGCGCACGTCCTCCCCATTGTCCGCCTGCGCCAGCGCGGCGCGCGCATCCAGCACCTGTTCCTCCCGCGCCGCGTCCAGCACCGGCAGGCCGCGCTCCAGCTTATAGGCCGCCACCTGCCCGCTCACGCCCATGCGCGTCTCAAACAGGCGCACCATGTCCCGATCGATTGCGTCGATCTGCGCCCGAAGCGCCTGCAAGTCTTCGCTCATCCCCGCGTCTCCTCCTCCAGCAAAAGGTCCGTCAGCGCCAGCAGCATCGCGCTCTCCACGACCGGCACCGCCCGCGGCACGATGCACGGATCGTGCCGGCCCCGGATCTCCATCTGCGCGTCCGCCATGCACGAGACATCCACCGTGCGCTGCGGCCGCGCGATCGACGGCGTCGGCTTGACCGCCACGCGGCAGACCACCGGCATGCCGTTGGTGATGCCGCCCGTCACGCCGCCGTTGTGGTTCGTCTCGCACGTCACGCGGCCATCCTGCACGCGCATCGCGTCGTTGGCCCCGCTGCCGCGCATTGCGCACAGCCCGAAGCCGTCGCCAAACGCCACGCCCTTGACCGCCGGGATCGAGAAGAGCAGGTGCGCGAGCGTCGACTCCAGCGAGTCAAAGAACGGCGCGCCCAGGCCCGCCGGCACGCCCACCGCCGCGGCCTCGATCGAGCCGCCCACGCTGTCGCCCGCCAGGCGCGCCTCCTCCACGCGCGCGCGCATCGCCGCCTCGCGCGCGGGATCCAGCAGCGCAAAGCGCGCATCCCGCAGCGCCCGCAGCGTCTGCGCGTCCACGCCCACGGGATCCATCGGCGCGTCCTCGACCCCCGCGATGGAGGCGATGTGCGCGCCGACCTCGATGCCCCGCGCCGCCAGCGCCTGCCGGCACAGCGCGCCTGCGAACACCAACGGCGCCGTCAGCCGTCCGGAGAAGTGCCCGCCGCCGCGCGGGTCGTTCATGCCGCGGTACTTGACGTAGCCTGCGTAGTCCGCGTGGCCCGGGCGCATCAGCCGCTGCATCGCCTCGTAATCGCCGGAGCGCACGTTCGTATTCTCGATCAGGCCGCACAGCGGCGCGCCGGTCGTATGCCCGCGATACAGCCCCGACACGATGCGCACGCGGTCGGCCTCGCGCCGCGCCGTCGCCGTCGGGTCCTGGCCTGGCGCGCGGCGCGCCATGTCGCGCGCGACCGCCTCCTCGTCGACCGAAAGGCCGATGGGCAGGCCGTCCACGACCACGCCGATCGCCGGCCCGTGCGACTCGCCGAAGATCGTCAGTTGCAGGTTATTCCCCCACGTCGAGCGCATGCGTCATCCCTCCCAGCGATGCGTATTCCCGATAGAATGCGGGCGCGCTCTTGCGCACCGACTCCGCGCCCGAGAGCGCCGTCCCGCCCTCGCACGACGCGGCCGCCACGCACAGCGCCATGGCGATGCGGTGGTCGTTCCACGCGTCCACCGCCGCCCCGTGCAAGCGCGCGCCGCCCTGCACCGTCAGCCCGTCCGGCGTCTCGCGCACGTCCGCGCCCATCCGGCACAGCCCCTCGCGCATCGCCGCCAGCCGGTCGCACTCCTTGATGCGCAGCCGCCCCGCGTTCACGATCCGCGTGACGCCCTGCGCGGCGCACGCGGCCACGCACAGCGCCGGCACCAGGTCCGGGATCTGCGCGGCGTCGATCGTCGTGCCCGTCAGGCGCGACGGGTACGCGCACAGCGCCGGGCCGTCCGGACTGTCCGCCCAGCGGATGTCCGCGCCCATCGCGCGCAGCACCTGCACGACCGCGCGGTCGCCCTGCGTGGAGTCAGGCAAAAGCCCCGTCAGACGCACGCCCTGCGGCGCGCCGGCCGTCGCGCCCGCCACCAGGTAAAACGCCGCGTGCGACCAGTCGCCCTCGACCTGCACGCGCCCCGGCGAGCGATAGCGCTGCCCGCCCGGCACGAAGAGCGTGCGCTCATCCCGCCACGCGGAGCGCACGCCAAAGCGCGCGAGCATCTCCCGCGTGAGCGCCACATACGCGCCCGACTCCAGCGGCGTGGTCAGCGTCAGCGTCGAGTCCTGCGCGCACAGCGGCAGCGCGTACAGCAGCCCCGTCACGAACTGGCTGGACACGTCGCCGCGCAGGCGCATCCGGCCGCCCTGCAGCCGGCCGTCCAGCGTCAGGCTGCCCGGGCCGTCTTCCCAGCGCACGTCCATCGCGGCAAACAGCGCGCGGTATACGTCCTGCGGGCGCTCCATCAGCCGCCCATGGCCGATCAAGCGCACCGGCCCGCGCCCGTCCAGCGCCAGCGGCATGAAGAAGCGCAGCGTCGAGCCCGACTCGCCGCAGTCGGCCTCGCGCAGCCCAGGCGAGGCCGGAACGCCGCCGCCGCGCAGGCGCGCGCGCACAAATCCCTCCTGCGCGCCGGAGAGCGGCTCCAGCGCGCAATCCGCCAGCAGGCCCAGCGCGCGGGCGCAGCGCAGCGTGGCCTCGACGTCGGCCGACAGCTGCAGCGGCGCGACCTCGCACGGCTCGGACGCGAGCGCGGCGGCCAGCACCGCGCGGTGCGAGGCAGACTTGCTGGGCATCACGCGCAGCGTGCCGCCCAGCGCCGCGGGTTGAATGGCGCGGATCATGGACTCACCTCCCGACGGCCGGCAGCAGGTCTTCCAGCTCATCCTGCCCGACCTCGTGCGTCGCCGCGCGGCCGATGCGCTCGAGCACGACGACCTGCACGCGCCCGCCGGACGCCTTCTTGTCCAGGCGCATGGCGCGCGCGAGCGCCTCGCGCGGCAGGTTCGGGGCCTGCGTGGGCAGCCCATAGGCGCGCAGCACGCGCTCGATGCGCGCGGCCGTGCCCGGCTCCGTCACGCCCCAGCCCTCGCCCCAGCGCGCCGCCGCGGCCATGCCCATGCACACGCCCTCGCCGTGCAGCACCTGGCCGTAGCCCGCGGCGTTCTCCACTGCGTGGCCCAGCGTATGGCCGAAGTTCAGCTGCGCGCGCACGCCCTTATCCAGCGGATCGCGGCGCACGTAGTCCGCCTTGAGTTCGCAGCAGCGCGCGATCACCCCGTCGATGTGCGCCCACAGCGCCGCCCGGCCGCCCGCCTGCTCGATGCGCGCAAAGAGCGCCTCGTCGGCGATACAGCCGTACTTGATCACCTCGCCCAGGCCCGCGCCAACCTGGCGCGCGTCGAGCGTATCCAGCGTATCCACGTCGATGAGCACGCGCTCGGGCTGGTAGAACGCGCCGACCAGGTTCTTGCCGCGCGGCAGGTTCACGGCCGTCTTGCCGCCCACGGACGAATCCACCTGCGAGAGCAGCGTCGTCGGGACCTGGATCAGCCGCACGCCGCGCAGAAAGCTCGCCGCCGCATAGCCCGCCAGGTCGCCCACGACGCCGCCGCCCAGCGCGACGACGAAGTCCCGCCGCGACAGGCCCGCATCCAAAAACGCGTCGTACAGCGCCTCCAGCTGCCGAAGGCTCTTGCTCTCCTCGCCCGCCGGCACCGTGTACAGCGCCGTCCGCGCGCCGGCCAGCCCCAGCGCGCGCAGCATCGCCTGCCCATAGAGCGGGGCCGTGTTCGTATCGGCCACGACGAGCGCGCGCCGCCCCGCGCACATCGAAAGCGCCTGCTCTGCCTGCGCAAGCAGCCCGCGCCCGATCTGGATGTCATAGCTGCCGTTCTGCGCCTCAACGCGTACGGTTTGCACGGTTGTACGCCTCCTTTCTTGAAGAGGCCGCCGCCAGGCGCGCGCGCAGCGCCTCACGCTCCCCGCCGCGCAGCAGCGCCGCATAGTCCTGCAGCTTGCCGATCAGTTCCTCCGTCACCTGCGCCAGCGCGTCCCGGTTGGGCCAGAACAGCTCCGTCCAAAGGTCCGGATCCAGCGCCGCCACGCGCGTCGTGCCGCGGAACGATCCGCCCTCAAATCCATAGCTATCTTCCAGCGCGTCCTGCTCGCAGATCGCCACTGCCAGCACGTGCATCATCTGGCTGGTGTAGGCCACGCGCAGGTCGTGCGTGAGCGGATCCGTGCGGATGACGTCCGCGCAGCCCATGGCGCGGGCCATGCGCTCCACGCGCGCGACCGCCTGCGCGTCCTCGCCGCCCTCCTGGACGAGGATGTAGTGCGCGCCCACGAACAGCGAGCCCGTCGCGTTGTCATAGCCGCCGTGCTCCTTGCCCGCCATCGGGTGCCCGCCCACGAAGTGCGCGCCCGGCGTCAGGCACGCGCGCGCGGCCTCAAACACCGGCCGCTTCACGCCGCACACATCCGTCACCAGCGCGCCCGGCCGCACGCGCGCGCCATGCGCGCGCAGGAAGTCCACGCATCCCTGCGGGTGCAGGCACAGCACGATCACGTCCGCGCGCTCGACCGGCGCCTGCGCGGCATCCGCATAGGCCGCCTCGACCACGCCCTCGCACAGCGCCGCCTCGCGTGTGTGCGGGTCCCTGTCCACGCACAGGGCCCGCATGCCCTCGAACCCGCGCAGCGCCTTGGCCATGCTGCCGCCGATCAGCCCCAGGCCGACGAAGAGGATCACAGCGTGCGCTCCACGATCGGGGCCAAGGCGTGAATCTTGGCCACCAGCTGCGCAAACTGGGGCGGCGTCAGCGACTGCGCGCCGTCGCACAGCGCGCGCGCCGGGTCGTTGTGCACCTCGATGATCAGGCCGTCCGCGCCCGCGGCGATCGCCGCCAGCGACATGCGCTCCACCATCCACGCCTGGCCCGTCGCGTGGCTGGGATCGACCAGCACCGGCAGGTGCGACAGGCGCTTGACCGCCAGCACCGCCGACAGGTCCAGGGTATTGCGCGTATACGTCTCAAACGTGCGGATGCCCCGCTCGCACAGGATCACGTTCTCATTGCCCGCGGCCATGATGTACTCCGCGCTCATCAGCCACTCCTCGATCGTGGCCGACAGGCCGCGCTTGAGCAGCACGGGCTTGCGCGTCTTGCCCAGCTCGCGCAGCAGGTCGAAGTTTTGCATGTTGCGCGCGCCGACCTGGATGACGTCCACGCGCCGGTCGAACTCCTCCACCAGCGCGGGGCTCATGATCTCCGTCACGATCGGCAGTCCGCTCTCCGCCCGCGCCTCCTCCAGCATCTTCAGCCCTTCCAGCTTCAGCCCCTGGAACGCGTAGGGCGACGTGCGCGGCTTGAACGCCCCGCCCCGCAGCATCGACGCGCCGCTGGCCCGCACCGCCAGCGCGATGCCCGTCACCTGGTCGATCGACTCCACCGAGCACGGGCCCGCCACCAGCGCCAGCTGCCGACCGCCTACGCGCACGCCGCCGCAGTCGATGACGCTTTGCTCCGGGTGGAACTTGCGGTTCGCCTTCTTGAACGGCTCCGACACCGGCATGACGCGCTCCACGCCCTCGCGCATCAGGAAATCCGTCGGGTCCAGGCTCGCCACGTTCCCGATCACGCCCAGCACCGTGCAGTCCACGCCGCTGTTGCGCTGCACCTGCATGCCGCGGCCCTCCAGCTCCGAAATCAGCGAGCCGATGCTCTCCTCGCGCGCCTTGGGCTTCATGATGATGATCATATCCGCACCCTCTCTTCGTTTCCTTCGCTACGGCATGCGCCGCGCCCTTCGATCACGAAAAAAGAGGCCCCCGCCGCGCTGCGGCGAAAGCCCCTGCATTCCGTGCGTATACATGCCCGGAACGGCTGCTTTACGCGCTGCGGCCGCTTTTTGGTGCGACGAAAAAGCCGTAGCCAAAATAGCTATAGCTGTTAAATCGCACAAAATTGCGGCGCGTCGCGTTCATCGTCCGGTCCTCCTGCATGTATTGGCATTAGTATAGCACCCGCGCGCGCCGATGGCAAGCGAAAAATTTTTTCTGCGCAAACGGAAAAAAAAGAGGCTTGACAGATGCGCCGCCGGGCTGTATAATGCCCACAACCTCATAGCAACGGCGTCGAAGGAGACGAGTACCTCGCGCATTTCATCAGGGAGGCCGGGCCATGGACTGAGAGCCCGGCTGAAATCCCCGCCCGGGAAAGAACGCTCCTGAGCCGGCCTGCCGACCGCGCAAGCATAGGCATGTCCGTTTCCCGCGTTAAGGGTTCACGAGGCCGCCCGGCCTCATTAAGTGGGCGATGACGCATGTTGGTGCCGCTCTCGCCAAATTGGGTGGTACCGCGGGATAGTTTTGTATTCCCGTCCCGAGCTGATTGATTTCAGCTCGGGATTTTTGTTTTTCCCGCGCCGCCCGCAGATGAAGGAGGCTTTTTCATGAAGACCATAACCCCTGCCGGCAGTTCCCTCTCCCTTCAGGATGTGCTGGCCGCGCCCGAGGGCGCGACCGTCTCCTTTCACGGCATGGCGCACGCCGTGCGCGACCTGGGCGACGTGTGCTTCGTGCTGCTGCGCACCGCGCAGGGCGCGCTGCAGTGCGTGGTGTGCCCCCCGCTGACCCCGCCCCGCCCCGGCGACGCCCTGCGCGTGCAGGGCACGGTCTGCCGCGACGCACGCGCTCCCGGCGGCGTGGAGCTGCGCCTGAGCGCGCTGCAGGTCCTCGCCTCGCCCGAGGCGCCCATGCCCGCGCCCATCGACAAGTTCCGCATGCGCCTGTCGCAGGACACGGACCTCGCCCTTCGCCCCGTGACGCTGCGCAACCTGCAAAAGCGCGCCGTGTTCAAGGTGCAGGAGGGCGTGGTGCGCGGCTTCCGCGAGTGCCTGCAGGACGAGGGCTTCACCGAGATCCACACGCCCAAGCTGGGCGCGAACACCGCCGAGGGCGGGGCCAACGTCTTCCGCCTGGACTACTTCGGCCGCAGGGCCGCGCTGGCGCAGAGCCCGCAGTTTTACAAGCAGACGATGGTCGGCGTGTTCGAGCGCGTGTTCGAGGTCGGGCCGGTCTTCCGCGCGGAGAAGCACAACACCGCCCGCCACCTGAACGAGTACACCTCCCTGGACCTGGAGATGGGCTTCATCGACTCGTTTGAGGATGTGATGCGCATGGAGGTCAAGGTGCTCGCGCGCATCATGGAGGTGCTACGGCGCGACTACGCCCCGCAGCTTCAGGCGCTGGACGTGCGCCTGCCCGCCTGCGACGCGATCCCGGCGGTGCGCTTTGACGAGGCCAAGCGCATGGCCGCCGAGCGCTACGGCCGCCCGATCCGCGACCCGTTCGACCTGGAGCCGGAGGAGGAGCAGCTGATCTCCCGGCTGTTTGAGGAGGAGTACGGCTCGCAGTTCGTGTTCGTGACGCACTATCCGAGCAAGAAGCGCCCCTTCTACGCCAAGGATGACCCGGCCGACCCGCGCTACACGCTCTCGTTCGACCTACTGCTGCGCGGCATGGAGATCACCACCGGCGGCGAGCGCATCAGCGGCTACAGCGAGCAGGTGGAGAAGATGCGCCGCAAGGGTCTGGACCCCGCGGACTTTGGCTCCTACCTGATGATCCACCGGCACGGCATGCCGCCGCACGGCGGGCTGGGCATCGGCCTGGAGCGGCTGACCGCGCGGCTCGTCGGCGCGCAGAACGTGCGCGAGGCGTGCCTGTTCCCCCGCGACACCCTGCGCCTGGACCCGTGAGCGAAAGGAGGACCCCTGCATGAAGGTCACAAGGGAATTGGTCGACGCCGTCGCGCATCTGGCGCGGCTGGATCTGGATGCGGCCGAGCGCGAGGCCGCGCTGCGCGACCTGACGCGCATCCTGGACTACGTGGACGCGCTCTCGGCGCTGGATACGGACGGCGTGCAGCCCATGAGCCACGCGCTGCGCCTGCAAAACGTCCTGCGCGCGGACGAGCCCGCGCCCTCCATGGCCGCGCAGGACGTGCTGCAAAACGCGCCGGAGCGCAAGGACGGCTGTTTCCTGGCGCCCCGCGCCGTCGAGTGAAGGGAGGAGCGCACATGCAACTGACGGATCTGACCGCCCTGGAGCTGGGCGCCGCCATCAAGAGCCGCGCCTGCAGCGCGGAGGAGGCCGTGCGCGCCTCGCTTGCGCGCATCGCCGCGCTGGATGGGCGCATCGGCGCGTTCATCACGGTGTGCGAGCAGGAGGCGCTGCAGGAGGCCCGCCGCGTGCAGCGCGGCATCGACGACGGCTCGCTGACCCATCCGCTGGCCGGCGTGCCCATGGCGCTCAAGGACAACCTGTCCACGCGCGGCGTGCGCACCACCTGCGGCTCGCGCATGCTGGAGCGCTACGTGCCCACGTTCGACGCGACAGTGGTGGAGCGCCTGCGCGCGCTGGGCGCTGTGTGCGTGGGCAAGACGAACATGGACGAATTCGCGATGGGCTCCTCGACGGAGACGTCGTACTTCCACCCCACGCGCAACCCCTTTGATCCCGCGCGCGTGCCGGGCGGCTCCTCCGGAGGCAGCGCCGCGGCCGTCGCCGCGCGCGAGGTGCCCTATGCGCTGGGCTCGGACACCGGCGGCTCCATCCGCCAGCCCGCGTCCTTCTGCGGCGTGACCGGCCTCAAGCCCACCTATGGCGCGGTCTCGCGCTACGGCCTGATCGCCTACGCCTCCTCGCTGGACCAGATCGGCCCCCTGTGCCGCGACGCGCTGGACGCCGCCGCCGTCCATGCCGCCATCGCCGGCGCGGACGCGCGCGACGCCACCAGCGTGCAGGCCCCGACGCTGCCGCCCCTGGGCGCGCCGGACCTTGCCGGCCTTTGCGTGGGCATCCCCGAGGAATATCTGGGCGAGGGCCTGGACCCCCAGGTGCGCGCGCGCGTGCTGGACTGCGCGCAGACGCTGCGCGAGCTGGGCGCGCAGGTCGAGCCCTGCTCCATGCCCGCGCTGCGCGCCGCCATCCCCGCCTATTACGTGCTCGCCTCCGCGGAGGCCAGCTCCAACCTTTCGCGCTACGACGGGATCAAGTACGGCTACCGCGCCGCCCCGCTCCCAGACGGCGAGGAGGACCTGACCGGCCTGTACGCGCGCACGCGCAGCGAGGGCTTCGGCCGCGAGGTCAAGCGCCGCGTGCTGCTGGGCACGTTCGCGCTGTGCAGCGGCTACTACGACGCCTACTACGCCAAGGCGCAGCGGGCGCGCGCGCTCATCCGCGCGTCGTTTGACGAGGCGCTGGCCCGCTTTGACGCGCTGCTGGGCCCCACCGCGCCCACGGCCGCCTTCCCGCTGGGCGAGCGCCTGGACGATCCGCTGCAGATGTACCTGGGCGACATCTACACCGTGTCGGTCAATCTGGCCGGCCTGCCGGGGCTTTCGATCCCCTGCGGCGCGGATGCGCAGGGCCTGCCCGTGGGCGCGCAGCTGATCGCCGCGCCCTTTGGCGAGGGCACGCTGCTGCGCATCGCCGCCGCCTACCAGGCCGCCACCGGCCACCACAGACGCGCTCCAAAGGAGGTGGGCTGAATGACCGCCTATGAGATGGTCGTCGGGCTGGAGGTGCACGTGGAGCTGGCCACGCGCACCAAGCTCTTCTGCGCCTGCTCCGCCGCGTTCGGCGGCGCGCCCAACACCCACTGCTGCCCCGTGTGCTCGGGCATGCCCGGCGCGCTGCCCGTGCTCAACCGCCGCGTGGTCGACCTGGCCATTGCCACCGGCCTGGCGCTGGGCTGCCGCATCACGCGCCACACCCAGTTCGACCGCAAGAACTACTTCTATCCCGACCTGCCCAAGGCCTACCAGATCTCGCAGCTGTACATGCCCATCTGCCGCGGCGGCAGCGTCCAGATCGACGTGGGCGGCGTTCAAAAGACCGTGCGCATCCACGAGATCCACATGGAGGAGGACGCGGGCAAGCTCGTGCACGACCCGTGGACCGACCGGACGATGGCCGACTACAACCGCTGCGGCGTGCCGCTGCTGGAGATCGTCTCCGAGCCGGACATGCGCTCGCCCGAGGAGGTCGTCGCCTACCTGGAGAAGCTGCGCGCCACGCTGCAATACCTGGGCGTGTCGGACTGCAAGATGCAGGAGGGCTCGCTGCGCGCGGACGTGAACCTGTCCGTGCGCCCCGTGGGCAGCGAGGCGCTGGGCACCCGCACCGAGATGAAGAACCTGAACAGCTTCAAGGCCATCGCGCGCGCGGTGGTGGGCGAGTTCCGCCGCCAGGTGGAGCTGCTCCAGGACGGCCGCGCCGTGCGCCAGGAGACGCGCCGCTGGGACGACAACAAGGACACGTCCTTTGCGATGCGCTCCAAGGAGGACGCGCAGGACTACCGCTACTTCCCCGAGCCCGACCTGCCGCCGCTGGTCATCGACGAGGCATGGATCGAGCGCGTGCGCGCATCGCTGTCCGAGCTGGCGGAGGCGAAGATCGCCCGCTTCCAGCGCGACATGGGCCTGAGCGAGCGCGACGCGCGCGCCCTGACCGCCGAAAAGCCGCTGTGCGACCTGTTCGAGCAGACCGCCGCGCGCTGCGGCCGGCCCAAGGACGCGGCCAACTGGGTCATGGGCGAGGTGCGCGCCGCGCTCAAGGCGCGCGGCCTGGCCCCCGACGCGCTGACGCTCGCGCCCGAGGCGCTTGCGCGCATCGTGCTGCTCACCGCGCAGGGCGACCTCGCCCGCGACGGCGCGCGCGAGGCGCTGCAGGCCGCCATGGACGCATCGCCGGACGCGCCGTTGGACGTGGACGCCTTTGCGCGCGCGCATGGCCTGCTGCTCGCGCGGGACGACGGCGCCTGCGATCGCGCGGTGCGCGAGGCGCTGCAGGCCTTCCCCGCGGAGGTTGCGCGCTGCCGCGCGGGCGAGGAGAAGCTGGTGGGCTTCCTCGTGGGCCAGGCGATGAAGCGCATGCCGGGCCGCGGCGACCCGCGGCGCGTGAGCGAGCTGCTGCGCGAGGCGCTGCGCGCGCCGGACGCATAAGAAAAAGGGGCCGGACCTCCCGATGGAGGCCCGGCCCCTTTTTTCATTTCTTCAGCGCTTGAATTTCTGCACGATGTCCAGCACCGCCTCGGCCACATAGGCCGCGTCCTCCACGGACAGGCGCGAGTACATCGGCAGCGAAATCTCCGTATCCGAGAACCGCTCGGCCCGGGGGAAGTCGCCCGGCGCGAACCCGAAGCGCGCCCGGTAGGCGCTCATCAGGTGCACGGGCAGGAAGTGCACGCTCATGCCCACGTTGCGCTCGGCCAGCTCCGCCACGAAGCGGTCGCGGTCGATCGTCAGCGCCTCGGGCCGGATGCGCAGCACGTACAGGTGGCGGCTGTGCACGGTGTTCTCAGGCGTCTGCTGCAGCACCAGCGCCTCGCACGGCGCAAACGCGCGCTCGTATACCTCCACCGCCTGCATGCGCGCCGCCTGCATCTGCGGCATGCGCTCCAGCTGCGTCAGGCCCAGCGCGGCCTGCAGGTCGAACATGTTGTACTTGTAGCCGAACTCCGTCACGTCGTAGCGGAACGAGCCGCCCTTGCCGTAGCGCTTCCACGCGTTGCGGCTCATGCCGTGACAGGAGAACACGCCCGCGCGCTCGGCGATGCCGTCGTCGTCGGTGACGAGCATGCCGCCCTCGCCCGTGGCCAGGTTCTTCGTCGCGTAGAAGCTGAACGACGCCGCGCCCATCGGATGGCAGCCGATGGGGTCGCCGTGATAGCGCGTCTCCACGGCGTGGGCGGCGTCCTCGCTCAGGAACAGCCCATGTGCCCGGCACAGCGCGCGCACGGCGTCCAGGTCGCAGGCGACGCCCGAGTAGTGCACGGGCACGACGGCCCTGGTGCGCTTCGTGATCCTGCGCTCGATCTGCTCGGGGTCAATGCAGCCGGTGCGCTCGTCGATGTCGGCAAAGACCGGCGTCGCGCCCGTATGCACGATGGTGCTGGCCGTGGACGCGAACGTCAGCGGCGAGGTGATGACCTCGTCTCCCGGCCCGATGCCCTGCGAGAGCAGCGCCAGGTGCAGCACCGCCGTGCACGAGTTGACCGCGATGGCGTGCTTGGCGCCCACGTACTGCGCAAAGCGCTTTTCAAACTCGACGGTCAGCGGGCCCTTGGCCCACCAGCCGGAGCGGATCGCCCCGGCGACCGCGTCGACCTCCCGCTCGGACACATCCGGGATGCAGAAGGGGATGAACGTCTCTCGTACCTTGAACATGGCAGTCTCCTTTTGTCGTAGGTTGGGGCGTCACAGCCCCAGCAGCCGGATCGCCAGCAGGAAATAGATGCCCAGCGCGCAGGCATCGACGATCGTGGTGATCATCGGCGAGGCCATGATCGCCGGGTCCAGGCCCAGCTTCTTGGCGCCCATGGGCAGCAGGCAGCCCACGCCCTTGGCGATGATGACCGTGCACAGGATCGACAGGCTCACCGTCAGGGAGACGAGCACGTCCACGCGCACGAACAGCAGCATGCGCACGAAGTTCACCGCCGCCAGGATCGCGCCGCAGATGACCGCCACGCGCAGCTCCTTCCACAGCACGCGCCACACGTCGCGCGTCTCCACCTCGCCCAGCGCCAGGTTGCGGATGACCATGACCGACGTCTGCGAGCCGGAGTTGCCGCCCGTATCCATGAGCATGGGGATGAACGAGGTGAGCACCACCATGCTGGACAGCACGCTTTCAAACCGCGCGATGATCGCGCCCGTGAACGTGGCCGAGATCATGAGCAGCAGCAGCCACGGCACGCGGTGCTTGGCCAGCGTCCACACGCTCGAGCGCAGGTATTCCTCGTCCGAGGGCGTCATGGCCGCCATCTTCTCGAAGTCCTCGGTGTTCTCCTCCTGAATGACGTCGACGATGTCGTCGACCGTGATGATGCCCACCAGCCGCTCCTCCGCGTCGACGACCGGGATGGACATCAGGTCATAGCGGCGGAAGTTGCGCGCGACGGCCTCCTGATCGTCCGTCGTGTGCGCAAAGACCGGATCCGCCTCCATGATCTCGCGCATCGTCTGCGTCTCGGGCGCGACGATCAGCTTGCGCAGCGAGACCGTGCCCAGCAGCTTGCGCTGCTGGTCGATCACGTAGCAGGTGTAGACCGTCTCCTTGTCCACGCCCGTGCGGCGGATGTGGTCCATCGCCTTGCGCACGGTGTAGTAGTCGTGCAGGTCGACAAACTCCGTGGTCATCAGGCTGCCGGCGCTGTTCTCCGGATAGCGCAGCAGCTGGTTGATCTGGCTGCGCGTCTGCTGGTCCGCGTTTTGCAGCACCTTCTTGACCACGCCCGCGGGCATCTCCTCCAGAAAGTCGACCGTGTCGTCCATGAACATCTCGTCCATCAGGTGGCGGACCTCCAGGCCCGACATGGACTCCACGATCACGCGCTGCTCCTCCGCGGACATATAGGAGAACACGTCCGCGGAGATGTCCTTGGGCAGCAGGCGGAACAGGCGCACGACCAAATCCTTGTCCTGCTCCTCCATCGCCTCGGCGATGTCGACCGGCGGGATGTGCGACACGCGCTCCTTGAAGCGCTGAATCTCGCCCGCCTGCACCAGCTGGGTCAATTCCAGCAGGATTTCCTTCTCTTCCATGTTCTATCGCTCCTCTCGTTCTGATTCGGGGTGGATCAGGACGCGAGGCCCTCCCTTTACGCCGGCAGGCCGGGCGGGGGCGCGCCGAAAAGCGGGCAGCGCGCTCCGTTCGTCGCCGGCGGCCTTGGGGGAACGCCCGCGTCGTGACCATGATCGTCCACGCTGCTCACCTCTCCTTCCTCTTGCGCAAATCGGGGGGACGCCCCGTATAGGGTAACGCCGCCCCCGCAAAAAGTCAAGCCCTTTCGCACGCCTATAGCGTGTTCCCCTCGTGCTCGACATATTCCTCCAGGCACCAGCCGTTGTATTCCATGACCGTGGCCACCTCCAGCCCCACATAGCGGATGTGCCACGCCTCGGGCAGGTAGCCCGTGATCTCCTGCTTGCCCTCCGGATAGCGCACGACGAACCCGTAAGCATAGCAGTTGGCGTGCAGCCACTTCTGCTGCTCCGTGCCCTTAAACGACACGCCGGGCACCGTGATGTCAAACGCCAGGCCCGTCTGGTGCTCGCTCGCACCCGCCGGCGCCACCAGCTGATAGGTCGCCTGCAGCGCCTTCTCGGCCGACAGGCCGTTCTCCGTCCGATAGATGTAGGCCTGCTCGTCCACCAGCGACTGCTGGTAGGCGTACGTGCGGTAGCCCGCACTCACCTGCCAGTTGTCCACGCCCTGCGCCACTGCGTCGCGGATCATGACGATCAGCGCCTCCACGGCCGTGCGGTCGCCCTGGATGTCCGCGCCCTTGACCTTGAGCAGCTCCTCGGGCACCACGTCGCGCAGGTACACCAGATCGTCCGGCACGAAGTCCGCATCCAGCGTGTGTTCACGGTTGACGAGCAGGATCGTCGCGCGCGGCGCGGGCGCGGCCGTCGGGGCCGGCGTGGGCGCAGGCGTCGGGGTCGGCGTGGGGGTGGGCGTGGGCGTCGGGGTCGGGGTCGGCGTAGGCGTGGGGGTGGGCGTCGCCGTCGGGATCGCCGTGGGCGCCGGCGTGGGCGTCACGCCCAGCAGCGGCCCGGCGACGGCGTAATACGCCGCGTCGACGAACGGCCTGTAGCCGTAGACGAGCAGCAGATCCGCCAGGATGACCGACAGCAGCACGCACAGCGCGATCAGCAGCCGCTTGAACGGATTGGGCGGCCGCCTGCGCCGCGCACGCCGCCTGTTTCGGCCCATGGCCCTGTCCCTCCTCACGGCTGGCCGCCCTCTGAGACGATGTCGACCCAGTCGTAGATCTGCTCGTCGTGCTCGTATACGTCGTAGATGTCGTTCACGCGGCCCTCGTCCGCGGCCAGGGCATATGCGATGGCGTCGTTGATCTCGGGCGAGTGGTGCGTGGTGTCCTTGTAGTTGTTCAGATCCAGCACCCAGTCCGCGCGCGTCTGGAAGTCGTAGAGCTTCACGTTCTCATAGGGCAGCAGGCGCTCGGTGATCAGATCCTTCATGTTGAGCACAAAGTCCAGGTGCCCCTTCTGGCGCATGAGCACGTACTCCATGACGCTGTAGGGCGGGAAGTAGATCAAAAATTCCGTCTCCGGGTGCTGCTCGATGAACGGCAGCAGGTTGTACTCCAGGTTGTCGTTCATCTGCCGTTCGTAGATGCTGATGTCCCACTGGTCGGGCGCGCCGGCGGTCGGATTCACGCCCTTGAGCACCTCCTCCTCGGAGAACTCGTAGTTGCCGCCCCAGTAGTACATGCTGTCGCGCGTCAGGTAGGTCAGGCCCTCGGCGTTGTACTGGTACGTCTCGTAGAGCCTGTCAAAGAGGATGTCCTTGTTGAGCAGGTAGCTCGCGTCGTTGAAGGGGTTGTCGTCGTACAGGTACATGGGCACATCCTGCGCGGTCTCGTCCTTCTCGGCGATGAACGAGTAGATGTCCAGCCCGTAGACGATGCGTTTCATCTCGCGCGTGCGGAAGGCCACGTCCATCAGGATCGCGTGGTTGTGCGCCGTGCCGCCGCTGGTCACCAGCTTGATCCACTCGCCGCCGAACAGCTCGTCGTACAGCGAAGGCGCGCTGTTCTCCGTCAGCGACGTGCCCACGATCGCGCTGTCGTAGCTGTAGTGCTTGGCGATGCCCGCATTGGTGTACACCTGCGTGACGTAGTCGATCAGCGGCGTGTACCACGTCGCCTGCCGGTAGACCTGGAGCGGATCGACGACGAACACCGTGCCCGCGCACAGCAGCAGCGCCGCCAGCAGCGCCGAAAGCACGCCGATGCAGAATCTCTTGCTCTTGCTCATGCCGTTCATCCCTCCCGATCAGAAGTTGTAGTACAGGAACACGCTCACGCCCGAGAGCGAGAGCACGCACGCCACCAGCAGCACGACCGTCAGCGCCGCGCGGCCCAGCGTCGGCTGGAAGCGGTCGGTCAGCTCGTACGTGTTGGGCAGGCCCAGCACGCCCGCGAGCGCCAGCGCATACCACAGCTGCGTCATGATCGCGTTGTAGCCGGGGTGCAGGTTGAGCGGCGTGGCGAACACGTTCGTAACCGTCGCGTTGATCGCGCCAAAGTCCATGGAGAACATCGCGCGCAGCACGGTCATGGCGCTGTCCATCGTCTCGGCGCGGAAGAAAACCCACGCCACCGTCACGAACAGGAACGTGATCAGCCAGCGCAGCGCCGGGTGCAGCCGGTCGTAGGGCCTGCGAAAGAGGCGGTAGAGCACGCTCATCAGCCCGTGCAGCCCGCCCCAGAGCACGAACAGCCAGCCCGCGCCGTGCCACAGGCCGCTGACGAGGAAGACGACCATCAGGTTGACGCATGTGCGCGCCAGGCCCCTGCGGCTGCCGCCCAGCGGAAAGTAGACGTACGTGGTGAAGAAGCGGCTGAGCGTCATGTGCCAGCGCTGCCAGAACTCCTTGATGTCCAGGGACTTGTAGGGCGAGTTGAAGTTCTGCGTGATGCGGATGTTGAACATCTTGCCCAGGCCCAGGGCCATGTCGCAGTAGCCGGAGAAGTCAAAGTAGAGCTGGAACGTATAGCCCAGCGCCACCAGCCAGGCCTCGGGCGTGTTGAGCGCCTGCCCCGTCGCAAAGCCCCACTCGGCCACCTGCGCGAACGTATCCGCGACGATGACCTTCTTGAACAGGCCCAGCGCAAACGCATACAGGCCGGGCGCAAAGTTGTCAAACCGGAAGCGGCGGTTTTCCGGGTCGGCGAACTGCGGCACGATCTCGCTGTGCAGCACGATCGGACCCGCGATCAGTTGCGGGAAGAACGTGACGAACAGCGCGTAGTCCAGGATGTTGTAGCGCGGCACCGTGCGCTTGTAGCTGTCGATGACGTAGGAGAGCTGCTGGAATGTGAAGAAGCTGATGCCCAGCGGCAGCACCAGATGGTGCAGCACGAACGACGTGCCCGCCAGGGCGTTGAGGTTCTCCACGAAGAAGTCGTAATACTTATAGTAGCCCAGCACGCCCAGGTTGCCCGCCAGGCCCAGGCCCAGCAACAGCCGGCGCACGCCCTGGCTGCGCACCGTCAGCATGCCCTGGCTGAGCGCGTAGTTGACGAGGATGCTCAGCACGATGATGGGCAGGTAGCGCACGTTGAAGTAGGCGTAGAACACGAGCGAACAGCCCACCAGCCACACCTTGTTCAGCGGCAGCCGCTTGCACAGCCGGCCCAGGCCGAAATAGCCCACCAGCGTGACGGGCAGGAAGGCGAGGATGAAGACGTAGGAATTGAACAGCATCTGTCAGGCTCTCTCCTTTTGCGCGAAATCCGGGCATAATCAAGGTCATTATACACGAAAGTCGCCCCCTCGTAAAGAAGGTACGGCCGGAAAAAGGGCTCATTCGCCGCCCAGCGCGGCGGTTTTGTTCGGCGTGGCGCGGCCCTCCAGGTTCGGCAGGCGCCGCTCGAGCGCCGCCAGGGCGATCTCCACGTCCTCGTGCACCTCCTCGGGCGTGAACGCGCCGACCGTCACCATGTCGCACGGGCGGATCGTCGCGTAGGAGAACGTCAGCCCCACGTAGGGCGACACGCGCCCCGCCGCCATGGCCTTGATCGTCATGACCGGCTTTTTCGCCTCGTGGATGATCCGGGCGACCGCCTCGATCTCCACCTGCATCAGAAAGCCCGCGCAGTTGTAGATCTGGATGTACGTCTGCACGTCGTAGCCGTTGCGGTCGGAGTAGACGATCAGCTCCGGCATGTGCGCCGACAGGCCCGGCACCAGCCCCGCCTGGCGGATCATGTCCAGATAGTCCGGCAGGCGCTCGATCGCGCCCCTGTGCTTGTTCACCAGCTGCTCCACGCACGAGTGGTGCAGCAGGCAGATCGACGCGCCCATCTTCGCCGAGCGCTCGATGCGCGCGCGCGCCGCGGCGCGCCCGGCCGCACTGTCCGTCACGTCGACGATGGGCGTGTCAATGATCGTCATCGGCCGGCCCGCGCGCTCGCCCGCCATCCGCACGCCCAGGAGCAGCGCGCCGTCCGGCTCAAACGGGCCCATGACCGCGTCGATCCCGTGGGCGAGGTAGGCCTCCATCAGGCGCGCGACGTCCTGCGCCTGCGCGTAGCGGCGGCGGATCAGCGCGTCCGCCGCGGGGCTCGTGTGGCTGTAGCCGAGCACCCAGTTGGTGCCCGCGATCATGCGGGGCAGGGAGATCCCTTCGACCTGCGTGCGGGGAAAGGTTTGCACCGTCATTCCTCCTTTTGTTGCGCCTTTCAATGCGTTTGGAGTTCGCCCGCCGGGCGCGCATCTCCTGCCTGCGCGCCAAAAGGCGCAAAAAAAAAGGCCCCTGGGGGGGCCCTGAAAGGACGGCTCTTATCTTTGCTCCGCCGCGGGGCTTACCGGATACCTGCGCCCCAGCTGGCGCAGGCGCACACACATCATCGGCACCAGCAGGATGCACGCAAACAGCCAGGCCAGCGGGTTGGCGTAGCACACCGCGGCGTAGCCCAGCGCGCCCACAAACGCGAATGCCACCAGCGCGCGCGCGACCATCTCGAAGATGCCCGCCAGCATCGCCGACATGCTGTAGCCCAGGCCCTGCAGACTGTTGCGCAGCACCAGCAGCGTCATGAGCAGCACGAAGCCCATCGCATTGCCGTGCAGGAACTGGTCGATGTTTTGCAGGATCTGCACCTCTTCGGGCTTGATGAACAGCAGCGCGATCGTCGTGCCGAGGGTCATGGTCACCAGCATCGCCAGCGCCGTATAGGCCGCGCCCAGCAGCAGGCTCGTGCGCAGGCCCCAGCGGATGCGGTCCACGCGCTGCGCGCCCAGGTTCTGCCCGCAGTAGGTGGCCATGGTCGCGCCCAGCGCCTCCATCGGCTGGGTGACGATCATCTGCACCTTCGAGCCGGAGGTAACCGACGCCACGGCATCCGAACCGAGCGTATTGACCGCGCTTTGCAGCACGACCGAGCCCACAGCCGTCAAGGAGAACTGCAGGCCCATCGGCAGCCCGATGGCCAGGCCCACACGCGCGCTCTGCGGATCGAACTTCCATTCGTCGCGCTGCGGGCGCAGCACCGGGAAGTGGCGCGCGATGTAGCGCACGCACAGCAGCCCCGACACCGCCTGCGCGATGACCGTCGCCCACGCGGCGCCCTCCACGCCCATGCCGAAGGCGAGGATGAACAGCAGGTCCAGCACGATGTTGAGCAGCGACGCCACGATCAGAAACAGCAGCGGCGTCTTGCTGTCGCCCAGCGCGCGCAGCAGGCCCGCCGGCAGGTTGTACAGCAGCGTGGCGAACGTGCCGCCGAAGATGACGATGATGTAGTCGTAGCTCTGTTCGAAGATATCCTCCGGCGTGCGCATGAGGCGCAGCATGGGCCGGGTGAAGACGAGCATCGCCGCGGTGACGACCACCGTCACGCCCAGCGTGATGTAGATCGCGCTGACCAGCGCGCGGCGCATGCCGTACATGTCGCCCGCGCCGAAGCGCTGCGACACGGGGATGCACAGCCCGCCGCACAGCCCCAGCGCAAAGCCCAGCACCAGGAAGTTGAACGAGCCCGTCGCGCCCACCGCCGCCAGCGCGCCCTTGCCGATGAACTGACCGACGATGATGCTGTCGGCCATGTTGTACATCTGCTGAAAGAGATTGCCGATCAGCAGCGGGAAGAAAAAGGACAGGATCAGTTTCAGCGGCCTGCCCTCCGTCATGTCTCTGACCATAAGCGCATTTCCTTTTCCAAGCGATCGATAGGGGAATTTTGATTCGCCCTATTGTAGCGCAAAACGTTCTGCTTGGCTAGAGGGGTTTTGAAAAAGAGGATTTTGCCCAAAATCGCCCGCCGGCGTTTGCACAGGCGGGCAAAGCGGGTTTCAATTTTCCTCGAAGAACACGCGCACGTCCGCGTGCGGCAGGCGGCTGCGCAGCTGGTCGGCGAAGTCCTGCGCGCCGCGCCCCCGCGCCGCGCCCAGCACCAGGCAGTCCACGTCGTCCTGCCGCGCCAGTTCGACCAGCGCGTCCACGGCGCTGTCCGCGCGCTCGACGACCATCTCCGCCCCGTACGCCTGCGCGCAGCGGAACAGGTACTCCAACGCCTCGGCCTCCTGGCGCGCGCTCACGCCCATGAACGGCGCGCCGCCGGTGGCCACGTGCACCACCTTCATCTCGCCGTCCACCTGTCCCGCGATGCGCGCCCCCTCGCGGATGAGCCGCTCGCAGGTCTTCTGGCCCGTCACGCAGACCATAACCTTCAGCCTGTCGTTCCCGATCCGATCCATCGGCTTTCCGTCCTTCCTCCCCTCACGCGCGCGAGAGGCCGATCACAAAGTTGCTGTGGCTGGTCACGCACACGCGCTCGCCCGCCGTCAGCTGCGGCTGGGGCTTGCAGTGGTCGTAGTAGAACATGCGGTCGTCCTCCTCGTCGCCCTTCTGGCCGACGTTGACCACCAGCACGTGGAACTCCACGCCTTCCTTAAACGTCAGATCCTGCGCGTAGGAGACCACCACACCCTCCGTGCGCCGCGACAGCCCCGTCGTCACCTCGCGCAGGTAGCGCCGGTACGCGTACACCGGCCCCAGGCGCAGGCTGCACAGGAAGATCAGCAGCGCGCCCCACACAATGGTAACGACGATCGTGACGATTTCCATCCGCTGCACGAGCGAAAAAATCAGCAGTGCCAGCAGCGGCGCCGAACACAGCGCGATGTGCAGCCACTCCGCCTTGAGCTGGCGCGCGTTTTCTTCCAGGTCCTTGGGGGTATACAGCTTTTCATCCATGGTCATCATCCTCTTTCGCGCCGCCTGGGCGCGGCCTGTTTTCATTCAAATTATGCCGCCTCGCGCCCCGTTTGTAAAGGGGGTTTTCGCTTTTTCCCCGCCGGTCAATCGCGCCGCGGCTCGAACCCGACCCGCTGCCCGTCCCATGTCAGCGTACCCGTGCTGCCCCTCAGCCGCCCCTTCTCCATCACGGCCCGCAGCAGCTTCTCCGTCAGCTCCGGCCCGCCTGCGCGGCGGCAACAGTCCTTCCACACCGTGAACGCGCAGCCCTCGCGCCAGCGCGAGCAGCCAAAGGCCCGTTCGTTTTCCGTGATCCGCCCGCGCCCGCACGCCGGGCAGGCCAGATCCAGCCGCTTTGCGCCCACCGTGCGCCGGCCCTTGCGCTCCTCCGGCTCAAAGGCCACGTCCGGCGCCTCCTGCGCGGCGTAGCGCGTCATGCGCTCCGTCATGCGCGCAATGCCCGAAAGAAACCGCGCGCCGTCCGCCTCGCCGCGCGCGATGCGCGCAAGCTCCCGCTCCCAGCGCCCCGTCGTCTCCGGCGAGGCGATCGCCTCCGGCGCCGCCTCGATCAGCCGCACGCCCTTGGGCGTGGCCACCAGCGAGCGCCCCTTGCGCGCCGCGTAGCCCATGTGGATCAGCCGCTCGATCGTCGCCGCCCGCGTGGCCGGCGTGCCCAGGCCGCTGTCCTTCATGCTCTCGCGCAGCGCCTCGTCCTCGATGCGCCGCCCTGCCTGCTCCATCTCGCGCAGGATCGACGCGTCCGTGTGCTCGCGCGGCGGGCGCGTCCTGTCCTCCTTGACCCGCGCCGAGCGCACCGTCCGCTCGTCGCCCTCGCGCAGCGCCGGCAGCGGCGCCGCCTGCTGCGCCCTCTTGCGCGGCTGCAGGCACGCATCCTTCCAGCCGCTTTGCGTGACCACGCGCCCCGTGGATGCGAACGCATGCCCGTCCACCTGCGTGATCACGCGCGTCGTCTCATACGTGTGCGCGGGCAGAAACGCCGCCAGCAGCCGCCGCGCCACCAGGTCGAACACCCGGGCTTCGTCCGGCGGCAGGGCGGACGCGTCCGCCTTGCGTCCCGTGGGCACGATCGCGTGGTGGTCGCTGACCTTCGCGTCGTCAAACACCCGGCGCGTCTGCGGCAGCGCCTGCGGCAGGCGCGCGCGCAGCGGCGCATACGCCTCGGGCAGCGCATGGATCGCGGCCTGCACGCGCGCGGCCATGTCCCGCGGCAGGTAGCGGCTGTCCGTGCGCGGATAGGTCAGCAGTTTGTCCCGCTCATAGAGCGCCTGCGCCGCGCGCAGCGTCCGCTCGGCCGTGAAACCCAGCAGCGCGTTCGCGTCGCGCTGCAGGCTCGTCAGGTCGTACAGCAGCGGCGGCGGCTCGCTGCCCGCCTCGCGCGCGCAGGCCGTCACCACGCCCGTGCGCCCGCGCACGGCGGCGGCGATCTCCCGCGCGCGCTCCGCCCGGTCGATGTGCCCATCCCCGCCCGCCGGGTCCGTCCACTGGCCCGTGTAGTCGCCAAAGTCCGCCTGCACCGTCCAGTATTGCTGCGGCACGAACGCGTCGATCTCCAGCCGGCGGCGCACCAGCATCTGCAGCGTCGGCGTCTGCACGCGCCCCACGCTCAGCGGCACGCCGTAGCGCAGCGTGAACGCGCGGGAGAGGTTCATGCCCACCAGCCAGTCCGCCTGCGCGCGGCATGCAGCCGACGCATACAGCGCGTCGTACGCCTGCGACGGGCGCAGCGACGCGAACCCCTCGCGGATGGCCTCGTCGGTCATCGACGAGATCCACAGCCGCTGCACCGGCCGCGTGCAGCCCGCCATCTCATAGATGTAGCGGAAGATCAGCTCGCCCTCGCGCCCCGCGTCCGTCGCGCACACGATGCGCGCCGTCTGCGCGTCGTTCATCAGCCGCTTGACCACGCGAAACTGCGCCGCCGTCTTGCGGATGACCTTGAGCGGGATGCGCTCGGGCAGGATGGGCAGGTCCTGCGCGCGCCAGCGCTTGTAGCGCGGATCGATCTCCTCGGGCTCGCACTGCGCCACCAGATGTCCCAGCGCCCAAGTGACTGTCCAGTCCCCGCCCTGCAGGCATCCCTCGGCGCGCTCGCGCGCGCCCAGCACGCGCGCGATGTCCCGCGCGACGGACGGCTTTTCCGCGACGACGAGCGTGCGCATGGCTTCCTCCTTTCATCGGCCGGTACGAACAAAGCGCGCGTCCTCCGGCGTGCGGAGGGCGCGCGCTGTCAGGTCTGTTGCAGCGACGCGAAGCGCGTGTACTGCCCCAGCCAGGCGAGCTTGATCGTACCCAGCGGGCCGTTGCGCTGCTTGGCCACGATGACCTCGGCGATGTTCTTGTCCTCGGTGTTGGGGTCGTAGTACTCCTCGCGGTGCAGGAACATGACGACATCCGCGTCCTGCTCGATGGCGCCGGAGTCGCGCAGGTCGGACAGAATCGGCCGCTTGTCGCTGCGCTGCGCGCCCGCGCGCGAGAGCTGCGCCAGGGCCAGCACGGGCACGTTGAGCTCCTTGGCGATGCCCTTGAGCGCGCGGGAGATCTCGCTGACCTCGTTTTGGCGGTTTTCAGCGCGGCCGTCGCTGGCCATGAGCTGGATGTAGTCGACCATGACCAGGTCCAGCCCGCGCTCGATCTTCAGGCGCCGGCAGCGCGAGCGCAGCTGCGAGGGCGTGATGCCCGAGGTGTCGTCGATATACAGGTTGGCCGCGGCGATCGGCCCCAGCGCGCGGGAGAGCGACAGCCAGTCCTCGTCGCGCAGCGTGCCGTGGCGCACGCTCTGCATGTCCACGCGCGCGTCGGCGCACAGCAGGCGCATGGCCAGCTGGTCGCGCGGCATCTCCAGGGAGAAGGCCGCGACCGTCTTGCCCGCCATGACCGACGCGTAGGACAGCACGTTCATGCCAAAGGACGTCTTGCCCATGGACGGGCGCGCGCCCACGAGCACCAGCTCGCCGCCGTGCAGGCCGGTGAGCAGGTTGTCCAGGTCGACAAAGCCGGTAGGCACGCCGTCGATGGCGCCCTTGAGGCGCGAGAGCGTCTCGATGCGCTGGTACGTATCGGGCAGGATGTCGGCGATGTGCACGAGCGTGGAGCCCTCCGTGCGGCGCATGACGATGTCGAAGATGGACTTCTCCGCATGGCCCAGGATGTCCGCCACCGGCTCCTGCTGCGCATAGGACGCCTGCACGATCTCGTCGCCCGCGTGGATGAGCCGGCGCAGCGTCGCCTTCTCCGCCACGATCTGGATATACGTCCGCGCATTGGCCGTCGTGGGCACATAGCGCGAGATGTCGACCACGTACTGGATGCCGCCCACGCCCTCCAGCGTGCCGCGGCGCGTCAGCTCCTCGTCCACCGTGACGATGTCCACGGGCTGGCCCGCGCTCTGCAGCCGGTGCATCGCATCGAACAGCTCGCGGTTGGCCGGGTGGTAGAAGTCCTCCGCGCGCAGCGCCTCGATCGCCAGCGAGAGCGCCTCGTGGTCCTGCATCATCGCGCCGAGCACCGAACGCTCGGCGTCCAGGTTGTTGGGCGGCACCCGGCCCGCGCGCTCCTCCTCCACGGCTGACACCTCGCTTTTACTTCGTCGTGTCGATCTTGACCGTCATCTTCGCCGTGACGCCCGGGTACAGCCACACGGTGACCTCGGTGTCCGTGGCCGTGCGGATCGGCTCGGGCAGCTCGATGCGCCGCTTCTCCACCTTTGCGCCGTGCTGCGCCTCCAGCGCCGCGGCGATCTCCTGCGCGGTGACCGAGCCGTACAGCCGGCCGCCCTCGCCCGCCCGCGCCGTCACGCGGATCACGCGGCCCGCCAGCTTGCGCGACAGCTCCAGCGCCTGCTCGCGGCGCACGTCCTCCCGGTGCTGCTCCGCGGCCTTTGCCTTCTGCACCGCGTTGAGCGCCGTGCTCGTCGCCTCCACCGCCAGCTTCTTGGGGAACAGGAAGTTGCGCGCGTAGCCGTCCGACGCCTCCACGATCTGATCCTTCTTGCCCGTGCCCTTCACGTCCTGAAGCAAAATTACCTTCATGGGTCCAAATCATCCTCTCCGTCGTCCCCGCCCTGCGGCGGAAACTTGATTTTCTTCTGGCCGCGCAGGCCCAGCATCTCATCCAGCAGCCCAACCCCGGCTAGCGCCAGGTCCAGGTGCAGCAGCTTGGCCAGCGCAAACGCGCCCACCGCCAGCAGCGCGCGGGGACCGCGGCGCATGCCGCGCGCGTGCGCGTGATGGTCGATGACCGCCAGGCCCAGCAGGCCTGCCGCCGCCACCGCCGCGCCCCACACGACGTACAGCGCGCGCCATAGCGACTGCAAGCCCAACAGCCCCAGCAGCATCAGCGCGCCCGCCGTGCCGTACAGCGCGCCCAGCGCCCCGCGCGGGAGCGCCAGCGCGCGCAGCGGCACAAAGTCAACCGCCTCCCCGCGCTGACGCGCCGCATAGCGCGGCAGCAGCGTGCCCAGCAGCGCGCCCACGATCGAGCCCGACGCCCACTGCGCGGGCAGCAGCAGGCGCAGGCTCGCATCCAAATACAGCGACAGCGAGCGCAGCAGCTCCTCGCGGGCCGCATCCGTCAGGCGCACTGCCGCGCTCAGGCCCTCGACGGCCTCCATGCCCTCGGGCAGGCCCAGCAGCCCGCCCGCGTACATCGACCACAGCAGCGCGTCCGTCTGGGGCATCTGGCGCATGAGCGCGATCAGCCCGCCCGAGAGCGCGCCGGCCAGATCGCCGCCGGCATAGGCCGTGCCCAGCAGCAGCGCGGCGCCGCCGCTGCACAGCAGCACCAGCCCCTCGACCAGCGCCGCGCGCACAAACGGCACGCCGCGGTCCATCGACGCCAGCGCCCAGACGCTGCCGGGCAGCAGCACCAGCGCCACCGCCAGCGCGAACACAGGCCCCAGCAGCCAGCCCATGAACGCCGCCGCCGCCACCGCCAGCGCCGCGTAGCAGACCGGCCCGGCCTTCACGCCCGCCCAGGCCAGCAGCGCGGGCAGCGTCAGTGCCACAGCCGGGAACATGAACAGCAGCCCGCCCAGCAGCCACAGCAGCGCCCACAGCAGCAAAAGCGCCGCCGTCAGGCCCCAGCGGTTCGACCGTTTCAAACTCTCCATGCGCCTCTCCGTCCCGCCCGGCCGCGTCTTCGCGCCGCCCGCCGTGCAGGCGGGCATGACCCGGGCTGTTCCGAAGATATTCTGCGCTTCCTGCGTCCGTTCCTGCCTGGGCGCAAAAAAAAAGCGGGCGCAGCCCGCCGGCCCGGTCCCGCCTCACTCGCCCTCGACCATGCGGTAGCCCACGCCGATCTCGGTGACGATGTACTCGGGATAGGACGGCTCGCGCTCGATCTTGCGGCGGATGTTGCCCATGTTCACGCGCAGGATCTGCGCGTCGCACGTCGCATACGGCCCCCAGATGCTCTTGATCATGAAATCGTACGTCAGCACGCTGCCCGCGTGGCGGCACAGCAGCGCGACGATCTTGTACTCGTTTTGCGTCAGGTGCACGGGCTGGCCGTCCACCTTCACCACGCGCCGCGCCAGGTCGATCTCCAGCCCGCCGGCCTTGAACGTCTCCCGCCGCGCGGCGCCCGGCGCGCCCTCCCGGTAGCGCCCGCTGCGCAGCGCCGCCCGCACCCGCGCCAGCAGCTCCTCCGTGCCGAAGGGCTTGGTCACGTAGTCGTCCGCGCCGCCATCCAGCGCCATGACCTTGTCCTGCTCGTGCCCGCGCGCCGACACGACCACGATCGGCCGCTGCGTCCAGCCGCGCAGGCTGCGGATCAGCTCCTGCCCGTCGCGGTCGGGCAGCCCCAGATCCAGCAGGATCAGGTCCGGGTCGTGCTGGGCGGCCATGCTCAGCGCGTTGTGCCCATTTGCCGCCTCCAGCACGTCGTAGCCGCTGGAGGACAGCACGGCCTGCAGATAATGGCGGATGCGCGCATCGTCCTCCACGATCAGAATCCGCATCGCGTCGTCCTCCCCTCCGGGCTGCTCCCGTCCGTTTCGTCCATTATAACATGTCCGCGCCCGCAGGCCTATAAAAATTTTATAAAGTTGGCATTCCCCACTTGCCCGACGCCGGATGGCCCCCTATAATGAAACTACCATTTTGACAGGGGGATCTTGTATGCAGTCATTTCTGTCGGACCTGTTCGGCAACGCGCTGAACATCACCCTCCCCATGGTCGCCATGTGGTGCATCGGCGCGCTGCTGATCTACCTGGCGATCAAGCGCGACATGGAGCCCACGCTGCTGCTGCCCATGGGCTTTGGCGCGATCCTGGTCAACCTGCCCATGTCCGGCGCGGTCACGCAGATCGCCGAGGGCGTGGAGGAGATCGGCGTGATCGACGTGCTGTTCAACGCGGGCATCGCCAACGAGCTGTTCCCGCTGCTGCTGTTCATCGGCATCGGCGCGATGATCGACTTCGGCCCGCTGCTGCAAAACCCAAAGCTCATGCTCTTCGGCGCGGCGGCGCAGTTCGGCATCTTCTTCACGCTGGGCATGGCCTCGCTGCTGGGCTTTGAGCTCAAGGACGCCGCGTCCATCGCCATCATCGGCGCGGCGGACGGCCCCACGGCCATCTTCGTGGCCAACTTCTTCGAGTCCAACTACCTGGGCGCGATCATCGTGGCGGCCTACAGCTACATGGCGCTGGTGCCCATCGTGCAGCCGCCGGTGATCAAGCTGATCACCACCAAGGAGGAGCGGCGCATCCGCATGGCCTACGAGCAGCGCAGCATCTCCCGCACGACGCGCATCCTGTTCCCGATCGTCATCACGATGATCACGGGCATCGTCTCCCCGCGCTCGGTGGCGCTGATCGGCTTCCTGATGTTCGGCAACCTGCTGCGCGAGTGCGGCGTGCTGGACAGCCTGTCCGAAACCGCCCAGAAGGTGCTGGCCAACCTGGTCACGCTGTTCCTGGGCATCACCATCGCCGCGCGCATGCAGGCCGACGCCTTCCTCAACCCGCAGACGCTGCTCATCCTCGGCCTGGGCCTGATCGCCTTTGTGATGGACACCGTCGGCGGCGTGCTCTTTGCCAAGCTGCTCAACCTGTTCTGCAAGGAGAAGATCAACCCCATGATCGGCGCGGCCGGCATCAGCGCCTTCCCGATGAGCGCGCGCGTCGTGCACAAGATGGGCCTTGCGGAGGACAACCAGAACTTCCTGCTGATGCACTCCATCGGCGTGAACGTGTCCGGACAGATCGCCTCGGTCATCGCGGGCGGCCTGATCCTCAACTTCTTCGGCTAAGGAGGGCCTCAAAGCCATGAATGTAAGCGCCTTTCTCTACACGCTGCCCTACATCGTCAAGGGCATGGTCGGCATCTTCCTCGTCACGGGCGTGATCGTGCTCACGATCAACCTGCTCAGCCGCTACGCGGGCGGCAAGTCCAAGGAGGACTGACATCCCGCAAAACAGACGCCGGAGGGGAAACCCCTCCGGCCTTCTTTTTTGGGACGATTCCCGAATGATTTTCAGATGATGGGATGAGGCTGCGCCCCGGCCGTGCGCCATGCGTTTGCCCCCCGCCGCGGGGCCGCGGCGGGGGGCGATTTAGGCGTCACAAAGCGCTGCGCGCGGGGATCACTCGTCCGCCAGGGCGAACTCCACCGCCTGCTTGAGCGCGTCGGAGGTGACGGTTGCGCCGGTCACCGCATCCACCGCATCCAGGTCGTCCTGGCCGGCGATGAGGGCGGCGATGTACTCAGAGCCATCCGCCGTGAGCACCGCGCCGATGCCGTCGGTCTCCTGTGCGTCGCGCACAGAGATGGCCGTCACGCGGCCCTCGGCGTCCAGGGTGACGTGGGTCTCCACCTCGCCGCCATAGCCCTGGGTGACCACTTCCTTGACCACGGAGCCATCCTCGTTCTCAGTGACGTTCACCACGCCCTGGAACAGCTCGCCATGGATGGCCAGATAGACCATGCGCTGGAAGTCGCCGGTGAAGGTGATGGTCGCGCCGGAGACCACGTCGCGCTCCGGGATGGGCGTGCTGGCCTGGTTCACCGTGCGGAACATCTCGTAGACGTCCTCCAGGGTCATCTGGTTGGCCAGGATGTACGCCACGATGGCGTCGATCTGCTCGCCGTAGCTGCGTCCGCCGTTGTAGCCCGCAAAGGACACGCGGTTGGAGCCCGCAGCAAACGCGCCGTCCGCGTACAGGCCGTGCAGGGCCAGCAGGTCTTTGACCGGGGTTTCGCCGGTCAGCTCCAGCCCCGCTTCGCGGCCCAGATACCCGTAGACGATGAGGGCCTTGTCCAGCGTGACGGCGTTGTCGGGCCGGGCCATGTCGTTGAAGGTCAGATCCTGGAAGAGGGTGTCCTCGGTCAGCGCGTCGCAGGAGGCGTTGACCATGAACTGTGCGTAGTAGGCGTCCCCGTCGGAGAAGGCGGGGTCATAGCCGTACACAGTGAAGGTGGTCAGCTTGAAGCCGTCCTCCGCCTCCTCCACGGTGGCGTCGGAGACGTTCATCATGTAGCCCATGATGTCCTTCTTGGAGTACTCGTCCGCCTCGCCCTTGTTGCGGATGATGTCGAAGTTCAGCTTGGTGATGATGCCGTCGGTGGTCTCGCCCTCGAAGATGAAGGTGTCGTTCTTGGGCAGGCCCGCGGAGGTGGTGCCGAACATCTCGTACTCGGCGGCAAAGGTCTCGACTTTCGCGTCCTCCGCCAGGGCAGCGGCGGGCAGCAGCAGCGCAAGGGTCAGCAGGACAGAGCAGATTTTCTTCATTGTGCAGATCCTCCCTGTTGATCGTCGGTTGGGTGAAGAAACAGAAGCGTCATGACACGCCGCGGCGGCGCCTGATTCGGCCCCTCCATTCCGCTCCCACGCTGCGGCGGGAGCTGGCGCGGCCCCGGCGGCGCACGTAGGGAAACCCGTCAGGCGCTCAGCTCCCGCCCGGCCGCGCGCAGCACCTTGCGCCGCACGGCCACGAAGCACCCGAAGTGCACCGCCGCGGTGATCGCCCAGGAGACGGGGTAGGAGATGTAGAGCATCGTCAGCGTGCGGTCGACCGCGAAGATCGTATAGATCCACACGATCCGCAGCCCGCACGCGCCCAGGATGGACACGATCATCGGCACGACCGAGCTGCCCAGGCCGCGCAGCGAGCCGACCAGCACGTCCATCCAGCCGCATACGAAGTACGTCGTGGCGATGACGACCAGGCGCTTCATGCCCATCTGCACGACCGTGGCATCCGTCGTGTACAGGCGCAGCAGCTCCGGCCCCAGCGCATACACGATCAGGCCCAGCGACAGGCCCACCGCCGTGACCGTCAGGATGCAGCTGAGCAGGATGCGCCCGATGCGCTCGTAGCGGCCCGCGCCCAGATTCTGGCTGGTGAATGTCAGGTTCGCCTGATAGATGGAGTTCATCGCCGTGTAGACGAAGCCCTCCAGGTTGGCCGCCGCCGCGTTGCCCGCCATGACCACGGAGCCGAACGAGTTGACCGCCGACTGGATCAGCACGTTGGAGATCGAGAACACCGACCCCTGCAGGCCCGCCGGCAGGCCCACGCGCATCATCTCCGCGAACTTGTCGCGCGCGATGCGCACGCGCCGCAGCTCCAGGTGGATGGCGCCGCCCGAGCGCATCAGGCACAGCAGCACCAGCGCCGCCGAGATGCACTGGGAGATCACCGTGGCCAGCGCCACGCCCGCCACGTCCATGTGCAGCACGATCACGAAGAACAGGTTGAGCACGATGTTCACCACGCCCGCGATGAACAGATAGTACAGCGGCCGGCGCGTGTCGCCCACCGCGCGCAGGATCGCCGCGCCGAAGTTGTACAGCATCGTGGCGACCATGCCGCCGAAGTAGATCTTCATATACAGCGCGGCCAAGTCCAGCACGTCCTCGGGCGTGCCCATCAGCTCCAGCAGCGGCCGCGACAGCGCGATGCCAAACGCCGTCACCAGCACGCCGCACACCACGCTCAGCCCGATGGCCGTGTGCACCGCCTCGCCCACGTCCTTCCAGCGGCCCGCGCCGTAGTTGCGCGCCACCACCACGCTCGCGCCGATGGACATGCCCATGAACACGTTGACGATCAGATTGATCAGCGCGCCCGTGGAGCCGACCGCCGCCAGCGACGTGCTGCCCGCAAACTGGCCCACGACGACGATATCCGCCGCATTGAACAGCAGCTGCAGGATGCCCGAGAGCATCAGCGGCACGGAGAAGACCAGAATCGACCGCACCAGCGGCCCGTTGAGCATGTCGACCTCGTAATGACGGCGTGTAATGCGCATCGTTGCGTCCCCTTCCTGCTTCTTGCGTTCCCTGTATTCCTGCGTCAGGGCGCGTCCCGCGCGGCCAGCGCCCGCGCCATCTGCACGTCCGCCGGGCACAGCGCGTAGTCCGTCAGCGCCCGCGGGCGCACCCAGGCCGCCTGCGCGTGCTCGCGCAGTTCCAGCGACTCACCCTCCTCCAGCGCGGCGCGCACGAACGTCAGCGCAACCGTTCGCGAGGGGTAGGCGTACACCGTCTCGCCCAGCTCCTGCACCGGGCGGATCCGCACGCCCAGCTCCTCCAGCACCTCGCGCCGCGCGCACGCCTGCGCGTCCTCGCCCGGCTCCAGCTTGCCGCCCGGAAACTCCCACCGGCCCGCGCAGTCGCCGCCCGACCCGCGCCGGCACAGCAGCACCTCGCCGCGCGCATTCTCGATCACCGCCGCCGCCACGCGCACCAACCGCCCGGCCGGCAGCAGCGCGTCCGGCCGCTTGACCGCAATCAAAAACTTCACCGGCACGCCCTGCGCCGCATACTTGAGCTCGTGCTCGCTCTCATAATTGGGCGCATAGCCGCTGCGGTGCAGGTCGCGCGTGAGATAGCGCACCTCGAACCCGCACGACGAAAGATACCCCAGCGTGTCGTCAAAGAGCGCGTCGTCATCCGTCTTGAAGTGCAGCTCGCCCCCGTCCATGAGAAACGAGCGGTACTGCCATAGCTGGCGCGGGTGCGTCAGACGCCGCTTCTCGTGCCGCTTCTTGAGCGTCCACGGGTTGCAGAAGCTGATGTAAATCCGCTCCACCGCGTCCTGTGCGGCGAAGTACTGCCCGATCTGCTCCACGTTCAGCGCCGCCAGGAGCAGGTTGTCCACCGGCGCGTCCCCGTAAGCCGCCTGCGCATTGCGCCGCGCGCAGCCCAGCACGTCGCGCCCCACGTCCACCGCCACGAAGTTCACGCCCGGGTTGTCCAGCGCCATGCGCGCCGTCGACACGCCCTTGCCGCACCCCAGCTCCACCTGCAGCGGCTGCCGCCGCGCAAATTCGTCCCCCCAGCGCCCCCGCAGCTGCGCCGGCTCCTCGCGGTAGTAGCCGCACGCCGCCAGCTCCGGCCGCGCCCAGGGTTTGCGTCTCATGTGCAAAGGCGCACGCCTCCTTCCGCGGCCCGCAGGCCGCTCTGTCCTCTTATTATACCGCGAACCGCCCGCCTTGTAAATCGCCGCTGCAAAACCGAACATTATTAAAAAGCAATATGAAAAAGTTTGTTTTTTCTCATTGCAAACGCGGCGCGGTTTTGCTATACTCAAAAGCGTATCGCGCGCCGTCCGGGGCCGCCCGGCATGGCGCCATTCACGCGCAAGGCGCGTTCAGGAGGGAAAGACACATGCCCAAGGCTGCGTTATTTATGGGTTCAAAGAGCGACTTTGCTTCGCTGGAGGGCTGCGTGCGGGTGCTCAAGTCCTTTGGAATCGAGACGACGGTGCGGGTGGCGTCGGCGCACCGCACGCCGCAGGCAGTGGCGGAGTTTGCCGCGTGCGCGCGGACGAACGGCTATGAGGTGATCCTGGCGGCGGCGGGCAAGGCCGCGCATCTGGCCGGGGTGATCGCCGGGCACACGACGCTGCCGGTGATCGGCATTCCGGTGAAATCCTCGTTCATGGACGGGCTGGACTCGCTGCTGTCCACGGTTCAGATGCCCACGGGCATCCCGGTGGCGACGGTGGCGGTGGGCGGCGGGGACAACGCGGCCTACCTGTGCGCGCAGATCCTGTCGATCAAGTACCCGGAGATCGCGCAGCAGCTGGCCGAGCACCGCGAGCAGATGGCCGCGGGCATCGCCCGGGACGACGCGGCCGTGGCCGAGCAGGCGCGGGCGCTGTAACGGAGGGACGGCATGTACATCAAGGAACCCGGCGACCGCATGGAGGAATACTGCGGCGTATTCGGCATCTACGACGTCAGGGGCGGCGCGCAGGACGCCGCGCAGGCGGCGTACTACGGGCTGTACGCCCTGCAGCACCGCGGACAGGAGAGCGGCGGCATCGCCGTCTCCGACGGGCGGGAGATCCGGCAATACCGCAACCTGGGGCTGATCCCCGAGGTGTTCGACGAGGAGACGCTCGCGCAGCTGCGCGGGCACATCGCCATCGGCCACGTGCGCTACTCGACCTTTGGCGACAAGAACGTCGTCAACGCCCAGCCGCTGGTGGCGCGCTGCAAGATCGGCACGCTGGCGCTGGCGCACAACGGCAACCTGGTCAACGCGGCGTCGCTGCGCCGCCGCCTGGAGGACGCGGGCGCGATCTTCCAGACGTCCGTGGACACGGAGGTCATCCTCAACCTGATCGCGCGCATGTCCGCCCGCGGGCTGGACGAGGCCATCGTGCGCATGATGCAGACCGTGCGCGGCAGCTACGCGCTGGTGCTGCTCACCGAGCGTGCGCTCATCGGCATCCGCGACCCGTACGGCATCCGGCCGCTGTGCCTGGGCCGCCTGGGCGAGAGCTACGTGCTGGCCAGCGAGAGCTGCGCGCTGGACGCCGTGGGTGCGGAGTTCGTGCGCGACGTGCGCCCGGGCGAGGTCGTCGTCATCGATGAGAACGGCCTGCGCTCCTTCCACGTGCCCGTGCCGCTGCAGAGCCGCCTGTGCGTGTTCGAGTTCGTCTACTTCGCGCGGCCCGACTCGGTCATCGACGGCGTGAGCGTGTACGCCGCGCGCAAGGCCGCCGGCCGCCGCCTGGCCATGGGCGACGACGTGCAGGCGGATATGGTCATCGGCGTGCCCGACAGCGCCCTGCCCGCCGCCATCGGCTACGCGGAGCAGTCCGGCATCCCCTACGGCGAGGGCCTGGCCAAGAACCGCTACGTCGGGCGCACGTTCATCCAGCCCAATCAGGGCATGCGCGAGATCGGCGTGCGCACCAAGCTCAACGCGCTCGCGCGCAACGTGCGCGGCAAGCGCCTGGTGCTGGTGGACGACTCCATCGTGCGCGGCACGACCAGCCGCAAGATCGTCGAGATGCTGCGCACCGCCGGCGCGCGCGAGGTGCACATGCGCATCTCCTCCCCGCCGGTGCTCAACCCCTGCTACTTCGGCATCGACATCGCCACCAGCGAGGAGCTGATCGGCCACGGCCGCAGCGTGGAGGGCATCTGCGCCTCCATCGGCGCGGACTCGCTGCGCTTTTTGCCCGAGAGCGAGCTGCTCAAGACCGTCGAGGGCTCCGGCTGCGGCTTTTGCACCGGCTGCTTCGACGGCAGCTATCCCGTCAACCCCGGCGACGAAGACGACGCCGGCCTGGACCTGGACCTGTGAGCGCCCCGGCGCGGAAAGGACGGTTTTGCCATGATCACCTACAAGGACGCGGGCGTGGACGTCGAGCGCGGCTACGAGGCCGTGCGGCGCATGAAGCAGCACGTGCAAAAGACGTTTGACGAAAACGTGCTGGGCGGGCTGGGCTCGTTCGGCGGCTTCTACTCCATTGAAAACGAGCGCATGGAAAAGCCCGTGCTCGTGGCGGGCACGGACGGCGTGGGCACCAAGCTCAAGCTGGCCTTCCTCATGGACCGCCACGACACCGTGGGCATCGACTGCGTGGCCATGTGCGTCAACGACGTGGTGTGCCAGGGCGCCAAGCCGCTGCTCTTCCTGGACTACCTGGCCACCGGTCATCTCGACCCCGAGCGCGTGGAGCAGGTGGTCAAGGGCGTGGCCGAGGGCTGCCGCCAGGCCGGCTGCGCGCTCATCGGCGGCGAGACCGCCGAGATGCCCGGCTTCTATCCCGAGGGCGAGTATGACCTGGCGGGCTTCACCGTGGGCATCGTCGACCGCGAGCGCTCCATCAGCGGCGAGCGCGTGCGCTCCGGCGACGCGCTGATCGGCCTGGCCTCCAGCGGCGTGCACTCCAACGGCTACTCGCTCGTGCGCCGCCTGCTCCTGGACGGCGAGACCGACCTGAGCGCGCCCGTGCCCGAGCTGGACGGCCGCTCCCTGGGCGACACGCTGCTCACGCCCACGCGCATCTATGTCAAGAGCGCGCTCGCGCTGTGCCAGGCCTTCGACGTGCACGGCATCGCGCACATCACCGGCGGCGGCTTCATCGAGAACATCCCGCGCATCCTGCCCCAGGGCCTGTGCGCCCGCATCGAGCGCGGCGCTTGGCCCGTGCCGCCCATCTTCGAGCTGCTGCGCAGCCGCGGCGGCCTGCAGGACGCGCAGATGTACAACACCTTCAACATGGGCGTGGGCATGGTCTTCGCCGTGCCCCAGGCGCAGGCAGACGCCTTCCTGGAAAGGGCCGGCGAGCTGGGCGAGCGCGCCTACCGCATCGGTTCCGTCGCGCCGCAGGCCGAAGGCGGCGAAAGGCTGGTGCTCGCATGAGCAAGCGCATCGCCGTGCTCTGCTCCGGCGGCGGCACCAACCTGCAGGCCATCCTGGACGCCGTGGACGCCGGCGAGATCGACGGCCGGGTCGTGCTGGTGCTCGCCAACGCCTCGCGCGCCTTTGCGCTCGAGCGCGCCCGCGCCCACGGCATCGAGGCCCTGTTCGTCAGCCGCAAGCAGGCCGGCTCCGACGCGGCCTTCAACGACCGCATTCTGGAACACCTGCTGCGCGTGCGGGCCGACCTGGTCGTGCTGGCCGGCTACCTGCCCATCGTCGGCCCGCAGGTCGTGCGCGCGTTCGAGCACCGCATCCTCAACATCCACCCGGCGCTCATCCCCGCCTTCTGCGGCCCGGGCATGTACGGCCACCACGTGCACCAAGCCGTGCTCGACTACGGCGCCAAGATCTCCGGCGCGACCGTGCACTTCGTGGACGAGCAGGTCGACCACGGCTGCATCGTCATGCAGGAGAGCGTGCCCGTGCTGCAGGACGACGACGCCGACGCGCTGGCCGCGCGCGTGCTGCAGGTCGAGCACCGCATCCTCCCGCGCAGCGTCGCACTCTTCTGCGCTGGCAAATTGCGGGTAGATGGAAGGCGGGTATTTGTGGTACAATAATCCCGGCCCCTGTTTTTTGCCGAAATTCGCGCAAACCGGCCCTCAACGCCTTGCCTTTGCGCGCTTTTTCGCGTAAGATAACAGGGCCCGGAGTTACCACGGATAGAAGGAGAGCCTTCCGATGAAGATCTTTCATCCCCAAAGCGGCATGAACGGCGCGCAAAGGGATCACTGTTTTCTCATTCAGGACGACGCGGGCGTTGAGCTCGGCCAGGGCAGTGTGGTCGCGCGCAACATGCGCGAGGTCTACCCCGACCAGCCCCTGCAGATCGTCCTGGACATGGACGCCCACCCCCGCGCGCGCGACATGCTCTTCGGCGCGCTGCGCGCGCAGGCCAGCGCGCTGCACCGCCAGGCCGGCGCCCCGCCCGCCCGGCTGTACACCGAGTGCCAGATGGGCGATATGGACCGCTACAACTACTTCAAATTTCTCGGCTTTGACGACGCCGACGGCGACGAGCTGTTCCTGTGGCGCCTGAGCAAGCACGAGCGCACGGTCTATCCTCCGCTCTCGACGCAGATCATCGACATCCCGCGCCGCTCGCGCGCCGAATCCGAGGCGCTCGTGCGCCGCATGCAGACGTTCGGCGCGGGCGAGCACGCCGTCGAATGGCTCGACGACGCCGCGCGCACGCCCAACTTCTGCGCGTTCGCCGTCTATGGCGGCAGCGAGCTGTGGGGCGAGGTCGTGACCACCGGCGAGGGCCAGGAGGCCCGCATCGAGGCGCTGTACACCACGCCCAAGTACCGCGGGCACGACGCGGCCACCGCGCTGCTCAGCCAGGTGCGCGTCACGCTGCTCGAGCGTGGCGTGCGCTTTGTGCGCATCAACGTGCCGCGCCGCAACCAGCGCGCCCTGCGCCTGCTGCAGCGCGCCCACTTCGAATGGGTGCGCACCGACCGGCTGTTCCTGGGCGTGGATTTGTGACGCCCTTTTCCCTTTTCTTCGCTACACGAAAGGAGACGATGACGTGATCAAGCGGGCTTTGCTGAGCGTATCGGACAAGACGGGCATCGTGGAGCTGGCCCGGCGGCTGCACGGCCTGGGCGTGGAGCTGCTCTCCACCGGCGGCACGATGAAGGCCCTGCAGCAGGCCGGCATCCCCGTGACGGGCGTGTCGGACGTGACCGGCTTCCCCGAGTGCCTGGACGGGCGCGTGAAGACGCTGCACCCCGCCATCCACGCGGGCCTGCTGGCCATGCGCAGCAACCCCGAGCACATGCGCCAGATCGCCGAGCTGGGCATTGCGCCCATCGACCTGGTGGTCATCAACCTCTACCCCTTCCGCCAGACGATCGCGCGCCCCGGCGTGACGTTCGAAGAGGCGATCGAGAACATCGACATCGGCGGGCCGACGATGCTGCGCGCCGCGGCCAAGAACTGGCAGGACGTGGCGGTCGTCGTGGAGCCCGCGGACTACGACGCGGTGCTCGGCGAGCTGGAGCAGGCGGGCGAGGTCTCCCGCGAGACGAAGCTGCGCCTGTGCTACAAGGTGTTTGAGCACACCGCGCAGTACGACTGCATGATCCAGCAGTACCTGCGCGCGCAGCTGCCGGGCGACAACCGCTTCCCGGACAAGCTGACGGTTACGTTTGAAAAGGTGCAGGGCATGCGCTACGGCGAAAACCCGCACCAGGGCGCGGCCTTCTACCGCGACCTGGGCGACGTGGCCGGCACGCTGCCCGCCGCGCGCCAGCTGCACGGCAAGGAGCTGTCCTACAACAACATCAACGACACCAACGGCGCGCTGGAGCTGCTGCGCGAGTTTGACACGACGGCGGTCGTGGCGGTCAAGCACGGCAACCCGTGCGGCGTGGGCGTCGCGGACGACGTGGCCGAGGCCTACCGCCTGGCCTACGAGGCCGACCCGGTCAGCGTGTTCGGCGGCATCGTCGTGACGAACGCGACGGTCGACGCCGCCACCGCCGAGCAGATGTCCCGCATCTTCCTGGAGATCGTCGTCGCGCCCGCCTACACCGACGCCGCGCTGGAGATCCTCACCCGCAAGAAGAACCTGCGCGTGCTCCAGCTGGACACCACCCACCGCGTCTACCCCGCCGGCGAGCGCGTGCTGCGCAAGGTGGCCGGCGGCCTGCTCGTGCAGGACATCGACGACGTGCTGCTGCCCGAGGGCGAATTGAAGGTCGTCACCGACCGCGCGCCCACCGAGAAGCAGATGCAGGACCTGCTGCTGGCCTGGAAGATCGTCAAGCACACCAAGTCCAACGGCATCGCCATCGCGCGCGACAACCAGTCCCTGGGCATCGGCCCCGGCCAGGTCAACCGCATCTGGTCCACGCAGATGGCCATCGAGCGCAGCGGCGAGAAGGTCCGCGGCGCGGCGCTGGCCTCCGACGCCTTCTTCCCCTTCGACGACTGCGTCAAGGCCGCCGCGCAGGCCGGCATCGCCTGCATCATCCAGCCCGGCGGCAGCGTGCGCGACGAGGACTCCATCCGCGCCTGCAACGAGGCCGGCATCGCGATGGTCTTCACCGGCATGCGCCACTTCAAGCACTGATCTCCCCCGGCGGACGGACGCTGCTCCGCCCGCCCTTTTCTTTGCCGCAACACAAGGTTGAACAGGAGGTTGAAGCCCATGAAGGTTCTCGTCATCGGCGGCGGCGGGCGCGAGCACGCGGTCTGCCTGGCCCTGTCCCGCTCCCCGCGCGTGGACGCGCTGCTGTGCGCGCCCGGCAACGGCGGCATCGCCCGCGTCGCCCGCTGCTTCCCCCAGGTCAAGGCCACGGACGTGGACGCCATCGTGCGCCTGGCGCGGGACGAGCGCGTCGACTTCGTCGTCGTCACGCCCGACGACCCGCTCGCCCTGGGCTGCGTCGACCGCCTCGAGGCCGAGGGCATCCCCGCCTTCGGCCCCACGCAGCAGGCCGCGCAGATGGAGTCCAGCAAGATCTTCTCCAAGCGCCTGATGCAAAAGTACGGCATCCCCACCGCCCGCTGCGAGGTCTTCACCGACTGCGACGCGGCCCTTGCCTACCTGGACGGCCAGCAGGCGCCCATCGTCGTCAAAGCCGACGGCCTGGCGCTGGGCAAGGGCGTGGTCGTGGCGCAGACGCTGGACGAGGCCCGGGACGCCGTGCGCGCCATGATGCTGGACGGCCGCTTCGGCGCGTCCGGCGCGCGCGTGCTGATCGAGGAGTGCATGACCGGCCGCGAGGTGACGGTCCTGTGCTTCTGCGACGGGCACACCATCCGCCCCATGCCCGCCTCGCAGGACCACAAGCGCGCCTATGACGGCGACCAGGGCCCCAACACCGGCGGCATGGGCGCCATCGCCCCCAGCCCGCTGTACACGCCCGAGATCGCCGCGCGCGTGGAACGCGAGATCCTGCGCCCCACGCTGGCGGCCATGAACGCCGAGGGCATCCCGTTCAAGGGCGTGCTCTACGTGGGCCTGATGCTCACCCCCGAGGGCCCGAAGGTGGTCGAATACAACGCGCGCTTCGGCGATCCAGAGACGCAGGCGCTGCTGCCGCTGCTGGACAGCGACCTGATGGCCATCTTCCAGGCCGTGCGGGACGGCCAGCTGGCGCAGGCCGACATCCGCTGGCGGGATGAGAGCGCCGCCTGCGTGGTGCTCGCCTCCGGCGGCTACCCGGGCAAGTATGCCTCAGGCAAGGAGATCTCCGGCCTGGGCGCAGCCGAGGCGCTGGGCGCGACCGTCTACCACGCGGGCACGCGCGAACAGGACGGGCGCTACTACACCGCCGGCGGGCGCGTGCTGGGCGTCACGGCCGTCGCGCCGACGCTACGCCAGGCGCTGCAGGACGCCTATGCCGCCGCGGAGCGCATCTCCTTTGACGGCATGATGATGCGCCGCGACATCGGCGCGCGCGACATCTGACCCACCCTTTTTGAAGGAGGCGAACCCATGCTGCTCTTTGACGAGCGCCTGCCCTTCTTCAAGGGCAACACGCACATGCACACCACCTGCAGCGACGGCCGCCTGTCGCCGCAGGACGCGATCGCCCGCTATGCGCGGGCCGGCTACGACTTCATCGCGCTGACCGACCACCGCACCGTCTCGCCCGAGCGAATCGAGCAGGGCGTGCTCGTGCTCTCGGGCGTGGAGCTGGACTACCGCTTGGACGTACAGGTCGTGCACATCACCGGCCTGGGCCTGCGCGAGCCGTTCGACGCCCACGCCGTGTGCCAGCCCGGCATGGGGCCCGAGGACGGCATCGCCGCCATCCGCGCCGCGGGCGGGCGCGCGATCCTCGCCCACCCCGCCTGGTCGCTCAACACGCTGTCCGTGCTCCCGCGCCTGCGCGGCGTAAGCGCGCTGGAGATCTTCAACTCCGTCTCGCGGAGCCCCTGGAACGGCGACCGCGCCGAGTCCGCCTCCTTCTCGGACCTGGCCAGCACCGCCGGCGCCTACCTGCCCGTCGTCTGCGCCGACGACGCGCACTTCTACGACGGCGACGAGTGCCAGTCCTTCATCTGCGTCAACGCTCCGGCCTGCACGCGCGAGGCGCTGCTCGATGCACTGGACGCGGGGCGCTTCTACGCCTCGCGCGGCCCGCGCATCGAACAGGTGGAGGTCGCAAACGGCCGCGTCGTCGTGCGCACCAGCCCTGCCCGACGCGTCATCTTCTACTCCAACCTCGTCTGGACCGACGGCCGCTGCGTGCAGGGGAGCGGCGTATGCGAGGCCGTGTATGCGCTGCAGCGGGGCGAGCGCTTCGTGCGCGTGGAGGTCGTGGACGAAGCGGGGCGCAAAGCCTACCTCAGCCCCATCGCGCTGGACTGATGAATGCGTCCAAACAAAGGCAGACACGGCATGGCCGTGTCTGCCTTTGTTTGGGGGTGAAGTCGCTTATGCGCCCTCCGCACGGACGCCGCCGGGCGTCAGATCGTACAGCACGCGGCTCACGCCCGGCACTTCGCGCACGATGCGGCCCGCGACGCGCTCTGTCAGGTCGTAGGGCAGCCGTGCGGGCACCATGCGGCTATCGCTGGCATGCGCCGCATGCAGCACGATCACCTCGCCCGTCCAGCCGAACGGCGCGCCGCTGACGAGCGTCGGATAGAAGCGCGTCAGGCGCCTCTCCTGCCCCGCCTCGCGGATCTCGGCGGCGAACACCGCGTCCGCCGCGCGCAGCATGCGCACGCGCTCGGGCGTCGTCTCGCCCGCAATGCGCATCGCCAGGCCCGCCGCCGGGAACGGCTGCCTGCGCGCGACCTCAACCGGCAGGCCCAGCTGCTCGGCCACGCGGCGCACCTCGTCCTTGAACAGCTCGCGCAGCGGCAACAACGTGCGCAAGCGGCTACCCGCCGTGTCCGGCACGTGACCGATGGTGATGTCGGAGTAGTTCGTGCCCTGCAGCAGGATGCTCGCGCCGTCCAGCGCGCCGGCGAAGGCGTCCATCGCCCGGTGCATCACCCCGACGACCGCGCGGCGCTTCGCATCCCAGTCCGTCAGCCCGCGCAGCGCCTCGAACGTCTGCGCCGTCACGTCCATGCGCGCGGTGTCCACATCCAGATTCGAGAGCATCTCAAACGTCGCCTGCGCCTCCCCCTCGCGCAGCAGGCCGTTGTCCAGCACCAGCGCCTGCATGCGCTCGCCCAGCGCCAAGTGCGCCAGCAACGCGCACACGGTCGAATCGACCCCGCCGCTCACCGCGCACAGCGCGCGCCCGCCCTCCGCCTCCGCGACGATCTCGGCCTTGCCGCGCTCGATGAACGCCTCGGTCGACCACCAGGGCGTGCACCGGCAGATCCGCTGCGCAAAGTTGGACAGGATCGCCATGCCGTCCGGGTCGTTCTGCTCGACCTGGAACTGCACGCCATAGACCGGCCGGTGGCTGTGCCCGAAGGCGACCGTGCCCGCATCGCACCCGGCCACGGGCGTCACCTCCGCAGGCAGGTCCACCTCCCGCGCCTGCGCCAGCCAGCGCTCGCCCGCGCCCAGCCCGTCGAACACCGGGATGTCCGCATAGCGGATGGTCAGCGCCTGCCCCTGCACGAACGCATCGCCCACGCGCCCGCCCAGTGCGCACAGCAGCGCCAGCGACGCATCGCCCATGGCCAGCACCGGCAGCTCCAGCGCCAGCACGCCCTCGCAGGCCGCCACCTGCGCCGGCGTGGGCATCTCACCCCGCAGTCCACCCGCCAGCACGATGCCCGACGCCTCCTGCGCGCGCAGCTGCTCGGGCGTCATATCGCCGGGCACCACCCGGCAGTAAAAGCGCTCGGCCCGCAACTTGCGCGCGATCATCCGGCTGAACTCGTGCTGATGGTCCACGATCAGGATCATGTCCCGCATGGTTTCTCCTCCTCATGCGCCGCGCCCCGCGGCGCGCCCGACGGCCTCATTCCCCAGGGGCCGGATTTTTTCTTTATACTATTCTGCACGAAAGGCGGTTTTTCCTTCCTCCATGCGTGCCCACGCCCGCCGCTGTGTCCAAACGCGCAAAAAAGCCCCGCCTCCTCCCGGGAGGCGGGGCTGCAGGCGTCACTTCACCGGCACCGCCGAGCTGTCCTTGAGCACGACGTCGTGCGCGCCGCCCTCCACGATGCTCACCGAGGACACCAGCGTCAGCTTGGCCTTCTCCTGCAGCTGGGGGATCGTCAGTGCGCCGCAGTTGCACATCGTCGAGCGCACCTTGGCCAGCGTCAGCGACACGTTGTCGTGCAGGCTGCCCGCGTAGGGCACGTAGGAGTCGACGCCCTCCTCAAAGGACAGCTTGCTCGCGCCGCCCATGTCGTAGCGCTGCCAGTTGCGCGCGCGCGCGCTGCCCTCGCCCCAGTACTCCTTCATGTAATTGCCGTTGACCATGACCTTGTTCGTGGGGCTCTCGTCAAAGCGCGAGAAGTAGCGCCCCAGCATGCAGAAGTCGCTGCCCATCGCCAGCGCGAGGGTGATGTGGTAGTCGTGCACGATGCCGCCGTCGGAGCAGATGGGCACATACACGCCCGTCTCGCGGAAGTACTCGTCGCGCGCCTTGGCCACCTCGATCACGGCCGTCGCCTGGCCGCGGCCGATGCCCTTCGTCTCGCGCGTGATGCAGATCGAGCCGCCGCCGATGCCGATCTTTACAAAATCCGCGCCCGCTTCGGCCAGGAAGCGGAAGCCGTCGCGATCCACGACGTTGCCCGCGCCGACCTTGACCCGCTCGCCGTAGCGCTCGCGGATGAACGCGAGCGTGCGCCGCTGCCACTCCGTGTAGCCCTCGGAGGAGTCGATGCACAGCACGTCCGCGCCGGCCTCCACCAGCGCCGGCACGCGCTCCTCGTAGTCGCGCGTGTTGATGCCCGCGCCTACGACGTAGCGCTTTTGGGCGTCGAGCAGCTCGTCGGGGTTGCCCTTGTGCGAGTCGTAGTCCTTGCGGAACACGAACGCCGCCAGACGCCCCTCTTCATCCAGGATGGGCAGCGCGTTGAGCTTGTGGTCCCAGATGACGTTGTTGGCCTCCTTGAGGCTGATGCCCTCCTTGGCGTAGATCACCTTTTCAATGGGCGTCATGAACGCGCTGACGGGCGTGGCCGGGTCCATGCGGCTGACGCGGTAGTCGCGGCTGGTCACGATGCCGATCAGCCGGCCGTTCTGCGTGCCGTCGTCCGTCACCGCCACCGTCGAGTGGCCCGTGCGCGCCTTGAGCGCCAGGATGTCCGCCAGCGTCTGATCCGGCCGCACGTTCGAATCGCTCTGCACGAAGCCCGCCTTGTAGCTCTTCACCCGACGCACCATCGCCGCCTGCTGCTCCACCGTCTGCGAGCCGTAGATGAACGAGATGCCGCCCTCCCGCGCCAGCGCAATGGCCATGCGGTCGTCCGATACGGACTGCATGATCGCCGACACCAGCGGGATGTTCATCGTCAGGGCCGGCTCTTCGCCCTTGCGAAACCGCACCACCGGCGTCTTGAGCGACACTCGCGAGGGTATGCACTCCGCCGACGAATAGCCCGGCACCAGCAGGTACTCGCTGAACGTATGCGACGGTTCATCGTAAAAAAAAGCCATCCCAGGTCCTCCTCCTTCGGATCGGTTGTGCGTTCACGGCTGCATAGGGGTTCGAATAGTTCATTATAAATCACAGCCGCGGCAAAATCAAGCATCCATCTGTGCCACACCGCGTCCATTTTATTCCTTGAAACAACAATTCTGCATGTACAGATCTGCATTCATGCACTTTTTCGCCTTTTCTCCCTCTTTTTCCGAATGTTTTATTCTCTTACTGCATAACCATTTATTCCGTAAATCAAGAATAAATATATATTGGACAGCGGGCGGCGCTTTCGATACAATAGGTGCATGATTTTTCCCCGCGGGAAAGGTCAATCCAAACGAAAGTGAAGTGGATGCCCAATGTCTAAGTGGAAGTCGATCGTCCTGGTCGCCGCGATGTTGGCGGCGCTGCTCCTTTCGCCCTTCGCCCAAGCGGAGGGGGACAAGGTAGTCCGTCTGACGCAGAACGTGGAGCTGGATACGCTGGACATCAGCAACACCGGCGACGGATACGCCACGAGCATGATGGCGCTGCTGCTGGACAGCCTGTTCCGTCTGGACGAGAACAACGTGCCCCAGCCGGCGCTGTGCGAGAGCTACACGGTGTCCGACGACGGACTGACCTACACCTTCACGCTGCGCGACAGCAAGTGGAGCAACGGCGACCCGGTGACCGCGGCGGACTTTGTCTACAGCTGGAAGCGCACGTGCAACCCGGCCAACGGCTTTGAGAACGCCTTCCTCTTCAACTACGTGCCGATCAAGAACCTGGCCGAGATCAGCGCGGGCGAGGCCGATCCGGACACACTGGGCGTGACCGCCGTGGACGACAAGACGCTGGTGCTGGAGCTGACCACGCCCTGCAACTGGCTGCTGGAGTTCCTGTGCGGCTGCTACTTCGGGCCGATGAACCAGGCGTTCGTGGAGAGTTGCGGCGACCAGTACGCGCTGTCCAGCGATACGCTGCTGACCTGCGGCGCGTTCAAGCTCGAGGGTTGGACGGCTGGCGATCTGACCTGGACCATCACCAAGAACGAGGACTACTGGGCGGCCGACACGGTGAACGTGGACGCCATCGAGTACCAGGTGATCAAGGACACGCAGACCGGCATCATGGCCTATGAGAGCGGCACGGCCGACTACGTCATCCTCACCAGCGACCTGGTGGACATGTACCGCGACAGCGAGGCCTTCTACACCGCCCCGACGACCTACAGCTGGTACATCGTGCCCAACTTCCAGGTGCCGGAGCTGCAAAACGCCAACCTGCGCTACGCCATCGGCTTTGCCATCGACCGCGAGGCGCTGGTGAACAACATCCTGGCCGACGGCTCGCTGGCCAAGTATGACTGCAACTACTCCGACGTGTTCTTCGGCTCGGACGGCACCGAGTTCAACTCCGTGCGTCCGGACTTCTGGCAGAGCGACAAGGAGGCCGCCGCGGCCTACTGGGAAGCGGCCAAGGAAGAGCTGGGCGTGGACAGCCTGGAGCTGGACTTCACCATTGAGGACACCGAGTCCGCGCAGAATGTGGCCGCGTTCATCCAGTCCGAGATCGAGACCGCCTGCCCGGGCCTGACGATCAACCTGCAGGTCATGCCCAAGGCGCAGCGCCTGGACGACATGGAGAACGGCAACTTCGAGCTGGGCCTGCACCGCACCGGTTCCTCCGTGCCCAACGTGCTGGCCAAGCTGGGCCAGTACACCACCGGCCACAACCTCAACTATGCGTTTTGCTCCTTCCCCGAGTATGACGAGCTGTACAACGCCACGCTCGTGGAGACCGACCCTGAGGTCATCTGGAACAACTGCCTCGACCTGGAGGAGATGGCCCAGTGCAACGCCGTGGCGATCCCGGTCTACCGCACGGCCGACTGCCTGCTGATCCGTCCGTCGCTGAGCGGTTACTTCCACCACCTGGTCGGCGTCAGCTGGGACTTCATGAACGTCGACATCGCCGAGTAAGCGGCGTTCCCCCCCCCCTTTGCCGCCCATGGCACCCGCGCGCGCCGGCGCGGACGCGCATGAAGCGTCCCGCCGGCGCGCCGTTTTTGCTGTACATTCGTGACGGGAGATGGTGCGCCTTGAAAAAGTACGTCCTCAAACGGCTGCTGATGGCCGTCGCCACGCTGCTGTTCGTGCTCTTTATCCTCTTTTGCCTCATGGAGCTCATGCCCGGCTCGCCGTTCAACAACCCCGAGCTCACCCCTGAGCAGCGCGCGAGCATCGAAGCCAAGTACGGCCTGGACCAGCCGTTCTGGACGCGCTACATCAACTACATCGCCAACATGCTGCGGGGCGACTTCGGCGTGTCCTACAACATCCAGCAGAACATGCCCATCTCCGATCTGCTGGCCAAGCGCTTCCCCGTGACGGTGCGCATCGGCCTGCAGGCGGTGGTACTGGGCGTGACGCTGGGCCTCCTGCTGGGCGTCGTGGCCGGCTTCAACCACCGGCGTGTGGCGGACTCGATCACCTCTGCCGTGGCCATCCTGGGCGTGAGCCTGCCCTCGTTCGCCTTTGTGCTGCTGCTGGCCTACTTCGTGGGCTTTCAGTGGAAGCTGCTGCCCTTCCTCTACTCGACTAAACAGCCCTTCCTGTCCAGCCTGCTGCCGTCGCTGACGCTGGCCGTCTCGCCCATGGCGAGCGTGGCGCGCTACACGCGCTCGGAGATCATCGACGTGCTGGGCCAGAACTACATCACCCTGGCGCGCACCAAGGGCGTCGGCCGCGCCGCGCTGACCGTGCGCCACGTGCTGCGCAACGTGCTCACCGGCGTCATCACGGTCATCGCGCCCTCGATCGTCAACGTGCTCACTGGCAGCCTTGTCGTGGAGAAGGCCTTCTCCGTGCCCGGCATCGGCGGCCTGCTGATCACCGCCATTCAGGAAAACGACTACAACGTCACCTTCACGCTGGCCTTCATCTACAAAAGGCATTGAATGTGTACTGAATATGCACTTTGTAGGCTTCATCTTCGGTCATGGAAATTCCCCCTCTCTGATAATAGTGCGGGGCGGCAGCACTCCTTGCTGTCGCCCCTTGATTGCCCAACTGCAAAACCGGGCGGGGCTGTCAACGGCGGCGCGTATGCGCCGTTCATCTTGACCGTTGACTGGCTCGGCTGGCTTTGCTATTTAACATCATACATTACTTGACTTGTAAAACGCGATATAACCGGCTTCTGTTGGGTGGTCGGCAATTAAGCAGTTGCCTTCTCTTGATACATTAACGGCAATAAGCAAATCAGCTCCTGCGGCAATAAAATTAACCATTAGAGTAAGCAAAGACACTGTGCCAGGATATACGAAAACAAACAGTATGCTGCCTAATCCCAATATTACAAAAGGTGCCAAAACTCCAGTTAAGTACGATTTCTTTTTTAACGCCACCTTACAAGCACAACTTGGCATCATTGCGTTGATATTAAACCGAACCACCTTCCAGCCTTTACCGCTTGAAATTGCCCAACCGATACCATGCAACAACTCATGTATCACAACTGAGATAGCAATAATGGCTATAAACATAATGTAAAAAGAAAGTCCGCCGACTTCTGACAAATGCGCTCTTTTAATTAAGAGAAAGCGATACAATAAGCCCAAAGTTATTACGAACGGGAGTGCATAAACAATTCCTAAAACCATTGCCTTTCCAGACGGAATTGTGACATCTTTTTCTCTGAATCCATTTGCTTTTAGGTCGGCTTGCACCCTGTTAAAATCCTCGTTTTCTTTTTTTGATTTCATAATGACACCTCCTGCTTAAAACGTTCACTTCCACG
>DVFJ01000032.1 GCA_018713325.1 Candidatus Onthenecus intestinigallinarum | reverse complement strand
TAGGGCACGTGATGCAGGATCACGGCCGCATTTTCCGCCACGGTTCCGCGGGCCAGGAACCGAAACAGCGATTGCACCAGGTCCTCGACAATGTCGCGGCCCTCGCCGACGACCAGATGCACCGCGGTGATCTGCGCCGCCTGCGCCGCTTCGGCCTCTTCCTTGACGACCTCGATGATGTTGCGCACAAGTGACATTTCGTGCATGGTTCCGAAACGCGCCTTTCCGACCGTCAAAATGGAGCTGCCGCATGCAGGAGCATGACGACAGCTCCATATCAACGCCTAAAATGACCGGAGATCAGACGTCGAGCGTGCTGTCGGTGAAGTCGACCAGCTGTCCGCGCTGCATGCGATCCTTGGCGAAGAAGCGGTTGCTGTCGATGTAATCCTCGGGCAGCTCGGGATAATCGGGCATCGCCTTGAGGATGCGGGCCTTGCCCGGGCAGACGGGGACGCACTGGCCGCAGCGGACGCAGGCGTCGTCCAGGACCACATAGCCATCCTCATCCTGGCTGATCGAGTGCATCGGGTACTTGCTGACGCACAGGCCGCACTTGAGGCACTTGTCCTTGTCATACTCCAGGGTGTACGCGTTGTAATACTTCGCGCAGGCGCCCTTGCCGTCGACGCCGCGGAAGCCCATCAGGTTGCCGCAGCTATCGCTGTGACAGCAGCAGATGATGTTGGGGTTCTTGGCGCAGATGGCCTCCACGACCATGCCCTTGGAGATGACGTCCTCGACGATGGCGATGGCCTCATCCTGGGTGATCTGCTTGCCGATGTCGTTCTCGATGAAGTACTCCGCCATCTCGCCCAGGGACAGGCAGGTGTTCATCGGGTGCTCTTCGGGGTAGGGGACGCCCAGCGCCTGCCACATGGTGCGGCACTGACACGGAGAGACCATGATGGTCTTGTGCCGCTTGATGATGGCGCGCCAGTCCTCATAGGGCAGCAGCTCGCCCTCCGCGACGACGTCCTTGCTGATCGGGTAGGAGCGGAACAGGGGGAAGGTCGTGTCATAGCCGTTGCTGTTCGGGTCGGTGCCGGAGATGCCCAGCGAGTCAAACTTGGCCACATCCTCCATGGTGCCGTGCAGCGCCCGGTCCAGCTCGCCGAACTCCCAGAAGCCGTTGATATAGGGCATCAGGGCGTAGTACGGCTGATCGCCGCGGATCATGCGCCAGATCAGGTTGCGGTGCGCCTGATCCTCCAGAATCGTGGCGGCCGCCTCTTCGGAAATGCCGGCCTCCGCGGCGTAGTTGGCGGCGGTAAAGGCCTGGTGCAGAGGCATCTTCAGGTAGTTCTCGGCATCCTCCTCGCTCCACAGCTCCATGATCATCTCATAGCTGTTCGCGCTCGGGATCGAGCCGATGCCCTTGCCGATGCGGTTGATGCGGTTGCGCATGCGGACGTAGACGGCGGGGATGACGGTGCCGTCGCTCATGGTCAGATCGCTGGTCACTTCGGACTCGGCCAGAACGGCCTCCAACAGCTCGTCGGAGCTGTTCAGGTTCGCAAAGTACTTCAGCCCCTCCACGGCGGATTCGAGGCCCTCGGCCTTGACCTTGGCATCCACGCCCAGGACGGACAGAATCGGCATCATGCCCATGCCGACGCCCATGGCGCCAACGCCCTTGAGGAAACTTCTTCTGGATACGTTCTCCATGCTTACGGCTCCTTTCGATATGCGTTGCGGATACAATGTTAAAATTTTCACTTGCAAACTCATTATAAATGGAAGATTTCGGCGTTCGTCAAGCCCAAATATCCGGCGGCGACGCGCTGTCCCGCGGCTGCACGGCGGGGAAGCGGCGGTCGCCGACAGCCGCCTGAAGCCCTTTGGCGGCACAGCTTTGGCCGCGCTTTCGTGTTGCCTGCGCGATCGGCGAACGGCTAACGTTGGCACGCACCAGAACGGTCCGCCAATGGGGACAATCATCTCCCCTGTTTTGCCCTTTTTTGATGTTTGTATCATAAAAAATGTGCGGTATATTTTTGTGGGAGACTTGCGGATTTTTGGGACGTATGATATAATGCATACATATTATACAAAGGTTTTGTGCTCTTTGACGTGATTTCGGCGCGGGACAACCGCGTGGGAATAGAATAAAAGGAGGTTGAAGAAATGAAGAAATTCCTGGCACTGATCCTCGTTGCAATGATGTTGTGCACGTTCGGCACGAGTGCGCTCGCCGTGAACGAGGACATCACCGGCGACGTGATGATCTACACGTCGATGTATCAGTTCGTGATCGACATGATGACGGAAGCCCTCAAGGAAGAATTCCCCAACCTCAATGTCGAAATGTTCTACGGCGGCACGGGCACGCTGCAGACGAAGCTGGCGGGTGAGATGGAGACCGGCACGCTCGGCTGCGACATGATGCTGGTGGCGGAGCCGGCCTATTCGCTGGAGCTGAAGGAAGGCGGATGGCTTGAGCCGATGGAGGCGGACGCCGAAAAGCTGCGCTTCCCGTATGACGAGGAAGGCTATTGGTACCCCGTGCGCGTGTGCAACATGGTGCTCGCCTACAACCCGGAGCTGTATGACGCGGAGGACCTGCCCAAGACGTTCTACGACTTCGCGTTTGACCCGGAGATGAAGGGCATGATCTCCATGGGCAACCCGCTTACGAGCGGCACCACCATGGCGGCCGTCAGCACGCTCAGCGACAAGTACGGCTATGAATACTTCACCGCGCTGGGCGAGAATGATGTGATGATCGAGTCCGGCTCGACCGCGCTGGCCAAGCTGCAGACGGGCGAGTGCAAGCAGATCATGATCCTGGAAGAGTCTGTCCTGAAGATCCGCAAGGAAGAGGGTTCTCAGCTGGCCTGCATCTATCCGGAAGACGGCAACATCATGATCCCCTCTACGGTCATGACCGTCGCGGAGGACCGCAGCGCGAACATGAACATCGAGGCCTGCCAGGCCATCACCGACTGGCTGCTCAGCGAGGAAGGCCAGAAGTACGTGCTCGAGGGCTACATGCACAGTGTCTTTGCGGGCATGGAAGAAGTGCCGTATGACTCCATCTCCACCGACGACCTCATTGAGACCGATATGGGCGTCGACTGGGTGCGCTGCTACACGATGCGCGACGAGATCCGCACCGAGTTCCAGGAGCGCGTCACCATTCCAGAAGAATAAACCGACCGCATAAGGGAAGGAAGTCGCTTTTGCGGCTTCCTTCCTCATCTTTTCGCAGGGCTAAGGGGGAAAGAGGCGAATGAAGATTTCGGCGCAGGCGCAGCGCCCACAGGCGGCGCAGCGAGACTTGGGGCCGTTGTTTGTCAAGACCGGACTGGTTATTTTGCTTGTCTTGGGCATCGCCATGGTGATAGCTGGCGTGTTGGGAGGACGCACGTTCCAGGCATCCGGGTTTGACACCGAGTCGGGGTTCAGCTATATTCACTCGATGACGGGCGCGCTGCAAACCCGTTATCAGCGTGACATTGCCCCTGCGCTGGAATCGCTTGACGAGGAAAGCCGGGCGGCTGTGACGCAGAAGCTCGGCGAAATGCTGGCCGTCTACTGGGCGCAGACGCGGGAGACGGAGGAGGCGGACGCGCGGGCGGAGCTGGAGGCGTTTTTGGGCGCCCTGCCCGAAAAGGACAGGGATCAGGCCGTCTGCGAACTGTTTGACGTCGCCTTTGCCGTAGACGGGCCGCGGGTTTCCAGCGCGATCAAGAAGGAACTGGCCGCGCTGGACGCGCAGGCGCGCGCTTCGCTGCGCCAGACGCTGCTGCTGGCGCTGACGGACGAGACCGTGACGCTGCCCGAGACGGCGCAGGGCGCAGTCGAGGAGCTGGAGGGCGCGGAGCGGGAGCAGATGCTGCTGCAGCTGTTCCTGGTCAGCGCGCAGGAGTCGAACGAGACGCTGCCGACGGATCTGGCCAACGGCATGAAGAAGGCGATCCGCAACGGCAACGCGCGGGTGGATGCCTACAAGAGCGCCGTCGCGGGCGAGGTGGGCTTCATCGAGCAGTTCGTCATCAGCAACAGCCGGACGGTGATCCTCCTGGGCGCGCTGCTGATGCTGGACATGCTGCTGATGATGGTCCTGCTGGGCACGGAGCACAGCTGGCGGATCGACGTCAAGTGGATCGTCATTCTGGCGATCATCGACTTCATGCTCGTCTTCCAGCTGCTGCCGCTGGTCTATCTGGTCGTCAAGGCGTTCTTCCCGGAGGGCTCCTTCACGCTGGAGACGTTCAGGCGGCTCTATACCTATGCGATGAACTGGAGCGCGCTGAAAAATACGATCATCGCCGCCACGGCGACGATGGTGCTGGGCACGCTGCTGGCCTTCCCGTTGGCCTGGCTGGTCGGACGCACGAACCTCTACGGCAAGAAGTTCTTCCGCAGCCTGTTCGTGCTGACGTACATGGTGCCGCCGTATGTGGGCGCGATGGCCTGGCTGCGGCTGCTCAACCCGAACGTCGGCACGATCAACACGGTGCTGCGCGCGATCTTCGGGCTGACGGAATCGACGGGGCCGCTCAACATCTACTCCCTGGGCGGCATGATCTGGGTGCTCACGACGTTCTATTATCCCTATGCGTTTATCACGATCTCCCGCGCGATGGAGAAGATGGACCCGTCGCTGGAGGAGGCCAGCCGCATCTCCGGCGCCTCGCCGATCAAGACCGTCATGACCGTGACGCTGCCGATGATGACGCCCTCGCTCATCGCGGGCGCGCTGCTCGTGTTCGTCTGCGCCGCCAGCTGCTACGGCATTCCGTCCATCATCGGCGCGCCGGGCAAGGTGCATACGGTCACTACGCGCATCATCGAATACTATGGCCTGGGCACGCAGGGCCTGAATGACGCGACCGGTCTGGCCGTATTCCTGATGGTGATGGCGATCATCATCCTGTACGTGTCGGACTTCGTCGTCGCCAAGCGGCAGTACATCACCGTCTCGGGCAAGTCGACCCGGCCGAACATCGTCGACCTGCGCGCCTGGCGCGTGCCGCTGACGTGCCTGGTCAGCCTGTTCGCCGTGATTGTGATCCTGATTCCGTTTGCGACGATCCTGACGACGTCCTTCAAGGTGGACGTGGGCAAAAAGCTCTTTGAGCCCGGCAACTTTACCTTTGGCCAGTGGACGCTGATCTTCTCGCGCTCGGAGACGCTCGAGTGCCTGAAGAACAGCCTGATCTTCGGCGGCGTGACGGCGACGGTCGGCATCGTCATCGCCTGCGCGATGAGCTATCTGCTCCAGCGCACGAACATCCGCGGCCGCAAGATCCCCGACTTCCTCATCACGCTGGGCAGCGGCACGCCGTCCGTCGTCATTGCGCTGGGGCTGATCATGACGATGAAGGGCAACTTCGGCATCAACATCTACAACACGGCGTATATCATGATCGTCGCGTATCTGATCAAGTATCTGATGATGGGCATGCGCACGGTCGTTTCGGCGATGAGCCAGATTCACGTATCCCTGGAGGAGTGCTCGCAGATCTCCGGCGCCAGCTGGACGCGGACGATGCTCAAGGTCACGGGACCGCTGATCTTCCCGTCGATTGCGGCAGGCTGGTTCCTGATCTTCATTCCATCGTTCTACGAGCTGTCCATGACGACGCTGCTGTACTCCAACAGCACGAAGACGATCGGCTTCCAGCTCTATGAATACTGGACGTATACCAGCCAGCCGCAGAGCTGCGCGATGGCGTTTGGCATCCTGATGATCGTCGTGCTGCTGAACTTTGTGCTCAACCGTCTCACCAAGGGCGAATTCTCCATCTGACAGGAGGCAAGGCAATGTCAACCGTAACCATCCAGGGCGTTTCCAAGGCATTTGGCACCAACACGGTGCTTCGCGAGTTCAGCGAGGTCTTCAAGGACGGAGAATTCGTCACGCTGCTGGGGCCGTCGGGCTGCGGCAAGACGACGATGCTGCGCATCATCGCCGGTTTTGAACGGCCGACCGCAGGCGAGGTCTATATCGACGATCAGCTGGTATCCGGCGCAAAGACGTTTGTGCAGCCGGAAAAGCGCAACATCGGCATGGTCTTCCAGAGCTATGCCGTCTGGCCGCACATGAATGTCTTTGACAATGTGGCCTATCCGCTGACGATCAAGAAGACGCCCAAGGCGACGATCAAGGAGAAGGTGGACCGCGTTCTGGAGATCGTGCACCTCTCGCAGTACGCAGAGCGCTTCCCCAACCAGCTCTCCGGCGGCCAGCAGCAGCGCGTGGCCCTGGCCAGGGCGCTGGTGGCGGAGCCGCGGCTGCTCCTGCTCGACGAGCCGCTGTCCAACCTGGACGCCAAGCTGCGCGAGAGCATGCGCTTTGAGATCAAGGAGATTCAGCGCGCGCTGGGCATCACGGTCGTCTACGTCACGCATGACCAGACCGAAGCGATGGCCATGAGCGACCGAATCTTCCTCATCAATCGCGGCATCGTGCAGCAGAGCGGAACGCCGGACGAGATCTACAACCATCCGGCCAATCAGTTTGTGGCGGACTTCCTGGGCAAGGTCGACTTCATCAAGGGCACGGCGGAGCAGGGGAGCATCCTCATCAAGGGCACGCAGCAGCGCATCGCCTACGATGGGGACAAGCGCGGCGCCGTGGAGCTGGCCGTGCGGCCGGAGAACATCCTCTTCAGCACGGAGAACGCCGAGCTGAGCGGCACGATCGAAAGCCAGTACTACCTGGGCGACGTCAACGACTGCCGCGTCAAGCTGGGAGAGCAGACGGTGCGCGTGATCGCCGATCCCTATACGTACCGCCAGCTGCACATCGGCGATACGGTCGGCATGCACATCCGCGACTTCATCGTCTTTGACGACGACGGCACGCTGGAGGAACAGCTGCAGATCAAGACCTGATATCTGATCGCACGCAAAGGCGCCCCGCGCAGCTTGCCGGGGCACTTTCCATGCCCGGCGGGGACCTGGAGAGGGGGAATGGGATGTTTCAGCTCGTATCGGAGACGAATCTGGAGACGGCGGCATGGATTCACGCAGAGTCGTGGCGGGAATCGCACAGGGGGTTTTGCTCGCCCGCGTTTGTGCAGGCCCACACGACGGAGGCGCAGAGCCGCTATATCCGGGGCGAAATGCGGCTTGGAAAGCGGTTTTACCTGCTGACGCTCGATTCGCCCAAGGGAATCGTATCCGTATGGGGGCGTCTGATCGAAAACCTGTACGTCCTGCCCTGCGAACAGCGGAAGGGATATGGAACGATGCTCCTGAGACATGCAGAAGGACAGTGCGAAGGGCCCCCGACGCTTTGGGCGTTGAGCAACAATCACGTGGCGTGTTCGTGGTATCAGCGCATGGGGTATGTCCTGACGGGACGTCAAAAGGCCTTGAACCCGTCGCTTGCCGAGCTTGAAATGGTTCGCCGCCCGAAGTCATTGATGCGCTGACCAGCGTTTCAGCCTGAAGGGAATCCCGCTGAACGGGTTGAAACAGTAGATACTCACCCACAAGGAGGAATGACGATGACGTACGAAGAGCTGCTCGACCGGCTGACCGACATGCGGCGGCTCGCCAGGCCCGCGCCGGGCGAGCGCAGCGGCAGCTGCACGAGCTTCGACCGCGCGTCCCGATATGACGAGGAGACGGGGCGCTATGTCGCCTGGGACGCCAACGACGATGGCAAGGGCTATGTGCGCGCGCTGCCGGACGGCAGCGTGGTGGCCGCTGAACTGAGCGGGCCCGGCGTGATCTGGCGCAGTTGGTCGGCAATGCCCAATGAGGGCGCGATTCGCGTATACGTGGACGGCGAGCGGATCATCGACTGCCCGTTTCTGTCGTACTTCACGAAGTTTGGCGGCGACTTTGCGCCCCTGGACCTGCCGTCGCTGTGCCCGCACATCGCCCGCGGCTACAACAGCTTTCTACCGATCCCGTTCAACAAGTCCCTGCGCATCGAGCTTGCGCCGGGCTGGGGCGCGTTTTACCACTTCACGTATACGCTCTTTCCGCAGGGCACGCAGATGCCTGCCTATGACGCCATGTATTCCATCGCCGGACGCCGCCTGTTGGCGCGGCTGGATCGCGCGCTCTACCGCCGCGGAGAGAAACTGCAGCGGTGGGAAGCGCAAGAGACTGTGCTGTCGCCGCATGCGGAGGCCTGTCTGCTCGATGCCGGCGGGTCCGGCGCGATCGCGCAGATGCAGTTCCGCCTCGCGCCGGAGGCCATGGAGCGCAGCCGCGAGCTGACGCTGCGCGCCTACTGGGACGGGGAGACGGAGCCCTCCGTCTGCGCGCCGCTGTGCGACTTCTTTGCCTGCACGCCGGGGGCAGGCAACTTCCGCACGTGGGTCTGTGGCAAGCAGGGCGACACGCTATATGCGAACTGGTACATGCCCTTTGCCCGCGGCGCGCGCGTGACGCTGCGCAACGAGACGGGCGAAGTCATTCGAATCGGCGCGCAGCTGGACGTGCAGCCCTGCCCGGAAGCTGGGGAACTGATGCGCTTTTGCGCGCGCTGCCACGGCGACGAGCCCGAAACGGACGCCGCGTTTCTGCCCGGCGGCGAGCGGTTTCCGGATTGGCCTGTGCTCCGCGTGCCGCAGCGCGCCGGACGCTTTTGCGGCATGCACCTGTCGGTCGTCGATACGTTTCCCTATCCGGACGGATTGGACGCCGAAGACTGGTGGTTTGGATACGGCGGCGGCAAAAAGCTGGACTGGTGGTGGGGCGAGGGCGACGAGAAATTCTTCGTCGACGGCGAGAAGTTCCCCTCGACGTTCGGCACGGGCAGCGAGGACTACATCGGCTATGCGTGGGCCGCAGAGCCGCCGTTTGCGTTTTTTGACGCGCCGTTCTGCGCCATGAGCGACATGCCGCTGGACGGCAACGGCGAGACGTCGGTCTGCCGCTTTCACGTCTGCGACAGCATCCCGTTCCGGACGGGATTCGAAGGCTTTATTGAAAAGTACAAACAGAACACCTGGGGAGACGGCGGCGTGTGCACGTATCGGGTGACGCCGTACTGGTATGAGCAGAGGAAGTGATGACCCCTCACGGCTCGAAGAGGCCCCCTGCGGAACTGTTACGGCATGCTCCCTCCCCTCCCAACGAAACCGTCTGTTCACGAATTGTTCAAACGGCCTTCATGCGCCGCTCAAAACGACGGGATATCATGGGGAATGCAAAGGGGAGGTATGCGCAATGAAAAAGTTTGCAGCCATCTGTCTGGCCATGTTGGTGCTGATTTCCGGCGACGGCTTATGCCGAGGGAACGCCGCCCGAGCCGCCCGCGGGCATGGAGGAGGGCGCGATGCCGCCTGAACTGCCGGAGGGCATGGAGGAGGGCGCGACGCCGCCCGAATTGCCGGAGGGCGCAGAGAGAGGTATGCCGCCGGAGGGCGGCAATCCCCCGGCCATGCCGGGCGGGGGGCCGGGCGGAGCGCAGAGCGCGCCCGAAACGTATGAGGCCGTGAATACAATGGAGGAGGACGCCACGCTCAGCGGCGAGATCCGCTCCACGGCTGCGGATGAAAACGCCGTGCTGGTGACGGCCGGCACGACGACCGTGGAGCAGGCCAGCGTCGTGCGCCAGTCCGCGGACAGCACGGGCGGAGACGCTGCGAGCTTTTACGGCGTCGGCGCGGCCGTCCTGACCACGGGCGGCACCGTCACGGTCCGCAACAGCGTCATTGAGACGGACGCTGCGGGCGGCGCGGGCGTGTTCGCCTACGGCGACGGCGTGGCCTATGTATCCGATACGACCATCGCGACGCGCCAGGACACCTCGGGCGGCATTCACGTCGCGGGCGGCGGCACGCTGTATGCGCAGAATCTGTCCGTGACGACGGAGGGCGAGTCCGCGGCGGCCATCCGCTCCGACCGCGGCGGCGGCACGATGGTGGTCGAGGGCGGCTCCTATGCGACCAGCGGCGTCGGATCGCCCGCGGTCTATGTGACGGCGGATATCTCCATCAGCGACGCCGAGCTGAGCGCGTCTGGCTCCGAGGCGCTGTGCCTGGAGGGGCTGAATGCCGTCCGCCTCTATGACTGCGATTTGAGCGGCGCCATGGCGGACCTGGAGCAAAACGACAACACGTGGACGGTCATCGTCTACCAGAGCATGTCCGGCGATGCGCAGATCGGCAAGGGGCGCTTTGAGATGTCCGGCGGCACGCTGACCAGTGCCAACGGCGGCGTATTTTACACGACCAACACGGAGAGCGAGTTCGTGCTCAGCGATGTGGACATCTCCGCCGCGCAGGACAGCGAGTACTTCCTGCGCGCGACCGGCAACGCCAACCAGCGCGGATGGGGACAGAGCGGACAGAACGGCGCGCAGTGCACCTTCACCGGTCTGAACCAGCGCATGGAGGGCGACGTGCAGTGGGACAGCATCTCCACGCTGAACCTGTACCTGACGCAGGGCAGCCAGCTGACCGGCGCGATCGTGCAGGATGAATCCTGCGCGGGCGAGGGCGGAGATGGACGCTGCGACCTGTACATAGACGCCGATTCCACGTGGACGGTCACGGGCGACAGCGTGCTGACGAACCTGCACTGCGCGGGCCGTATCGTCGACGAGGACGGAAACGCCGTCGCCATCCTCGCGCAGGATGGGACGGTCCTCGCGCAGGGCGAGAGCGCGTATACCGTCACCGTCGCATCGTATGACGACGCGTGCGACCTGACCGGCGCGGGCGCCCTGTCGGGGGCAAGCGTCGAAGCCTGACGGCCGCCAATCCACGCATGAATACACGAGGGCCTGTCGCCTTGGCGACAGGCCCTCGTTGACGTCATTCCTTGACGCTCCCGCGCACGATGCCCTTGGCAAAATACTTTTGCAGGAAGGGGTATACGCACAGGATGGGCAGCATGGTCAGAAAACTTTTGGTTCAGTTGGCCCGGCGCGCATGACGATGACATGGACCTTCGTGGCGAATCCCTTGAGCCACGGCGAGGCGTGCCATATGCACCGCCCTTGATGCTGTCATGGGGCCGGGCATACGCATACGACGCCATCCATGGGCATGGACGCGCCGTCGGAGGCGGTCACGCCGCCGCCATCCTGATGCGCGACCAGCAGGCCCGCGGGCGCAAACGCGAAGTCGCGCGGCGTACGCCCGCCGGTCGCGATCCACGATGCGCCCAGCATTCGGCCCTCGCCGTCCAGATCGATGCGGCACAGGCTGTCATGGCCGCGGTTGCTGACCCACAGCGCGCCGTCGTGCAGGCGGATGGCGGCCGTAGTGCTCCCGCCTGAAAAGTCCGGCGGCAGCGTGGACAGTGCGCCGTCAACCTTCCAGCCGCCACGCTGGACCACGCGGCGCACCATGTTGTCCAGCTCACCGGTCACGTAAAACCGGTCGGCATCGGCAAAGACCAGATGGCGCGGCCCCATGCCCGCGGGCATGACGATCTCGCGGCCGCGGGAGAGCAGGCCCGTCTCGGGATCCTGATCGTAGATCCGCACGCGATCCGAGCCCAGGTCGCACACGAACAGCTCGTTCGTGCCGGGACGGAAGACGCACTGATGGGCATGCGGAGCCTCCTGACGGTCGGCGTTGGGGCCGCTGCCCGTGTGCTCCACCAGTTGGATGCACTCGCCCAGCACACCGGACTGCACGGGGAACACGCTCACCGAGCCGCTCAGGTAGTTGGCCACGTACAGAAAGCGCCCATCGGGGCTCTCCGTCTGGTGGCAGGGGACGCGGCCCGCCGTCTCCCGGCAGGAGAGCAGCCGCAGGCGGTCGCCCTCCACGCGGTAACTGGCGGCGGCGCCCCGGTCCGTACCCGGCAGGCCGCCCACGGCGTACAGCGCGCGCGAGTCACCGGAGAGGGTCGTAGATGGGGTCGTCGATGTCTCGATACGTCCCCAGCAGCCAGAGCCGGCCGCCTTCCCAGCGGCACACGCCCACGCCGGGACCGCCCAGGCATGTATAGGAGCCGGTGTAGAATCGCATGAATATCCCTTCCTTATGCAAGCGTCGGTCGAATCGCGCCGTCCTCCCTGCTGGCGATGGCGCTTCCCCCGATGTGCCAGCGGCGGAGCTCGTCGATCATGTGAAGGTCGGATTTGCGGGGGAAGCCAGATGGCTGAACATGCCCCCGCTGCTTGGCCGGATCATCCGTTTTGCCTTCCCATGCAAAGAGGATTCGCCCCCGAAGCGCCGAATCCTTCAAAGGAGAAAGCACGATTTGTGGCGAACGTATTTCCAGACAAACATCTGGAGGTCAAACGTATGAAACATACCCGAGCATGCAGTCTCGTGCTGCTGGGCGACAGCTATACCACCTTTGCAGGTTACATCCCGCAGGGCAACTGGGTCTACTATCCCCGTGAGGATGTGCCGGATGTGACCGATGTGGAGCAGACCTGGTGGCGACGGCTGATCCGCATGCGTGGCCTGCGCCTGCTGGCCAACGAGAGCTCGTCGGGCACCACCCTCTCCACGCGCGTGCGCGAGGAGCACACCGTCGCGGATGCATTTGTCAGCCGCATGCGGCGGGTGCTCGGCCCGGAGGGCGTTGGCGGTGAACGTGCGGAGCTGATCCTGATCTTTGGCGGCACCAACGACAGCTGGATGGACAATGAGGCGGGGGCGCTTCAGTTTTCCGATTGGGGAGAGGCGGACCTGCGTCAGGTGCTCCCCGCGACATGCTGCCTGCTGGACTTTGTGACCCGGCATAATCCGGATGCCACAATACTGCTGATCGTGAACACCGACCTGCGCGAGGAGATCGCGCAGGGGCTTGCCGCGGCCTGCGCGCACTACGGCGTGCCTGCGCTGCAGCTGCGGGACATCAGCAAGCAAAACGGACATCCGGACGCGCGGGGCATGGAGCAGATCGCACAGCAGGTGGACCAGGCGCTGGACCGTCTGGAGGGCTGAAAAACCGTCTCCAGGCGCCCGTCCAGGCACCCGTGCAGCCGGTAGATGTACACCGACGGGACAAGGCCCTCCGCCCTGAGCAGCGGCACGATTTCGCAGTATGCGTCCGCGACCCGGTGAAAGTACGCCTCGCTCTGCACGACGGTGGCGATCTCATGGCTCTCTTCGCTCAGGAGCACCTCGTCGATGTGCGCCTCGTGACAGAAGCGGATGAGCTCCGGCAAGAAATCCCGCCAGGTGTCCGGATGAATGTTGGTGCGCAGTCCGTATTGCATGAAACGGCCTCCTCCGGTGATGGGATCTGCATTATAGAAAAATCCGCACGCAAACGCCACAAAAAAGCGCCGCGACGCGCCAAAAATACGCCGTTCCTGTCCGCAGGAAACCACGGCGCAAGGGAGGAATACGATGCCCCTGAAGATCGTTCGCAACGACATCACCCGCATGGAGGTGGATGCCATCGTCAATGCGGCCAACCATTCCCTGCTCGGCGGGGGCGGCGTGGATGGCGCCATCCATCGAGCAGCGGGGCCGCAGCTGCTGGAGGCATGCAGGGCGCTGCACGGCTGCCGGACGGGGGAGGCCAAGCTGACGGCCGGCTATCGCCTGCCCTGCAGGTACGTCATCCACACCGTGGGCCCCGTCTGGCAGGGCGGCGGACATGGCGAAAGGGAGATGCTGTCGGCCTGCTACCGCAATGCGCTGGCTCTGGCCCGGGGAAACGGGTGCGAAACGGTGGCCTTTCCGCTCATCTCCGCCGGGGCCTTCGGCTATCCCAGAGCACAGGCGCTACAAGTGGCCGTCGAGACCATCGCCGGGTTCCTGCTGGAGTACGAGATGACCATCTACATCGTCGTCTTTACCCGCGAGGCGTTCGAGGCCGGAGGAAAGCTGTTCGAACATGTCACGGCATACATTGACGACGTCTATGTCGACGCGCATTGGGACGCGACCAGGGAGTCCCTGCGCGGCTGCCCACCCCTCAGCTGTCCAGCGCCGGCCATGGAAAGGGCCGTCCCTGCGCCGCCGACGGGCGCGCGCGCCAGCCTGGAGGAACTGCTGCGGCAGGTCGACGAGGGCTTTTCCCAGATGCTGCTGCGCAAGATCGACGAAAAGGGCATGACCGATGCGGAGTGCTACAAGCGGGCCAACATCGACCGAAGGCTGTTCAACAAGATCAAGAACAACCCGGACTACCGTCCCGGCAAGCAGACCGTGCTGGCATTTGCCATCGCCCTGGAGCTGTCGCTGCCGGAGACAAAGGAGATGCTGATGAAGGCGGGGTTTGCCCTGTCGCACAGCAGCAAGGCGGACATCGTGGTGGAATACTGCATCCTTCATGGCCATTACGACGTCCTGGAGATCAACCAGGTCCTCTTTCAGCTTGACCTGCAGCCGCTGGGTTACTGAATTGATTTGTCGCCTGCCAGGCGACCTGCGGTCCTCCAGCCTGTGCTACAATGGCCCCATCAAGGACGGAAGGCCCTCGCGGATGCATCCGGAGGGCCGCCTGAAGGAGGGACCACAATTGAACAGGCACTTGACGGAACTGGTCTTCATTCTGGACCGCAGCGGCTCCATGCGGGGGCTGGAGCAGGACACCATCGGCGGCTTCAACGCGATGCTGGACCGGCAAAGGGAAGCGGAGGGGCAGGCGCTCGTCTCCACCGTGCTCTTTGACAGCGGGACCGAGGTCATCCACGACCGGGTAGATGTGCGAAAGGTTGAGCCGATGACGGAAAAGCAGTATGCGGTGCGCGGCTGCACGGCGCTGCTGGACGCCGTTGGCGGCGCAATCCACCACATCGGGAACGTGCACAAGTATGCGCGCGAAGAGGATCGACCGGCGCGCACGCTGTTCGTCATTACGACGGACGGCATGGAGAACGCCAGCCGGCGCTATGACGCCGGTCGCGTTCGGGAGATGATCCGGCGCCAGACGGAACAATACGGATGGGAGTTCCTGTTCCTGGGCGCCAACATTGATGCAGTCCAGACTGCCGGACGGTTCGGCATCGATGCGGACCGCGCGGCCAACTATCACAGCGACAGCCGTGGCACTGCGCTCAACTACGACGTGCTGGGCGATGCGATCCATGCGGTGCGTGGGGGCAGGCCGCTGGACAGCAACTGGAAACAGCGCATTGACAAGGACTATCAGAGCCGGAAATGACCCATGTGCCGGCCGGGAAAAAGAGCAGGCGGGAGGGGCGTGCATGCGCCCTTTTCGCCTGTTTTGGGTTTTTCCGTGGCGCGTTTGGCTCGAATGCCTCTGCCGCCACAGGCGGGACAGGTGGGGCAGACGCGCGGTGCGGGAGAGTGCATTTGTCCGAATTCCGTTTTATTCCATCTTGCGCGCGATGAAATGGTTGACAGCCCCATGGATCCCTTCTATAATAGACGGGTGGAAGAATGCCTGGGATCTTTTCTTATATATCTATCGCAAAAAGAGATGGGCAGAGGATAAACGGGGCGGCATGGCCTCGCCTGTCGGCCCGCGCATCCTCTGACGCATTCTTTGAAAACGGACAGTCGGCCGGGGAGCATTATGCAGAACAGACGGATCGAGATCTTGATGGCCACGTATAATGGCGCGCCGTACATTCGGGAGCAGCTGGACTCCATTCTGGCCCAGACGGACTGCCGGTGGCGCCTGACGGTATCGGACGACGGCTCGACCGACGGCACGGACGCCATCGTCGACGCATACGTGCGCCAATACCCGGAGCGAATGCGCCGGGTGCATGCGGGCGGCAGATTTGGCTGTGCGCGCGACCACTTTTTTTGGCTGATGCGCCAGTGCGACGCGGACTGGATGCTGTTCAGCGATCAGGACGATGTGTTCTATCCCCGCAAAGTGCAGGCCCTGACGGAGGCCATGCGTGCGGCGGAGGAGCGCCTGGGCGCACAGACTCCCCTGCTGGTATTTTCCGATCAAACGGTCGTCGACGCGCAGTTGCGCACGATTTCGCCATCGCTGATGCGATATCAGCGGCAATACAGCGCGGCGTTCGACTATCGAAGCATCCTGCTGCAAAACGTCGTGACGGGCGGTGCAATGGCGATCAATCGCGCGCTGGCGCAGTGGGGCGCGCAATGTATACGGCCGCAGGAGACCATCATGCACGACTGGTGGCTGGCCGCTGTGGCGGCGCGCTTTGGGCACATCGTCTATCTCGACGAGGCGCTTGGCGCCTACCGACAGCACGAATCAAACAGCGTGGGCGCAAAGCAGGTGGACAGCCTGGGCTATGTGGCGCGCATGCTGCGCGACCCGCAGAGAATCCGGGCGTCGATTGGCTGCAAGAAGCGCCAGGCAGGCGTGTTCAGGGACACGTTCCGGGAACGGCTGACGGACGGCGACAGGGCTTTTTTGCAGGCATTCTGCGCATCGCGGAGCGGGGCGCGCTTTTACCTGCGCTACCGAAGGCAAATACATGGAATGAAGCGCCTGGCGGGCTTTATGCTATGGGGATAGAAGAGGAGAACGCCTCTGATGGAAATGAAGAAGTCCAAGCGTTTTTTGCTGACGCTGGCGGGCATATATTGGGCGCTGGTGGTGATGATCGACCTCGTGGCAGGCGATCAGTTTCACCATTTGGCGGTGACGAGCGACGCGCTTTCCGGCATATCGGTCATCGGCGAGCTGACCGACGGGCAGACGGTGACGCAACGCCTGGTGGCGCCGGCGGATACGCTGACAGGCCTGGAGATCATGGCCGCCACCTATGGCAGGAGCAACACCGGAACGCTCCAGGTGAGCCTGACGCGCGCCTGGCGTCTTCAGTGGCCACAGTGGTCGAGCCGGAGATCCTCATCGTGGACGAGGTGCTCGCGGTGTATGGCGCCAACTTTCTGGAGAAGAGCCACCGGCACATGATGGAACTCATGAACGGCGGCATGACGATGCTGCTTGTAAGCCATGACCTTTCGCGATAAGGAAGCCCGGGGTCTGCATCGTGGAGCCGCAGGTGTATGGCGACCACCGCGGGTACTTCATGGAGACGTATTCGACGCGGGCATTTGAACAGATCGGGATCACAGCCGTGTTCGTGCAGGACAATCAGAGCTTCACCGCGCAAAAGGGGACGCT
>DVFJ01000031.1 GCA_018713325.1 Candidatus Onthenecus intestinigallinarum | reverse complement strand
TGTGTTAGGCACGCCGCCAGCGTTCGTCCTGAGCCAGGATCAAACTCTTGCGTTCAATCCATTTGCCTCTTGAGTGTTCCGGTTTCCCGGCTCACGCAAGATTCAATCTCATTTCGGAATCAACTGTCTTTTCCTTGCGTTTGCGTTTCTCTATTCTGTATCGTTTTCAAGGATCGTCGCCGTTTCCCAGGGGCTTTTTTGCACCCCTCGCGACGGCGTTCTTTACTATACCATCTTTCGCCTTCATTGTCAACTGGTTTTTGAAACTTTTTTGTTGTATTTCGCAATGTTTTTGCATGATCCGAACGATTGGCACACACACTGCGCCATAGATCGATTTAAGACCCGCAAACTCCCAACCTTCCCAGATGTTTTGTTCGCTCTGAGGATCCCTCAGCGCACCCTGTCGGGGCGCTGTACGAGCGCCTTGATCAGATCCGCCGCAAAGTGCGCGTTGCGCAGCAGCGAGGAGGCGATCGCGTACTCGTCCTTGGTGTGGGCGCCAAATCCCTCGACGCCCAGCCCGTCCAGCGCCGCAATGCCGCTGGCGCAGACATATGCGACGTCGCCCGCGCCGCCGGTCGACTCCGCCGTGATCTCGCGGCCCTGCGCGCGTCCGATCTCCTGCGCCAGTTCGAGCAGGCGCGCGCTCTTCTCATTCGCCTTGAAGGGCGGATGACTGGCGCCCACGTGCAGCGCCGTCGTCGTGCCGGGCACGCCCGGCTGCGCGCAGATCCGTTCGACGGCCGCAAGCAGTTCGTCCTGATAGGCCGGATCGTAGAAGCGCACCTCGCAGCGGGCCTCGGCCTCGTCCGCGATGATGTTCTCCGCCACGCCGCCCTGCAGCACGCCGACGTTGATCGAGATATCCCGTGCGTCGTCGCGCAGCGCGTACAGGTCGCCAACCACCCGGCACAACTGCTGAATCGCGCTGCCGCACGACCGGTACGCCGAGCCGGCATGCCCGCGCTGGCCCGTGCAGCGCACGCTGAAGGCGATGACGCCCTTGCGCTCTGCGACGAACGCCCCGCTGGGGCGCACGGGCTCAAAGCTGAGTGCGGCAAAGGCGTGCGCCGCATGCGCCTCGATCAGCGCATGGCTGTTGCTGGAGCCGATTTCTTCATCCGTATTGAGCACGCACACGATCTTCGCATGGGATGGCAGTGCAGGCAGCACTTCGCGCAGCGCGTAGTACATGACGAGCAAACCGCCCTTCATATCCATCGTGCCCGGACCGTACGCGCGGTCGCCTTCCAGCCGGAAGGGCCAGTGTTCCGCGCGCGGAAACACGGTGTCCATGTGGCCCAGCAGCAGCAGCTCGTCCTTACCCTCGCCGATGGTGCACTCCAGCGCGCCGCCCGGATGGCGCACGACCCGCATGCCCAGCGCCTCCCAATCGGCGCATACGGCCCCGGCAAACGCCTCCACGTCCTCTGCGTCATAGCTGCCGCTGGGCAGGTTGACGTACTGTTCCAGCTTTTTCAGCGCTTCTTCCTGCGTCGTCTTCATAATGTATGCCTCCCTCACAGGACCTTGCGCAGGAAGTCCTGCGTACGGGGATTCTGCGGATTGCCGAAGAGCTCCTGCGGCAGCCCTTCCTCCACGATCACGCCCTCGTCCATGAACAGCACGCGGTCGCCGACCTCGCGCGCAAAGCCCATCTCATGCGTCACGACGACCATCGTCATGCCGTCCTCCGCCAGGCGCTTCATGACGTCGAGCACCTCGCCGACCATCTCCGGGTCCAACGCGCTCGTCGGCTCGTCAAAGAGCATGACGTCCGGATCCATCGCCAATGCGCGCACGATGGCCACGCGCTGACGCTGGCCGCCCGACAGCTGGCTGGGATAGGCCTTGGCCTTGTCCGACAGGCCCACCCGGCTGAGCAGCTCCATCGCGCGCGCTTCGGCCTTGGCGCGCGGCGTCTTCTTGACCTTCATGGGCGCAATGCAGACGTTTTCGAGCACCGACAGGTGCGGAAAGAGGTTGAACTGCTGAAACACCATGCCCATGCGCTCGCGTAGCTTGTTGATGCCCTTGCCCGCGCCCAGGATGCTGACGCCCTCGAACACGATGTCGCCGCCGGTGGGCGTCTCCAGCAGGTTCAGGCAGCGCAGGAATGTCGACTTGCCGCTGCCCGACGGGCCGATGACCACGACGACCTCGCCGCCGTGGATGTCCACATCCACGCCGCGCAGCACGTCCAGCGTGCCAAAGCGCTTTTGCAGCCCCTTTGCGCTCAGGAGCACCTCGCCCTTCTTAACGGTCTGCACGCTTCATTCTCCTTTCCAAAAGCCCCAGGAGCTTGGACGTCGTAAACGTCAGCACGAAGTAGATCAGCGCCGAAACGGTCAGCGTCTCCAGGTAGCGGAAGTTGGTGGAGGCCAGCTTGTTGGCCTGGTACGTCAGCTCATAGATGCCGATCGTATACAGGATGGACGATTCCTTGATGATGACGACGAACTCGTTGCCGATGGCCGGCAGGATGTTCTTGAGCGCCTGGGGCAGGATGATGTACAGCATCGTCTGGACCTGCGTCATGCCCAGGGAGCGCGAGGCCTCGGTCTGGCCGACGTCAATGGCCTGGATGCCGGAGCGGACGATCTCGGCCATGTACGCGCCGCTGTTGATGACCAGCGCCAGGATGCCGGCCGTCATGCGCGGCAGGCGCACGCCCAGTTGCGGCAGGCCATAGTAGACGATGAGCACCTGCACGAGCATGGGCGTGCCGCGCAGAAACTCGATGTACGCGCCGGAAAGGACGCGCAGCACGCGCACGCGGCTCAGGCGCAGCAGCGCCACCAGGATGCCCAGCAGCGATCCGCCCACGACCGTCCATGCGGCCAGCTGGATCGTCACGACGACGCCCTCCATGAACACAGGCAGCTTCGTCGAAAGAATGGTCCAAAGCGCTTCCAGTGAAAACATGCGCCGTTCTCCCTTCTATGCCCCATTAACGCGGCGGGAGGGGACGCCCCCTCCCGCCGGCCGGATCACTCGCCCTCGGATTCCTTGAGCAGTTCCGCCTGCTGTGCGCAGGCCTCCTCCACCCAGGCGTCGTACGTGCCGTCAGCCTTGACGCGCGCAACGGTCTCATTCACCGCGGCCAGCAGCGTGGCGTTTTCCTCGCCCTTGGCCACGGCCACGCCCACGCCGTTCGTGGCGGACTCGACCGGGATCTCGCTGAAGGCCAGGCCCGGATAGATGTTCATGTAGCTCGTCGCCACGATCTTGGAGCAGATCACGGCCTCGACGTTGCCGTTCATCAGCTCCATGAGCAGCGTGGGCACCGTCGGCAGCAGCAGCAGCTCGCACTCGGGGAACTGTTCCTCGGCGATCGTCTGCTGGATAGAGCCGGTCTGCGCGCCGACGACCAAGCCCTTGATGTCGTCGTAGGTCTTGTACTTCTCCACATCCTCCGCGCGCACCACGAACGGCTGCTCGCCGACGTAGTACGTCTCGGAGAAGTCGACCGCCTGGCGGCGCTCGTCGGTGGCGGTCATGCCCGCCAGCACGATGTCGACCTCGCCCGCCATCAGCGCCGTGATCAGGCCCGCAAACTGCTGGTCGGCGATCTCCAGCTCCACGCCCAGGTCCGCCGCGATCTGGCGGGCCAGCTCCATCTCAAAGCCAGCGGCATACTCCTCACCGTTTTCATCGACGAAGTAGAACTCAAACGGCGCGAAGCTGACCTGCGTGCCCACGACCAGCTTTCCGGCCTCCTTGATCTCATCCAGCCTGTCCGCGCTCGCGGAGACTGCACAGGTCGCCAGCAGGGTCATCGCGATCAGAATGCTCAACAGCTTTTTCATTTTTATTCATCTCCCTTGATCTTTTTTCGAGAACGATGTTGGAATTATACGCGCTTTTCCGTCTTCCGTCAAGCCCTTTTTTAAATTTTATTCACATCTTTTGAATTTATATTCTCCCGATTCCCCGACAGGCCGATTCATTTGGACGCATTGGACAAAAAACGGGGGACGTCTGTTGCAAAACGTCCCCCGCGGTCATGTTGCCGCCTATAGCCGCCAGTAGACGAACCCGGCGTCTTTCGCCGCGTCCATGTCGTAGATGCCCTTCACGTCCACGAGCACAGGCGTGCCGCGCTGCAGGGTGGCGATGTGCGCCAGGTCGAGCCGGCGGAAGGCCTCGTGCGCCACGGCGACGACGACCGCGTCGGCGTCCTGCACATCCTCCATGCCGCACAGCTGCACGCCGTACTCGCGCTGCGCCTCGTCGGCGTCCGCAACGGGATCGACGACGCGCACATCCATTTCATATTCGGACAGCTCGCGGATGATGTCCACGACACGGGTGTTGCGCACGTCGGCGCAATTCTCCTTGAACGTGATGCCCAGGATGGCCAGGCGCGCGCCCTTGACCTTCTTGTCGGCATGGATAAGGCTGGCGACGATCTTGCCCGCGACGAAGGCGCTCATGCCGTCGTTGACGCGGCGGCCGGCGCTGATGATCTGGGAGTGGTAGCCCAGCTGCTCGGCGCGGTAGACAAAATAGTAGGGATCCACGCCGATGCAGTGGCCGCCCACGAGGCCCGGGTAGAAGCCCAGCGCGTTCCACTTGGTGTTCATCGCGCGGATGACGGCCTGCGTGTCGATGCCCATCTTGTCAAAGGCCATGGCGATCTCGTTCATGAAGGCGATGTTGATGTCGCGCTGGGCGTTTTCGATGACCTTGGCCGCCTCGGCGACGAGGATGTTCTCGGCGCGGTAGACGCCCGCCTCGATGATCAGGCCGTAGGTGTTGGCGATGACGTCCAGGCTCTGCGCGTCCATGCCGGAGACGATCTTGCGGATCGTGTGCAGGCGGTGCACCTTGTCGCCGGGGTTGATGCGCTCGGGCGAGTAGCCGATCTTGAAGTCCACGCCGCACTTGAGGCCGGACTCGCGCTCCAGGATGGCGGCGCACAGCTCCTGCGTCACGCCCGGGTAGACCGTCGACTCGTAGACGACGACCGAGCCGGGCTGCAGGTGGCGGCCGACGGTCTCGCTGGCGGAGATGACGGGCGTCAGGTCGGGCGACTTGTCGTTGGTGATGGGCGTGGGCACGGCCACTACGATAAAGCGCGCGCCGTCCAGCTCGCGCTCGTCGCTGGTGAAGCGGCACGTGCTCTCGCGCACCGCGTCGTCGCCCGCCTCCTCCGTCACATCGTGCCCGTCGCGATAGGCCGCGATCTTGCGCTCGTTGACGTCAAAGCCGATGGTGTCAAGCTTGCGGGCGAACGCCACCGCCAGCGGAAGGCCCACATATCCCAAGCCTACGACCGCCAGGCGCTCCTCGCGCGCGGTCAGCTTCTCAAACAGGTCGTTCATGCGCGTATTCCTCCATCGTCCGGGACTTCCGCCCATATGGATTGGATCTGTATGGATGTATTCTAGCACATCCGCCCCCGCATTTCAACCCGGCGCCGGCAGCGCGGCCAGCTCCCGAGCTTTCTGCCGGATTATTTTGTCGCAAGCTGAAACTTCCGGTAGATTTTTGGTCTGTTTGCAGTATAATATAGGAGTAGGATTTCTCCCTTTTTGGAAAGCGCCACTCATGACGAGGAAAGCCACATGATCTTTGATTTGCAGAAGGCCAGTATGTGGAAGCGCATCTCCGCGTTTCTGTTCGACTTCATCCTGTTTGGCATCGTTGCCGTGCTCTTTGCATGGCTGCTGTCTGCCGCGCTGGGATTCGACGCTCATTATCAGGCGCTCGCCGACGCCTACGCCCGATATGGCGAGGCCTACGGCGTCGACTTTTCCATGTCGTCCGGCGAGTACGACGCCCTGACGGAGGAGCAGCTGCAGCATCTGCAGGACGCTTATGCGGCCCTGGCTGCGGACGGCGAGGCGGTCTATGCCTACAACATGACCGTGCAGCTGTCGATCCTCATCACGTCGCTGGGCATTCTGCTGGCGTTTTTTGCAATGGAGTTTGCCGTTCCGCTGGCGCTTGGGGACGGTCAGACGCTGGGCAAGAAGATCTTCGGCCTGGGCCTGATGCGCCAGGACGGCGTGCGCGTGCGCGCGGTAGCGCTGTTCGTGCGTGCGGTGCTGGGCAAATACGCGATCGAGACGATGGTGCCGCTGCTGATCGTAGCCATGGTCCTCTACGGCTCCATCGGCATCGTCGGGCCGGTCATCCTGGGGCTGCTTCTGCTGGTGCAGGCGGCGGTGCTGTGCGCCACGCCCACGCGCGCGGCCATCCACGACCTGCTCGCCGCCACCGTCGTGGTCGACCTGCCCAGCCAGAAGATCTTCGACACGCGCGAGGAGCTGATCGCCTGCCAGCAGCGCCTGCATGCGGAAAAAGTCGCGAGCGAGCCTTACCGGTAGACCCGATTCGTTCACATATCCTGCGAGGCACGGAAGAAAGGGGATTATATGAAAGTTGTCCTTCAGAACCTGACGAAGACGTTTCCCAGCCGCAACAAAAAGTCGAACGAAGAGGTCGTCGCAGTGAGCGACTTCTCGTTCACCATCCCGGATGGCCAACTGATCGGCCTGCTCGGCCCCTCAGGCTGCGGCAAGAGCACCACGCTGTACATGATCAGCGGCCTGCAAAAGCCGACCAGCGGGCGGATCTTCTTCGGCGACGACGACGTCACGGAGCTGTCCACGGAAAACCGCGGCATCGGCTTGGTCTTCCAGAACTACGCGCTCTATCCGCACATGACGGTCAAGCAGAACATCCTCTTCCCGCTGCAGAACCTGCGCGGCGCGGACAAGCTGTCCAAGGACGAGATGCTCGATCGCGCGCAGAAGGCCGCGCGGCTGGTGCAGATCGAGGAGCTCATGGAGCGCAAGCCCAGCGAACTGTCCGGCGGCCAGCAGCAGCGCGTGGCCATCGCCCGGGCGCTGGTCAAGATGCCGCGCGTGCTGCTGCTGGACGAGCCTCTGTCCAACCTCGACGCGCGGTTGCGCCTGCAGACGCGCGAGGAGATCCGCCGCATTCAAAAGGAAACGCAGATCACCACGGTGTTCGTCACGCACGATCAGGAGGAGGCCATGAGCATCTCCGACATGATCGTCGTCATGCGGGCGGGCATCGTGCAGCAGACGGGCAAGCCGCAGGACGTGTACGATAACCCGGCCAACCTCTTCGTCGCCAAGTTCCTGGGCACGCCGCCCATCAACGTGTTCTCCGGGCGCGTGCAGGGCGGCCGGCTCTTCATCGGCGAGGACGCCGTGCTGGATGTGCCGGACGTGCCCGATCAGGCGGTCACCGTCGGCATCCGGCCCGAGGGCTTCGTGCTCGATCCGCAGGGTCCGCTGCGCTGCCATCCGACCAATGTGGAGGTCATGGGCCGCGACGTAAGCATCGTCTCCACCCACCCGGCGGCGGCCAGTCCCGTCATCCGCTCGATCATCAATGCGGACCTGCGCGTGGACATCTCCCAGGAACTCGTGCGCTATGCGCTCAAGCCGCACAAGGTCTTCATCTTCAGCAAGGACACCGAGGCGCGAATTCCCTTTGAGGTGAAGTGATATGGTCGATAGCAAACATCAATGGAAGGCATGGATCTACCTTGCGCCGGCCATCGCGCTGCTGCTGGTGTTCACCGTCTGGCCGATCGTCAACACCGTGCGCATGGCCTTTCTGGAAAACTACAGCGGCCTGAAGGCCGCCGGCGGCCAGGCGTTTGCGTTTGGTCTGGGCAACTTTACAAAGGTCATCGAGTACCGGCGCTTTGTCAGCTGCCTGAAGAACACCGTCCTGCTGTGCGTGTGGACGGTGCCCATCTCCACGGTGCTGGCGCTGCTCATCGCCGTCTCGCTCAACGCCATCCGGCCGCTGCAGCGCACGTTGCAGACGATCTTCTTCCTGCCCTACGTCACGAACTCCATCGCCATCGGCATGGTGTTTGCGGCGATGTTCAACATCGTGGGCAGCTTCTACGGCACGGAAAATGAGATCGTCGTGACGGCCGGCATCATCAACAACATCATCGAATTCTTCGGCGGCGAGCCCGTCAACTGGATCAACTACGGCTCGACCTATACGGCCAACCTGACCGTCATGATCGTCTACATCGTCTGGAACGCGCTGCCCTTCAAGATCCTGGTTTTGCTGGGCGGCTTGCAGAGCATCAACAAGCAGTATTACGAGGCCGCCCGCGTCGACGGCACGCCCCGTTGGCGCGTGCTCACGCGCATCACGGTGCCGCTGCTCTCGCCCATGCTGGCCTACGTGATCATCACCAGCTTCATTGACGGCTTCAAGGAGTACACCAGCATCGTGGGCATCTTCGGCGAGAACATGGGGCCGCCCGACGACGCCGGCCGCCTCAATACGATGGTCGGCTTCATCTACGACTCCCTGAGCACCAACAGCCAGGGCCGCGCCAGCGCCGCCGCGCTGATCCTGTTTGCGATTATCCTGGTCGTCACGCTCGTCAACCTGCGGATCAGCAAGAAGCGCGTGCATTATTGAGAGGTGCAGCATGTCAAAAGAAACGATCGTTCCCATGCGCGCAAGGGACATGCGCAGGCAGTCCCTCCATCAGAAGGCCGGACGGGCCGTCTACCTGCTGGCGGTCTATGCGTTCCTGCTGCTGATGGCGGCCATCGTGCTCTTCCCCTTCTACTGGATGCTGATCTCCTCGGTCAAGACGCTGGAGGAGTACCGCATGAGCACGCCGACCTTCTGGCCGCAGCGGATCATTCTCGGCAACTACGTCACGGCCTTCACCACGGCCAACCTGGGCCGGCTGTTTCTCAATACGATGATCGTCGGCGTCGTCTCCACGCTGCTGTCGCTGGTCATCACGATCCTGACGGCGTTCGCGTTCGCGCGCCTGGAGTTCAAGGGCAAGGAGCTGCTCTTCGCGGCGCTGCTGGCCACGATGATGATCCCCGGCGAGCTGTTCACGATCACCAACTACAGTACGGTCACGACGCTGGGCTGGCGCAACACCTATACCGTGCTGATCGTGCCGTTCCTGGTGAGCGTCTTTTACATCTACCTGCTGCGCCAGAACTTCCTGCAGATTCCCAACGAGCTGTACCTGGCGGCCAAGGTGGATGGCACCAGCGACCTGAAGTACCTGTGGAAGGTCATGATTCCCCTTTCGCTGCCCACGCTCATCTCCATCACGATCCTCAAGATGATGGGCGCGTGGAATTCCTACATCTGGCCACGCCTGGTCGCCAACGACGAGGCGCACCGCATGATCACCAACGGCCTGCGCAACGCCTTCACCGAGACGACCGGCGACGTCAACTACCCCGTGCAGATGGCGGCCGTCGCACTCGTGTCCGCGCCGCTGTTTCTGGTGTTCATCTTCCTGCGCAAGTACATCATGTCCGGTGTGAGCCGCAGCGGCATCAAGGGTTGATAGGTCCGCTCCCAGCGGCCTATGACATACAACCACCCATTTCAGACCCCACTTTCAGAAAGGAAGGAAAACCATGCTCAAGAAGATCGTCTCTCTGCTTTTGCTCACGGCGATGCTGCTCGGCTGCCTGTCGGCCGCGCAGGCCGAGAGCGCGCCCGGCTTTGCCGTCCCCGAAGGCGGCTATGACGGCAGCGAAGTCACCATCACGTTCTACCACACGATGGGCTCCAACCTGACCGCCGTGCTGGACACCTACATTGCCGAGTTCAACAAGCTCTACCCCAATATCCACGTCGAGTACACGTCCGTAGGCAACTATGACGACGTGCGCGACCAGGTGAGCACCGAGATCACCGTCGGCACGCAGCCCAACATCGCCTACTGCTACCCTGACCACGTCGCGCTGTACAACCTGGCGCAGGTCGTGGCCACGCTGGACAACCTGATCGCCAGTCAGGAGACCGTCACCCGCGCCGACGGCACCACGGAGATCCTGGGCCTGACCGACGAGCAGAAGGCCGACTTCATCGAGGGCTACTACAACGAGGGCATGCAGTTCGGCGACGGGCTGATGTACACGATGCCGCTGTCCAAGTCGACCGAGGTGCTCTACTACAACAAGACGTTCTTCGACGAGAACGGCCTGACCGTTCCCACCACCTGGGAGGAGATGGAGGCCGTCTGCGCCAAGATCAAGGAGATCGACCCGAACTCCATCCCGCTGGGCTATGACAGCGAGGCCAACTGGTTCATCACCATGTGCGAGCAGTACGGCTCGCCCTACACCAGCGCGACGGGCGACCACTTCCTGTTCAACAACGAGCAGAACCGCGCCTTCGTCAAGATGTTCCGCGAGTGGTACCAGAAGGGCTACCTGACGACCCAGACGCTCTACGGCGCCTACACGTCCGGCCTGTTCGTCTCCACGGCGGAGACCAAGAGCTACATGTCCATCGGCTCCTCTGCCGGCGCGACCTACCAGCGCCCGGCCGCGAACGCCGACGGCACCTATCCCTTCGAGGTCGGCATCGCGACCATCCCGCAGGTGAGCGAAGACAACCGCAAGGTCATCTCCCAGGGCCCGAGCGTTTGCATCTTCGAGAAGGAGAACCCGCAGGAGGTCGTCGCCTCCTGGCTGTTCGTCAAGTTCCTGACCACCAACGTCAACTTCCAGGCCGAGTTCTCCATGGCCTCCGGCTATGTGCCCGTGCTCAAGTCCGTCAGCGACAATGAGGTCTATGCGGCCTTCCTGGACAGCGCCGACGGCGGCGACTACATCTCCGCGCTGAGCGCCAAGGTCTGCCTGGAGCAGGAGGATGCGTACTACACCTCCCCGGCGTTCAACGGCTCCTCCACCGCCCGCGATCAGGTCGGCATGCTGCTGGCCAAGTGCCTGACGGCTGACGACGGCGGCGACGTCGACGCCATGCTCGAGAGCGCCTTCCAGGATGCGGTGGACGAGTGCGAGTACAGCTTCTGATCGATCCATGATGAAGCGAATCGCCTGTTGTCTTGCGCTCGCATGCCTGCTCCTTGTGGGCATGCGGGCGTCCCTCGCCGAGGCGCCCGTCGACTATGCGGGCGAGCTCAAGCTGGACATGACCTCCGATACGCTCAAGCAGGAGGTCACCGTGCATGCCTTCATCGACGGCGACACGACGCACTTTGATGTGCCGGCGTCGATCGCGGCCTCCGGGGTGCTCAAGGCCCGGTATCTGGGCATCAACACGCCGGAGACGACCAACCGGGTGGAGGAATACGGCAAAGCCGCCGCGCGTTTTACGCAGGAGCGGCTGAGCACGGCCGCCTCCATCCTCATCGAATCCGACGACGGCCGGTGGAACCTCGATTCCACCGGTGAGCGCCACCTCGTGTGGGTGTGGTACAAGCCCGACGCCGCGTCGGACTACCGCAACCTGAACGTCGAGATCCTGCAAAACGGTCTGGCCGTGGGCAACGCCGCCGCAAACAACCGCTACGGCGAGTGGTGCACGGCGGCCCTGGCGCAGGCCAAGGCGCAGGGGCTGAACCTCTATTCCGGCGAGCCGGATCCCGACTTCGATTACGGCGATGCCCTCGAGCTGACGATTCGGGACCTTCGCTGTGATCCCGAGCGCTACGACGGCCGCAAGGTCGCCTTCACCGGCATCATCACCATGAACGACGCGCAGAGCGTCTACATGGAGGCCTATGACCCGGAGACGGACCGCTGTTATGGCGTGTGCGTCTACTACGGCTACGGCATGAGCGCGCCGGCGCTGAATGTGCTCAAGGTCGGCAACGAATCCCGCATCGTGGGGACGTTTCAGTATCATGCGCCCAGCGACACCTACCAGGTCGCCGGCCTGAGCTACCGCATGATGGACCCGGACGACCCGGACAACATTCAAAAGATCGGCGAGGGACAGCCCGCCTACGCGCCCTTGGATCCCGAGACGTTCGCGCGCGGCACGGCCGAGGTGCAGACCGGCGAGGGCGTGCGCACTGTGGACTGCGCCGAGCTGGCGCTCTTCACCACGGTTCAGCTGCAGGACCTGCGCGTTGCGGACGCGGCAGAGGATGCGGCCGGCCTTTGGCTGACCTGCACGGCCGGCGACGTCCAGGTGCAGGTGCGTGCCGACGCGGCGGCCTGCGCCGGGCTTACGGCGGACGGCTGCGCCGGCGGCACGATCGACGTGCGCGGCATCGTGCTGCGCCAGGATGGAACCTATCTGATCCGGGCGTTCGAGACGGACGCCGTCACCCTTCATCCCTAACGACCATCGAGAGGAGATCACCATGAAGAAGTGTATCGCTTTGCTGGCAGCATTCTCCCTGCTCACCCTTGCGTGCGCGGGCTTTGCCGCCGCTGAATCCACCGACGGCCTGACCGCCGCGCGCGATTACCTGCGCCTGATGTATCAGGGCAAGCCGGAGACCACCCCGGCCGACTACACTGTCGTGGGCGCGGTCAACATCGGCGGCACGCTTTACGCCATCGACTGGACGGCCGATTCGGACACGATCCAGTTCGTGGCCGGCGACGACGGCATGGTCACCGTCGACGTGGACGAGCAGAACCCCGAAGAGCTCCACTACGTGCTGACCGCCACGCTCAAGGACGAGGCGGGCAACACCGAGACCGTCACCTTCAACCACAAGGTGCCCGCGGCGCTCATCCTGGATGCGGGCATGAGCTACGAGGAGATCGTCGCCGTGGCCTATGAGCTCGAGGACGGCCTGTCGCTGGACGAGACCTTCCGCCTCTACGGCGTCGTGACCGCCATCGACACCGCCTGGAGCGACGAGTACCAGAACATCACCGTCACCATCCAGGTGGGCGATCTGGCCGATCAGCCGATCATGTGCTACCGCCTGGCGGGCGAGGGCGCGAAGGATCTGGCCGTGGGCGACGACATCACCGTCGAGGGCATCCTGACCAACTACAAGGGCACCATCGAGTTCGACCAGGGCTGCACGCTCGTGGGCATGGGCGAACACGTCAGCCAGAAGGCGCTGCTCGACGCGGCCTACAAGCTCGAGGATGGCCTGTCCATGACCGCGCCCACCGTGCTGCGCGGCGAGGTCGTGAACATCGACACCGCCTGGAGCGACGAGTACCAGAACATCACCGTCACCATCGTGTGCGACGGTCTGACCGAGCAGCCCATCATGTGCTATCGCCTTTCGGGCGAGGGCGCGAAGGACTTGGCCGTGGGCGACGACATCGCCGTGGCCGGCACGATCAAGAACTACAAGGGCACCATCGAGTTCGACCAGGGCTGCACGCTCGTCGTGCCGGCGGACAGCGCCAATGATGCGCGCACGGCCGTCACGGCCTACGGCCTGGAGGCCGGCCTTGCGATGACCGAGCCCTCGACGATGACCGGCGTCATCACCGAGATCGACACCGCCTGGAGCGACAAGTACCAGAACATCACCGTCATCATGCAGGTCGGCGGCCTGGCGGACTACCCGATCATGTGCTACCGCCTTGCGGGCGAGGGCGCGAAGGATCTGGCCGTGGGCGACACGATCACCGTCTCCGGCACGATCAAGAACTACGAGGGCACCATCGAGTTCGACCAGGGCTGCACGCTCGACGCGGTCGTCAAGGCCCAGTAACAGCGCATCCCAAAAAAGCGGGGAGCCAAAAGGCTCCCCGCTTTTCCTGTCTGCCGTTCACATCCAGTCCGTGTGCGTCTGCTTGTAGTCGCGCACCATGGCGTCGGCCTCCGCCAGCAGCGCGCGCACCTCCTCCTCGTCGTACACCGTCGCGCCGCTGGCGCAGGCGTGTCCGCCGCCGCGGTAGCGCTCCGCCAGGTCGCTGATGGGCATGAAGCGCGAGCGCAGGCGCACGCGGATGCTCTCCTCCCCGCCCGGCGTCTCGATGAAGGCGATCCAACACAGGCAGCCGCGGATGGAGTCCATGCAGGAGACGCAGGCGCTGGCCGTCTCGAACGTCAGACCGAAGCGCTCCTGCATCCCGCGGCTGACGTACAGGTGTGCCACGCCGTTCTCGGTGCGCTGGATGTGCTCGTACAGATAGGCCTTGAAGCGCAGCGAGTCAAAGTCCTTGAGGTACAGGTGCGCATAGAGCGTCTGCGTGTCCACGCCCTGGTCGAGCAGCAGCGCGGCGCACCGCAGCGTGTCTCCCGTGACGCTGCTGAACTTGAACCGGCCCGAGTCGGTCACCATGCCCGTGTACAGGCACGTGGCCGCCCACGCGTCGATGCGCAGCCGGTCTCGGAACACGCCGTAGAACGCGGCGATCATCTCGCACGCAGAGGAGCGCTCCTCCTCGACCCAGGACAGGTCGCCGTAGGGCTCGCGGTCGATGTGGTGGTCGATCTTGATCAGCTCGCGGCACAGCGCGTACTTGGGGTTGGAGATGCGCGCCTGGTTGCCCGTGTCGAGCACGATGCCCAGCGCCTGCGCATACAGCTCGTCCGCCACGGGCTCGTCGTCAGGGCCGAGGAAGGCGAGGAAGTCCGACTGCTGCCCGTCCGTCAGCAGGATCTCCTTTTCGGGGAACGACAGGCGCAGGATGCGCTGCAGGCCCTTCGTCGCGCCCACGCAGTCCCCGTCCGGACGCACATGGCGAAACAGCATGATGCGCGGATACGCCTCGATCCTTTGCAGGATGGCCTCCATCTTGTCCAAATTTTTCATGCGTCCTCCCCCATTTCCTCCAGGTCGCGAAGCATGCGCATCGCCGCTTCGCGGCCCGGCAGCGTCGCGCCGCTGGCCTTGGCGTGGCCGCCGCCGCCGTAGCGCACGGCGATGGGGTTGATGTTGCGCCGGCTCGAGCGCAGCTCGCACAGCACGCCCCGCTCCGTCTCCGTGAAGTTGACCCACACGTCCACGCCGCGGATGTCGGCCATGACGTTCACCATGCCGCGCGAGAGCGTGAACGCGTCCACGCCCAGCGCGCGCGCCTCCTCCAGCGTCGTGTAGATATAGGCGACGCCGTTTTGGGCAAAGCGGATCTTGAGCGCGTACTGCGCGCGCAGCCGCACCTGCTCGTAATCGCTAGCATAGAGGTTGGCGTAGATCTCCTCCAGGTCAAAGGGCGTTTGCATCAGGAAGGCGGCCAGCTCGAACGTGCGCGCGCTGGTGGCGTCGTAGCGGAAGCGGCCGGAATCCGTCACCATGCCGGTAAAGAGCGACTTGGCCGCGAGGGGCGGCACGCGCAGGCCGCACGTGCGGGCAAAGTCCGCTACCAGGCCGCAGCAGCTCTCGTAGCCGGTGTCCGTGGCCTCCGCCTGCGCGATCTGCCCGCAGAAGATGTGGTGGTCCAGCCGCGCGGTGGCGGCCGCCAGCGCGTAGCGCCCGTCGCTGATGAGATGCGCGGCGGACGTATCCAGGATGATCGCCAGCGCGCCCTCGTAGAACGCGTCCGGCACGTCGTCCATGGCCGAATCGTCCATGAACGCATAGCGCCCCGCGCCGTCGCCGACGGCGCGGACCTGTTTGTGCGGGAAGTTTTCGCGCAGGATGTGCTTGAGGCCGATCTGGCTGCCCAGCGCGTCGCCGTCCGGATTGACGTGCCGGTGCAGCACGATGCGGTCGTGCCGCCGGATCGCCTCGAGAATGGGTTCAAACATGGCCGTTATCCTTTCAATTCGTCAAAATAGCCGCGGTATTCCACCCGCAGCGGGCTTTGCGGGAACAGGTAGCGATGCAGGTCGATGAAGTAGTCGTCTGTCATGCTGGCGATGTAGTCGACCACCAGCTGGTTCGGCTCGGTCCGCTCATAGGGCGCGCGCCGCGGATAGTGCGCGCGGGAGACGTAGTCGATGTGGTGCGTGAAGACCGGCGAGCGGCGGTTCTCCCGGCGCAGGTCCTCCAGCAGCTGGCCGTACATCTCGCGCATCATGGGCCGGGCCGTCACATCCAGCCGGGCGCGCGTGGCCGCGCTCTCGTAGATGATCGCATAGTTGTCGCGCTTGGAGGCCTGCAGCGCCCGGAAGTGGCGCGCATCCAGACGGATGTAGGGCTTGCCATAGCTGTTCTCGATGACGTTGACGACCAGGTTGTTGATGATCTCCGCATTGAGCGCGCCGATCTCGCCGCCCTCGAACGCACTCTCGTCCGCGACATGGACGCGCGCGGCGTCCTGACGGTCCTTGCCCAGGTAGGCGATGATGTCGCAGATCTGCACGACGCTGCCTTCGAGCGTGGAGGGCTGAATGCGCCTGGCAAAGGCGCGGTCGGTGTACGCGCGCTCGATGATGCGGTCAAACGTCTCAAAGTCGCCGATGGGCACGGGACGGTATTCCTCCAGCTCGACCTCGCCGTTGTGCCCAGCCACGCCCGCGAGCGTCTGCAGGCTGACGTTGAGCGGGTAGATCGCGTCCAGCACGCGCACGGAGTGGATGTTGTGGTAGAAGTGCCGGCCCGTGTGCTCGTGGTACAGTTCGTCCAGATAGCTCTCGCCCGTGTGCGCAAACGGCGGATGACCGATGTCATGGCCGAGCGCGATGGCCTCGATCAGGTCTACGTTGAGGTTGAGCGCGCGGCCGATCGTGCGCGCGATGCGCGAGACGAGCTGCACGTGCAGGCTGCGCCGGGTGATGTCGTCGTTTTTGAGCAGGGAAAAGACCTGCGTCTTGTCGCTGTAGCGGTTATAGTACGGGCAGTGCAGGATCTTGTCAACGTCGCGCACAAAGGCGGGCCGCCAGACCGTCCCCCTGTCCCCTTCGACCGCCGCGCGGCGGATGGCGTCCGCATCCTCAGTGCCCAGGCGCGCAAATGTGCCGTCGCGCTTTTCAGTTTCGATCTGCCGCGTGCGCTCCAGCGACAGCGATTCGTATTTGAGCACGGTTTCACCTCGCCATATCCATGGAATCCAATGGGATCGTCTCCTTAGTATAACACGCGCCGGGCCGCGGATCAACACCCGCCCGCGCGGCAAATGGCGCCTTTTGGCATGGGTTCTTTCGGCAGCTGCGACATGATTCGCGCATCCGGCCGCATACTAAGCGCAGAATGTGCGCGGGAGGGATGCCGTTTGGAGGAATTTCGGGAAAAGGCGCTTTTGATGGCCGCGCTGGCCGTGCTGCTGCTGGCGCTGGTGTGCGTGTGGCTGCTCATGCGGAACCTGGGCACGGCAGAGGCGGAGCGCTTCGTGGATGCGCAGCGGGTGTTTGCGCAGGGGGGCTGCATATGATCTATCTGCGCATGCGGGAGACGGTCGAGCGTGGGCCTCACGAGGACGTGCGCGTGCGCGACCTGTGCGACGTGCTATGCGACGCGCGCGTCGAGGTGCAGGATCTCCCCGTGTCCGTGCCCGAGGGCAACGGGGTGTACTGCGTGCAGGCGATGCAGGTCGTGCGCGCGATCGCCGCGCGCTATCCGGGCGAGCAGGTCTCGCTGCTCGGACCGGCCACTGCGCTGCTGACGCGCAAGCGCGAGGGACGGCCGCGGCTGCTGTTCCTGCGCGCCGCGCTGGCCTTCCTGGTGCTGCTGGCGGGCAGTGCGCTGGCGATCATGTGGTTCCACGCGGACGTCAACATGTACGACGCCCAGCGGGAGATGTACCGGGCCGTCACCGGCGGCGAAGAACCCGCCGCGCTGGCCGTAGCGCTCCCCTATGCGCTGGGCGTAGGCCTGGGCGTCGCGTTCTACTATGCGCTGATCGGCCGCAAGACCATCTCCCCGCTGGATATCAAGCTCTCCAACTACAAGCGCGCGGTCATGAACGAGCGCGCGGCCAGGGAGGCGCCGCGCGATGATTGACGTATGGGCCGCCCTGCTCGCGGTCACGGCGGGGGCGATTGTGGGACTGTGCAGTGCGGCGCTGTACACGGTGCTGCAGCTGCCCCTTCGCGTGATGCATGCATGCGGCGCGCCGATGAAGCGCGGCCTGGCGGCCTGGGCGCTGGCGCTGGGCATCGCCGGCGGCACGCTGATGGGTAGCATGCGCTGGTCGCTGCACCTGCCGCAGGCGTTTTTCTTTGCGGCGATGTTGCTCGCGGGCCTGTTTACCGGCGCGCTGGCCGCCGCGCTCAGCGAGATCCTGGACGTGCTGCCCTATGCACTGGATCGCCTGCGCCTGGGATGCGCGGTGACGCCGCTGCTATGGGCGCTCGCGCTGGGCAAGGCAGCCGGCGCGTTTCTGGGCACGCTGTTTGTGCATTGACATGGCGCCGCGCGGCCATACTATCCCGCAGGAGGAGGGATTCGATGGACAGGCACAACCATCCCACCTATGCGCTGGAGGCGCAGCCGCGGCCCGGCGCGCGGGAGACGCGCATGCGCCCGCCGCGAACGGGCACGCCCCTGCGCAACGAACGGGAGGAAGAGGCATGAAGCAGAGCCGACGCGTTCAGGAGTATCTACAGCTCGTCGAGCGCCTCGCGCCCAGGTCGGACATGGGCAAGGGACTGGTGCGCGCCTTCTGGGTGGGCGGGCTGATCTGCGTGCTGGGCCAGGCCATCACCGACCTGGCGATGTCCCTGGGGCTGGACCGGCAGGCCGCCGGCGCCGTATGCTCGATCTCGCTGGTCTTCGCCAGCGCGCTGACCACGGGCCTGGGCGTATACGACCGCCTGGGCAAGTATGCGGGCGCCGGGTCGATCGTCCCCATCACCGGGTTTGCCAACTCCGTCGTCGCGCCGGCGATGGAGTTCAAGCGGGAGGGCTACGTCATGGGCGTGGGTGCCAAGATGTTTTCGCTGGCCGGGCCCGTGCTCGTCTACGGCATCGGTTCGTCTGTGATCGTCGGGCTGATCTACTTCTTTCTCGGGAGGTAACGCATGGCGGACAAACGCATGGGCGCGCAGACGGTCGCGCTGCCCTCCGGGCCGCGCCTGGCCGCATGGTCGGCCATCGTGGGCCCCAAGGAGGGCGAGGGGCCGTTGGGCGCCTGCTTTGATCGGGTGGAGGCCGACGACATGTGCGGCCAGGAGAGCTTTGAAAAGGCGGAACGCAGCCTGTTCGCATCCTGCGCGCGCCTGACGCTGGACAAGGCAGGCGTCCGCCCGCAGGACGTGCACGCGCTGCTGGGCGGCGACCTGCTCAATCAGATCATCTCCGCGGGCTTTGCGGCCCGGCAGCTCGGCATCCCGTTCTACGGCCTGTACGGCGCGTGTTCCACGATGGCCGAATCGCTCGCGCTGGGCGGCATGCTCGTCGACGGCGGCCACTGCGCGCGCGTGCTGTGCGCCACGAGCAGCCATTTTTCCACCGCCGAGCGTCAGTACCGCACGCCCCTGGAGCTGGGCACGCAGCGCACGCCGACCGCACAGTGGACGGTCACCGGCTCCGGCAGCGCGCTCGTGTGCGAGGCAAGGGAGGCCCGCGATGCGCGCGTGCGCATCACGCACGTGACGACGGGCAAGGTGATCGACCTGGGCGTCAAGGACGCCAACAACATGGGCGCGGCCATGGCCCCGGCAGCCGCGGACACGCTGCTGGCGCACCTGCGGGACACCGGGCGCGACTATGCCGCCTATGACCTGATCGTCACGGGCGATCTGGGCAGCCTGGGCCGCGAGCTCATGCTCGAGCTGCTGCGCCGTGAGGGGCGCGCACTGCCGCCCGAACGCAGCGTCGACTGCGGCATGCTGATCTACGACGCATCCCAGGACGCGCACGCCGGCGGCAGCGGCTGCGGCTGTTCGGCCTCCGTGCTGTGCGGCAAGCTGCTGGGCGAGCTCGCGCGCGGCGAGCTGCGCCGCATCCTGTTCATGGCCACGGGCGCGCTGCTCAGCCCCACGACGACCATGCAGGGCGAGACCATCCCTTCCATCGCCCATGCCGTCGTGCTTGAACACGTCGGGAAGGAGGAATAAACGATGTGGATGTACGTCAAGGCCTTTCTCGTGGGCGGTACGCTGTGCGCGATCGGCGAGGCGCTGCTGCTGCGCACGCAGATGACGAGCTCGCGCATCCTCGTGGGCTATGTCACCGCCGGCGTTCTGCTCGGCGCGCTGGGCGTCTATGCGCCGCTGGCCGAATTCGCAGGCGCCGGCGCGACGGTTCCGCTGACCGGGTTCGGCTATTCGCTGGCCAAGGGCGCCATCGAAGCCGTCCGCGAGCAGGGCTGGCTCGGCGCGTTTACCGGCGGCATCTCCGCCTGCGCCGGGGGCATCGCGGCGGCGATCCTGTTCGGCTATCTGGCGTCCGTGATCTTCTCCCCGCATACCAAGAAGTAGCAGAAAATGCAGTTTTTCCCAGCCGTTCGTGGATTGATGTTGCTACGCAGGGCATATTCGGGTATAATAAAAACCGGATATGTCCTTTTTTGCGTTCATCGACCGTCCGGGGAGGCGAAGACATGCGTGTTGCGCAAGTGGTCGGCAAGCTTGCCGCCGGCGGCGTGGAGGCCGTGGTCAACACCTACTACCGCCGCCTGGACCATACGCGCATTCAGTTCGATTACTTCATTGACGAGGATTCGCCCTGCGAGCCGCCCGAGAAACTGATCGCGCTGGGCGCGCGGTATTACCGCATCCCGCCGACAACCCGCCCCATTGCCCGCGTCCTCGCGCTGCGCCGCCTGTTTGCGCAGAACTGCTATCCCATCGTCCACGCGCACATGACCACGCTCAACCTGCCGGTGCTGCTGGCCGCGCGCTGGGCCGGCGTGCCGGTGCGCATCAGCCATGCCCACAGCACCAGCGCGCCAGGCGAGGGCGCGCGCGGACTGCTCAAGGGCCTGTTGCGCCCGACGGCACGCCTGTTTGCGACGCACTTTATGGCCTGCGGCCAGGCGACCGCGCAGTGGATGTTCCCACGCCGGCTGATTGATGCAGGCCGCGTGACAATTCTGCCCAACGCCGTGGACGTGGGCCGCTTCCGCTTCAGCGAGGCCGTCCGCACGCAGGCGCGCGCGCGGCTGGGCCTGCAAAGCTCCCTGGTCGTCGGGCACGTCGGGCGCTTCATGCGCCAGAAAAACCACGCCTTTTTGCTGGAGATCTTTGCGGCGCTGCATGCGCGCAGGCCGGATGCGGTACTTCTGTTGGTAGGCGACGGCGAGTTGCGCGCCGGCGTCGAGGCGCAGGCGGCCGCGCTCGGCCTGACGGACTGCGTGCGGTTTCTGGGCATCCGCCACGACCTGCAGCGGCTGTATTGCGCGATGGACGTCTTTGTGCTGCCCAGCTTTTACGAGGGGCTGCCCGTCGTGGGCGTGGAGGCACAGGCCTGCGGTCTGCCCTGCCTCGTATCCGACGCCGTGGACGCACACACCGCCGTCTGCGATGCGGTCCGCTTTTTGCCGCTGCGGGCCGGGGCGCAGTCCTGGGCGCGGGCGGTCGAAGCGTTGGCCGCGCCGGTGCGCGCGCGCCAATCGGGCGCGCAGGCCGTACGCCGGGCCGGGCTGGACATCGGGGATACGGTTCAACAGCTCAGCGGCCTGTATGAAGCACTTGCAGCGGGAGGTGGCCGGCATGATTAAGCAGCACCAGCGTCAGCTCAACCAGATCAACGGCGCGCTCGACGCGCTTGCGGCGTTCGCGGCGATGATGCTGGCGTTCGTCATCCGCTTCTACCTGCGCGACGACGGCGCCATTGCCTACGGCGTGGCGTCGCATGTACTGGTGGCGTTTGGCAACGCGGCGCTGCACCTGGTGGTCTACAGCGCGATGGGCTTTTACAAACCCCATCGCAGCATGCGCTACTATGCGGAAATCTGGCAGATCGTGGTGGCGGAGAGTCTGTGCTTTGCCATCGTGCTCAGCGTGTTTTACTTTTTCAAGCTGCCGAACTTCTCTCGCGCGATGCTGGGCTACAGCTATGCGCTGGGCATCGCGCTGTGCGTGTGCAAGCGCATGACCATCCGCCTGATGCTGCGCGCCTATCGACGGCGCGGATTTAACCAGAAGCATGTCGTGCTTGTGGGGTGCGGCAGTACGGCGGCAGACTATCTGCGCATTCTCGATGTGCACCGTGAATACGGCTTTCGCGTGGCGGGCTACGTGGCGGACGACGCCTCCTGGGGCCGCGTAAAGCATCTGGGCGGCTATGACGCGCTGGAAGACGTATTGAACCGCCTCAAGCCGGACGAAGCGGTGCTGGCGATGGCCGCCCGGGACTACACGCACATCGAGGACGCGATCCGCGCCTGCGAAAAGACCGGAACGCCGCTGTCGATCATCCCCTGCTACGACCGCTACATCAGCTCGCGCATGCAGGTGGAGGAGATCGACGGGTTGAATGTGGTCGGCATTCGCTCCATCCCGCTGGACAACCTGATGAACGCGGCGGTCAAGCGCGCAATGGACGTGGTGGGTTCGTTGGCGCTGCTCGTGCTGACCTCGCCGCTGATGCTCGTCGCGGCGGTCGGCATCCGCATCACGTCGCCGGGCCCGGTCATCTTCCGCCAGGAGCGGGTGGGCCGGCACAAGCAGACGTTTGAGATGTACAAGTTCCGCTCCATGCGGCCCAACGCCGAGCAGGACAGCGCCTGGAGCAAGAGCGAGGACGCGCGGCGCACGCGCTTTGGGGCCTTCCTGCGCAAGTTCAGTATCGACGAGCTGCCGCAGCTGGTCAACGTGCTCAAGGGCGACATGAGCCTGGTGGGCCCGCGCCCGGAGATCCCCTACTTCGTCGACAAGTTCAAGGAGGAAGTCCCGCTGTACATGATCAAGCACTACGTCCGCCCGGGGATCACCGGCTGGGCGCAGGTGTGCGGCTTTCGCGGCGACACGTCGATACCCAAGCGCGTGGAGCATGACATCTACTACATCGAGCACTGGACGCTGGGCTTTGACCTGAAGATCCTGTTTTTGACCCTCTTCCGCTTTGCCAACGACGAAAAGCTCTCTGCGGGCGGCACGCCCAAAGCCCGCGCGTGACGCGGCGCGCCAAATATGGTATAATGACCCCAACCCGTTTCGACCCCGTGAGCAGATTTTTCCCCGCGCGAGCGGGCAATTTGCGGCGGACGCTTCCGCCGCCGGAAAGGATGGACTGCATGAAGGACGAAAAAACGCTTTATATCGTCGTGCCCTGTTACAAGGAAGAGGCCGTGTTGCCGGAGACGTCGCGCCGCCTGGGCGAAAAGATGCGCGCGCTGATGGCGGCGGGCAAGATCTCGGACAAGAGCCGCGTGATGTTCGTCAACGACGGCTCCAAGGACCGCACGTGGGAGATCATCGCGGGCCTGCACGAGCAGGACAAGCTCTTCTCGGGCGTGAACCTCTCGCGCAACCGCGGCCACCAGAATGCGCTGCTCGCCGGGCTGATGACGGCGGTCAACTATGCGGACATGATCATCTCCATGGACGCGGACCTGCAGGACGACGTGAATGCCGTGGACGCCATGGTCGACGCATACCACGCGGGCTACGACGTCGTCTACGGCGTGCGCAGCGCGCGCAAGACCGACACGTTCTTCAAGCGCTTCACGGCCGAGGGCTTCTACAAGCTCATGCAGGCGCTGGGCGTGGACATCGTGTTCAACCATGCGGACTACCGCCTGATGTCCCGGCGGGCGGTGGAGGGCCTTTCACAGTTCAAGGAGGTCAACCTCTTCCTGCGCGGCATCGTGCCGCAGATCGGCTATCCGTGGACGACCGTGGAGTATGAGCGCGCGGAGCGCTTTGCCGGCGAGAGCAAGTATCCGCTCAAGAAGATGCTGTCCTTCGCATTTGACGGCATCACCTCCTTCAGCATCAAGCCCATCCGGCTGATCCTGGCGGTCGGCATGGTGATCTTCGTGGCCAGCATCATCGCCCTGGTGTGGGCGCTGATCTCCAAGCTGATGGGCTCGGCCCAGGCGGGTTGGACGTCGCTGATGGCCTCCATCTGGATGATCGGCGGCATTCAGCTGCTGAGCCTGGGCGTCATCGGCGAATACATCGGCAAGGTGTACAACGAAGCCAAGGCCCGCCCCCGCTACATCATCGAGCGCGTGCTGAACGACTGATTTTTTTCTTCAATCCTCTTGACGCTACGGGTTTTTCGTGCTATAATAGTTCACGTCGTCAAGAGGTCGCATGGCTCAGTTGGTAGAGCACATCGTTCACATCGATGGGGTCACAGGTTCGAGTCCTGTTGCGACCACCACTTCCTCGGTCAGAAATGACCGAGGACTTTTTATGCCTCACGCAGCGGATATGTGGGCGCTCTCTCCCGCCATCAAAGGGCCGGAAACAAAAAGCTCTATAATCACAGTAAAAAATGATAAGATAAGTTGCGCAATTGAAAA
>DVFJ01000030.1 GCA_018713325.1 Candidatus Onthenecus intestinigallinarum | reverse complement strand
TGAAAAATTTTAAGAAGCAAAAGAAAACCTCTATACAAATGGTTCGTCCATTCACATAGAGGTTTCTTATTTCCCGTTCACTTGGCATAGGTTAGTATTTTCGTAATACTTCTTTATGCTCCTCTGCCATTTTCGCCGGGGGTTTTTTCGTCTTATTGCGCCGCGGCCTGCGCATGCTCGCAAAGCGCCCGCAGCGTGCAGCGCTCGCACGCGGGCTTGCGCGCCGCGCACACGCGCCGGCCGTGGTAGATCAGCCAATGGTGCGCGGCCGACCAACTGCCCTTAGGGATGACCTGCTGCAGCTGCAGCTCGGTCTGCAGCACGTCGTCCGCATGCACCAGCCCCAGCCGGTTGGACACGCGGAATACATGCGTGTCCACCGCGATGGCGTCCGCGCCGAAGGCGTTGGCCATGACGACGTTGGCCGTCTTGCGCCCGACGCCCGGCAGCTTCTGCAGCGCCTCAAAGTCGTTGGGCACCTCACCCCCGTGCTCGCGCACCAGGGCGCGCGCGGCCATGACAAGGTTCTGGGACTTGTGGTGATAAAAGCCGCAGGAGCGGATGTACGGCTCGATCTCGGCTGGCTCCGCCGCCGCCAGATGCGCCGCATCGGGATAGGCCGCAAAGAGCGCGGGCGTCACCATGTTGACCCGCACGTCCGTGCACTGCGCGGAGAGTACCGTCGCCACGAGCATCTCATAGGCGTTGGAAAAGTGCAGCGCGGGCTTCGCATCCGGGTAGAGTCGGGCGAGCTCGGCGAGTATCGCTTCCTTGCGGTCCATGGTGGACATCCCCCTTACGGCGTCTTTCCCCCATTATACGCGCTTTTTCCCGCCTTTTCAACCCCGCCGCACGTCGATGGGGTACAGCCCCGGACGGCCGCCGCCGCGCCTGTCCACGTGATAAAAGCCGATCAGGTTGCCCGGACGCGTCCGATCATAGGCGGCGAGCACCGCATCCGTATCCGCCGTCTCAAAGCGCACCGACAGCCCGCAGCCGATTGCCACATCCCGCGGCGTGGCGACCACCTGCGCGCGAATGCCCGCGCGCCGCAGCGCGCCCTCAAAGCGCAGCACCTGCTGGCGCGAGCGGAACGCCGCAATGCCGAAAACCTCTCCGTCCAATCCGCATGCCTCCCATCTTCGCCCTGCGCGCGGCATGCCCCGCCGCGCGCTTAATATACTGTATTGCGCGCGGCCCCGCTGCGTGACGAAGGGAGGAAGCATCCTTGATCTATCTGGACAACGCGGCGACCAGCTTTCCCAAGGCCCCGCAGGTGGCGCAGGCCATGGCCGGCGCGCTGGAAAAGGCCGGCGCGAACCCCGGCCGCTCCGGCCACCGTCTGGCGCTGGCCGCCGGGCGCATCGTCTGGGGCTGCCGCGAACAGCTCGCGGCGCTGCTGGGCGTGGCCGATCCCTCGCGCGTGGTGTTCTGCCAGAGCTGCACCGACGCGCTCAACACCGCCATCCACGGCATCCTGCGCCCGGGCGATCATGCCGTGGCCACGCTGCTGGAGCACAACTCCGTGCTGCGTCCGCTCAGCGAGCGCGCGCGCGCCGGGTTGAACCCGCTCACACTCGTGCACCCCGGGCCGGACGGGCGCGTGACGCCCGAGGGCGTGCGCGCCGCGCTGACGCGGCGCACGCGCCTGGTCGTATTCACGCACTGCAGCAACGTCACCGGCGTGCTGCAGGACGTGCGGCCCATCGCAGCCCTATGCCGCCGCGCGGGCGTCACGCTGCTGGTCGATGCGGCGCAGAGCCTGGGCCTCGTGCCCGCGCGCCCGGACGAGCTGGGCGCGGACCTGCTGGCCTTTCCCGGCCACAAGGGCCTGCTCGGCCCGCACGGCACCGGCGGCCTGTACGTACGTGAGGGCGTCGCGCTGCGCCCGCTGCGCCAGGGCGGCACGGGCAGCATGTCGGAGAGTATGTTTCAGCCCGAGGACATGCCCGACCGCTTCGAGAGCGGCACGCTCAACCTGCCCGGCATCGCCGGGCTCGCCGCGGGCGTGCGCTTCCTGTGCCAGCACGAAGCCGAGATCGCCGCACACCACCGCCGCCTGTGCGAGCGGCTGCGCGCAGGCCTAGGCGCGATTCCCGGCGTCGCCCTCTACTCGCCGCCGGGCAGCCTGCTGGTCAGCTTCAACGTGCGCGCCCTGGCCTCCGGCGAGGTAGCCGACGCGCTGGATGCGCGCGGCATCGCGGTGCGCGGCGGCCTGCACTGCGCGCCCGGCGCACACCAGCTGCTGGGCACGCTGGAGACCGGCGCGGTCCGCGTCAGCCCCGGCCCCTTCAACACGGATGCCGACGTCGACCGCCTGCTCGAGGCCGTCGCGGCCATCGCGCGCCGCTAGGCTCAGCGCAGGCCGCGAAGGAACGCGAGCACGTCCGCCGCGCGCGGCGGGCAGCCGCCCACGCTGTGCGCAAAGCCCGCCGTGCACGCGCCCACGCCCACGTCGCCCGCTTTGCCGCGGAATCCCTGGCCGATGCAGACCTCGCGCGGGGTGGGCACGCCCTCGCCGTCCAGCCGCTCCAGCGCGCAGATCAGGCTCGCGTAGCACGCGCTGCACGCCTCCTGCTCGCGCACGCAGCGGCTGAGCGCAGCCACGCGCCGCGCCGGCTTCGGCGGGCGGGCGACCGCCTCGGGGCGGTTCACCTCCGTCACGCGCGCGGCCCCCAGGTCTGCGCTGCCCACGCCCAGCGCCGCCGCCAGGCCGACGTAGGGCACCTCGTCCAGGTCATAGCCCATCTCGCGGCACGCCCATGCGTCGCACAGCACCGGGTCGCGAAAGCCCAGCACCTGCCCGCGCCGCACCGGGTTGCCGCCCTCCTCGAAGTTCAGGTCCCCGCACAGCGCGTCCACGAGCACGAAGTCCTGCCGGATGCCCGCGTTCAGGTGCGCGATGGGCTTCATCAGCCCCATCGCGTGGAAGCGCCGCTTCTCGGCATTGGGGATCAGCCCCTTCATGTTCTTGAGCGCGCAGGTCACGCCCGTCTGACAGTGTCCCTTGAGCACCGGCACGCCGATCAGAAAGTCGATCTCCCGCACGCAGTCGCACACCTGCAGCCGCATGCCCGCGCAGTCGACCTCGTGCGCGCCGTCCCGCTGCGTGTCGATCAGCCGCACGCCCGTGCGCCGCGCCAGCTCCGCATAGCCGCACGCCTCGAACGCGCGCGCCGTGCGCTCGCCGACCCACGAGCCCTCCACGATGCTGATGCGCTCAAAGCCCTGCTCCTTCAGGTAGCCGATCGCGCCCTCTAGCAGCGCCGGGTGCGTCGTGCCGCCCTGCTCCGCCGGCGCGGCCGTCACCAGGTTCGGCTTGAACGCGATGCGCGCATCCCGCCGCCCGATCAGCTCCTCGATGCGCGCCGCGCGCAGCACCTCGCGCGCCATCGCCGCCGCGTCCATTCCGTATGCGACGATCACGTCGTTTCGTTCCATGTCCTCACGCCCCTTTCGTGTGTCCATGATAGCAGACGCCGTTCCCCTTTGCAAGAAAAAAGGGCTTGACAACTATATCGGATCACGATATAATTAGTCCGTCGAACGATATATCGCATTCCGATATAGTTACAGAGGAGGCCTGACGATGGACGAGCAGGGCGCGCTGACGGAGGCGGTCTATTACATCCTGCTGTCGCTGGACAGCCCGCTGCACGGCTACGGGATCATGCAGCGGGTGAAAGAGATGAGCGGCGGGCGCGTGGCGCTGGGCGCGGGCACGCTGTATGGGGCGCTGAACACGCTGTGCGCACGCGGCTGGATCGAGCCGGCGGCATCGGACGCGCGGCGCAAGGAATACCAGCTGACGCAGGCGGGGCGCGCGGCGCTGCGCGCAGAGGTGCGGCGGCTGGGCGAGCTGTATCAGAACGGCATCCACATATTAGGAGGGAAAGACGATGCGCAGGCGTGAATTTCACTTGCTGACAGACCCGCAAAAGGAAGAGGCGTTTCTGAACGCGAAGGCGCGCGAGGGGATGGCGATGACGCGCTTTTTCCTAGGGATATACACGTTTGAGGACTGCGAGCCCGGCGCGTGGGTCTACCGGATCGAACTGCTCGGCGGCGATGCGGCAGGCCAGGCGGACTACCTGGCCTTTCTGCGGGAATCCGGCATCGAGTGCGTGCAGCGCTGGTGCGACTGGGTCTACCTGAGGCGGCCGGCGTCGGAGGGGGCGTTCGAGCTGTACAGCGACAACGCATCCAGGGCGCGGTATCTGCGGCGGCTGGCCCGCCTGTACGCGACGCTGCTCGCGCTGAATGTGAGCGTCTTCGTCCTCAACCTGGCGATCTTCACGCTCTCCCCGACGCATTCGGTGGAAAACCTGATCGCAGGTCTGATCACGCTGCCGGTGAGCGGCCTGCTGCTGCGCATGTGGACGGTCATGCGCGCCCGCGCGGCGCGGACGGAGGCGGCGCAGAAGCTCTCGGAATAGGGTCCTTCAGGGCGCAAAAGGGCGCGGAGGCATGCCTCCGCGCCCTTGCTATCTGTCCGTTGTCGATCACGTCAATCGGCCTTGGCGCCGATCGTCGCCTTGATGCGGCGCACGCCCGCGGAGGACGACTCCTCCTTCTGGATCTTGAACGAGACGAGCTCGCCCGTGTGATTCGCGTGCGGGCCGCCGCAGATCTCCTTGGAGAACGGCCCCATCGTGTACATGCGCACCTTCTCGCCGTACTTGCTCTCGAACAGGCCGATCGCGCCCTCGGCCTTGGCCTCCGCGACGGTCGTCTCCTTCATGTCGACCGGCACGTCGGCGGCGATGGCCTCGTTGACCAGGCGCTCGACCTCAGCGATCTCCTCCTTGGTCATCTTGCGGCCAAAGGAGAAGTCGAAGCGCAGGCGCTCGGCGGTGATGTTGGAGCCCTTCTGCGCGACCTCGTCGCCCAGCACCTTGCGCAGCGCTGCGTGCAGCAGGTGCGTGGCGGTGTGCAGGCGCGCGGTCTGCTCGCTGTGGTCGGCCAGGCCGCCCTTGAAGCGCTGCTCCGCGCCGGCGTGGCTGGTCTTCTGGTGCTGCTCAAAGCGCGCGGCAAAGCCCGCCTCGTCCACGGTCAGGCCATGCTCGGCGGCCAGCTCCTTGGTCATCTCGATGGGGAAGCCATAGGTGTCGTAGAGCTTGAACGCGCTCACGCCGTCGATGACCGTGCCGCCGTCCATGCGCGCAACCATCTTGGCGAACTCCTTCTCGCCCTGGCGCAGCGTGCGCGCAAAGCGCGCCTCCTCAAGCTTGAGCTGCTCGAGCACGAAGGCCTCGTTCTGCTTGAGCTCGGGGTAGACCTCGCGGTACTGGGCGATGATGACCTTGGCGATCTCGCAGGTAAAGCCCTCGCCCATGCCCAGCTCCATGCCAAAGCGCACCGCGCGGCGGATGAGGCGGCGCAGCACGTAGCCCTGATCGACATTGGACGGAGAGACGCCGCGCGGATCGCCCAGGATCATCGTGGCCGTGCGCATGTGGTCGGCGATGATGCGGAACGCGCGCGTCGTCTGCTCGTCCGCGCCGTACGTCTTGCCCGACAGCTCCGCGATGCGCTGCAGGATGCCCGTGAAGGCGTCGGTGTCGTAGACGGTCTGCTTGCCGTTGAGCACGCAGATCGTGCGCTCCAGGCCCATGCCGGTATCCACGTTCTTGTGCGCCATCGGCTCGAAGGTGCCGTCGGCGTTCTTGTGATACTGCATGAACACGTCGTTCCAGATCTCCAGGTAGCGGCCGCAGCCGCACGCGGGCGAGCAGTCGGGGCCGCAGGGCGCCTTGTCGGTGATGATGAACATCTCGGTGTCCGGGCCGCAGGGACCGGTCTGGCCGGCGGGGCCCCACCAGTTGTTCTCGCGCGGCAGGAAGAAGATGTGGTCGTCCTTCACGCCGTTTGCGCGCCAGTAGCCGGCGGCCTCGTCGTCGCGGGGGATGCCGTTCTCCGGCTCGCCGGCGAAGACCGAGAAGGCCAGGCGGTCCGGGTCGAGCCCGAGCCACTCGGGGCTGGTCAGGAACTCCCAAGACCAGGCGATGGCCTCCTTCTTGAAGTAATCGCCCAGCGACCAGTTGCCCAGCATCTCAAAGAACGTGAGGTGCGAGGCGTCGCCGACCTCGTCGATGTCGCCGGTGCGGATGCACTTCTGCACGTCGCACAGGCGGCTGCCGGCGGGGTGCTTCTGGCCCATCAGGTAGGGCACCAGCGGGTGCATGCCCGCAGTGGTGAACAGGACGGTCGGGTCGTTTTCCGGGATGACGGATGCGCTGGGGATGACGGCATGGCCCTTGGACTGGAAGAACCTGAGCCACATCGCGCGCAGCTCGTCGGAGGTGGTGGGTCTGACGCTCATGGTTGCGGATGCTCCTTTCCGAAATCGGCAAAATGGGCAAAAAACATAAAAAAGCGCCTGATCGCTCGGGGACGAACAGGCGCTGTCATTCGCGGTACCACTCCGATTGGCGCGGATGGCCGCGCCCTCTCTTGCCCGGTAACGGCGGGGAAACCCGTCCCGCCCTACTCCGTTCGGGCAGGCCGCTCGGCGGCCGCTTCCCGCGCGCGCCCGCGCCGGCCTTCCACCCTCTGCCGGCTCGCTTTGGCGTTTTGCGCGCGGTACTCTTCCGCCTCATCGCGTTTGTAACTATCGGGGCCTATTATACCGCCTGCGCGGGCCGTTTGTCAAGCGCTGCGCAAAGCGCGCCCGGCAAAAGCCGGGCGCGCGTTTGAAACAGAACCACCGATTACGGATAGGCGTCCTTGGGCGTGACGCCCTTGTTCTTCACGACCCAGTCGTAGGCCTTCTGAACGGCCGCCTGGTGGTCGGCATCCACGCCCTCGTTGGTGCCGCTGTCGCCGCCGTTGAGGTGGCTGCCCTTGAGGTGGATACAGAACTGGCCGCTGTAATTGTTGTTGGGCAGCGTATCGTCGCCGTGGCCCTGACCGTACATCGAGGCGCAGAACGTCTGGTTGCCGATCGTCAGCAGCACCGCGCGGCGGTGATACGGGATCTTGTCCGCGCTGCTCACGCCGTACGCCTGGCACATGACGGCGGTGTCCGCCGCGGTCATGGGCTCCACGTCAAAGTGGTTGCCGTGGTACAGGTGCTTGACGTTCCACTGCTTGCCGCTCTGGATGTCGTAGATCGTCCCGGTCTGCGAGCCCCAGGCCTTCACGATCGCGTCGCGGTACGTGAAGTAGTCGACGTTGTAGTAGGTGGTGCCGTCCAGCGTGTGATCCGGGTTCGTCGTCGCGCTGCTGTTGAGCGCGGCATAGATGGCCGCCTGCGTCTTGGCGCCGGCGATCGCGTCGGCATCCAGGCCGTTGGCCAGCTGGAACTGGCGCACCGCCTCGGCCGTCCACAGGCCGTAGCTGCCGGAGATGGAGAACTCGGAGCCGTAGTAGCCCAGCTGGCGCAGCGCCTGCTGCAGGTTGCGCACGTCGTCGCCCTCCATGCCCTGCTTGAGCGTGCGGTAGCCGGAGCTGCCCGAACCGGAGCCGGAGCTGCCCGAGCCGGAGATCTCCTCGTCGGAGACGTTCGTGGTCACGTAATCGCCATAGACCCAGTAGCCGATCTTCAGGCCGTACCACGTCTTGCCTGCGGCGTCCGTGGTCGTGCGGATGTAGGCGAAGATCTCGCCCTTGTCCGCAGAGCGGTACACGTCCGCGTCCGTGCTGGGCTGCATGCGCAGGCGCACGCCGTCGCCCGTGATCTTGACGTAGCCGTTGACGACGACCTCGCCGCCGCCGCTCACGTTGCCGGCCAAATAATCCTCGGCCTCGGTCTTGGTGAGCACATACGCCATATCGCTGCGGATGTAGCCGGTGGAGCTGTAGCCACCCACCGTGTAGGAGATCTTGTACCAGATGTAGTTATCGTTGCTCACCGACTCCGTGATGCGGAAGTAGGTATTGAGCGCGAGCATGGTCTTGCTCTTGTAGCTGATCGACGGGCCGGTGCGCACGTTGACCTTGTCCTTGTTCGTACGGCCGTAGTTGCTGCGCAGCGTCGGGGTGACGATGACGCCGCTGGGATCCTCATCATCCACACCGGTGATGAGCGCCTTGATCTTGTTGAGCGTCTTGGCGCCAGCGACGCCGTCCGCATCCAGGCCGTTCTTCTTCTGGAACTGGCGCACGGCCTCCTTGGTGATGCTGCCGTAGTGGCCGGTGATCTCGCCGGAGTAGAAGCCCAGCGTCGTCAGGTCCTTCTGCAGCTGCTTGACCTCTTCGCCCTCGTCATCCAGCTTGAGCGTGCCGGTGGCGCTGCCCGAGCTGCTGGAGCCGGAGGACGAGCCGCCGCCGTTGATCGCGCTATTGATGGCGGCCAGCGTCTTGGCGCCCGCAATGCCGTCCGCATCCAAGCCGTTCTTGCGCTGGAACTGGCGCACGGCTTCCTCCGTCAGCGGGCCGTAGTTGCCCGTCACGCTGCCGCTCTCATAATAGCCCAGCTTCTTGAGGTTCTCCTGCAGCTGGCGCACCGCCGTGCCGCTGGAGCCGGACTTGAGGACGCTGGAGGTAGAGATCGTTCCGCCCGAGGAGGACGAACCGCCCGTCAGCGCACTGGCGATGGCAGCCAGCGTCTTCGTGCCGGCGATGCCGTCGGAGTCCAGGCCGTTGCGCTTCTGGAAGCGGCGCACGGCGTCCTCGGTCAGCGTGCCGTAGTTGCCCGTTACGCTGCCGTCATAGAAGCCCAGCGTCTTGAGATCCTCCTGCAACTGGCGCACCGCCGTGCCGCTGGAACCCGGCTTGAGCATGCCCGAGGCGTCCGCGCCGGTGCCCGAAGAGGACGAACCCAGCAGCGACTGGATCTTCGCCAGCGTCTTCGTGCCGGCGATGCCGTCCGCATCCAGCCCGTACTTGCGCTGGAACTGGCGCACGGCCTCCTCCGTCAGCGTGCCGTAGTTGCCCGTCACGCTGCCGCTCTCGTAGAAGCCCAGCGCCTTGAGGTTCTCCTGCAGCTGGCGGATCTCGCCGGAGGTCAGGTTCACCTTGCTGCCGGCGGTCGAGGACGTGCTCGTGCCGAACAGCTTCGCCTGCGTCGCCGGGCCGGCGATGCCGTCCGAGTACAGGCCGGCCTTCGTCTGATAGGCCTTGACCGCCGCCTCGGTCTTCTCGCCAAAGTGGCCGGTGATCTCGCCGTCGTAGTAGCCCAGCGCCGTCAACTTTTCCTGCAGGTTCCTCACGGCCGTGCCCTCCGAGCCCAGCTGCAGATAGCCGTAGCTGTTCACGGAACCGGAGGTCTGGTTGGAGCTGGTCTTGTCCGCGCGCGTGAACGTGCCCACCCGCTTGCTGGGCAGGTCGCCGTCCTCCACGCCGAAGTAATTCTTCGCGTCTGAGCGGCTGAGCATCTGCACATAGGTGGTGGACCCGTCGTTCTGGCACACCCAGCCCGTGGCGATGTCGCCCTCGTAGTCGCGATAGCGCACGCGAATCCACGTCACGCCGCCAACGTAATCCGAGTCGAGCGCGAAAACGCACGCGCCCGAGACGATGTTATCCTCGATGGCGGCGGACATCGAAGCGGATGCGCGCACGCGCACCCGGTCGAGCGTGCGGCCGTACACATCCTCGTATCCGACCGCAGCCTGGGCGCCCACGACGAGGCAGCACGTCAGCAGCAGCCCCATCAGGACCGCCGTCCAGGCTCTTCTCTGCATTTTCTTCATCTCGGCAAAACCCCTTCTTACGTTCCTTTGGATACAGGACGTCCGCGTGTGCATACACATCCCCCGCGTCATGTCTCAGGAGCATTATATTACGAAAATATTAATTTGTCAATTTCTTTTCGTAATACTTTTCTCTCATTTTTGCAAAACCTGGCTTCAAACAGAATCCTTCATGGATTTAACGTTGTATCCGGGCATTCCATTGCATCCGTAATCCGTTTTTCCACATTTTCCTCTTTTTTATTCGGCACAAAGCCGGAGAAGACCGTCTGCCCCTCCTCGCTGTGCAGGGAGATATCGCCGCCGTATTCGCGCAGGAGACTGCGCACGATGAACAGGCCCATACCCTGGCCGGTGCGCTTGGTGGTGAAACCGGGCAGGAAGACGTGCGCGACAGTTTGCACAGGGATGGCGGGGCCGTTGTTCTTGACCTCAAAGCGACAGGCCTTGAGGTCCTCGCGCAGGGAGACGACGAGCAGCGGCGCCGGGGTGTCGCGCAGGGCGTCGATGGCGTTGTCGATGAGATTGCCCAGCACACGGCACATCTCCCAGTCCGGAATGGCCAGATTTTTCCATCCCGCGCGGATGTCCAACTCCATACGGATGCCGCGCCGCTCGCAGTCGGCCAGCTTGGCCTGCAGCAGCGCGTTGACCGCCACGCTGTCGGTGCGCAGCGCCCGGTTGACGCGCTGGATGTCGCCATACACGCGGTCCATGTAGTCGCAGGCCTCCTGCGGCTCGTTCATCTCAATGAGGCTGTAGATGACCTGAATGTGGTTCATGAAGTCGTGGCGCTGGGCGCGCAGCGTGCGGTTGAGTTCCTCCATGCGCCCGCAGGTCTCGCGCAGCTCATCCTCATGGCGGCGTATGCGCAGGCTGGTCAGCGCGGCGCCGATGTCCATGAACGCGCCCCAGCACACCGTCACAGCGCAGACCAGGATGACCAGACGCAGCTCGTGCATGTCCAGCTCCGCGGGGTTGTGATAGAGCATCACGGCCAACAGCGCGACCGCAACAATCTGCAGCGCGTTGGCCACGATCGCGCTGACCGCCGCCTTGCGCATGTCGATCCGCCTGTGCATGGAACGCCCTCTCCTTTTTTCAAGCCTGATGATGACACATTCCCGTTTATATCATAGCAGCTTTTGCATTGACAGGGAAGGGGCATTTTGCTACAATGATGCGAAATCCAAGACAGCCCTGCCTTTCTGTGAAGGGCCGCCCGTTCAAAGGAGTGTGCGCCTGTGAACCTCAAAAACACCCGAAATCTTGCCATCTGCGGCCTGCTGGCCGCGCTGGTGCTGCTGGCCACCTACGTCGTCAAGCTGCCCGTGCCCATCACCAACGGATACGTGCACCTGGGCGACGGCTTCATCTTCTTTACGGCGATGCTCACCGGACCCGTGGGCGCGCTCTCGGCGGCGCTGGGCTCGGCGCTGGCGGACCTGCTGGGCGGCTACTTCGTCTACATTGCGCCTACGTTCCTGATCAAGGGGGCGATGGGGCTGATCGCGGGCCGCATGGCCTCGTGCGAGGCGGGCCGGCGCATGCGCAATCTGCCGGTGTTTCTGCTGTGCGAAGTCGTGATGATCGCGGGCTACTTCCTGTTTGAGAGCGCGCTGTACGGCGTGGGCGCAGCGCTGGGCGCGGTGATCCCCAATGCGATCCAGGGCGCGTTTGGCGTGGGCGTGGGCATGGCGCTCGCGCCCGTGGCCGCCCAGCTGCGCGAATACGTGCGCTAACACGCGCGCCGCATCCGCCGCATAGGCTGGATGCGGGTGATGCCCGTGAACAGAGAGGATCTGCTAGGCCTGATGGAGCTGTCGGCGGACGCATACCTGGCGGTGCAGCCGCGCTGCCGGGGCGAGGAGATGACGTTCATCGACGATGCCAGAAGCGGCGTGCAGTGCGCCGTGCGCCGCAGGGGCGACACGCTGACCATCGCCTTTCGGGGCACGGATTCAAAGGCGGACTGGCGCAGCAACTTCCGCTTTTGCCGCAAGGCCGTGCCCTACGGCAACGCCGCCTCGCCCGTACGCGTGCACGCGGGCTTTCTTGCCGCCTACAAGTGCGAGGCGGTGCGCGGGCGGCTGCACCGCATGATGACCGACGCGGTGCGCCGCGTGCGCGTGACGGGCCACTCGCGCGGGGCGGCGCTGGCCGTGCTGTGCGCGCTGGATCTACAATATAATTTCCCCGACCGGTGCTACGAGGCCGTGCTCTTCGGCTGCCCGCGCGTGGGCAACGCCGCGTTCGCGCGCTCCTACGACCGGCGCGTGTTCATGACGATGCGCGTGGAGCAGGGGGCGGACATCGTATGCCGCGTGCCGCCGGCGGTCCTGGGCTACCGCCACGTGGGCATGCGCTGCCGCGTAGGGCCCCGGCGGCTCCTGCCCGTCTCCTTTTTGGACCACCTGCCCGGGCGGTATTACATGGCGATGTTTCGCGAGCTGCCGGGAAGCTGACGCGCGCCGTTTGCGCTTGACAAACGCCGCCTCTTCCCTTATCATAAGAGAGGTCGTTTCGCCGCCAGGACGGGCCCGGCAAGCCCCGAGCGGCGAAAGACGGACAACGAGCGGACGGCCAGGGGCCGTCAACAAGGGTGGAACCGCGGAAGGAAACTTTCGTCCCTTGGCGCAGCGGGGTGAACCGCGCGTCCGACGGGCGTTTCCTTCCGCTTTTTGTATTCTCTCATTCCAGTTCTGCATCACAGGAGGGTTTTTCGATGGAAAAGACGATGGACAAGATCGTCGCGCTGTGCAAAAACCGCGGCTTCGTCTTCCCCGGCTCCGAGATCTACGGCGGGCTTTCCAACACCTGGGATTACGGCCCGCTGGGCGTGGAACTCAAGAACAACGTCAAGCGCGCCTGGTGGAAGAAGTTCGTGCAGGAGAGCAAGTACAACACCGGGCTGGACTGCGCCATCCTCATGAACCGCGAAGTGTGGGTCGCCTCCGGCCACGTGGGCGGCTTCAACGACCCGCTGATGGACTGCAAAGCGTGCAAGGCGCGCTTTCGCGCGGACAAGCTGATCGAGGACTTCACGCACGGCGAACAGACCGGCGACGGCTGGACGAACGCGGAGCTGGAGCAGTACATCGCCGAGCACGACATCGTCTGCCCGGTGTGCGGCAAGAAGGACTTCACGGGCATCCGGCAGTTCAATCTGATGTTCAAGACCCACCAGGGCGTCACCGAGAACGCCTCCACCGAGATCTACCTGCGCCCCGAGACCGCGCAGGGCATCTTCGTCAACTTCCAGAACGTCATGCGCACCACGCGCAAAAAGCTGCCCGCCGGCATCGCGCAGATCGGCAAGTCCTTCCGCAACGAGATCACGCCCGGCAACTTCATCTTCCGCGTGCGCGAATTCGAGCAGATGGAGCTGGAGTTCTTCTGCAAGCCCGGCGAGGACCTGGAGTGGTTCAACTACTGGCGCGCCTTCTGCCGCGACTGGCTGCTCGGCCTGGGCCTGAGGGAGGAGAACCTGCGCCTGCGCGACCACGAGCCGGAGAAGCTGGCGTTCTACTCCAAGGCCACGACGGACTTCGAGTACCTGTTCCCGTTCGGCTGGGGCGAGCTGTGGGGCATCGCCGATCGCACCGACTACGACCTGACGCAGCACGCGCAGCACTCCGGCAAGTCCATGGAGTACCTGGACCCGGTGACGAACGAGAAGTACGTTCCCTACTGCGTCGAGCCCTCGCTGGGCGTGGAGCGCGCGTTCCTGGCGTTTCTGTGCGACGCCTACGACGAGGAGGCGCTCGAGGGCGGCGACAGCCGCGTCGTGCTGCGCCTGCACCCGGCGCTGGCGCCCTTCAAGTGCGCGGTGCTGCCGCTGCAGAAGAACAAGCTCGGCGGCCTGGCCACCGAGATCTACGAAAAGCTCGCCTCGCGCTTCATGGTCGACTACGACGAGACCGGCTCCATCGGCAAGCGCTACCGCCGTCAGGACGAGATCGGCACGCCCATGTGCGTGACCGTCGACTTCGACACGCAGGAGAAGGGCATCGTCACCGTGCGCGACCGCGACACCATGCAGCAGGACCACGTGCACGTGGACGACCTGGTCGCCTACATCGAGCAGAAGATCGCGTACTGAGTCCACACATCAGCGGCCCCCGTCCTTTCGGACGGGGGCCGCCTGCGTTACAGGATGACCTGCGCGTCGAAGAACCGCTCCTGAAAGCGCGTCTGCGCCCGAATCTCCTCCGCGGTGAGGCGAAGCCCCGGCGGCGCGACGACCCACTTGTCCTCCGTGTCGTCCCGCCGGTGGATGACGGCGGCGACCACGCCGGTGAACGTGCGCAAGGGCGCGTCCACGCCCAGGATGTACGCATCCTGCTCCTCGCCGTCCGGCGCCGTCACGCCCTGCACATATCCATAGTTCACGGGATAGTACAGGCCGGCGTGCCTGGGATGATATGTGCCCATCGGCCGGTCCACCGTGACGGTGACCGTGCGTCCGAGCCATGTCAGGTCCGGGCGTTCCATGGCGTTCCTCCTCCTTGGCCTACAGGTAGCAGCGCATCGAGCGCTCGATCCAGTAGGCGTATTCGGTGTTCGGGTTGCGCCCCTCCAGCGCCCGCAGACGCCGGTACATCGGCAGGCCGTCGCCCACGTCGTGCCACAGGTCCGCAAACGCAAAGTCGAACCCGTCGTCCGCACGGCGCGCGCCGGCAAACGCAAAGGCGTCGTCCTGCACGATGCGGATCTTCTCCCCGCACTCCAGCTGCGGCAGGATGCAGCGCCGGAAGAGCGCAATCACGTCCGCGTTCTGCTCCACGACCGTGACCGACTCGACCTCCGCCCTGCTCGCCGCGCCATGGGCGAAGTAGCCCAGGCCCAGCCCGTAGGTCAGCACGCGGCCGTGCGCCCGGGCGATGGGCTCCCGCATGGTGGCGATCTCATTGGGCGTGACCGTCATCCACTCGCGTCCGCCTTCCAGGATGGCGGGATACGTGAACGCGCGCTGAAAAAAGCCGATCTGCGGGATCATGCGCCCGTCCTCCGGGCAGAGGATGTCGTCGCACACGAACGCCTCGCACGGCGCAATGCGCCCCTGGCGCAACGCGCACCGGCCCTCGCGCGCCCCCTGCACGCGCACGCGCCGGTAATACGCGTCGGCCTCGAACGCAGCCGGGTCCAGCGCGCGCACCATGCGCGGAAAATAGCGGTGGTACAGCGCCCGGTCCTCCGGCCGCGCCTCCGCGTCCAACCCCACGGCGGCGGCCAACAGCAGCGCAAACGCCTCCTGTGCGCCGACGCCGCAATCCTGCGTGAGCATCCGCACCTCTTCCGGGCGGATGAAGTCCGGCGCCTCGTTCAGAAAGCGGCTCATCAGCTGCAGGATGCGCGCGTTGTCCGCATCCATGTGCGTCATGGCGCCGCCTCCGTTCCCGCGGGCATCTCGATCACCGGCAGCCCCAGGGCCTGCGCCTCGTCGCGGCTGTGCGTGACCAGCACGGTCGTGCGCCCCGGCATGCATGCGGCGATCAGCTCGAGCATGCGCAGGCGCGTGGCCCCATCCAGCTCCTTGAGCGGCTCGTCCAGCACGAGCAGGTCGCCGCCGAACATCAGCGCGCGGGCCAGCGCCGCGCGCCGGCGCATGCCGCCGGACAGCTCCGCGGGCAGCTTGCCTCCCGCATCCGCAAGCCCCACGCGCGCCAGCCACATGCGCGCCGCGTCCAGATCCGCGCGCGCGGCGAGCGCGAGGTTCTTCTCCACGCTGTACCAGGGCAGCAGCCGGTCCTCCTGAAACTGGCAGGCGATGCGAAGCTCCGACAGGCCGCGCACCTCGCCCGCGTCCGGCGCCTCCAGCCCGCACAGCAGGCGCAGCGCCGTCGTCTTGCCGCAGCCCGACGGGCCAAACAGGCACACGCCGCCCGCCTGCGGCAGCGCGAGCGTGAACCGGTCCAGCACCGTCCGGCCGCCATAGCGCTTGGTCACCTCATACAGACCGCGCATGCGCCGCCTCCCTCCTGCCCACGAGCCCGCGCATCGCGCGCACGAACGCCCGCTCCAGCGCCATGCTCACGACGATCACCACGGCCGTCCAGGCCATGAGCGCGTCCGTCTCCAGGTAGATCTTCGCGTTGTACAGCTGCGTGCCGATCGCCCCGCGCGGTACGCCCAGCACCTCGGCGGCGACCGTCGCCTTCCAGCACAGGCCGATGGACGCCTCGCACGCCGCCGCAAACGTCGGCAGCGCCGAGGGCACATACACCCGCCATGCCGTGCGCAGCCGTCCAAAGCGGAACATGCGCGCCATCTCCAGCAGCTGCGGGTCCGTGGAGGCGATGCCCTCCATGAGGTTGGCGTACACGACCGGCAGCACCATCAGCACGCCCGTGAGCACGGGCACCCTGTCCGCGCGCAGCCACACGAGCGCCAGGATGATGAACGACGTGACGGGCGTGGCGCGCACGACCGTCATCGCCGGGGCGATCAGCTGCCGCAGCGCGGGCAACGCGCTCGCGCCCGCCGCCAGCAGCGCCGCCCCCAGCACGCCCAGCGCGTAGGCCAACGCCGTGCGCAGCAGCGACGCGCCGACCGTCTGCCAGAAGGACGCCTCGCCCGACAGCTGCCACAGCCGCGCGCACACCTGCCGGGGCGAGGCGAGCAGCAGGTCCTGCCCGACCGCGCGGTAGCACAGCGCCCAGACCGACAGCCAGAAAAGGGCGGAGAATGCCTTCCCCGCCCAGCGCCTGGCCGCCGCGTGGCGCGCCTCAGCGCGCATAGTAGAAGTCTTCGCCCGGGAGCGCGCCGCCCACGGACGCGGGATTCGCGTCGTAGAGCATCTGGAAGAAGGGCTCGATCTGCGCCTTCATCTCCTCGCCCTCGACGAACACGATGTGGCAGTTGGGAATCGCGCGCGCGGCGACCGCAGCCTTGGGCAGGATGCCCTGCTCCTCCACGAGCGCCGATGCGGCCTCCACATCGCCGTTGACAAACGCCACGGACGCGGCATAGGCATCCATGAACGCGGCGACCTTCTCCGGGTTCTGCTGGACAAAGTCCTTGCGCGCGATCACGCAGCCCATGGAGAGCACCGTGCCGCTCTGGCCGGCCTTCTCCGCGGCCTGGCCGAACAACTCGGTCACATCCAGCGCCTCGCGGAAGTCCGCGTTGTTCATCAGCACGCTCGTCACGTTCGGCTCGGGCAGCATGACCAGGTCCACCTCGCCCGCCGCGGCCAGCGTGGCCAACTCGCTGTGCTCCGCCTTGTATTCGACCGTCACCTGATCGGTCAGGCCGTACTGCGAAAGGATGTAGTTGAGCACGTACTCCGGCGTGGAGCCCTGGCCCGTCGCATACAGCGTGCGGCCCGCCAGGTCCTCCACGCTCTGGATGCTCTCGCCCGCCTCCAGGATGTGCAGCACGCCCAGCGTGTTGAGCGCCAGCAGCTGCACGTTGCCATTCGTCTTGTTGTACAGCGTGGCGGCCAGGTTGGTCGGCACGGCCGCAATGTCGGCCGAGCCGCTGGCCACGGCGGCCACTGCCTCGTCCGGCGCGCCCGCGAGCGCAAAGGCATAGGTGCCGTCGTTCTGATCCATCATCTGCACCATGCCGATGCCGGTCGGCCCCTTGAGCGCCAGCACGTTGATGGGCGCATCCTCCGCCAGGGCGGGCAGCGCAAGCGCCGCCAGCAGCGCAAGCGCGATGAGCAGGCTGAAGTACTTTTTCATGGGTTTTCTCTCCTTTGCTTTACGGTTCCTTGGTCGTCAGCGCGCTCTTGACGGTGACGCCGGGCAGATTGCCCAGCCTGCCCGTCAGCGCGCCGACGCGTTCGTTCGTGCCGCGCACGATCAGGCCGATCACGGCGCGCCCGCGCTCGTGGTCCGGCACGCCGATGCGGCCGGTCACCATGTCGGCATACTGGCCGATGATCTCATTGACGCGCGGGGCGACCGCGCTGTCGTCGAGCACGATGCCCACAAAGCCGATGCGTTCCACGGCGGTCCTCCCATTCTACGGCCCCGGGCCGAAGCCCGTCAAAAAAACGGCGGACCGATCGCCTCAGCCGCCGCGTATGCATATGAACATTCCAGCATCCCCTTTCTTCTCCGCTCAGAGCCGGGCTCCTTGCGTCAAATCGGACTCGCGCCCGCGCCTCTTCACCTGACGGCATTACCGCTTGGGTCGGAATCGCGCGCAAGGGGATTATACCACGTCCCAGGCCGCCTGGCAAGTCCCCGGGCGGCCAGCGCCATCGCGCCCACGCACAGCGCCGCCGCCGCCTCCAGCGAAAGCAGGTACGGGATGCGGCCCAACGACTCAAAAAAGGCCAGCGGCGTGCCCGGAGGCGCGGCCAGGAGGAACAGGTAGTTGATGCCCAGCAGCCGGTCGACCGCATAGACGAACGCGGCGAAGAGATTGCACTGCGCCAGCGCGCGCGGCGCGGCGGCGGGCGCGGGGAGCGTTCCGCCCGCAGCGTGCCACAGCGGCGAAAGGACGATCAGCGCATGCGTCGAGAAGAACGCCGCCTCCAGCGGCGCCTGCCAGGGCACCTGCAGCACGGAGGGGAACAGCAGCGCCAGCGCCGCGCCCGGCATGCCCAGATACCATAGAAAGTGATAGACGCCCCGCGTCGGATGCAGGTAAAATGCCGCCGCGAGCAACGCGCACAGCGAGCACAGGTGCAGCGGCAGCAGCGTGTGCACGAGCGACTGCCCGCTTTGGATGACGCAGGCGCACGTGACGGCCATCGACAGCGCCAGCAGCGCGCACAGCATGCGACCTGCGCGCCCCGGCCGCCTGCGCGCGCCTGCCACCGCGCATGCGCCGAAGTATCCCCAAAACGCCAGACTGACCGCCTGCATGCCCATCGCCTCCGGCGTTTAGCCTTGCCTCTACGGCGCGTCCGTATACCACAGAAGATCGTCCGCCTGCGCGGGCAGCAGCTGTTCGCAGCCGCCGCGCGGCGGGGTCAGCGCGTACACGCCGCCCTGCAGCGCCTCCGAGAGCAGCACGCGCCCCTGTGCCGCGAGCACGCGCTCGCACAGCCCCTCCATCGGCGCGCGCCACAGCGCCCCGCCGCGCGTCAGGCAGGATACGCCCTCCGCGCCCGCCAGCACGCCGCCCGGTACCGCGCACAGCCCGCCCGGCAGCCCCGGCACCGGCGCGCTCCACGCCATGCCGCCGCGCGCGCGCAGCGCCACCACGCGCCCGGCCGTCTCGCCCGCCTGGTGCAGCGCGTACAGCATCCCGCCGCCGAACGCGACGTCCGCCGCCGGTCCGGGCAGCGGCACGCGCCGCACGAGTCGAAGCGTGCGCGCATCCAGCACCAGCGCCTCGCAGCGCCCGCCGCCGGCCACCGCCAGCAGCCGGCCCGTCGGGTCCAGCGCCATGCCGCGCGGCTGCTGTCCCGCGCGCGCCAGCATCTGCGGCGCGCCCGTGCGCGCGCATAGCGCCAGCACGCTGTCCCCATCCTGGCACAGCGCGTAGAGCGTCTCCCCGCCCGGCGACGCGATCAGGCGCGTGACATTCGGTCCGCCGGCAAACAGCGCCTGCGGGCAGAGCGTGCGCGCGTCCAGACGCCAGATGACATCCTCGCGCTTGGAGGCGCAGTAGAGCGCGGCGCCGTGTGCGCACAACGCCGCCGCGCCGGGCAGCGGCGCCCGCCGTACGCCCGCCGGACCCAGGCTGTAGAGCGCGCCCGCCGCGCTGTCGGCCGCGATCAGCCGTCCCCCCATGCGCCTCTCCTCCCCGCCATCCGTCTGCAGCATCCTATGCGGATGGCCCGCGCCGCGTCCCGCGCGCGTTTTTTTGCCGCGCACAGGCAGGAATTTGGCGAGCGCGCGCGAAAAAAGAAGAAGGGCCTGTGTGCCCTCATCAATCCGACGAACAAAGGAGAATCATTCCATGCACAGCTATCAGACCCACGGCACCTGCTCGCGCCGCATCGACTTTGACGTACAGGACGGCATCGTCACCGCCTGCCGCTTCGAGGGCGGCTGCACGGGCAACACGCAGGGCGTGGCCCGCCTGGTCGTCGGCCGCAACGTCGACGACGTCATCCAGATGCTCAAGGGCATCCAGTGCCGCGGCAACACCTCCTGCCCCGACCAGCTGGCCCGGGCGCTAGAGGAATACAAGCTTCAAAACGCCTGACCCCACCCAAAAGGAGCCCGCCGTCTGCTTACCGCAGGCGGCGGGCCCTTTTGCGCTCAGTAGCCCATGGCGCGCACGTTGTCGTAGCTGCGCCGGAGGCAGTCGAACGGATCCTCGCCATAGCTGGCGTCCTGCTCGACGTACATGTACTGCGTCTTGCCGATCTGCTGCAGGCGCGCCAGCACGCGCGCAAAGTCGATGTTGCCCTCGCCCACCGGCGCGAAGCGCTGCTCAAAGCCCTTCACCGCCATGTCCTTGAGGTGCACGCACGGAATGCGGTCCTGCACCCGGTCGATGAACGCAAGCACGTCCGCGCCCGCCGCCTGCACCCAGTACGTATCCAGCGTGATGCCCATCAACTCCGCGGGCATGGACGCGAGCAGCACGTCGATCATCCGCCGGCCGTCCGGCATGCGCTCCCACTCGAAGTTGTGGTTGTGGTACATGAGCCGCTTGCCCGCCGCGCGCAGGCGCTCGGCCGGCCGCGTGAAATCCTCGGCAAACCGCTCGACCCACGCCGCGCTGCGGTAGCGCTCCGGCATGCCGCCGATACCCACGTAGTCGCATCCCAGCGCGTCATGGTCGGCGATCACGCCCTCCACGTCGTTCAGGATGCGCTCGGGGTCCGTGTGCGTCAAGCCGATCTTCAGCCCATATTCGTCGCAGATCGCGCGCATCGTCCGCGGATCGATCCGCCCCGTGCCCGAGATCTGCACGTCCCGATACCCGATGGCCGCCACGCGGCGCATGGACTCGCGAAAGTCGCGCTCGTTCTGGATGTACGTCCGAACCGTGTACAGCTGTGCTCCCAATCGCATGCGACAACACTCCTTTACTTTCGGGCCGACCGTGCGGCGGCCCGTCGTTTCAACGTCATGCGCAGCGCGCGCGCCTCTTCGCGCGTGACGCCGCCGCCGTAGCGCGCCCGCGCGTACAGCTCGTGCAGCGCGCTGCGCGCCTCGCCCGGCTCCATGCCGGCAAAGTCCTCGATCTCCTGCGGCGTCAGCGCTGGGCCGGGCCGCGCCCGCGTGCGCGAGCGCACCGCCGCCATGAACGCGCGACGCACCGCGCCCTCGGGCGTGAAGGGCAGCGCCACATCCACGCCCTTCGCCCGCGCCCGGCGCAGGCGCTCCTCCCGCGTGGGCGGGGCGATGAACTCCGCCCGGTCGCCCGCCTGCGCGCCGCCCTCGCCGAAGCGCCGGCTGAGCCGGTAGATACAATAGACCGTCAGCGCAACCGCGCCCGCGGCCAGCGCCCCGATCGTCAGCACGCGCAGCACCTGCTGCATCAGCAGCCAAAATGCCGAGGGTTCGGCCGCCTCCACCGCGGGCAGGCCGCCCATGCCGCCGCCCGGCGTGTCCAGCGACGGCTCCTGCGGCGCATCGCCGCCCGAGGGCAGCAGCGAGACGAGGAACCGCAGGCACGACAGCAGCAGGCCGCCGGCCAGGTATGCGATCCGCTCCGCGCCGGAGAGCGCCATCAGCGCCATGCACAGCGCTGCCAGCGCGCAGCAGGCGATCAACATGCCGCGCGCACCGGCGCGCACGCGTCGCTCCGGCAGCCGTGCGATCATCCCGTAGCGCGAGAGGAACGCGCCCAGGTTCTCCTGCGCGCGGAAGGCCATGGCCGTCAGCGCATAGGGCACGCACAGCGCGCACGAGAGGCGCACGACGCGCTCGTCCTGCAGCGCCGCGCCCGCGACGCAGGCGATCACGAAGACCGCCAGCGCCGGATAGGCGGGCGTATCCGGCAGGACGGGCTTGTCCGCCGCGCGCCCGTACAGCCGCCACACGCACAGCACGGCGCACAGCGCGCCGGACGCGATGCGAAGCGGCAGGCAGACGGGCAGCAGCGCCGCCGCGGCGCAGGTCAGCGCACACGCGGGCACGTACTGCCACAGCGCGCGCGTGCACGCGCACAGCGCATGCGTGATCGCGACGCACAAGCACAGATACGCGCAGCACAGCGCCGTCTGCCCCGCATCCATGCCCAGCAGCAGCGCGGGCGCGCTCAGCGTGCAGCACGCCAGCAGCGCGCATCCCAGCATCCCCAGCGCGGCGCGCGTCCTTCGCCTCATGAGGCCACCTCCCAGCGCATGACGTCAAAGCCGCCCCGCGGCGCGGGCACAAGTGCGCCGTCCGCGCGCAGCGGCACGACCATCAGCGCGCCGTCCATATCCCAAAACGCCTCGCGCACAGGCGGGCGCTGGCTCTTGGAGACCAACACGTACATCGGCGGGTTGTCGCGCCCGTCCAGCGCCTTTGCGCGCATCCGGGCTTCAAACGGCGCGGCCTGCAGCTTCAGGTCGATGCGCGCCAGCGCCGTGAGCAGCAGCGCGCGCTGACGCGCGCCGATGCCCGGCCGCACGTCAGTCGCCTCGCCCGTCTCCAGGTCGCGCCCATTGCTGCAAAGGCCCACGCTCGCGCCCGCGTCCAGCAGGCGCAGGCACAGCCCCGCCGCCACGCGGATCGCCTCCTCGTGGATCTCCTCGTCATACCAGGCGGTGTCATCCTCCACGTTGAGCAGCACGAGCGCCGACTGCGAGGCCGTCGTATCCCGCTGGTTGACCATCAGGCTGCCCATCCGGGCGCTGGCCTTCCAGTTGACGGCGTTCATCGCGTCGCCCGGCGCGTATTCGCGGATGCCGCGGAATGCGAACGGATCCTCCAGCACGAAGCGGCGCACGCGCATCTCGCCCGTCAGGCGGCGAAACGGCGCCTCCAGCCGCGCCGCATCCACCGCACGCGGATAGACGCAGAGCGCCGTGCGCTGCGGAAACGTTCGCGCGTGCTCGCGCTCCAGCAGCGGCGCGCTGACGATGAGGTCCGCGCGCTCCACGCGGTAAAACCCCCGCCGCGTGCACGTGAGCGCGATGGTTCGCGTCACGCGCTGATAGAACAGCAGTGAAAACACATCCTGCTTGTAGCAGCGGTCGGACACGCTGACGTTCTCCTGTCCCTCGAAGGCGAGGCTGCGGTCGATCTCAAACGTCGCGCGCACGATGGGCAGGGGCAGCATCTTGCGGTTCTCGACCGTCTCCACGATCTGCGCCTGGCCGCCCTCAAAGGCCGTGGGCTCGCCAAACGCCACCGAGAGCGACAGCCCCCTGTGCCACCAGGCGCGAAACGCCCGATCCAGCGCCGCCGCAAACAGCAGCAGCCCCGCCAGCAGCAGCAGCGCGCTCATGCGCGCGCCGCGCCCCACGCCTCCGTGGGCACGGCCTGCGTCGCCAGCGCCTCGCCGACGACGTCCTCCATGCGCGCGCCGCTCGCCCGCTCGGGCAGCAGGCGGTGCGTGAGCACGGCGGGCGCGACCGCCTTGACGTCCTCGGGCGTGACGAACGAGCGCCCCTGCGCCATGGCATAGCCCTGCGACGCGCGCAGCAGCGCCAGCGTGCCGCGCGGGCTGACGCCGCAGGCGACCTCCCGGCTCTCGCGCGTGGCCCGGCACAGGCGCGCGACGTATTCCATGAGCGCGGGGTGCACGTACACCTCCCGGCAGGCCTGCTGCGCGCGCTCGACCTCCCCGGCCGTGCACACGGGCTGCAGCTCCTCCAGCGGGCTTCGCTGCACGAAGCGCTCCAGCATGGCGACCTCGCCCTCCAGCGAGGGCAGGCCCATGCTCAGGCGCATGAGAAACCGGTCCATCTGCGCCTCGGGCAGCGGGAATGTGCCCGCCGTCTCCACCGGATTCTGCGTGGCGACGACAAAGAAGGGCCGCGCCAGCGCGCGCGTGACGCCGTCGACGGTGATCTGGCGCTCCTCCATACACTCCAGCAGGGCGCTTTGCGTGCGCGGCGTGGCGCGGTTGATCTCATCGGCCAGCAGGACGTTGCAAAACGCCGGCCCCTGGCGGAAGACGAACGCGCCCTCCTTGGGATTGTAGTACGACAGGCCTGTCACGTCCGATGGCAGCAGGTCGGGCGTAAACTGGATGCGCGAAAAGCGCGCGTCAATGGAGCGGGCGACGGCCTTGCACAGCGTCGTCTTGCCGGTGCCGGGCACGTCCTGCAGCAGCACATGTCCGCCCGCCAGCAGCGCGGCCAGCAGCAGGCGCACGGTCTGTCCGCAGCCCACGACGACCCGGGAGACGTTCTGTTCGATGCTTGCGGCGACGTTTTTTTCCATGTCGTTTCCCCTCTTTTTTGTTTCCTGCGCCATGGCCGCCGTCACCGGCCGGCCAGAAAGTCGTCAATCTCGCGGATGAACAGCGCGCCATGTTGCGCCATCTTCTGCCGGCCCACGCCGGACACCTGCAGCAGCGCGTCCATGGTCAGCGGACGCTTGCGGCTCATGTCCAGCAGCGTCGCATTGGAAAACACCACGAACGCCGGAACGCCCAGCCGTTGCGCTTCCCGCTTGCGCAGGCGTACCAGGCGTTCAAAGAGCGCCTCGTCGCTCCCCACGGGCTCTCTGCCATCCTCCGGGCGGCGCTTCGTGCGCCGCTGTGCCTCGGCCGGGCGGTTGTCGCAGTTGCCGCAGTTGCCGCAGCGCCTTGGCGCGCTTTCGCCAAAGTAGCTCAGGATCATCGCGCGCAGGCACTCGTGTGCCGTGGCGTAAAGCGTCATGCGCCTGAGCCGCTCCAGTGCGCGGGCCTGCATTTCCCCGCCCTCCTGCGCCGGGCCGTGCTCCGACCGCTCGATCAGAAAGCGCGCGGTGGCCACATCCTTCCGCTCATAGAGCAGCACGCAGCGCGCAGGCGATCCGTCGCGTCCTGCGCGCCCTGCCTCCTGATAGTAGCTCTCCATGTCCTTGGGCAGGTTGTAGTGCACCACAAAGCTCACGTCCGATTTATCGATGCCCATGCCGAAGGCGTTCGTCGCCACGATGACGTTCGCCTCTCCATTCACAAATGCCGCCTGCGCGCACATGCGCTGCTCGTCATCCATGCCGGCATGGTAGCCCGCCGCACGGTAGCCGTGCGCGCGCAGCATCGCCGCCACGTCCTCCACGCTGCGCCGCGTCGAGCAGTAGACGATGCCGCAGGCGTTGCGCGCGTTCAGCTCGTCCATCAGGCTCAGCAGCTCCGCATCCTTATCTCGGGGCCGGCGCACCTCGAAAAAGAGATTGGCGCGGTCATAGCCCGTCTGCACACACACCGGGTTGTGCAGCTGCAGCAGCTCCCGAATGTCGCGCGACACTTCTCTGGTGGCCGTGGCCGTAAACGCCGCGACGATGGGACGTCTGGGCATGTCCTGAATGAACCGCGCAATGTCCAGATAGCCCGGCCGAAAGTCCTGCCCCCACTGCGACACGCAGTGCGCCTCATCCACCGCCACCAGCGGCACGGGCACGCTGCACAGCAGCTGCGACATCGCCGGCGTGAGCAATCGCTCCGGCGCGACGTAGATGATCCGGTACATGCCCGCGCAGGCGTTTTGCAGCGCGCGGCGCATCTGGCCGGGCGTGAGCGACGTGTTCAGATACGCCGCGCGCACGCCGCTTTGCACGAGCGCCGACACCTGATCCTGCATCAGCGAGATCAGCGGCGAGACCACCAGCGTGACGCCCGGCAGCAGCAGCGCCGGCAGCTGATAGCAGATCGACTTGCCTGCGCCCGTGGGCATGACGGCCAGCACGTCCCGCCCCTGCAGGATGGCCCGGACGGCCTGCTCCTGCCCGTCGCGAAAGCCGTCGTAGCCGAACACGTCCTTGAGCACACGCAGCGCGCTTACCATGTCCTCAGGCGTGGTAGAACACCCTCTCCATGCCGCCCTCGCCGGTGCGCCCGTCGTAGTCCATGCGCATGATGCCCTGCATGGATTCGTTCCAGCGCGCGACGACGGGGCTCTCCGCCTGCACGCGGGCCGCGTAATCCACGCTCTCGCACTCGTAGTAGCCGAACAGGTCGTGGCCCGCCAGCCAGATGGTGTAGTTGTGCACGCCGGCCCGGTTGAGCACCTCGGTCATCTCGGGCCAGATCTCGGCGTGGCGGCGCTTGTACTCCTCGATTTTGCCGGGCAGCACCGTGCCCTTCCATGCGAAACGTTCCATAAAGACGCTTCATCCCCTTTGTGCGCGTAGATCATGCCTCCATCTTACAGCAGGCGCGCGCGCAAAGTCAAGGGTGACATCTCCCTGCCGGCAGGAATCGGCCCGCGCGCGCAGAATCCTACAGGCATGAACCCCATGGAAAGGCGTGAACGCGATGACAATCGACTGGATGAACGAAGCGCAGACCCGCTTTGACGTCATGCGCGCGCTCTTTGAAGACCTGCACCGCCACCCCGAGCCCTCGCACCGGGAAGTGCGCACCAACGCACGCGTGCGCGATCTTCTCTCCCGCGCGGGCGTGCAGCTGCTCTGCCCCAAGGACAACATCACCGTGGCGGTCATCCACGGCGCGCGCCCCGGCCGGACCGTGGGCCTGCGCTTTGACACCGACGCGCTGGAGATGCAGGAGCTGACCGACCTGCCCTACCGCTCCGAGGCGGACGGCCTGATGCACGGCTGCGGACACGACGCGCACACCGCGGTGGGCGTGCATGCGGCGCTGCTGCTGCACGAGCGGCGTGCGGAGCTTTCGGGCACGTACAAGGTGATCTTTCAGCCGGCGGAGGAGGGCGAGCACGGCGCGGACGAGGTGATCCGCACGGGCCTGGTGGACGACGCGCAGGCCTTCTTCGGCCTGCACGTGTGGAGCCTGTATCCGACCGGCACGCTGCACGCCTCGCCCGGCGGCGTGTGCGCCAGCCCCGACATGTTCACGCTCACGATTCACGGGCGCGGCGGCCACGGCGCCACGCCGCACCTGTGCGCGGACGCGGTGGCGGCGGGCGCGGCGGTGGTGCAGTCGCTCCAGCACGTCGTCTCGCGTCTGGTGCCGCCCACGCAGGGCGCGGTGCTGACGGTCGGCTCGTTCCATGCCGGCACGCGCTGCAACATCATCGCCGGGGAGGCCGTGCTCGAGGGCACGCTGCGCGCATTCGACGACGGCGTGCGCCGCACGCTCATCGACGCGCTGCGCCGCATCTCCTCCGATGTGGCCGCAGCGCACGGCTGCACGGCGGAGGTCGCGCTCAACGAGGTCGCGGGCGTCGTATACAACGACCCGCACCTGTGCGCCCTGGCCAACGCCGCGGCGGCGCGCCTGGTCCCGCCCGAGCGCATCCTGCCCCAGGAGCCCTCCATGCTTGGCGACGACTTTGCGCAATACCGCGCCATCGCCCCCTGCTGCTACGTGCAGGTCGGCATGCGCGCGCCGGAAAAGGGCTGCTGTCACCCGCACCACAACGGCCTGTTCCGCGTCGATCCCGACGTGCTGCCCCTGTGCTGCGCGTGGATGTGCGCGTGCGCGGCGGACGCGGGGGCCGTTTCAGACTGAGAAGACGCTTCGCGCATGCCGCCATGCGCATCTACGAACAAGCCGGACGGTATAGAAAAATCCCCGGGGACTGCATCTAAAAGTTGTCCCCGGGGGTGTCAGATTTTTTTCAGTTCGAGGAATCCTGTTCCGATGCCCACCGGTTTGGGGGACATCCGTCTATTCTGGAAAAGAGGATCGAAATGTCGCGGGGAATCACTTCTACACCCATATCTTGCGCTTCCCATTGAGGCCCGACGCCGAGCCATTTCATGACCTTCGATGAAGAGAAAGGCAAAAACGGATGGAGCAACACGGCCATGTTCGCGATGAGATATGCACAATTGCCGATGGTGTTTGCGCACCTTTGCCGGTTGCTGACCCTTGTCTTCCACGGCTGTTCGGCGTCATAATACGTATTGCCAAATCGAACGGCCTCAAATATCTCTTCAAGCGCCTCTCGAAAGGCGCCTCTTTCTATTTGGGTTCCAACGGATTTGTACAGCCGCCGTATGCGCTCCCTGATCCCATCCTCAATCCTTTCCGGCGAGACTTGACAATCCAGGAACTTGACGGCAAAGGCGAGCGTGCGGTTGACCAGGTTGCCCCAGGCGCCGACCAGTTCGGCGTTGTTTTGTCTTTGAAACTCTCCCCAGGAAAAATCAGCGTCTCGCTTTTCAGGCCCGTTTGCCATGAAGAAATACCTGATCGCGTCCGGATTGTACGCCGCCACGAGGTCCTTTGCCCATACCGCCCAATTCTTGCTGGTGGAGATTTTCTTTCCCTCCAGCGTCATGTATTCGCTTGAAATCATTTCATCCGGCAAATGCAATCCCTCGCCATGGGCCAGCAGCAGAGCGGGAAGGATGATGGTATGAAAAGGTATATTGTCCTTCCCGTGGACATAATAATGCCGGCTGTTATGCCCGAAAACCGCTTTGAAGTCAACGCCTCTTTCTTCGCAGAGAACGGCGGTTGCCGACAGATACCCCAGTACATTTTCAGCCCAGATATAGATCCGCTTATCGCCATATCCGTCTTTGGGAACCTCGATTCCCCAGTCCAGGTCGCGGGTAATTGCACGGTCGCGGAGCCCCTCGTCCATGTATCTTTGGGTAAATGCAATCGCGTTCTTTCTCCAATACGGATGCGAATTCAAATAAGTGCGCAGTTCGTCTTTAAGCTTGGAGATGAGCAGAAACAGTTGGGTTGTTTGCCCGAAAACCAACGCCGTCGCGCAGTTTGCACATTTTGCATTCAGCACGGCGTCCGCATCGAGCACTTCGCCGCATGCATCGCACTGGTCCCCGCGGGTTTCAGCTCCGCACACTGGGCAAATCCCTACCACCAGGCGGTCGGTCAGGACCTTTTTGCACCTCGGACAATACGCTTGGCTGACGGTTCTTTCCTCGACATATGCACCAGCATACAGCTTTTTATGAAACTGCGTAACAAAATCCTTGTGCCTGGCGTCGCTCGTCTTGGTATATAGATCATACGAGAAGCCAAGTTTTCCGAACACATCGCAGAATTCCGTGTGGTAATGCTCGCTAATTGCTTCCGGCGTTGAATGCTCCTGTCTTGCCCGAATCGTTATGGGCGTTCCGTGGCAGTCGCTGCCGGAAATATAAAACACCCGCTTCCCTTTTGCTCTGAAATAGCGGGCCAGCACATCTCCCGGAAGGAGAGCGGCTATATGCCCGATGTGAAGGGAGCCGTTTGCATACGGCCATGCCCCGCCAATTACAATATTCTCCATTTTTATACCTCATTTCTTTGGGTTGTAACATCGAATTTCCCATGCAGATCCAATCTGCAGATCAAAAAAACGCCCTCACCCCCATACGCAAAGTATAAGGGACGAGAGCGCAAACTCACGTGTTACCACCCTAATTCACTTGTCTCTCACGATAACAAGCCTTATCAAGTTTGGATAGGAAATGATCTATCGAAACTCTATCGCGATTACGGGCGATCCCGGCGTAGTCTAACCCAACGGCTCGGTACGCAGCTCAGAGACCATGTTCAGCAACGTTCGCCTTACCCATTCGCAGCACATTCAAAAAATGATGGGATTCTCTGAAAAGTTACAATTGCCTACTCTTTCTCGTCATTGCTATTGCGTTCAGTATACAATAAATCATTGAGAAAAGCAACATGCGATTGCCCGCAAAATGCAAGGGGGACAGCTTCCTTACGAAGCGTCTCTCCCGCTCAGTGCCCGCAGCACGAGCCGGACAGGTCGATCTGCTCCGCCGTCGCGCGCAGCGCCACGCCGTCCGGGTCCGGCACGGCCCGTTCGGGCGGGAACCCGTAGCGCGCGCAGAAGGCGGCCGACTCCTTGGGCGCATGCGCCACCACGGCGCGCGCGCCGTGCTCGAGCGCCTTGAACAGCAGCATGCGCATCAGCAGGTCGCCCAGGCCCAGGCCGCGCCTGTCGGGCATGACCGCCACGCGCCCGATGTGGAACGCGCCGTCCTGCCACCAGATGCGGCCCGCGCCGCACGCGTCGCCCACGGGCTCGCCGTTCTCGTCCACCCGGTCGTAGACGAGCGCATGCCAGCTCTGCGCGTCGGTCTCATCCGCCGCGCCCTGTCCAAAGACCGCCGCGCGCACGCGCAGCGCCTGCGCGATGTCCGCGCCCGGCGGCAAAAACCTTCCGCGAATCACACACCATCATCCTCTCCCGCGCGGCAGGGAAAACGCGGCCGCGCGTCGAACTGTTCCCCTGACAAGACGTCGAAAAGACGCTCCAAAGGAGGAGTGCCGCTTGGAGCACGAGAAAATCCTGCGCATCAACGAGCTCGCCCGCAAGAAGCGCACTGTGGGCCTGACGGCGGATGAACTGGCCGAGCAGCAGGTGCTGCGCGCGCAGTATCTGTTCGAGTTCCGCCGCAACATGGAGGAGACGCTCAAGGCCGTGCGCGTGGAGCAGGCGGACGGCACCTGGGCGCCGCTGAAGAAAAAACAATGACGCCATCGCGCGCTCCCCTCGGGGAGCGCGCCGCGCTTTATGCGCCCGCCGTGTCCCGGCGGACCGAATAGAGGTAATGCGGCCTGTCCCCGGCGTAATAGCGCGCCAGGAACGTCGCCTCCCGCGTCATGCCGATGCGCTCCGCCACCCGGATGGACCGCTCGTTGTCCACCTTGATGATCGAATGGACCTTCTCCCGGTCCAGCGGTTCGAACGCGTACGCCTTGCACGCCGCGGCCGCCTCGCTCGCATAGCCGTTGCGCCAGTGCGCCTCCTTGAGCAGGTAGCCGATCTCCAGCACCTCCCCGCCCGCGTAGGGCTGCATCGTCAGCCCCGCCTGACCGACCATCTCGCCCGTGCGCCTGAGCACGGCCGCCCACAGGCCAAAGCCGTAGCGCGCATAGCGTTCGCGCTGGCGCAGGAGCCATGCCCGCACGTCCGCATCCGTGAAGCTGTGCTCGTACGCATACATGACGCGCGGATTTTGCAGCATCTGCGCCAGGTCGACCAGGTCGCCCTCATCCATCTGCCGCAGGATCAGCCGCTCCGTCTCCAGGACCGGCCTGCGATCTTCCGTCCGCATGCAAAAGCGCCCGCCTTTCATCCATCTTCAAATCGAGGAGAGATGCCCATGCCGCCCGCCAACACGCCCACGCTCTACACGCCGCGCCTGATCCTGCGCCGGTTCACCCCGGACGATCTGGACGCGCTGCTCGCGCTCTTTGGCGACGAGCAGGTCAACGCCTTTCTGCCCTGGTTTCCCCTGCGCACGAGGCAGGAGGCCGCAGCCTTTTACGAGGAGCGGTTCGGGCAGTACTATGCGCGCCCGTGCGCCTACCGCTATGCCGTGTGCCTGCGGGAGACGGACCGGCCGGTCGGCTACATCCACGCGGACATGGACGAGGCGCACGACTTCGGCTACGCGCTGGAGCGTGCGCACTGGGGCCAGGGGCTGATCACCGAGGCCGGGCGCGCGCTGATCGCGCGCCTGCGCGAGGACGGCCTGCCCTTCATCACCGCCACGCACGACGTGAACAACCCGCGCAGCGGCGCGGTGATGCGCCGCCTGGGCATGACGTACCGCTACTCCTACGAGGAGCAGTGGCAGCCCAAGGACGTGCGCGTCACCTTCCGCATGTATCAGCTCAACCTGGGCGAGGACGGCGCGCCGGTCTTTCGCGGGTACTGGGACCGGTACGCCGTCCACTTCGTCGAGCCCGGGCTGTGACTCAGTCGTTCCCGACCGCCAGCTCGCACAGGCGCATCGAGCGGCTGAGGAACGCGGTCATCTGCTGGGGCGAGAGCGGCGCGCGCGACAGCTCCGCCAGGTCGTACAGCTCGGCCGCGATCAGCTGCGCGCGCTGCGGATCCTTCGCGCCCGCCAGCGCCGAGACCAGCGCGCTGCGGCTGTTGAGCACGAGCGTGAAGTCGTCCGGCAGCGAAAATCCCTTCTCGCCGTACAGGCGCGACATGTCCTTGAAGCGGCGCGTCTGCTCGTCCTCCACGAGCATCGCGGGCAGCTGCTCGTCGCGCAGCGCCTGCAGCTCCACCTTGAGCGACTCCATGCCCGTCGCCTCGCGGAACAGCTTTGTGAGCGCCTCCGCGTCCAGCGCGGGGGTTTCGGCGTCCTGCGCCTTGAGCGCGTCGGTGTCCGCGTCCACGCGGCAAAAGCGCAGCTTGCCGTCCTTCTGCCCCGAATACTCCATGAACGACGCGAAGTTGACGTCGATGGGCGTGTCGAGCACGACCACGTCGATCCCCTGGTCGCGGTACAAGCGGATCATCGCGTCCTGGCGGCTCTCGTCGCTCGTGTAGAGCACCTTGTCCGGCGCCTTTTCGCCGTTTTGCGCCGTATACTCCGCCAGCGTCAGGAAGCGGCCGTCCACCGTCTTGTACAGCAGCACGTCCTTCATGCGCTCGTAGAACTTCTCGTCGCGCATGCAGCCGTACTTGATGAACGGATGGATGTCCGGCCAGTACTTCTCAAACGACGGCCGGTCGGTGTTGAACATGCCCGTCAGCCGGTCGGCCACCTTGCGGGTGATGTGCGCGCTGATCTTGCGCACGTAGCCGTCGTTTTGCAGGAACGAGCGCGACACGTTCAGCGGCAGGTCCGGGCAGTCGATGACGCCCTTGAGCAGCATCAGGAACTCCGGGATGACCTCCTTGATGTTGTCCGCCACGAACACCTGGCCGCTGAAGAGCTTGATCTGCCCCTCCATGCCGCCGAAGTCCTGGCGCAGCTTGGGGAAGTACAGGATGCCCTTGAGGTTGAACGGATAGTCCACGTTCAGGTGCACCCAGAACAGCGGCTCCTCGAACTCGCGGAACACCTTGCGGTAGAACGCCTTGTACTCCTCTTCGGTGCAGTCCGACGGGTTCTTCAGCCACAGCGGGTGCGTGTCGTTGACCGGCACGGGCGCCGCCGTCTCCTTGGCCTCGTCCGCCTTCGGGCCGTCGTCCTTCGCGCCCTCGGGCTTGATCTCATCCAGGAAGATGGGCGTTTGCATGAACGCGCAGTAGCGCTCCAGCACCTCGCGCACGCGGAAGGGCCGCAGGAACTCCTCTTCCTCCGGCGCGATGTCCAGCGTGATGCGCGTGCCGCGCCGGTCCCAGTCGCTGTCCGACAGGGTGTAGGTCATGCCGTCCTCGCTCTCCCAGCGCACCGCCTGCGCGCCCGGCTGGTACGACAGCGTGTCGATCGTCACCTTCGAGGCGACCATGAACGCCGAATAGAAACCCAGGCCGAAGTGGCCGATGATGCCTCCATCCTTCTCCTTGTCGTCATACTGCTTGAGAAACTCCTCCGCGCCCGAAAACGCCACCTGGCCGATGTAGCGCTCGACCTCATCCGCCGTCATGCCGATGCCGTTGTCGATGAAGCGCAGCTGCTTGGCCGCCGCGTCCACCTCCACATGCACCTGGTAGTCGTCCTCGCCGCCCGCAATGCGCATCTTCGTGACCGCGTCGCACGCGTTGCTCACCATCTCGCGCACGAAGATGTCCTTGTCCGAATACAGCCACTTCTTGATCACGGGCATGATGTTCTGCGCGTGGATCGATACGTTGCCGGTCTTCTTTTCCATTATATAAAACCTCCCTTGTCGGAACCGAAATCCGCTTACGGGGGTTATTGTAGTACCGCAAGGGGCGCGTGTCAAGCACTTTTTAGCACTCGATGAAAGAGAGTGCTAACAATTCCGCCCGGCCGCCACGCCGCACATCAGCCTTTACCTGCGGGCTGAATTCGGGTATAATAGGATGTATATTGGGGATACGACCCGACGCGCTTCGCCGGGATGCAGATGGGAGATATACGCATGATCGCAAAGACGATGTTCAACCGTGCGCCGCTGGTGCCTGGGCGGTTTGCGCCGCTGCCGTTGGGCGCGCTCAAGCCGAAGGGATGGCTGCTGCGCCAGCTGCAGGCGCAGGGCGAGGGGCTGACGGGCAGCCTTTCGCAGACGCTGCCGCAGGTATGCGAAGGCGACGCATGGCTGGAGAACGGCGAATCCGCGCTGCGCGCCGCGCGTTATCTGGAGGGGCTGGTGCCGCTGGCGTTTCTGACGGGAGACGAACAGTTGCGGGCGCGGATGGAGGCGCGCGTGGGCGAGGTGCTGCAAAGCCAGCGCGAGGACGGCTGCTTCGGTCCGCAGACGCCGGATGCGTTCGTCGCGCGCGGGTCGATGCTCATGGCGGTGTGGCAGTACTACACGGCGACCGCACAGCGGGGGGCGCTGCTGTTCCTGCTGCGCTACCTGAAGTACCTGCTCTACCGGCTCAGCGACGAGCCGCTCGTGCCCGGAGACGCGGCCTTCACCGCGGACACGCTGTACGTCGCCCTGTGCGCCTACAACGTGACGGGCAAGCGGCCGCTGCTGGACCTGTGCCGCCTGCTGCTGGAGCAGGGCAAGGACTGGACGCGCTTTTGCCACACGTTCCCCTACCGCGTGCCGATGTACAAGCATACGCCGCCGGCGCAGATGCGCATGCTGTTGCGCGCGCCGGAGGGCGAGCGCTCCTACTATGCGCACCTGCAGCGCACGACGCGCGCCTGCAACGTGGCGCAGGGGCTGCGCGTGCCCGCGCTGGGCTACGTGCTGACGGGCTCGGGCAAGCAGGAGGAGGCGTTCGAGGCCGGCCTGTCGAAGCTGATGAAGGCGCACGGCGTGGCCTGCGGATGCTTCACCGGCGACACGCTGCTGGCGGGCGGCAGTCCCTCGCAGGGCGTGGACGCGCGCGCGGTGCACGAGCTGATGAAGACGCTGGAGGCCGAGCTGTACGCGCAGGGCGCGCCGGATGCGGCCGACGCGCTGGAGCGCCTGGCGTTCAACGCGCTGCCGGCGATGTACACGCGGGACATGCGCGCCTGCCAGTGGATCCAGCAGCCCAACCAGGTGCGCGTCAGCCGCGAGACGCGGGCTTTTTACGACGCGGATGAGGACGCGAATCTGTTCGCCTCGCAGGGGCATGAGGACGTGCTCAGCGCCGTGCACCGGGGCTTCCCCGGCTACGCCGCGTCGCTGTGGATGCTCTCGCGCGACGGCGGGCTGGCGGCGATGAGCTACGCGCCCTGCACGCTGCGCTACCGTCTGGGCGAGACGGCCGTGCGCGTCGCGGTCGACGGCGCCTATCCCTACGACGGCGCGGTGCGCATCGAGCTGTCGCTGTCCGCGGACGCGGCCTTCCCCATCCACCTGCACATCCCCGCCTGGGCCGAGGGCGCGACCGCAGCCGTGGGCGGCGACGTGACCTGCTGCACGCCGGGCGGCTTTGCAACGCTCTCGCGCCAGTGGCACGACGGCGATGTGATCCTGCTCAACCTGCCCATGCGCCCCCGTCTGACGCGCTGGTATCACGCCAGCGCGGCCGTGGAGCGCGGTCCGCTCGTATTCGCGCTGGCCCTGGACGAGGACTGGGAGGCGCTGGACGCGCGCGACCCGCAGTCCGCCCTTGCGGCGAGCACGGCCTCGCCGTGGAACTATGCGCTGCTGGCCGATGCGGACATCGAAGAGGAGCTCGACCCCGCGCAGGCCGGCGCCTTCGGCGAGGGCTGCCCCGCCGCGCTGTATGCGCAGGCCGCGCCCGTGCTGGACTGGACCATGCAGGGCGGCAGCTGCCCGCAGCCGCCCATCGCGCCCCCGGTCGACCGCGCCCGCGCGGCGCGCGTGCGGCTGGTGCCCTACGGCGCGACGGCGCTGCGCATCAGCCAGTTCCCGCTCGCCTGACACCGCCCCGAGATCGGAGGGATTGCATGATCGAACCGCTCACCATTTCGGCGGAGGGCTATCTGGATGTCATTCACGACCTGTCGCACCTGGGACCGGTGCGCTCGGTGGACGTGGCCGAGCGCCTGGGCGTGAGCAAGGTGAGCGTCAACAAGGCGCTGCGCGTGCTCAAGGAGCGCGGCTATGTGCGCCAGCAGCCCTACCAGTGCATCGAGCTGACCGAAGCCGGCGTGGAGATGGCCCACCGCATCGCCTGGCGTCACGAGGTGCTGCTCGCCTTCATGCGCGACGTGCTGGGCGTGCCGCCCCAGGCGGCTGAGGCCGACGCCTGCCGCATCGAGCATGTCATCAGCGATGAGACCGTCTCCCGTCTACAGGTCTTCGTGCAGGCGCACGCGGCGCGCTGAAGCGTGCATTCAAGATTTTCCCTTTGCGCCGTCACACCGGCGACACAATGCCGTGCTATGCTGTATGCAGCGCGTGAAGACGACGCGAAACGAGGTGATTCGCATGACCAAGGCCCCCAACATTCTCATCTGCGACGACGATCCCGTCGTCCATCAGTCCCTGGCCCTGTATCTGGACAACGAAGAATTCACGCACGCCGACGCCTATGACGGCCAGCAGGCGCTGCAGATGATCGATCAGAACCGCTTTGACCTGATGATCCTCGACCAGATGATGCCGGGGCTGTCCGGCATGGAGGTCTGCCAGGCGATCCGCAAGAAGAGCCAGCTGCCCATCATCATGCTCACGGCGCGCGGCGAGGAGATCGACCGCATCCTCGGCCTGGAGATGGGCGCGGACGACTACATCGTCAAGCCCTTCAGCCCGCGCGAGGTCATCTCCCGCATCAAGGCCGTGCTGCGGCGCGCCGGCGCCTCGAGCGAAACGGAGAAGCAGGAAGAGCTCACCACCCTGCGCTACGGCAACCTGGAGATCCAGCCCGAGCGCTACAGCGTGCGCCTGGACGGTGAGGCCGTCGCCTGTACCCCGCGCGAGGTCGAACTGCTCCACCTGCTGGCCAGCCATCCCGGCCGCGTGTTTGAGCGCGAACAGATCCTCTCGCGCATCTGGGGCTACGACTTCTTCGGCGATACCCGCACTGTCGACACCCACATCAAGCGCCTGCGCCAGAAGCTGAGCAATCCCCAGGGGTGGGAAATTGTCACCGTCTACGGCGTAGGCTATAAATTCGAGGTCACCGCATGATTCGCAGCTCCTTCCTGCGGCGCACGCTCCTGCTGGTCATGTCCACCATTCTGGTGTTCGCCCTGCTGATCGCGGGCATCTACTCGCTCGTCTCGCCGCAGATCTTTGCCGCCGAAAAGATCGCCGATATGCTGCCTCAGGGCCGGCTCATCGCCGAGAACTTCGCGCAGTATCTGTCCGGCCAGCTGCCCTCCTCGCTGCTCGTCGCGCTCATCGGCACCAACACCGCCCAATGGGACGCCACCGTCTGGGTCGTGGACCTGGAGGGCGAGACGATCCTGCGCACGCAGCAGAAGTCCGGACGGCGCGTGGGCACCCTGCCCGAGGGCCTGTGGAGCCTGCTGCCTCAGGTGCTCTCCGGCCAGGAGTGCACCCACATCGGTGCGCTCGACCTGAGCGACAGCACGACCGACGCCACCGGCGCGTCGTCCGACACGAGCTCCAGCCGCGTGCTCAACAGCGCGCTGGGCAACCTCCGGAGCGCGTCGGACGACACGAATGACAGCGCCGAACAGATCAGCGGCAGCATGGTCGCCGTGGCGGTGCCCGTCTTTTATGGCGATCAGGTGCAGGCCGCCGTGTTCATGGCCCAGTCGATGGATGAGGTCGTGGCCGGCATGGACAGCCTGACCAATGCGCTGATGATCGCCGTCTTTGGCGTCGCGCTGCTGATGCTGCCCACGGTCTTCTTCTTCGCATTCCGTCTGGCGCGGCCCATGCGCCAGATGCGCGACGTCGCGCTGGCCATGACCGCGGGCGACTTCACCGTGCGCGCGGACGAGGGCGATCCCGGCGAGATCGGCTCGCTGGGCTGCGCGCTCAACATGCTCTCCAGCGAGCTGGGCCGTTCCATCTCCGCGCTGCGCGTGGAGAGCAACCGCCTGCGCTCCACGCTCAACGGCCTGTCCGAGGGCATCATCGCCGTGGACGCCCAGGGCGCCGTCACCCATGCCAACCCCGCCGTGCGCGCGCTGTTTCATGCGCAGCCCGGCCTGCAGGCCGAGGGCATGGCCGGCGCCGACCGGCTCGCGCTCGTCTCCTGCGGCGAGGTGTGGGATCTGTACGACGAAGTGCTGCGCACCGGCCAGCCGCACGCGATGAACGTCCACTTCGGCGACGTGGTCGTGCGCGCGTCCGTGTCCCCGCTCGAGGGCGAACACGGCCGCTTCGCAGGCGCGGTCGGCGTGCTCAGCGACATCACCGCCTCTGAGCGCCTGGAGCAGACACGCCGCGACTACGTGGCCAATGTCTCCCACGAGCTGCGCACGCCCCTGACCGCCATGCGCGGCCTGATCGAGCCGCTGCGCGACGGCCTGGTCAAGGACGAGGAGCAGCGCCAGCACCTGTATGACATCATCCTGCGCGAGACGATGCGCCTGTCGCGCCTGGTCAGCGACATGCTCGAGCTGTCTCGCCTGCAATCGGGCACGTGTTCGCTGGAGAAGCGTCCGTTCAACCCCATCCGCATGCTGCGCTCGGTGTTCGACGCCTACGCGCAGTATGCCGACGACTACGGCCAGACGCTGCGCCTGCACGCGCCTGACGCGCTGCCCGACGTGCTGGGTAACCCCGACCGCACCGAGCAGGTGCTCGTGGCCATCCTGGACAATGCGATGAAATACACGCCCGAGGGCGGCACCATCGACCTGATGGCCGAGCCGACGCCCGAGCTGCTGCGCGTCACCGTCAAGGACACCGGGCCGGGCATCGCCCAGGCCGACCTGCCGCACGTCTTCGAGCGCTTCTACAAGGCCGACAAGGCCCACCAGGGCAAGGGCACCGGCCTGGGCCTGGCCATTGCGCACGAGATCATGAAGCAGCTGGGCGAGGAGCTGACCGTGCAAAGCGTTCAGGGCGAGGGCAGCGCTTTCACCTTTACGCTGCACTTCTGCCCGCAGGCGTCCGACGCACATCCGAAGGCAGACGAGCCGGCATCCGCCCTGCCCGCAGGCGAACCCACTATCCATTCCTGACGCCCTCCGCCGGGCGTCTTTTTTTTGCGCCCGCCGTCCGGTTGACAGGGAATGGATTTCGCGATACAATCATCCTTAAACGCCCGCTCCGCCGGGCCTTTTCGTGCGCCAGGAAAGGAGGCCCGCCCATGCCCCAGCCGCTGATCTCGCTCGTCGTGCCCGTCTACCGCGCGGAGGCCTATCTGCCCGCCTGCGTGCAGAGCATCCGCGCCCAGCGCTACGGCGCGCTGGACGTCGTGTGCGTCGATGACGGCAGCCCGGACCGCTGCCCCGAGCTGCTGGACCGCTACGCCCGGGAGGACGCGCGCATTCGCGTGATCCATCAGCCCAACGCCGGACAGGCGGCCGCGCGCAACGCCGGCGTTGCCGCCGCACGCGGGGCGTACCTGACGTTCGTGGACAGCGACGACCAAATCGAGCCGGATCTGGTCGGGTCGCTTCTGCGCGCAATGACGCAGGCCGGGGCAGACGCAGCCATATGCGACGCACGGACCTTTCACGGCGACGCGCCGCCTGCGCCTGCCAAGCGCGGCGGAGTCGAGGTCATGACCGGCGCGCAGGCCATGCGCCGGATGCTGTACCAACGGGATTATGACACCGCTCCCTGGGGGAAAATGTACCGCACAGAGTTGGTGCGCGCGCATCCGTTCCCCGAGGGGCGCATCTTTGAGGATCTGTTCGCCGTCTACCGCATGCTCTTTGACGCCGAACGGGTCGCCTATGTGCGCGAGCCGCTGTACCTGTACCGCATCAATCCCGAGGGCACGATGCGCCAAGCGTTTCGCCCGGCGGTGTTGGATGCGGCCGACGCTGCCGACGAGATCGTCTCCTTCGCGCAGTCCCGCTGCCCCGAGGCGCTCCCGGCCGCGCTGGCGCGCCGGTTCAGCGCATACTGCCAGGTGCTGCGCTGGATGCGCGGCGTCGGGCCGGGCGACCCGCTGTATGCGCGCAAGGTGTCGCTGTGGCGCGCGATCCGCGCCGACCGCCGGCGGATGCTTGCCGACGCGCAGGCGCGGCCCAAAAACCGCGCGGCAGCGGCCTGCACGCTGCTGGGGATGAACCTGTTTTCGCGCCTTCGCTGACGGAGGGAGAGCCGATGCAACACAAGAAGGTCCTGGTATACGCCTTTCTGGCCAACAACGTGGGCGACGACCTGTTCGTCCGGCTGCTGTGCGAGCGCTACCCGCAGGCGACGTTTTACATCTCCCGCCAGGCGGTGCGCAGCGCGTCGCTGCGCGCGCTGCCCAACCTCAAGCCCTCGCGTCGCGTGACGCTCGCCGTCAAGCTGACCGGGCTGGAGGCCAAGCTTGTCAACCGTGGCATCCGCTGCGCGCTGCCGTTTCGCATCGCCCGGCTGCTCTCGCGCCGCTATCCCGTGGGCGTGTACATCGCGGGCAGCGTCTTCGTGCAGCGGGGCAGGCGCTGGGCCGGCGGCGTGCGCCGCCAGCTGCAGCGCACGCTGCTGACCCGCTCGTACCTGATCGTCAGCGCGAACTTCGGCCCCTATGCGGACGAAGGCTACCGCGCGGCCTACGCGGAGTGCTTTGCCCGCGTCACGGACGTGTGCTTCCGCGACAGCTATTCCAAGGCGCTCTTCCCCGCGCTGGCAAACGTCCGCTGGGCGCCCGACGCGGCGTTCACGCTGCCCGCGCGCGAGCGGCCCGAGCGGCCCGTCGCGATGATCTCCGTGCTGCTGTGCAGCCGCGCCGGACGGCCGGAGGCGCTGCGACAGATGGAACCTGCCTACGAGCAGAAGCTCTTCGAGCTCGCCTGCCGCCTGCAGGAGCGGGGCCTGGAGACCTGTTTTGTGGCCTTCTGCGCCGACCAGCGCGACGACGAGGTCGCCCGGCGGCTGGATGCGCGCTGCCGCGAGGCGGGCTTTGCGAACGCGTCCGTATTGTGCTACGACGGCGACTTGGACGCGCTGCTGGACGCGTTTGCCTCATGCCGCTGCGTCGTGGCCTCCCGCTTTCACGCGATGGTCATCGGCTGGCGCCTGGGCAAGCCGGTCATGCCGCTGTGCTACGACGACAAGATGCGCCATGCGCTGCAGGACGTGCCCTTCTTCGCGGGCTATGACATCCTGCACATCGACCGGGTCGACGCGCGCGCGGCCGCGGACGAATTGCTCGCCCTGCCCGCGCCGGACTGCGCCGACATCTGCCGGCGGGCGCAGGCGCAGTTTGCCGCGCTGGACGCGCTGCTGAAGGAGGACCGCCCATGATCGCCACCGACGAGGACCTGCTCCGGCTCTCGCAGGAGGACCGGGAGCGCTTTTCGCCCGCGTGCCTGAACCGCATCGCCGCGCTGTGCGGCCTGGAATGGCGCGAACCCGAGCCGCCGCCCGCGGACGACCCGGACGGCGCGCTCATCAGCGTGATCGTGCCCACGCACAACCGCCGGGAGCTGCTGCTGCGCTGTGTGGACAGCATTCTGGAGCAGACGCACCGGCGCGTGGAGGCGATCGTGGTGGACGACGCCTCGACCGACGGCACTGCCGGAGCCGTCGCCGCGCGCTTTGGCGGCGAGCCGCGCGTGCGGTACCTGCGCAACGAGACGTCTCTGGGGCCGGGCGGCGCGCGCAGGCGCGGCTATCTGGCCAGCGGCGGCGCGTTCGTCGTCTACATCGACGACGACGACCAGTACCTCGAGCCGCGCTTTTTCGAGACGGCGCTGCGCGCGCACCGCGAGCATCCCGGCTGCGCGCTGGTGGCGGGCAACACCGTTACCTACAGCGCGGAGCAGCGGTTCTGCTCGTTCCGCCCGCTGAACGTCACGGGCTTCCTGTCGGGCCGGGACTACTTGCTGGGCTTCATCCGCCGGTACGACAAGCCCTCCTCCAGCTTCCCGGCGGTGTTTCGCCGCAGCGTGCTGGAGCAGGCGGGCTTTGCGCAGATGCAGATGATGAACGACGCCTCGCTGTACCTTCGCGCGCTGTGCTTTGGCGACGCGTTCCTGCTGCCCTGCGTCGTGGGCGCCTACCGCGTGCATGGGGGCAACATCTCCCGCGCGCTGCCGCACGGCTTCCTGATGGACAATCTGGAGGAAAAGGCAAACATCTGCCGCCTGGCCGAGCGGCGCTACGGCGGGGACGTGCGCGCGTGGTACCGCGAGCAGGTCTTCTCCTCCGTGCGCTACTATTTTGCCGGCACGAAGAGCACCTGGCGGCAAAAGCGGGAGGTGCTGCGCTGGTGCAGGCGCAACTGCGGCAGCGTGATGCCGCTGCTGCTGCGCGCCGGCCTTGTCCGGACCTTCAAGCTGCCCCGTCGCCTCTACTGGCGGCTCAAGCTCAAGGCGCTGAGCGCCATCAGAAAGGGGGACGCCCCGCATGATCCGCCGGGTCGTTCGGGATCTTAAAAAGTACAACGCCTACTGCCTGTACGCCGTGCGCGCCACGCTCAAGAGCGAGGTGGCCGGCTCCTACCTCAACTGGCTGTGGTGGTTCCTGGATCCGCTGCTGTTCATGCTGGTCTATACGTTCATCGTGCAGGTCGTCTTTGACAAGCGGATGCCCAACTTCCACATCTACGTCTTCATCGGCCTGAACGTGTGGAAGATGTTCAACGGCTCGGTCATGGCCAGCGCGAACCTCATCCGCTCGTCCAAGGGGCTGTTGTCCAAGGTCTACGTGCCCAAGTTCATCCTGCTCAACACGAAGATCTTCGTCGCCCTGTTCAAGATGTCCGTCGCGTTCCTGCTGGTGTTCGTCATGTGCGCGGCCTTCTCCGTGCGCCTGACGTGGAACCTGCTCTACTGCCTCCCGCTGTTCCTTTCGCTGTACGTGGTAACCTTCGGCCTGAGCAGCATCGTGCTGCACATGGGCGTGTACTTTCGCGACCTGTCCAACATCATGAGCGTGCTGCTGCGGCTCGTCTACTACATGTCGGGCATCTTCTTCGACATCCAGAGCGGCGTGCCCCAGCCCTACAGCGACATCCTGCTGCACCTCAATCCCATCGCCTTCCTGATCCACTCGCTGCGCCAGGCCGTCATGTACCAGAGCGCGCCCAACCTGCCCGTGTTGCTCGCCTGGTTCCTGGTGGGGCTTGCGCTGGCCGCCGCCGGCATCCGTCTGACGTACCGTCACGAGAACAGCTACGTAAAGGTGGTGTGAGCATGAACGCAATCGACGTACGGGACGTGCGCATCACCTACCGCACGATCCGCTCCGTGCCCCTGCGCCAACTGCTCTCCAATCCGCGCGCCAAGCGCGACGCGTTCGAGGCGGTGCGGGGCGTGTCCTTTTCGGTGCGCCGCGGCGGCATCACGGGCCTGGTCGGCAAGAACGGCAGCGGCAAGTCCACGCTGCTGCGCGCCATCGCGGGCGTCTTCTCCCCCGATGCGGGCGAGATCGACCTGCACGGCCACTCCGTGTCCCTGCTGGCCATCGGCGTGGGCTTTCAGCGCGAGCTGTCCGGCGCGGACAACATCTACCTCGTCGGGCTGCTGATGGGCCTGCCGCTGTCGGAGATCCGCGCGCGCTACGACGAGATCGTCGCGTTCTCCGAGCTGGGCGACTTCATCGACAAGCCCGTGTCGACCTACTCCAGCGGCATGTACTCCAAGCTGTCCTTCTCCATCTCCTGCATCCTGCGCACGGACATCCTGCTCATCGACGAGGTGCTCAGCGTGGGCGACGCGGCGTTTCGCCAGAAGAGCTCGGAAAAGCTGCGCGAGCTCATCAGCAGCGAGGAGCGCACGGTCGTCATCGTCTCGCACAACTCCGATACCATCCGCTCCCTGTGCGACCAGGCCGTGTGGCTGCACGAGGGGCGCGTGCGCATGAGCGGCGACGTGCAGGAGGTCATGGACGCCTACGACGCCTTCATGGGCAAGAAGAAGCGCCCCGCCGACGCGCCGCCCGAGCTCGACGCAAATTAAAGGGCCGTCCCCTGCGGGACGGCCTCTTGCTTTGGAAAACGGCCTCTTCTCATTCGGCGCGCGGGCGCTGCAGATCGTGCGCCAACCCCGCGCCCGCCAGCACGAGCACGGCCAGCATCATCAGCGAGGCGACAGGCATGGAAACAAAGGAATAGTGGTACTGCATATAGCGCAAATAGCAGTTAAACGACGCCAGCACCGTCAGCAGCGGCGCCCAGAACCGCTCCCGCTTCCCCGCCCAGTACGCCACGGAGAGCGCATCCGCCGCGAAGAAGTAGCGCTCGTGCATATGCGGCAGCAGGTAGGGCACGGCCAGGACGAGCAGGAACGCCGCGTCGGTCAGCAGCGCGGGCGTCAGGCGCGCCCGGCAGCGCCACAGCAGCGCGCACAAGCCCAGCGCCGCAAACAGCGCCATGGCGATGCCGTAGTTTCTAAACATCCAGGGGTTCATCTCTTCGGCGTTGAACAGCTGAAACAGCGACGGCGCGTTGATCGCCAGCTCCATGCTGTCGCCCATCTGCGCGAAATAGGGCGAGAGTACATGGGCGGGCGCGCAGCCGCCCAGCAGCGCCGGCAGCTGCGCCGCCAGCCACGCGCCCGGAAGCGCGAGCAGGTGCTTGATCCGCACGCGGCGTACGCTCCAGAGCACAGGCAGCAGCGGGAAGAGGAACACCGCCTGCAGCTTGAACGCAAGCGCCAGGCCGAAGCCCGCCATCGCGCGGTACGGGCGCTCCTCCAGCGCTTCGCACAGGCCCAAGAGCAACAGCGCCGTGTAGATGGCGTCGCACTGCGCCCAGTACGCGCCGTTGAACACGACCGTGGGCAGCGCCAGCGTCAGCAGGTAGGCGCTCAGCGCGCCGCCCAGCGACTGTTTCTCCGCCCGCAGCTCGAACAGCCGCATGACCGCATACGCCAGCAGCGGCTCAAACAGCAGCGTCGTCAGCTTGTACAGGTACATCGGCGGGAGCGGCACGCGCGTCATCAGCCAGATGAAGTACCGGTAGGGCATCGTGTAGTTGCCGATCTCCTCCCGCATCGCCTGCGCGAAGGAGAGCGGCTGCATCTGCTGGTACCACGGCAGCAGAAAGACCGTGTAGTCGCCGGTCTCCTTTTCCAGCATTGCCAGGCGCGCGAGCAGCAGCGCGCCGCACGCCGCCGCGCACAGCAGGTAGGCGCCCAGATCGCCCTCCTCGCGCGCGATGCGCCCGAACGCGGGCAGCATGAACAGCAGGCCGGTCAGCGCAAACAGCGCGGCCGTCAGGGCCAGCGGCCCCATGCCGGGCTCCAGCTGCGGAAAGCTGCGCGTGAGCAGGAACGCAAACAGCGCCGCGGTCACGACGCCCAGCAGCGCGCGTCGCTGCCAGGGGCGCAGCGTCCTGCCGGCCAGTGCATACAGCCCCTCGTCCAGACGATCCAGCGGCGACCTCATGCGCGTTCCTCCGCGCCGAGCAGGTAGGGCGCGTGCGCGCCGGCCTCATCCGCGCGCAGCTGGCGCGCCAGGTCGTAGGCGACCAGCGCCGTGGCGCCGATCATGATCAGGCTCATGTAGCTGAGCGGATACAGCGCCGGGCCGGGCAGCGCCTCCACATAGCAGCAATAGGAGGCAAAGCCCACCGCCAGCGGCAGGTAGAACCGCTTGGGGTTGTACGCCGCCACGACCAGCGCGAGCACATCCGCCAGGAAGAAGTAGCGCTCGTGCATGCGCGGCAGCACCAGCGGGATGGCCAGGCACATCAGCGCCGCGCACAGGATCATGCTCTGCGCGGTGAGCGTGCGCCGCTTCTGGTACATCGCCGCGCACAGGCAGAACACCAGCGCCAGCGCGAACAGGATGCCCATGCCGTTGAACTCGCGAAAGCTCGCCGTGGGCATCAGCTGGTAGATCGAGGGCGCGTTCATCGTCAGCTCGGCGTAGTTGTTCGCCTGCTGCAGGTACACCGTCAGCACCGAGTGCAGCGTCTTGCCGCCGATGAGCGCGGGCACGAGCATGGCCATGTAGACCGGCGGCGCGAGCAGCAGGTGGCGCAGGCGCAGGCGCTTGACGCTCCACAGCGGCAGGAGCATCGGCAGCAGGAAGATCGCCTGCAGCTTGAACGAGAGCGCGACCGTGAACAGCACGATCGACGCGCAGGGGCGCTTCTTCAGCCCCATGTACAGCCCGCCCAGCGCCAGGCCCGCGTAGATCGCGTCGCACTGCGCCCAGTACGCGCCGTTGAACACGACCGTGGGCAGCAGCAGCGTCAGGTGGAAGAACGAGAGCTGGAACACCGGCCCCTCGCTCTTGAACGAGGCGAGCTTCATCGCAAAGTAGGCCAGCAGGATGTCCGCCCCGATGGAGACGAACTTGACCATATACAGGAACGAGAAGTCCGGGAAGCGCGACATGATCGCCAGCAGGTACAGGTACGGCGGGTTGTAGTCGCCCAGGTACAGCCCCAGCGCGCCGCGCAGGCTCTCCTCGGACATCATCCAGATCCACTCGCTCAGGAAGATGTCAAAGTCGTCGCTGACGTAGTCCAGCAGCGAAATCTTGCCCAGCAGCGACAGGCCCGTGATCAGCGCGGCCATCAGGTAGATCGCCGCGACCGCGCGGCCCCGCTGCAGCATGAAGAACTGCACCGCCAGCGCCGCCGCGTACAGGGTCGTAAACATCACCGTCACCGCCGTGAGCAGGTCGGGCAGGTCGCGCGCGTTGAACGTATCGAACGTCGCGTAGCGCGCGTGGTACGCAAAGTAGGCGAACACCGCCGTCGCAATCGCAAAGATTGCCGCCGCGACCGCCCAGTGCACGCGCCCGTCCACCCCCTGGCGCAGCTTGTCGTCCAGCCAGTCCTTTTTCAGCTTCATCTGCATTCATCCTTTTTGACGCTTTTCATGCGGCCGATTCACGGCCCCTGTCTTGTTCGCTGCGCGCGCCGCCAAATCCTGCAAAAAAGGGCGCATTTGCGCGATCTCCTGGCAAAGAGACCCACAAATGCGCCCGGTCTGCGGCCAAGCGTTCCGCGCTCACATGTTGCGCGTGCGCACCAGCTGGATGTTGGCGTGCTCGGACAGCCGGTTGACGATGTCCACGTAGGACGTATGGCTGGGCATGTCCAGCGAGTAGAGGTTCGTGTAGATGTTGCGGCCCTCCTTCGTCTCCACGTGGAAGTCCACGTCCAGCACCTTGACGCCCATCTCCTGGAAGTACGTATTGATGAACGCCAGCGTCTCCACGCGGTGGATGAACTTGACCTCCACGTTCTTGAGCGTGTTGACGCGCACCACGCGCTGCAGCAGCGCCAGCACCACAATGACGATCAGGCACGCGGAGATGCCCAGTACGTAATATCCCATGCCGACCGCCAGGCCGATGCACGCCGCGTTCCACAGCGAGGCCGCGGTCGTCAGGCCGGCGATGCGCTTTTGCGCGATGAAGATCGTGCCCGCGCCCAGAAAGCCGATGCCGCTGACGACCTGCGCGCTCATGCGTCCCACGCTGATCGCCACGCCCGTCGCCTCCGCCGTGCGGTTGAGCTCCACCATGTCCCGCATGATCGCGCTCTCCAGCACGGCGATCACCGTCGCGCCCACGCACACCAGCACGTGCGTGCGCATGCCCGCCGGACGGTTCTTCCGCTCGCGCTCCACGCCGATGATGCCGCCCAGCAGCACCGAAATGCCCAGGCGCAAAAAGATCTCCCACCAGTCCATCGATGCGTTTCCCCCTCTATGTACAGTGCATTTTACAAGCCCTTTACAATTCGTTCGCGTAGAAAAGAGATATTGTACATGAACGCCCAAAAATCCTGCTGCATTCTGTAATTTTTTTGCGCAAGTTGCAAAACGCCGTGCACGGGGCGCGGGAACATGTTATAATGAAGCCATGAATTTCTTCCCCCCGGAAAGGAGCGCAGGACATGCAAATCCACATCTATGAAACCGCCGAACAGGCGTGCCGCGCCGCGGCGTTTTTGTTCGCCGCGCAGCTGACGCGCAAGCCCGAGAGCGTTCTCGGCCTGGCGACGGGCTCCACGCCCGTGCCCTGCTACCGCGACCTGATCGCCTATCACCAGCAGGGGCTGGTCGACTTTTCGCGCGTGACGACGTTCAACCTGGACGAGTACTGCGGCATCGACTATCAGAACCCGTGCAGCTACCACGCCTTCATGGAGGAGAACCTCTTTCGCCACGTCAACCTGCGTCCGGAGGCGATCCACCTGCCCGACGCGCCGCGGGGCGACGACGGCGGCGCGTCGGGGCGCGCGTACGACGCGGCCATTGAGGCGGCGGGCGGCATCGACCTGCAGCTGCTGGGCATCGGCCGCAACGGCCACATCGGCTTCAACGAGCCGGCGGACGCGTTCACCTACGGCACGCACGTGGTGAACCTGTCCCAGAACACCATCGACGCCAACGCGCGCTTCTTTGACAGCGTAGACGACGTGCCGCGCCAGGCGATCAGCATGGGCATCGGCAACATCATGGCCTGCCGGTCGGTCGTGCTCATCGCCACGGGCGAGAGCAAGGCGGAGGCGATCCTGCGCACGGTGCACGGGCCCATCGATCCGCACGTGCCCGCGTCGATCCTGAGCGTGCACCCCGCCGTCACCATTCTGCTGGACCGGGAGGCGGCCTCCCTGCTGCCCGCCCGCTGAGCCGGCCGAGAAAGGAGCGACCGCAATGCTGCTGACCCATGGCGTCTTCTTTGTCGACGGCGCGCTGCGCGCGGACGTGTCTGTCCGCTGCGAGGGCGGCGCGATCCGTCAGGTCGGCGCGCTCTCGCCGCTGCCCGGCGAGGACGTGCTGGACGCCGGCGGCGCCTATGTGCTGCCCGGCTTTGTCGACATCCACATCCACGGCTTTGGCGGACGCGACTGCATGGAGGGCGAGGACGCCGTGCGCGCCATGAGCCGCGGGCTCGCCGGGCGGGGCGTGGCCGCGTTCGTGCCCACGACGATGAGCGCGCCGCCCGACGAGACGCGCGCCGCGCTGGCGGGCATCGGGGCCGTCATGGACCGGCCCGAGCCGGCAGGCGCGGCGGTGCTGGGCGCGCACATGGAGGCGCCGTTTCTCAGCCCCGCCTACAGCGGCGCGCAGCGCGCCGAGTGCATGCAGCGCCCCTCGCCCGAGGCCTACGATGCGCTGACGCAGGGCCTGTCGGGCTATGTGCGCATGATGACGCTCGCGCCCGAGCTGGATGGCGCCCTGGCGCTCATTGAGCACCTGACCCGGCAGGGCGTCGTCGCCTGCTGCGCGCACTCGGGCGCGACCAGCGCGCAGGTGCACGCCGCCGCCGACGTGGGCCTGAAGCAGATCACGCACCTGTTCAATGCGCAGAGTCCGCTACACCACCGCGAGCCCGGCGTGCCCGGCGCGGGCCTGAGCGACCCGCGGCTGCTCGTGCAGGTGATCGCCGACTGCATCCACCTGCACGAGGACGCGCTGCGCATTGCCGCGCTGTGCAAGGGGCCGGACGGCGTCGCGCTGATCACCGACGCCATGATGGCCGCGGGCATGCCCGACGGCGAATACACCCTGGGCGGCCAGCGCGTGATCGTGCGGGATGGCGCGGCGCGCCTGGAGCGCGGCAACCTCGCCGGCTCGACGCTGACGCTGCACGCCGCCGTGCGCAACATGATCGTGCGCTGCGGCCTTTCGCCCGAGACGGTCATCCCCATGGCCACCTCCACGCCGGCCCAAAGCGTCGGCGCGCAGGCCTACGGCGCCATCGCGCCGGGCAAGGCCGCGCGCTTTGCGCTGATGGACCGCGAGTGGAACTTCCTGCGCGCGCTGTGACCGGCGCAAAAATCCCGCCGCTTCGCCGTTTTTTCGCTTGCATTCCGCCCGGGATTCTGTTATAATTCCTAATTGGCACATCCTTGCTCTGCACAAAGGGATGCAGAGCCATAGTCCAAAAGGAGGTGAAAGGTACAATGAACAAGTACGAAGTGATCTACATCATCGACACCGCCATGGAGGAGGGCGCCCGCAAGGAGCTCATCCAGAAGTTCGCCGATCTGATCGCGGCCAACGGCGGCGCCGTGGAAAAGGTGGACGAGTGGGGTAAGCGCCGTCTGGCCTACGCCATCGACTACAAGGTAGAGGGGTATTACGTACTCATGCAGTTCACCGCCGGGCCCGACGTGCCCAAGGAACTGCAGCGCAATCTCCAGATCAACGAGAACGTCATCCGTTCGCAGGTCGTCAAGCTCCTGCAGAAGAAGAGCAGCGTCAAGCCGCGCCCCGTGCGCGCGCCCTTCGCCGCGCCCGCGGTCGAAGCGCCCGTCGCCGCCCCCGTGCAGGAGGCCGCGCCCGCTGCCCCCGCCGCCGAGGAAGCGCCCGCCGCTTCTCAGGAGGCGCCCGCAGCCGCGCCCGCCGAAGCGTGAGACGCCCGTCGCAAAAGAAGGTAGGGTGATTCAGTGAACAAGGTTTTTCTGATTGGCAACCTCACGCGCGACCCCGAACTGCGCACGACGCAGTCGGGCATCTCGGTGTGCTCCTTCTCCATCGCGGTCAACCGCCGGTTCCGCAACCAGCAGACCGGCCAGCAGGAGACGGACTTCATCAACATCACCGCGTGGCGCCAGTTGGGTGAACTCTGCGCCCGTTACCTGTCCAAGGGCCGCAAGGTCGCCGTTTGCGGCGCCATCCAGACGCGCACGTACGAGGCGCAGGATGGCTCCAAGCGCAGCGCCTTTGAGGTCGTTGCCGACGACGTCGAGTTTCTCACGCCCGCGCCTCAGCAGCAGGCCGGCGGCGAATACCGCCCCGCGCCCCAGCACGCTCCGGCGCCCGCCGCAGCCCCGTCCTTCACCCCGAGCGAATCGGGCTTTACCCAGGTGGACGACGACGAGCTGCCGTTCTGACGAACCTACGAATTGGAAAGGAGGACACGATCCATGTCTGAAGATCGCGCCGTACGCCGCCCGCGCGGCCGCAAGCCGCGCCGCAAGGTGTGCAGCTTCTGCGTCGACAAGATCGAGTACATCGATTACAAGGACGTCAACCGTCTTCGCCGCTTCACCAATGAGCGCGGCAAGATCCTGCCCCGCCGCATGTCCGGCAACTGCGCCAAGCATCAGCGCCAGCTGTCGGAGGCCATCAAGCGCGCCCGTGCCATCGCGCTGATGCCCTACACGGTGGACTAATCCGACGCCCACAGCGTCCTCCTTGCAGGAGGGCGCTTTTTTCTTGCTTCCCGGAGCGTCCTTTTTTTGCCTCCGGCCCCTGCCAAGCCGCTGCGTCAGGCAGGAATCCGCGGTCCGTGGGGCGAATAATAAGGCCGTGAGATGGATCACGGCGCGTTGCGCCGGTTTTTTCAAAGGAGGGCTTTTATGTACACGATCCTGACCGATTCCTGCAGCGACATGCTGCCCGCCTACCACCAGGCATACGAGGACTTCGTCGTCTTTCCCATGGAATTCCACCTCGACGGAGTCACCCATCTGGACACACCGGACTGCGAGGTCTCCAGCTCCGCGTTCTATGACCGCCTGCGCCAGGGGTCTTCCTCCACGACCTCGCAGCTGTCGCCCGACTTTTTGATGAACGCGCTGCGCCCCATGCTGCAGGAGGGCCGCGAACTGCTCTATATCGCCTTCTCCTCCGGCCTGAGCGGCACCTATAACTCCGCCTGCATCGCGCGCGACGCGCTGCTGGAGGAGTTCCCCGGCGCGCATCTGGTCGTCGTCGACTCGCTGTGCGCCAGCGCCGGCGAGGGCCTGCTGGTCTACCACGCGCTGGAAAACCGCCGCGCCGGCATGAGCCTGGATGAGAACGCCGCCTGGCTGGAGAGCCACAAGCTCAACCTCGCCCACTGGTTCACCGTCGACGACCTGCACTTCCTCAAGCGCGGCGGCCGCTGCTCGCCCGCTGCGGCGTTCTTCGGCACGCTGGTCAACATCAAGCCCGTGCTGCACGTGGACAATGACGGCCACCTCATCGCGCGCGAGAAGGTGCGCGGGCGCAAGAGCGCGCTGCGCGCGCTGGTCGATCACATGGAAAAGCTGGCCACCGAGCCCGCCAAGCAGACGATCTTCATCAGCCACGGCGACTGCCTGGCGGATGCCCAGTTCGTCGCCGCGCAGATCACCAGCCGCATGGGCGTGCCGGCCGAGCAGATCCACATCAGCAACATCGGCCCGGTCATCGGCAGCCACTCCGGCCCCGGCACGGTGGCGCTGTTCTTCCTGGCCACCGACCGCGGATGAACGAGCTGGCGCTGCACGAGGCCATGATGCGCGAGGCGCTCGCGCTCGCGCTGGAGGCGCTGGAGGCGGGCGAGGTGCCCGTCGGCGCCGTCGTGGCGCGCGGCGAACAGATCGTGGCGCGCGCGCGCAATGAGCGCGAGGCGCTGCGCGATCCCACCGCCCACGCCGAGATCCTCGCCCTGCGCCGCGCCGCGCAGGCGCTGGGCTCCTGGCGCCTGACGGGCTGCACGCTCTACGTCACGCTTGAGCCCTGCCCCATGTGCGCCGGCGCCATTCGCGCTGCGCGCCTGGATGCGGTCTTCTATGGCGCGGACGATCCGGCCAACGGCTGCACGGGTTCCGTCTACTGCCTGACGGAGGACCCCGCGCTCGCCGGGCCCGACGTGCCCGCTTACGGCGGCCTGCTCGCCGACGAATGCGCGCAGGCGCTGCGAACCTTTTTCGACAGACGACGATAGGAGGAAATTCCCTTGCCCGTACGCGAGATTCGGCCCGAAGAGCGGGCCGACTTTGAGCGCCTGGAGAGCATCGCCTTTGCCAGCCCGCTGAGCGAAGAGGATCTGCGCCGCCGCCTGGAGCGCGAGCCGGAGGCCGTCTGCCTGGGCCACTTCGACAGCGCGGGCACGCTCACCGCCGGCATGGTGCTGCCGGAATATCAGATGCGCTATGAGGACCGCTTTGTTCCCATGGTCGGCGTAGGCGGCGTCGCCTCGCTGCCGGAATACCGCTATCAGGGCGCAATCCGCCGCGTGTTCGAGGCGGCCTTTGCCCGCATGCGCGAAGGCGGCGCGGTCTTCTCCGCGCTCTACCCCTTCTCCCATCCCTATTACCGCCAGTTCGGCTACGAGCTGTGCCAGTTGACGGCGCGCTACACGCTGCCCGTGGATGCGCTGCGCAGCTTCCGCTGCGAGGCGACGGTGCGCCGCATCGAGCCGGGCGATCCGTTCGACGGCCTGCAGGCCGTCTATGACGCGCACTTCGCCCGCTGCAACATGGCCATCCGCCGCGAGGCGCGCCATTGGCAGGGGCTGGTGACAAAGGAGCCGCTGCGCGAGCGCGTCTACACGTACCTGCTACAGGACGCGCAGGGTCCCTGCGCATATGTGGTCTTCGCCGCGCAGAACGTGGGCGAGTACAGCAAGGAGATGCGCGTGCGCGAGATCGCCTTCGCCCATCCCAAGGGCCTGCGCGACGCGCTCGGGTTCCTGTACCGGCTCTCGGCGCAGTACGGCAAGGCCATACTGACGCTGCCCGACGGCGTGCCGCTGCACGCGGTGCTCCCGGAGAGCTATGACGCGAGCACTGATATCTTCAGCCACCCGATGGCGCGCGTCGTCGACCTGCCGCGCGCGCTTGCGCTCAAGCCGCACCCCGCCGGCGCGGCCTACACGCTGCGCGTACATGACGCGATGATCCCCGGCAACGACGGCCTGTTTGCCGTGCAATGCGAGGCGGCTGGCGTGTCCGTGCGCCGGTTGGAGGCGGATGCCCCCGCCGACCTGGAGGCCGGCGTACAGCAGATCACGCAGCTGCTGCTGGGCTTCCTCTCGCTGGACGAGGCGCTGTACAGTCCGCAGGTCACGCTGCGGGCAAGCGGCGACGTGCTGCGCCGCATCTTCGTCAAGCGGCCGGTGTACCTGACGGAGTTCTTCTAAAAGGCAATTGTCTTTACAGCCGGGACCCCGCGCAGAATGTCCGCGCGGGGCCTTTTTTATGCGTCCTGACCGAACTGATTCCGGATTGGCCCGATTCTGCTGGTGTGCCCCTTCGTACAGAAGCACTTTGTACAGGACATCACCGTAGGCGCAGTCAAGGGCCGAGCATCCGTCACGCGTGCGCGTGTAAAAAAACAAAAAGAAGGGAAAAGCCCGTACTGCTTGCGGCGACGCTGTGCCTGAGCGCCGCGCCCATCGCCCCGGCCGCGACCAAAAGTACTCGCTGGTCTACGACGCCTCCTGGAGTTCGATGAACACCAGCATCACCGGCGGATACTATGCGCCGCTGGATGAGCTCATCCGCGAGTATGCGCCCAACCTCGTGCAGACAAAGACCAAAGAAATTTTCAGCATCAACAGGGCAAAGGGTCCGGACGGCGAATATCATCTGTATGGCATCCCGCTGGGCGACTACCATGGCCGCACGCTGCAGTTCCTCAACTGGGTGGCCGAGAGCCAGGAGCACTTCGACCTGTGCGCCTACGGCATCCAGGGCGTGACCTGGGAGCCCGTCGGCGACAAGCAGTTCAAGGTCAACTCCGACCTGTGGACCGGCGAGACGTGGACCTGGGTGCGCAACGCGGCCTATGAACGCTACGACAGCAACTTCACCGAGACCGACCTGGCGCACATCGACCGCTTCCACGACCCGGACTTCTTCAACGCGAGCGTGCTGAGCGGCTTCAGCTTCAACTCCGAGCCCGTGAGCAACGAGGTGTCGCAGTACAACGTCGCGCTGCAGAAGTACTGGTTCGCGATCCAGAACGGCGCGGTCGACCCCGAGGAGGGCATGGCGCTCTTCCGCGAGGAGGCCTACGACGCCGTGAGCGCCATCTGCGCGGAGATGCAGTCCCAGATCGACGCCTACCTGAGCCTGTGACCCATGCGGCGGGGAGGGAAGCCTCCCCGCCTTCCCCACGACATCAAAAAGGGGGATACGCCCGATGCCCGAAGAAAACGCGCTGTCCTTTGCCCGGGAGGAGCTGTGCCGCTACGCCGCGCTGATGGATCCCGGCTATGACGCGTCGCAGATTCAATTCGCCCCATTTGCCAAAGAAGAACTGGATGAGCTCAAGGTTCTGGAGCCGTATTGGGACGACGCCTACCGCATCGACGTGCGGGACGGGCGCGGTCAGATCCTCTATTCCAATGCGCGCAGCGCGCTGCTGGGCGTGTACCGGCTGCTGCGCGAGGCCGGCTGCGCGTTCCTGCGCCCCGGGCCCGAGGGCGAGGTCGTGCCCCGCACGTCCCTGGCCAGCCTGTGCGTGCAGGCGCGCATGCGCGCCGCCAACCGCCACCGCTGCATCTGCATCGAGGGCAGCGTCAGCCTGGAGAACGCGCTGGACATGGTGGACTTTGCGCCCAAAGCGGGCTACAACGCCTACTTCACGCAGTTCATGGAGGCCTATACGTTCTTTGAGCGCCGGTATACGCACAAGGGCAATCCCCTGCGCGCGCCGGAGGCCTTCTCCCCCGCGCTCTCCCGCGAGATGCTCGCCTGCCTCGTGCGCGCGGTCAAGCGCCGCGGCCTGCTCTACCACGCGGTCGGCCACGGCTGGACCTGCGAACCGCTGGGCATCCCCGGCCTGCACTGGGAGGACGACGGCGTGGAGCCCACGCCCGCCCAGCGCGCATGCATGGCGCAGGTGAACGGCGTGCGCGGGCTGCACAACGGCATCGCGCTCAACACCAACCTGTGCTATTCCAACCCCGAAGTGCGCAGCCTGATGGCCCACGCCATTGCCGACTACGCCGCCCGCCACCCGGAGGTCGACGTGCTGCACGTGTGGCTGGCGGACGACTACAACAACCAGTGCGAGTGCGACGCCTGTCAAAGGGCGCGCCCTGCCGACTTCTACGTGCAGATGCTCAACGAGGCGGACGCCCTGCTCACCGCGCAGGGCAGCCCGGTGCGCATCGCGTTCCTGCTCTACTTCGATCTGCTCTTCCCGCCGCAGACGGCGCGGCTGCAAAACGAAGGGCGCTTCATCCTCATGTACGCGCCCATCACGCGCAGCTTCTCGCGCTCGTTCGAGGGTGTGCGCCCCGCGCAGTCGATCTCCGAGTATGCGCGCAACCACCTGTCCTTCGGCCCCGACATCGCCGAAAACCTCGGCTATCTCGCCGCCTGGCAGCGGGTCTTCTCCGGCGACAGCTTCGACTTTGACTACCACCTGTGCGCCGCGGTCACGTATGATCCGGGCCAGATGACGCTCAGCCGCGTGCTGCACGGCGACGTGCGCGCGCTCGACGGCCTCGGACTGCACGGGCTGATCAACTGCCAGCAGCAGCGTGTGACCATGCCGCACGGCTTCGCGCTCTTCCTGGGCGGACAGGCGCTGTGCGATCCGTCCCTGGACTATGAGCGCGCGCGCGACGCGTACTTTGAGCGCGCATTCGGCCCGGAGTACGGCGCAGCGCTGTGCTTCTGCGAGACGCTCAGCCGCCTGTTCCCCATGGATCTGTACGGCAAGGACCATCCCGAGCCCAGCGAGCAGGCCGCGCGCGCGCTGGAATCCCTGCGCGCCTATCTGGAGCGCGTCGAACTGCCCGCGCCGCAGGATCTGTGCCCCGCGCAGGCGCGCTCCTGGCAGAACCTGCGTTTCTGGCGTGCGTTCATGCTGCGCCTGTGCGACTACCTGATTCCCTTCTCCCGCAGGGACGAGACGTGCTGGCGTCCCGCCTGGGAGGAGCTGCGCCGCTTTGCGTGGGAGCGCGAGGCGCAGGTGCAGGCCCAGTTTGACGTCTACTGCTTCCTGGAGCACTACCGCCGCCAACAGGCGTAAAAAGCGATCCCCCGTCAAGGCCGGGGGATCGCTTTTTTACACATCGTTCAGGTCCGGCGCGCGGCGCGCATCTCGCCGAGCATGTACCACGCCAGGCCGATGAGCACCACGGCGCCGCCTGCCAGCAGCGGCGCCGTCACCTGCTCGCCAAAGAGCAGGTAGGCCCAGATGGCCGCGCCCACGGGCTCGCCCAGCAGCGCGAACGAGACGACGTCCGCGCTCACAAAGCCCAGCGCATACGTGAACAGCGCCTGGCCGCCGAGCGTGCACACGAGGGCCAGCAGCGCGATGGCCGGCAGAGACGCCGCCGGGGCCGTGAACCCGCCGGTAAATGGCATCATCAGCGCAAGAAAGAACGACGTCAGGCCGTAGACGAACGTCATATAGCCCAGCGCGGAGCCCGTGCGGCGCGCAGCGCGACCGCACAGCCAGTGGCCGGCCATGAATGCCGCCCCTGCCAGCGCGAGCAGGTCGCCCACGGTATCCCCGCCGCCGCTGCCGGCGGAGAACACGCCGATGCCGATCGCGCCCACGACGGCCGTCAGCGCGCCGGGCACGGCCTCGCGCTTGATCGGCTCCTTGAGCGCCACGCCCGACAGCGCCGCCACGAACAGCGGCTGCGTGCACACGAGCGCGACGCTGGCAAACGTCGAGGTGCGCGACAGCGAGGTCATCCAGCTGGCAAAGTGCAGCGCCAGCAGCGCGGCGGCCGCGACGGCCAGCGTAAGCTGGCGGCGCGAGGAGTGCAGCATCTCCCGCAGCGCGCCGGTGCGAAGCGCCGGCACGAGCAGCACGAGCGTGGCCAGCAGCAGCCTCAGACAGGCGATCGTCACGGGCGATGCGCCGCACGCAAGCGCCCACTTGACGAGCGGCCCGCTGATCGACACGCCCGCCACGCCGACGGGCACGAGCAGGTATTCCTTCTTCATGCGTATCCTCCGCAACCGTGCAGGGCGCCGCGCCCGCGCCGCAGGGGCGTGCGGGACGCAGCGTCCTGCGCCGGTTTATTCGTCGGTCTCCCCGGCCTGTTCGGCCTCATCCGGCGTCTCGTTTTCCCTGGCCACGCGGGTGACGCCCACGACGCGGCGCTCGCCGGCCACGCGCATGATGCGCACGCCCTGCGTATTGCGTCCCAGCACGGGGATGCCATCGACCGGTAGGCGGATGATGACCCCGTCGTCGGTGATGAGCATGAGGTCCTCATCCGGATGCACGATCAGCTGCGCGGCGAGCTTTCCGCTGCGCTCGCTGAGCTTCATGGCCAGGATGCCCTTGCCGCCGCGGCTCTGCAGGCGGTAGTCATCGATCTCCGTGCGCTTGCCGTAGCCGTTTTCCGTGACGGACAGCACGTGCGCGCCCTCTTCATAGACCGCCAGGCCGACGACCTCGTCGCCCTCGGCCAGGTCCATCGACTTGACGCCCATGCTCACGCGGCCCATGGCGCGGATGTCGCCCTCGCCAAAGCGGATGGCCATGCCGCCCTGGGTCGCCAGCAGGATCTGCTGCTCGCCGTCGGTCAGCTCCACGCCCATCAGCTCGTCGTCCTCGCGCAGCACGATGGCGATCAGGCCGGTGCGGCGCAGGTTCTGGAACTCCGACAGCGCCGTCTTCTTGATCAGGCCCAGGCGCGTGGCCATGATGAGATAGCTCTCCTGCGCGCCCGCGGGGATGCGGATCATTGCGGTGACCTTCTCGCCGCCCTCCAGCTGCAGCAGGTTGACGATCGCCGTGCCGCGCGCCGTGCGCCCGGCCTCCGGGATCTCGTAGCACCTGATCTGGTAGACCCGGCCGCGGTTGGTGAAGAACATGAGGTCCTCATGCGTGGACATGACCAGCAGCTGCTCGGCGTAGTCCTCGTCGCGCGTGCTCATGCCCGACACGCCCTTGCCGCCGCGGTTCTGGCTGCGGTAGGTGTTCGTGGGCAGGCGCTTGACGTAGCCGAAGTGCGTCAGCGTCACGACCATGTCCTCTTCCTGGATCAGGTCCTCCGGGTCGATCTCCTCGGCGACGGAGGCGATCTCCGTGCGCCGCTCGTCGGCGTACTTGCGCCGCACCTCGAGCAGCTCCCCGCGCACGACCGACAGCAGCAGCTGCTCGTCGGCCAGGATCGCGCGAAGGCCCGCGATGGTCTTCTCCAGCTCGGCGTACTCCTCCTGCAGCCGCTCGCGCTCCAGGCCGGTCAGGCGGGCCAGGCGCATGTCCAGAATGGCCTGCGCCTGCTTCTCGGAGAAGTCGAAGCGCGCCATCAGCGCATCGCGCGCGGCGTTCGTGCTCTCGCTCTCGCGGATGGTGCGCACGATCTCGTCGATGTGGTCCAGCGCCTTGAGCAGGCCCTCCAAGATGTGTGCGCGCGCCTCGGCCTTGTCCAGGTCGTAGCGGGTGCGGCGGGTGGTGACCTCCTTCTGATGCTCCAGGTAGTGGTAGAGCATCTGGTGCAGCGAGAGCACCTTCGGCTCGCCGTCGACCAGGGCCAGCATGATCGCGCCGAAGGATTCCTGCAGCTGCGTGTGCTTGTACAGGTAGTTGAGCACGACGGCGGCGTTGACATCCTTCTTGAGCTCGATGACGATGCGCATGCCGCCGCGGTCGGACTCGTCGCGGATGTCGGAGATGCCCTCGATGCGCCGCTCGTGCACGAGCTCGGCGATCTTCTCGACCAGGCGCGCCTTGTTGACCATGTAGGGGATCTCGGTGACGACGATGCGCGCGCGCGTGGCGCTCATCTGCTCGATCTCGGTGCGCGCGCGGGTGACGATGCGCCCGCGGCCGGTGGAGTAGGCCTCATAGATGCCCTGGCGGCCCATGATGATGCCGCCGGTGGGGAAGTCCGGGCCCTTGATGTGCTCCATCAGGTCCTTGAGCGTGGCCTGCGGGTTGTCGATCAGGCAGATGACGCCGTCGATCACCTCGCCCAGGTTGTGCGGCGGGATGTTCGTGGCCATGCCCACGGCGATGCCGCTGGAGCCGTTGACCAGCAGGTTGGGGTAGCGGCAGGGCATGACAGACGGCTGCATGAGCGTCTCGTCGAAGTTGGGCACAAAGTCGACGGTCTCCTTGTCCAGGTCGGCGACCATCTCCTGGGCGATCTTGGACATGCGCGCCTCGGTGTAGCGCATGGCCGCGGCACCGTCGCCGTCGACGGAGCCGAAGTTGCCCTGGCCCTCCACGAGCATGTAGCGCGTGGAGAAGTCCTGCGCCAGGCGCACCATCGCGTCGTACACGGCTCTGTCGCCGTGCGGGTGGTACTTGCCCAGCACGTCGCCCACGATGCGCGCGCTCTTGCGGTAGGGCTTGTCGGGCGTCATGCCCAGCTCGTGCATGGCGTAGATGATGCGCCGGTGCACGGGCTTGAGGCCGTCGCGCACGTCCGGCAGCGCGCGGGTGATGATGACCGCCATGGCGTAGGAGATGAACGACTTTTTCATCTCCGACTCCAGGTCGACGGGGATCAGGCGCTGCGCGAAGTCCGTCCGGGGCTGCTCCTCGGGCGTGCCGGGGGTCTGGTTATTCTCTTGGTCCAATCGGATTCACCTCGCTGTTGTCGCTCGGGGGTGCTCCCCCGCTCAGATGTCCAGATCGACGACGAGCTTGCAGTTCTCCTCGATGAACTCGCGGCGCGGCTCGACCTTTTCGCCCATGAGCAGCGTCATGACCTCGTCGGCGGCGATGGCGTCCTCGATGGTCACCTGCATCATCGTGCGGGTGGAGGGATCCATCGTCGTGCTCCACAGCTGCTCGGCGCTCATCTCGCCCAGGCCCTTGTAGCGCTGCACTTCCGGCTTCTTGTCGCGCCCGATCTCGCGCATGACCGCATCCAGCTGTTCGTCGGAGTAGACGTAGCGTTCCTGGCCCTTGTACGTGACCTTGTACAGCGGCGGCTGGGCGATGTATACGTGCCCCTCCTCCACGAGCTTGGGCATGTAGCGGTAGAAGAACGTGAGCATCAGGATGCGGATGTGGCTGCCGTCCACGTCGGCGTCGGTCATGCACACGATGCGGTTGTAGCGCAGCTTGTCCAGGTTGAAGTCCTCGCCGATGCCGCAGCCGAAGGCCGTGATCATCGCCTTGATCTCATTGTTGGCCAGGATGCGGTCCAGGCGCGTCTTTTCGACGTTGAGGATCTTGCCGCGCAGCGGCAGGATCGCCTGGAAGTGACGGTCGCGGCCCATCTTGGCCGAGCCGCCGGCAGAGTCGCCCTCCACGAGGAAGATCTCGCACTTCTGCGGGTCGCGCTCGGAGCAATCGGCCAGCTTGCCCGGCAGGCTCGCCGACTCGAGCACGGTCTTGCGGCGGGTCAGGTCGCGGGCCTTTCGCGCGGCCTCGCGCGCGCGCGCGGCGTTCAGGCAGCGATCCAGAATCGCCTTGGAGACCTGCGGGTTTTCCTCCATGTAGTCGGCCAGCTGTGTGCTGACCAGGTTGTCCACGATTGTGCGCACCTCGCTGGTGCCCAGCTTGGACTTGGTCTGCCCCTCGAACTGCGGGTCCTCCAGCTTGACGGACACGATCGCCGCCAGGCCCTCGCGGATGTCCTCGCCCTGCAGCAGCGCGTCGCCGTCCTTGAGGATCTTGTGGCGCTTGCCGTAGTCGTTGACCACGCGCGTGATCGCCGTGCGGAAGCCCGTCAGGTGCGTGCCGCCCTCGGGCGTGTGGATGTTGTTGGCGAAGGAGAAGACCGTCTCGTTGTATGTGTCGTTGTACTGCATGGCGACCTCGACGGACGTCGTGCCGCGCATGCCCTCCATGTAGATCGGCTCGGGGAAGAGCACCTCCTTGTTCTTGTTGAGGTACTTGACGAACTCCCGGATGCCGCCCTCATAGTGGAACGTGTGCTCGTGCACGGGATTGACGCGCGCGTCGCGCAGCACGATCTTGATGCCCTTGTTGAGGAAGGCCATCTCGCGCAGACGCACCTTGAGCGTGTCGTACTGCAGGTCGCCCGTCTCGAAGATGCCGTCAGGGTTGTCCTCGGACTTGACGTCGGGCAGGAAGTTGACCGTCGTGCCGGTGCGGTCGGTCGTGCCCACCACGCGCAGGTCGTACAGGATCTTGCCGCGCGTATACTCCTGCTCGTAGATCTTGCCATCCTGGTAGACGGTGACCTTCATGTGGCGGGACAGCGCGTTGACGACCGACGCGCCCACGCCGTGCAGGCCGCCGGAGACCTTGTATCCCCCGCCGCCGAACTTGCCGCCCGCGTGCAGCACGGTCAGGCACACCTCGACCGCAGGGCGGCCCATCTTGGGGTGGATGCCCACGGGGAAGCCGCGGCCGTTGTCCACGACGGTGACGGAGCCATCCGCCTCGAGCGTGACGACGATCTGCGTGCAGTAGCCGGCCAGCGCCTCGTCCACGGCGTTGTCCACGATCTCATAGACCAGGTGATGCAGCCCGCGCACGTCGGTCGAGCCGATGTACATGCCGGGGCGCTTGCGCACGGCCTCGAGGCCCTCGAGCACCTGGATCTGCGTTTCGTCGTAATGTTGCTGATTGACTTCGTTTTCCATGTTCCACCTCAATCGGCGCGCGCGGCATTCCGCGCGCGCGCAAGTTGATCCGCGCCGCCGGCAGCGCCCTGGCGCCGTCTCAGCGTCGCGGATGAAACGGGCGAAAGCAGCGCGCGCACGCCGCGCCGCCCACAGAGGACGACCGCGGACTTGGCCGCGCCGCCGGAGACGTCCTCCAGGCGGCCCTGCGCGCGCAGGCGGGCGAGAAAGTCGCGCGTGTCCGCGCGCAGGCCGTGCGACAGGTCGAGGATGAGGACGACGTCCTCCTCCATCGCCGAAGCGTCCTGGCCCAGGTGCATGATCACGCCGGCCCGCCCCTTTTCGCAGATTTTCTTACTATATTATTATATCAAAAAAACGGGCCTTTTTCAAACGCTTTTCACCCCTCTTTCGGACATGTTTTGGCTCTGTTTTTCGTGCGCTTTGCTCAGAAACGCACGTCCCGGGGATCGGGACGCATTTTGTTATGGTTTTAACATTTTTGCCGGACGTGCGGCGCGGCCGCATCTTTCGCAAAGGCCCGATGCGTGCTATAATAAGCTGTTTCCGAGAGCTGCCGAAAAGGCCGGGGAGGGGTCCTTTTGCAATACGATCTTTGCGTCGTGGGCGCGGGCCATGCGGGCTGCGAGGCCGCGCTGGCCGCCGCACGCATGGGCGTGCCCACGCTGCTGCTCACGCTGAACCTGGACGCCATCGCGCTCATGCCCTGCAACCCCGCCATCGGCGGCACGGCCAAGGGCCATCTGGTGCGCGAGGTCGACGCGCTGGGCGGCGAGATGGGCCGCGCCATCGACGACACGTTCATCCAGAGCCGCATGCTCAACACCGGCAAGGGGCCGGCCGTGCACTCGCTGCGCGCGCAGGCGGACAAGCGCGCCTACCAGCGGCGCATGCGCCGCGCGCTCTTCGCGCAGGAGAACCTGGAGGTGCGCCAGGGCGAGGTCAGCGCCATCCGCCTCTCGCCCACAGGCGAGGTGCAGGCCGTGGAGACGACCACGGGCGCGCGCATCGCCTGCCGGGCGGTCATCGTGGCGGCGGGCGTGTACATGGATGCGCGCATCATCATCGGCGAGTGCGTGCGCGAGGGCGGGCCGCAGGGTCTGTGGGCGTCGCAGGCGCTTGCAGGCGCGCTGCGGACGCTGGGCCTGCCGCTGCGCCGGTTCAAGACGGGTACGCCCGCGCGCATCGAGGAGAGCTCCATCGACTTTGACGAGATGGAGCCCCAGCCCGGCGACGAGCCGGTGACGCCCTTCTCGTTTTTGACGGACGCGACGCTGCGCAACCGCGCCCAGTGCTTCCTGACCTACACCAACGAGGAGACGCACCGCCTCATCCGCGAAAATCTGCACCGCGCGCCGATGTACGCCGGCACGATCCACGGCACGGGCGCGCGCTACTGCCCTTCCATCGAGGACAAGGTGATGCGCTTTGCGGACAAGGCGCGCCATCAGGTGTTTCTGGAGCCGGAGGGGCTGGACACGAACGAATGGTACGTGCAGGGCATGTCCACCAGCCTGCCCGAGGACGTGCAGATCCCCATGTACCGCACGATTCCGGGTCTGCGGCGCGCGCGCATCCTGCGCCTGGCCTACGCCATCGAGTACGAATGCGTCGACCCGCTGTCGCTGGAGCCGTCGCTGGCCGTGCGCGGCCTGCCTGGGCTGTACCTGGCCGGGCAGGTCAACGGTACCTCCGGCTATGAAGAGGCCGCGGCGCAGGGCATCCTTGCGGGCATGAACGCCGCGCTGTACGTGCAGGGCCGCGCGCCGGTGATCCTGGGGCGCGACCAGGCGTACATCGGCGTGCTGATCGACGACCTGACGACCAAGGGCACCAACGAGCCCTACCGGATGATGACCTCGCGCGCGGAGTACCGGCTGCTGCTGCGCCAGGACAACGCGGACCTGCGCCTGACGCCCATCGGCTATGCGGCGGGCCTGGCGGGCGAGGAGCGCATGCGGCGCGTGCAGGCAAAGCGCGAGGCGACCGACGCGGCGCTGCGCGCGCTGAGCGGCGCGTGGCTGCCGCGGAGCGAGGCGCTCTCGGCGCTGCTCTGGGCGCACGGGCAGCCCGAGCCTGCGGGCAGCGTGCGCGCGGCGGACCTGCTGCGCCGCCCCGGCATCGGCTACGGCGACCTGCGCGGCGTGTGGGACGGCTGGCAGCCGCTGGGGCCGCAGGTCGAGCAGCAGGTGTCCGTCGCGCTCAAGTACGAGGGATACCTGGACAAGGAGCGCCGGCAGGTTGAGCAGTTCCGCCGCGCGGAGGAGCGCCTGCTGCCGCAGGATGCGGACTACCTGCAGGTCGAGGGCCTGCGCATCGAGGCGCGCCAGAAGCTCAATGCGCTGCGCCCGCGCTCCATCGGCCAGGCCTCGCGCATCTCGGGCGTATCGCCGGGCGATATCGCCGTGCTGCTGGTGTGGCTGGAGCGGCGCGAGCGCGAGCGGGAAGCGTAAGCGCAAAAAACAACACCCCCTGGCCCGTGGCGCTCCACGGGTCGGGGGTGTTTGCGTTTTTGCAGGGGTTACAGCGCGCGCCGGTACCGGTCGAGGCCGTCCGCCCGGCCCACATAGGCGAATCCGTGACGCAGGGCGATCCGGCGGCTGGCCGTCTGCTCCGGCACGCACTCGATGACGCAGCCTTCGGCGCCCTGCCGCCCGGCCTGCAGCAGCAGCGCGCGGGTCAGCTCGTCCGCGATGCCCATGCCCCAAAAATCCCGGCGCAGGACCCAGCCGATCTCATAGTCCGCGCCGTCGAAGGCATGAAAAATCACGTGCCCGATCACCCGGCCCGTCGCCCGCCAGACGACGGCGAAGACGCGCGGCGGCGCGCACAGGCCCGCCTCCCGCACGAACGCCCGCGTCCTGTCCAGGGTAAAGGGCGGCTCGACATGGCGCATGACCTCGGGGTCCGAGAGCGCCGCGTGCAGCGCGTCCGCGTCCTCCGGCCGAAACGGCCGGACCCGGCAGCGCTCCGTGAGCAGTTCCATGCTGTTCATCCCCTCTCCGCCCGGCCGGGTCTTACAGCGTCAGCGTCGCGATGTTGCCTATCACGCGCACATCCTGGAGATCGGCCGCTTCCTCGGCCGCTTCCTCGGGATCGGAGAACACGCCGCCGCCCACCGTCACCGGGCGCAGCGCCGCCTGCGCCTCCGTGGAGGCGATGCACGCGCCGTCGTTGTACAGCAGCGTCACGCGCTCGCGCAGCGCCTTCGGCTCGATCGCCGCGTCGACGGTCAGCGCGCCGCCGTTATAGAGCGCCACGGGCCCGTCCGCCTGCGAAAGCGTCTCGGGCGTGAGCGCCATCTGCGCGTCGTTGAAGACGAGCCTCCCCTCGTAGGGCACCCAGTCGACCTCGCCCTGCGCGCGCGCCAGCATCGCGTCCATGAGCGAGAGCGGCACGAGCGCATGCCCCTGCACGCGCAGCGCCTGCAGGCCCGCCAGGTGCTCCTCGCGCACGTCCTCGCGCAGCGTCAGGTCGCCCGTGAGGTAGAGGCTGCCGCGCAGGCGGAAGGCCGTGCGCGCGCTCACGTCCAGGTCCCGCAGCACCGCGGCGCCATCCGGCACGAACGTGCACGCGCCCAGATCGCCCGCGTAGACGCGGCCCAGGTCCTGCGCGTCGCCCGCATAGCACAGCACCTTCCCGCCGGCCAGGCGCGCGCCGCCGGCCGCCAGCGCCCCGGGCACGCCCGCCTCCAGCAGCGTGCGTCCGCATAGGTACACGCTTTTGCCCGCCAGCGCCTGCGCCTCCGCCAGCGTCATGGGGCTCTTGCTCCGGCGCGCCTGCCAGCCGTCCGGGATCGCGTGCATGCGCCCGTTGACCTGTACGCCCGCCTCCAGCAGCGCCGCCGCCTGCGACGCGCTGCCCAGCACCTGTCCGTTGACCGTGCCCCCGGCGATCTGCGCGCGGATCTGCTCCGGCGTCATCGCCGGGTCGAGCTGCAGCTCGCCGTTGACCAGCAGGAAGCGCCTGCCCTCCCCCGGCGCGGCCGACAGCGTCGTCTGCCCGTTTTGAAGCATCAGCCCCACGCCGTCCGGCACGGTCGTCGCCGAGGCCACGTTCGACAGGCGCGCGCCCGCCAGCAGCCCCGCCGCGCGCTCCGAGAGCAGCAGCGCCGCCACGTTCTCGATGCGCTCGATCTCCCCGGCCAGTTCCTCCGGCACTGCCCGCGCGTCCAGCAGCGCGACGTTGCGAATGATCGTCTTCATAGTTTGCCTTCCCCTTTCCACTTTTTCATGAGCATCGCCGCCGCGCGCAGCCGCGTGCGCACCGTCGCGGCGGGCATGTGCAGCCGCTCGGCGATCTGCGTGCTGTTCAGGCCCTCCAGGCAGCGCAGGCGCAGGGGCTCGGCCAGGTGTTCGGGCAGGCGCGAGAGCAGGTCGCGCACCTCCAGGCCGGTCAGGTCGTCCTCCCAGGCCGCCTGGGGCTCCTCCTGCGTGAGCACCTGCCGCGCGCGCCGCCTGCACTGGTCGATGAACGCGTTGCGCACCGTGCGGTGCAGCCATGCGCTCCACGCCTCCGGTCCCTGATCGTACAGCGCGTCCCCGTGCTCGAGCGCGCGCAGGTAGGCCGTCTGCACGAGATCCTCCGCGTCCGCGCGCCGCCCGGTCAGGCGCAGCGCGTAGCGCATCAGCCGCTCGTACGACATCAGGCCGTAGTCCGGCTCATGCATGGCGCCGTCCCCTGCCCGTGCGCACGCGCAGGGCCAGCCCGTCGCGCACCCACAGCTCGCCACGCCCGCAGGGCGGCAGCTCTCGCCCGCGCCAGAATCGCATCCAAGCCTCATACCATCTCATCTGCGTTTGCCTCCCGCGTCCTTGTTCAGCGTGCTTACACCCCTACAACGCGCGGGCGGCCCAAAGTGTTTTGGAAAAGGGAAAAAATTTTTGAGGAAGCGGCGTACCCGTCTATTCGACGTGGAACCAACCGTCCGCGCCGCGCACCGGCACCGCGTCCAGCACGTCCGTGCGCAGACAGAAGTCCAGGTCCGCGCGCTGCCCGCCGCGCAGCATGACGTTGTAGTGGTGCGTGTCGCGCAGCGCCGCGTGCAGGTCCGCCCCCTGCGCGCGCCACAGCGTCAGCGCCGCCTGCGCCGCGTCGTCCAGGTGCGCCTGTGCGCCCAGCGCGAGCAGCCGCTCCACGATCGCGCCGCCCGCGAGCACGTCCTCCAGCGACAGGCGGTCGTCCGTGCCCGCGCACTGGATGACGACCGACCGCTCGTCCAGCAGCGCGCGCGCGACGGCCGAGGCGTTGACGAACGCGCCCAGCAGCACGCGCCGCGCGGCCGCCACGCCCGTGATCGCCCAGGTGCCGTTGGTGGTGGTCATGATCAGCCGCCGGCCCGCGACGCGCGCGCGCGAAAAGCTCAGCGGCGAGTTGTCCAGATCAAACCCCTCGATCAGCACGCCGTGACGCTCGCCACCCAGCAGCGCATCCGGCACGCTGGCGCGCAGGGCGCGCGCCTCCTCCACCTCTCGCACGGCGTAGAGCGCCGCGCAGCCGTTGGCAAAGGCCGTCGCCGACGTGCTGGTCATGCGCAGCGCGTCGATGACGACCGCCGCCGCGCCCGCAAGCAGCGCGGGCCGCGTCTCCAGCGGCGTCATGAACAGCGAAATATCCATGTGCATCCCCGCCTTTTCATCCGTTGCCTATCCGCCCCCATTATACCATATCGCGCAAGCATGCTTTTCCCGCTTGCGCGCGGCGCGAAAATCTGGCATAATGACTGCAACGCGCGGCTCTCCGCGCCGGAAGGGAGATCTGTACCCATGCCCGATACGACCGGTCAGGCGCGCCTGTGGGGGCGCATCGTCAAGGGCGGACGCATCGTCCGCAGCGAGACCGTGCCCTGCGATCCGCACAGCCCGGACGAGGCGCTGCTCTTGCTGTGCCGCCGCTTCGACGTGCCGCGCCCGCTGTGGCTGCGCAAGAACGAAAACGAATTTCAGGAATTCGGCCGCACGCACTTCACCCAGGACCACTTTCTGGAATCTATTTCCTTTACGCGTATGGAGATCGAGCTCATCGCGCCCGACGCGCCCAGGCGGCATGCGCGCAATCCGCTCACCGACGCCTGATTTTTTCCGCACAAGGGGATATTTTCCCTGCTCCCGGGTCATGCTAGCTGCGTAAGCGAGAGCAAGACCGAAAGGGAGTGGATGTGCATGGATCGTCTTTCGCTGCTGCTGGTCATCATCGGCGCGATCAACTGGGGCCTCATCGGGCTGTTCCAGTTTGACCTGGTGGCCTACCTGTTCGGCGGACAGGGCGCGGCGATCAGCCGCATCGTCTACGGGCTGGTCGGCGCGGCGGGCCTGTGGTCGATCACGCTGCTGTTCAGGGACCGCGAAATCGCCCAGTGAGCCGGCGGCGCGGCAGAATCTTCTGCCGCGCCGCTGCTTTTTTATTTTGCGGGAACCCCGCGCCCGCCTGATTCGTCTATTTTGGAGAGCGTGCCGCCGGGCGGCGCGCAAAAAAGTTTGCCCGCACCCTACAAGGATGCCCGGCGCTGTAGTATAATAGAGAGAGAAACTCCAAAAAACGGGCATTTCACGGCGCATCTGCGCCGGTTTACGCCAAAGAAAGCGGGGGACGTGCGCTTGACTGAATTGTGGGAAGAACTGTCAACCATCGTCTGGAATATCTTCAACCGCCCTCGTCTGGCCGACTATATCGACATCCTGATCGTCGCGTTTCTCGTCTACCAGCTGCTCAAGTACACGCGCCAGACGCGCGTGAGCCAGGTGGCCAAGGGCATCGTGGTGCTGCTGCTGGCCTCATGGCTGTCCGATCTGTTCGGCATGCGCACGCTCAGCGCGCTGCTGCAGTGGGTCATCAGCGCCGGTCCCGTGGTACTGATCGTCGTCTTCCAGCCGGAAATTCGCCGCATGCTCGAGGGCATCGGCAACTCCTCGCTCTTTGAGCGCGTCAAGACCGACGACAAGGAGATCGAGGTCGCGCTGATCGTCAGCGAGATGACGCGCGCCCTGCTCAACATGGCCAAGCGGCGCGTGGGCGCGCTGATCGTCATCGAGCGGCGCACGCCGCTCAACGAGATCATCAACACCGGCACGCGCGTGGACGGCGTCATCTCCCAGCCGCTGCTGGAAAACATCTTCGAGCCCAACACCCCGCTGCACGACGGCGCGGTCGTCATCCGCGGCGACCGGGTGGTGGCCGCGGCATGCCTGCTCAACCTGTCCGAGGGCACGGGCATCAGCCGCGACCTGGGCACCCGCCACCGCGCCGGCCTGGGCGTATCGGAGACGACCGACGCCACGGTCTTCATCGTCTCAGAGGAGACGGGCATCGTCTCCATGGCGCGCGGCGGCAAGCTGACGCGCCACCTGGACGCGCGCGGCATCGGCCAGATCTTGCACGAACTCTACGACGCCAAGGACCAGGATCAGCAGGTTCCCTCGCTGATGAACTTCTTCAAGAGGAGGCAGCGCCATGATGAACGGCCCGATCAAAAAGAGTGACCTGCTGCCCAAGAAGGAGAAAAATACGCGCCTTGCGCGCTTTGCCCGCCGTGTGCGCGGCATCCTCTCCAGCAATTGGTTTTTACGCATCTTCTCTGTGCTGATCGCAGTCTTCCTGTGGGGCGTACTCATCGCCTCCGACGGCACGCTGTTGCGCGAAAAGATCTTCCAGGACGTGGAAGTCACCGTCACCGGCGCCGACACGCTGCGCACGCGCGGCTTCATCGTCCTGGACGACGTCGCCTCGCTCATCCCCACCGTGCGCATGCGCGTGGAGGTGCCCCAGGCCAACTACAGCCGCGCTACCGGCTCCAGCTACAACCCGCGTATCGATCTGACGCGCATCCGCGCCGCCGGCACGCAGGAGGTCGAGGTCACAACCTCCACCTCGTATGGCCGCGTGCTCGAGGTTGTGCCCGCCAGCGTCACGGTCAACGTGGATGAGTACGCCCTGCGCGAACGCATCCCCGTCGTCGTGGAGACGACCGGCGCGCTGGCGGATGGCCTGTGGGCCGACACCTCCCGCTCCGATCCCTCCTATGTGGCCATCGGCGGTCCCCGGACGCTCGTCTCCAAGGTCACGCGCGCCGTGGCCACCCTGGACCTGGCCACGCTCACGAAGTCGCCCAAGACCCAGCGCAACGCCGTCGCCATCGAGTTGCAGGACGCCGACGGCAACGTCATCGACTCGCCGCTGATTGAGATCACCAATCAATCGGTCATCATCGACTCCATCACCATCGAGACTGACGTCTATCCCTGCATAGATCTGCCCGTCGACGTCTCCACCGCCGTTACGGGCGACCCCGCCACCGGCTATCAGGTCGACAGCGTCGTCGCCTCTCCCGCATCCGTGCGCGTGGCCGGCGACGCGGCTGTGCTCGAAACGCTTACCTCTGCCATTGCCGCCGGACAGCTCAGCGTCGAGGACGCATCCGAAACCGTGACCGGGGCCGTGCAGCTGCACCGCATGCCTGACCTGCAGTACGTCAGCGTCAGCGAGGTGCTCATCACCGCCGATATCGTCGAGCAGCAGCGCGAGCGCACGTTCAAAAATGTCGCCATCACCGTACAGGGCGCGGCGGACGATCGCACCGTACGTCTGGATGTCACCCGCACGACCGTGCAGCTGACGGGCGGCTATTCCTTCATCCAGACCGTCACGGCCGAGGACGTGCAGTTGTACGTCGACGTCTCCGGCCTGGCGCCCGGACAGTACGAACTGCCCGTACAGTGCCGCATCGACAATGCGCCGGCTTTCAGCTGTGCACTGGCCAACACGTCCGTGGCCGTCACCATCACCGAAGCGAAGTAACGGAGGGAACCATGGGGGCTTTTGCCGATACGCTCTTCAGCGTGCTGCTCAGTTGGGTGCAAAGCGCCGTCGGCAGCATCGTCACGCTCGTGCAGAGCGGCGGCGACCGGGGCCTGTTGGCCTTTTTGGGCAACAACTGGCTGTTCATCGTGCTGGTGCTCGTCGCAGGCGGCCTGGTCGTGGACTGGCTGATCTGGCTGTTGCGCTGGCAGCCCTACCACGTCTGGGCCACGCGCGCGCGCCGCTTCAAGCGCGGTCTGCTCCGCCTGTTCGGCGTGGGCCGCCGTGACGAGGCGCACCCACAGCCGGACGGCCCGGACGCGCCGCTTCAGCAGACCCGCCGGATGCCCGCCGTGCGCAAAGAGCCCCTGGAGCTGGATGAGGAGCAGCAGCGTGCCGCCTTTGCACAGGCGCAGGCCGTGCCCGAAGAGGCGCTGGGCGCCTATCCCGGCCAGCGCTACGACGCGCAACCCGTCTACGAACAGCAGCCCGTCTATCAGCCCGAATCCGTATACGAGCAGCAGCCCGTCTATCAGCCCGAATCCGTATACGAGCAGCAGCCCGTCTATCAGCCCGAGCCCGCATACGAGCAGCAGCCCGCCTATGAACCCGATCCCGTATACGAGCAGCAGCCCGCCTATGAGCCCGAACCCGTATACGAGCAGCAGCCCGCCTATGAGCCCGAGCCCGTATATGAGCAGCAACCCGCCTATGAGCCCGAGCCCGTATATGAGCAGCAGTCCGCCTATGAACCCGAACCCGCATACGAGCAGCAGCCTGAACCCGCCTATGATCAGCCCGCGGAGGAGGTGGCGGATATGCCAGATGATGCACGCCGCGACGAGAACCTGCGCCAGCGCTTCGGACGCCCCGACGCACCGCAGCAAGACGTCGAAGCTGTTCCTGCTTTCGATCCCTTTGCGCCCTATGACGCGCCCGAGATGCTGACAGCGCTGGGCATGCACGCCGGAGAACCGGCGTCCGAGCCGGCCAGTCCGCGTCCCCGCCGCCGTAGACGCGGAGCCGGGGAATCCCAGTCTAAGCCGGAGCCTGAACCCGCTCCGGAACCCGAGCCCAGGTCAGAAGTGAATCCCGCGGAGGACATCGCTCTCATCACGGAGGCGCCGGCGCAGGCCGAGGAACTGCCGGACGCGCCGCAGTGGCCCGACTGGGAGAATACCTCTGCGCATCCGGTGGCGCGCATGTCGGACATCCGCGTGCCGGGCACGCGCACGAAGCTGTCGATGGTCGACCGGCTGCGCGAGCGGCTGGACAACCGCGCGCAGGGCGGGCCCAAGAAGCGCAGCCGTCTGGCGGCGTTCTTCGACCCGCGCGAGGAGTCCGTCAGGGGGCTTTCGCCGCGCGTCAAGAAGGAGGACGCCTTCTCCCATCCCGTGCGCCCGGGCGACGAAGGGCGCGAATAGACAGCCGCCGCTCCGGCACGCCCGGAGCGCGCTTTCTTGAAGGGGGCGTGTTCCGCTTGACCGATCCGTCCGTCTGGGTTCCTCGCGCTGCCAGCGCGCTGTCCATCGCGCTCATGGCCGCGGCCTTTATCCCCATGCTCGTGCGATTTGCGCGCCTGCTTTGCGGCCGCGAGCCCGCCGCGCGGATGAGCCGGCGCGGGCCGGGCGTGCGCGCGCTGCTGCTCGCGGCGCTTGCAATGCTGCTCAGCCGCCTGCTGCTGTATCTGGTCGCATGGGGCGCGGACTGCCTGATGCGCGGGCAGGCGTCGTCCCTGGCCTCGTCGTTTGGGCGGCTGTGGGTCCACTGGGACGCCAGCCACTACCTCAAGCTCGCCCAGCAGGGCTATGTGAACGTCGGCGACGACCGGCTGATGCTCGTCTTCTTCCCGCTCTATCCGTGGTGCGTGCGCGCAATGCACCTGCTGACGGGCGACTGGGTCCTGGCCGCAGTCGCCGTCAGCAACCTGAGCGCCATGGCCGCCGCCAGCCTGCTCTACGCGCTCGTGTACCGCGTCTACGACGTGCAGACCGCGCGCCTGGCGCTGTGCTACCTGCTGGTCAATCCCTACTCGCTCTTCCTGGCCGCGCCCTACTCCGAGGCGCTGTTCCTCGCGCTGACGCTGGGCGCGCTGCTGGCCGCCTCGCGCGAGCGCTTCTTCCTGGCCGCCGTGCTGGGCGCGCTCTCGGCGCTCACGCGCTCGCTGGGCGTCATCGTGTGCGGCGTCATCTGGCTGCAGTCCTGGCGGCTGGCCGTGCACGCGCGCAAGGGGCGCGCCCGCCTGGCCGTGCGCGGCACGCTGCTGGGCCTGCTCGTCTTCGCCGGCCTGGGCGCCTACCTGTACCTGAACTATCACGTCAGCGGCAATCCGTTGCAGTTCCTGATCTACCAGAAGGAAAACTGGTTTCAGGAGATGGGCACGTTCTTCGGCTCGGTGTACAATACGTTCGACTACCTCTTCCGCTCCTTCGGCGAGCCCGACGCATTCTGGACGTGGGGCGTGCAGGCGTTTGCGATCTTCTATACGATGGCGCTGCTGTGCTTCACCTGGCGGCGCATGCCGCTGGAGCACCACGCCTATACGGTCGTGTATGTGGCTGTCGCGCTGGCGCCGACCTGGCTGCTCAGCGGGCCGCGCTATTTGATGGCCATGGCCACCCTGCCCATCCTGCAGGCGGTCACCACGCGCCGGCGCACGCCGCACATGCTGCTGTGCAGCCTGCAGATCGCGCTGCTGCTGTTCTTCACCATCGGATATACCATCATCGTCGAGGTGCTGTAAATGAGCCTGCCCGAAGCCTTCCTTCAAAATCTGCGCGCCCAGCTGGGCGAGGCCGAGTTTCGCCTGTATCTGGAGGCGATGGATCAGCCGCATGCGCGCGGGCTGCGCCTGAACCCGCTGCGCGCGCTTTCGGTGGACTGGCGCAGCGCCGGCCCGGACGGCCTGGAGGAACCCATCCCCTGGGCCGCGGACGCATGGTACCTCGCCCCGGATTCGCGCGCGGGCGCGCACCCGCTGCACGAGGGCGGCGCGTACTACCTGCAGGAGCCCAGCGCCATGGCCGCCGTCGCCGCGCTGGACGTGCGCCCCGGCCAGCGCGTGCTCGACCTGTGCGCCGCGCCTGGCGGCAAGAGCACGCAGATCGCCGGGCTGCTGGCGGGCGAAGGGCTGCTGGTGGCCAACGAACCCGTGCCTACGCGCGCGCAGGTGCTCTCGCGCAACGTCGAGCGCCTGGGCGTGCGCAATGCCGCCGTGCTGTGCGCGCTGCCGGACGCGCTGCAGGCGCGCTTTCCCGCGTTTTTCGACCGCGTGCTCGTGGATGCGCCCTGCTCCGGCGAGGGGATGTTCCGCCGCCAGATCGAGGCGCGCGCCGAGTGGACGCCGGACAGCCCGGCCCGTTGCGCCGCGCGCCAGCTGGACATCCTGCGCTGCGCTGCGCGCATGCTGCGCCCGGGCGGCCTGATGGTCTACTCGACCTGCACGTTCAACGCCGTAGAAAACGAGGGCGTGCTGGAGCGCTTCCTCTCGGAGCATCCGGACTTCATGCCCGACGCGTTCGCCCTGCCGGGGCTTGATCCCGCGCCGGCGGGCGTGCTGCGCCTGTTTCCGCAGCGCGTGCGCGGCGAGGGCCACTTCGTCTCGCGCCTGCGCCGCGCCGCAGACGCGCCGGTCCCCGCAAAGGACGGCCGTCCCCCGCGCCCGCGCAAGGGCGCCGCTTTGCCGCCGTGGCGCGAGCCGCTCGCGCAATGCCTGGCGCAGGCGCTGTCCCCGCGGGCGGACGCGCAGGCGCTGCTTGCGCGCGCGCAGGCCTTCGGCGACGCGCTCTATGCCGTCCCGGACGGCCTGCCGGACCTGTCCGGTCTGCGCGCGCTGCGCGTCGGGCTGCTGCTGGGCCATGTAGCCGGAAGGCGCGTCGAACCCGACCATGCGCTGGCGATGGCGCTCCGGCCGGGCGAGGCGCTGCGCGAGGCCGCGCTCACCGCCGAAGACGCGCTGCGCTATCAGCACGGCGACGCGCTGCCCGCGCCGGAGGATGCGCCGCGCGGCTACACGCTGATGACGCTGGCGGGCTGCCCGCTGGGCTTTGCCAAGTGTTCCGACGGGCTGTACAAGAACCACTATCCCAAGGGATTGCGCCGTTGAGCGCCAAGAAGGGCCGGGAGGCGTTGCTTCCCGGCCCTTCTTCGTCAACGCAGCGCGAGCGCTACCAGCAGCGCAACCTGCAGTGCCAGCAGCGCCGGCACGCCATAGCGAAAGCGGGGCTTTCGCGTCTTGTGGTGAAATGCGCGCATGCCCGCCAAGCCGCCCGCCGCGCCCAGCAGCGCGCAGGCCGCAAGCAGCGTGCGCTCGGGTACGCGCCACATGCCCCTGCGCGCGCGGCGCTTGTCAATCCCAAACAGACAGAACGTGAAGACGCTCATCACGGCGGTGAGCGCAAGAAAGACCTGAACGTGCATGCCGTCTCCCTCCCCGTCATATGATTGTAGCGCATTGCGGCCCCGGGCGCAAGCGTTCCGGCGCGCACTGCATAAGCCGCCGCGCCGCAGACCATACTATCACCGCACACATCGCGGCAATGGGAGGGATGATCCTTTGGAAATGACGAGCACCGCGCGCACCCCGCACGGCGGCTGGCGTCCGGATGAGATCGAGCAGCTGTTTTCGGAGATTCACGCGGCATCGCAGCGCGGCGAGCCGCTGCGCAGCGTCTTTGAGCGTCTGGCGGGACGCCTGGGGCGCAAGCCCAACAGCATCCGCAACTTCTACTATGCCCAGCTGAGCCAGGGCCGGGATCCGGAGCTCAAGCGTGCGCCGCCGTTTGAACCGTTCACACCCCAGGAGGTCCGCGCGCTGCTGCACGCCGTCCTGTCGGCACGCGCAAAGGGGCGCAGCGTGCGCGCCTGCGTACAGGAGCTGGCCGGCGGCGACAAGACGAAGATGCTGCGCTTTCAAAACAAGTACCGCTCCTGTCTCAAGACGCGACCGGAACTGGTTCGCGAGGTCATGGCGGACATGGAGGCGGCGGGCGAGCCGTGCGCCGATCCCTTCGCCCCGCGCGGCACGAGCGCGCGGGGCGCGCAGGCGATGCTGGAGGAGGCGCAGGGGCGCGTGCAGGCGATGCACGATCCCGCGCTGTACCAGATGCTCGAAGGGCTGAACCACCTGCTGGCGCGCGCGCAGGACCGGCCTGCGCGGGATGCCGTGCTGGCAGCGGACCGGCTGAGCGTGCGCTGCGACCTGATGCGCATCGCCCTGGACGACGCGCGCACGCGCGCACGGCGGTTGGAGGACAGCCTGGACGCGCTACTGCTGGAGATCAAGGAATTTCTGGCGCTGCCGGAGCTGACGCGCGCGCAGCGGGTGAACGCATTCTGCGAGCGGCTCTCCGCGCTGCTGGCGCCCGTGGAGGCGCAGTTGCCGATTCTGAGCGACGAGTCCTGAGTTGACATGCTCCCCCCGGCGATGCTATCATGTCTGAAAGCCGCATCGACGGGAAGGAGCGTTTTTTATGTCCACAGCTTTCGATTCCCTGGGTCTGTCGCCCGCGGACATCCTCTTGCCCGCGCCGCACGTCGATCCCGCGCGCTGGGCGGTCGTCGCCTGCGATCAGCACACGTCCGACCCCGCCTACTGGCAGCGCGTGGAATCCTACGTCGGCGACGCGCCCTCGACGCTGCGCCTGACGTTCCCGGAGATCTACCTGTCCGAGGGTTTCGACCGCGTGGCGGACATCCAGCGCACGATGCGCGCCTACCTGGCGGACGGCACGCTCGTGCCGGCCGTGCGCGACGGCTTTGTGCTCGTGGAGCGCACGATCGCCTCGGGCAGCCGGCTGGGCCTGATGGCCCGCGTCGACCTGGAGATGTACGACTTCGAGCGCGGCAGCGCCTCGCTCGTGCGCGCGACGGAGGGCACGATCCTGGAGCGCATCCCGCCGCGCGTGCGCATCCGCACGGGCGCGCCGCTGGAGACGCCGCACGTCATGCTGCTGGTGGACGACCCCGGCCGCACGGTGATCGAGCCGCTCTATCAGCACCGGCGCCGTCTGACGCCGCTGTACGACTTTGAGCTGATGGAGGGCGGCGGGCGCCTGCGCGGCTGGCGCGTGGACGGCGAGCGCGAAAAGCAGCAGGTCGCCTCTGCGCTGGACGCCCTGCGCAGCGCCTGCGGCGGCCTGCTCTACGCGGTGGGTGATGGCAACCATTCGCTGGCCACGGCGCGCCAGTGCTGGCTGAACCTGCGCGACACGCTGCCGCCCGAGGCGCGCGCGGGCCATCCCGCGCGCTATGCGCTCGTGGAACTGGTGAATCTGCACGACGACGCGCTGGTGTTCGAGCCCATCCACCGGGTGCTGTTCCACGTGGACGAGCAGGACGTGCTGCATGGCCTGAACGCGTTTCTCTCGCGGCGCGGCGCGGCGATGGCGCCCCGGCGCGCGCGGGCGGACGAGCAGCCGCTGGCGTTCCTGTGCGCCAAGGGCGCGCTGTCCCTCGCAGTGCAGAATGCGCCCTTCGCGCTGCCCGTGGCGACGCTGCAGCGCTTTCTGGACGAATACCTGCCCTCGCGGCCGGAAGCCCGGCTGGACTACATCCACGGCGAGGCCTTCGCCCGCGGTCTGGCGCGCGAACCAGGCAATGCCTGCTTCCTGCTGGACGCGCTGGACAAGCACGCACTCTTCCCCGCGGTTCGCCGCGACGGCGCGCTGCCGCGCAAGACGTTCTCCATGGGCGAAGCGGACGAGAAGCGCTACTACATGGAGTGTCGCGCGATCCTGTGACGCAGAGGCGCGGCGGATGCGTCCATCCGCCGCGCCGTCTTTTATGCTTCTTCGTAGAGCGCCACTTCCTCCAGCGCATAGCCGCCCTGACGCCCGTTCGCCGCGCGCGCGCGCGCGCATACCGCCGTCACATATGCCAGCCCCGGTTCCGCCACCGACAGCAGCCCCATCGCCAGGGGCAGACGCTCCGGCGCGCGCAGCAGCGGATAGCGCAACGGCGTCACGCCGTCAAAGCGTGCCAATGCCGGCGCGGCATGCGGCGCGGCCAGGTATCCTTCCGCCTCGGCGCGAAAGCCCAGCCGAACGGCCTCCAGATATGCGCGCAGCGTCTCCTGCGCGCTCTGCGGCCAGCGCGGCACGCCCTGCGCCCACACCGGCTGCGCAGAGACAAGCCGAAACCCGTCCGGCCCCACACGGTACTCGCGCAATTCACCGTGCCCGACGGCGTCCTCGCCGCCCACGACCGCACGCAGTACGCTCGGGCCCTCCCAGCGCAGGCTGCGCGCGGTCAGGAGCGCCGTCGCGCCCTCCGCAATGCGACCGCCCGGCGGCGGCACGACGCACGCGAATGCGCCCGCGTCGCACGCGCCCTGCACCGCCAGCGCGCCGCCGTCCAGCGCGCGCGCCACAATCTCCCGTGCGCCTCCCGGCAGGGACGTCACCGGCTCCCCGTCGCGCAAAAGCGCCGTCTCCCCGCCGCATGCGACGGCCTCCAGTCCCTGCAAAAGCGTCGTGCGCACGGCCTGCATGCGCCCCGGCCAGGACGGCGGCCGCAGCTCCACCTGCGCCACGCCGTCCGGCCACTGCACGCAGTATACGCCCTCCTGTCCGTGCGGCTGCACGCGCCCCGCACGCAGCGTCAGTGCGCAAGCCATCGGCAGCGCCTCCATCCCCAGCGGCCGCAGCTCGATCAGCGCCCGCGCATCCGGCCGTGCGGGAAACGGCTGGGGTTGTGTCAGTTCGCCGCAAAACTGGCCGTTGACGTAGAGCAGTCCCGGCGCGCGGCTCTCGATCAGCAGGATCGGCTGCATCCGCATCCCTCCCATGCGCAGGCATTGTATGCCGCGCCCGCTCCGGGCAGACCCGTCTGCATGCAAAACGCCCAAAAAAATCGACGCGTTTTCCTCTTGACTTTTGGCGTCCGATGTTGTATTATATCATTCGTTCCCACGAGGCAATCGCATATGCGCCCATAGCTCAGCTGGATAGAGCGTTTGACTACGAATCAAAAGGCCACAGGTTCGAATCCTGTTGGGCGCGCCATAGAAAACTGTTGACATGCTTTGCGCTGTTGATGGTTTTCTTTTTTTGTATATTGCGATGAAGACGCGCTCCCGCTGCGCGCCTCTCACCGCCTTGCATAGGTTCGCGGCGACACGCCCGTACGCTGGCGGAACTGACGGCTGAAATGGCTGGCGCTGGCGTAGCCCAGCCGCTCCGCCAGGCCTGCCACGGATACATCCGTTCCGATCAGCGCGCTCTTGGCCGCATCCACGCGCGCCTGGATCAGATCGTTCACCGGCGAGACGTCAAACTGCGCCTTGTACGCCGAAAAGAAGCGCGACGGGCTCATGTGCAGCTCCTGCGCCATCCGTTCGACCGTCCACTGCTCGCCCATGCGCGCAATCAGGCTCGCGCGGAAGCGGAACAGCCGCGCCGACAACTCGGCGTTCACCGTCTCGCCCCGGCCCTGATATGCGCGCGAAAGGCGGATGAGCAGCATCCGCGCCGCCGCGTCGGCCATCTCCTGCCGGTGCGGACGGCTGGAGTTGATCTCCAGCTCGATCTCGCAGATGCCCGAGGTGATGAACGCGCAGTCCTCCGGATAGAACACGGCATCCACCGGCACCTCCAGACGCGCGATCAGTTCGTCCGCCCCAGCTTTCAGGTGCATCCAGTCGTGCATCAGCGCGCACTCGCTGGTGAATCGCTGCGGCGTGCGCGGCGCGTAGAGGATGCATGCGCCCGGCTGCGTGAGCGTCCCGTCCAGCCACACCGGTCCGAAGAAGTGCAGCAGCGTATATGTATCGATCCCCGCCGGCCGGTGGATCGTAAACCCCGCCGCCTCCGGCCACCTGTGGCGCGCGCTGACGACCACGTCCATCCCCTCCCTCTGTGTTTGAAACTCATTGTACCGCTTCCAGTAGGATCTGTCAAATTCCTGTGTGAAATCCTATTGCTTTGCCCCGCCTGCAAACCTATAATGAACGTAGTGACGGCGGGCCCCGCCCGCCCATTCGTAAGGAGGCTTTTGCTGATGAATTCCATTCCCCGTCCCGAACATCCCAAGCCCCAATTCCGCCGCGACGCGTGGATGAACCTCAACGGCGAGTGGGCGTTCGAACTCGACAACGGCCGCTCCGGCAAGGCCCGCGGCCTGCAGGCGGCGGACGCCAAGCTGTCCGGACGCATCACGGTGCCCTTTTGCCCGCAGAGCGAGCTGTCCGGCGTCGGCCACAAGGACTTCATGCAGGGCGTTTGGTACAGCCGCACGTTCACGCTGACCCAGGCGCAGGCCGCAGGCCGCGTCGTGCTGCACTTCGGCGCGGTCGACTACGCGTGCGAGGCGTTCGTCAACGGCCGCTCCGTGGGCACGCACAAGGGCGGCTATGTGTCCTTCCGCTTTGACGTGACCGACGCGGTGCAGGCAGGCGAGAACATCCTGACCGTCTACGCCGAGGACGACGAGCGCGACCCGCTCATCCCCCGCGGCAAGCAGAGCGAGCTGTTCTTCTCTCATGGATGCGACTACACCCGCACCACCGGCATCTGGCAGACGGTGTGGCTGGAGTTCACGCCCAAGACCCATATAGAAAACGTCAAGTTCTACCCCAACGTGGACGAGGGCTCGCTGTGGATCGACGCGCGCCTTTGCGGCGCGGGCACGCTGCGCGTGCAGGCCAGCTACGAGGGCCGGCCCGTGGGCGAGGCGTCCGTCCAGAGCGCCGGCGGTCGCGCACAGCTGACGCTGCCGCTGTCCGAGGTGCACCTGTGGGAGGTCGGCTGCGGCCGCCTGTACGACCTGACGCTCACCTACGGCGAGGACGTTGTCTACAGTTACGCGGGCCTGCGCTCCGTGCGCCTGGACGGCTACCGCTTCCTGATCAACGGCAAGTCCGTCTTCCAGCGCACGGTGCTCGACCAGGGCTTCTACCCCGACGGCATCTACACCGCGCCCAGCGATGCCGCGCTGGTGCGCGACATCGAACTGTCCATGGCCTGCGGCTTCAACGGCGCGCGCCTGCATGAGAAGATCTTCGAGGAGCGCTTCCTCTATCACTGCGACCGCCTGGGCTACCTGGTGTGGGGCGAGTTCCCCAACTGGGGCCTGGATCACTCCCGCCCCGAGGCCGTGTTCAGCGTGCTGCCCGAGTGGCTGGAGGAGGTCGAGCGCGATTTCAACCACCCCGCGCTCATCGGCTGGTGCCCGTTCAATGAGACGTGGGACCGCGACGGCCGCACCCAGTACAACGACGTGCTGCGCGCCGTGTACCTGGCCACCAAGGCCGCCGATCCCACCCGCCCCTGCATTGATACCAGCGGCAACTACCACGTGCAGACCGACATCTACGACGTGCACGACTACGAGCAGGACGTCAAGACCTTCCGCGACCACTATGACGAGCTGGCAAAGGGCGGCGAGCTGTGGGATCAGGTCAACCACCATCGAAACAGCAGCACTCGCCAGCACTATGACGGCAAGCTGCCGGTCTTCATCAGCGAGTACGGCGGCATCGGCTGGGCGCTGGGCGACGAGCACGCCTGGGGCTACGGCAACATGCCCGAGTCGGGCGAGGCGTTCATCGAGCGCTTCCGCGGCCTGGCCGACGCCATCCTGGACAACCCGCGCATCATGGGCCTTTGCTACACCCAGCTGACCAACGTCGAGCAGGAGCAGAACGGCCTGTACACCTATGACCGCCAGCCCAAGTTCGATCCGGCGATCTTCAAGGCGATCCTCTCGCGCAAAGCCGCCATCGAGGACTGATCCCCCACCTGGGCACCGCGCCCGTCCGGAACGATGTGACTCCGGGCGGGCGCCCTTTGTTTGCAATTTGACAATTGACAAGCAAAATCTGGCGGCCTATAATGAAAGACAGTTGGATGGGATTTTCCACCCGTGGAAAAAGACGAGGAGGAAACGACATGAAAAGGTATCTCTCCGTGTTCCTGGCGGTCCTGCTGACGGCCGCCTTCTCCTGCGGTGCGCTGGCGGACTACGATCCGGCAACCGCCGCTTTTACTGCGTATGACACCGGCAGCTCCGACGTCGAGTTCAATCCCGCCGCCGGCACCTATGCCGACTACGTTCAGCTGAACGGCCAGCAGGGCTTTGCCATCTTCGGAAGCGACGGCACGCTGCTCTCCGACGCGTGCTACCCGACGATGCAGTACTGCGGCAGCGACGAGCCGTATTACGTCGTGGCCAGCGAGGGCGACGACGTGGCCAACCGCTGGGGCCTGGTGGACGGCTATACCGGCCAGCTGTCCGTGCCGACGCAGTACTTCACCATCGCCTATCTGTCCGATCGCTGGCAGGTCGGCGTCGTGGTGACGGAGGGCTCCGAGTCCAGCTATGACTTCCGCACCTCGCAGGACGACGGCTACGTCTACTACTCGGCCGACCACTTCGACGTCTACTACGGCGGCGCGCTGGTGGGTACGCTCGAGCGCGACGCCGTCGACGCGGGCGATCCCTCCTACAGCGCCAACGCCTACGGCGACTACCTGTACGTCGAGGACCGTGAGGGCAAGCTGCGCTGCTTTGACAAGACGCTGACCGCCTCCGCCTATCCCTCCGAGTTCGGCGAGAGCAGCTACAGCGAGTACACCTGGGAGGGCGTGCACAAGGGCAGCAACCAGCAGGCGTTCGCGCCCGACTGTACGCTCACCCCGGACGAGGTCGGCAATCCCTATTTGACCGACGGCGGCATCCTGTACGACCTGCAGGGCAACATGGTGCTGCGCGCGCCCTCCGGCATCTATCTGCGCGAGTACGAGCCGGGCAACGCCTACATCGCCGCCTCCTTTGACGACAAGGTCGGCGTGCTGAGCCTCGCCACGGGCGAGGAGGTCGTGCCCTTCGAATATGACGAACTGCTCACGTTTGAGGGCGAGCTGTTCCACGACGGCTATCAGTTCCTGGTCAAGGACGGCAAGATCGGCGCTGTGAACGAACAGGGTGAGGTCACCTGCCCGTTCACCTACAGCGAGGACAGCGTCGACTCCTCCCTCTACAGCCCCGCGCCCGTGCGCGTCGTGAAGGACAGCGACGGCTCCATGATCGTGCTCAGCGCCGCCGTGGGCGAGCTGCCCACCCGCTATGCGGACGCCACGGTCTCCTATGACTCGGACGCGCCCTACGTCGTCGTGGAGGACGCCGAGGGCCAGGCTGGCGTGATCGACATGTACGGCAACACGGTCATCCCCTTCTCCGCCGACCAGAGCCTCTACGGCGTGGAGATCTCCGCGGACGGCTCCGTGGTGTGCGTACGCAACGACGACAGCTACACCTACACCCTCTACACGCTCCAGCAGCCCGAAACCGAGACTGCGACGGACAGCACCGCCTCCGTTGCGCAGGAGTCCACCGACTCCCTGATGCCCGAATCCCTCGCGCTTGAGGCCCTGACGTCTGAGGCTGAAACGCCCGAAGCCGAGTCCACGGCGGACGATGCCACTTGGACCTGCGCCTGCGGCCAGGAGGGCAACACCGGCAGCTTCTGCCCCGCCTGCGGCGCGCAGCGCCCGCTGACCGCCTGCCCGAACTGCGGCTATGCGCCTGCGGACGGCGCGCTGCCCAACTTCTGCCCGGAGTGCGGCACGGCTCTCCAGTGACCGACGCACAAAGCCCGCCTTCCCCTTAGGGAAGGCGGGCTTTTTTTTATGATCTGGCAGGCCGTCAGGCCTCAAGGATCTCCCGCAGCAGCGGCGTCAGGCGGTCAGCGATGATGCGGTGACCGTCGCGCATCGGGTGCAGCGGCTCCTCCGGCACCCAGCCGCGGGTGGAGATAAAGTGTACGGGTATCTCGTGCGTGCGGTTATACGCAGCGCAGAACGCACCCAGCTCCGCGTCGAACGCGCCGCAGAACGCGCCCAGGCAGACGATCTTCGCCCGCGGGACGCGCCCGCGGATCAGCTCGATCAGCTCGCCATAGCGCGCAAGATACTCCGCCGCCGGCGCAGCGCGGTCGTTCGCGCCATGGTTGATCACCACGACGTCCGGCGCTTCGCCCGTGTAGGGCACGCCGTCGAACACATAGGGATAGAGCAGCCCAGCGCGCGGCACGCCGCCGCAGCCGCTGCGCGTGAGGCCCACCGCGCCGTAGGCCTGGTACATCGCGCGCAGGTTCAGCCGCTGCGCGGTCAGCGCGGCGTAGGTGGCGCAGTTGTCATCCTGATACGGCCGGTTGAACTGATCGACCAGGCTGGCGGGCTGCGCGTCGTAGTCCACGTCGATGAGCACGCCCTCGGTGATCGAATCGCCGACGAACTCGATCAGCGGACGCGCGTCGAGCGGCAATACACCCGGCGCATCGACCTCGGCGCCGATGAACGCGACCGCGCCCATCTGCGGGCTGTACCAGCGCGGCAACATCTCCATGCCGCCCTTGTACACCACCCGTACGACATGCTCGCCCGCCTGCGCCGCCTGTATGCGCAGGTAGCGGTCCACGGGCGTCTCCACGCGCGCGCCGCCATCCACGCTCACCCACAGGTGCGGCGCGGGGTGCGGCAGAAAGCCTGTGTCAAAGTGCAGCAGCGCCATCTCCCCGCGAAAGGAAAGCTCAAAGCTCGACCCGGGCGCGGTCGTCACCGCACAGCGCGCGGTCGGCTGGTTGAATACGTGCGGGTCGTCCCCGTCCTGCAAGAGGCGCGACCAGCGGCCCGTCAGGCGCACGGACGCGTCGTTCCAACGGATGAACATGTTTTTTCCCTCTTCCCGTGATGTCGGCCCGGCTCAGAAGTTGGGCGGGGTGCATACCCACAGGACCGACGCCTCGGTCCTGCCCGCGTTGACCAGGTTGTGCGGCGCGTCGGGCTTGAAGGAGAAGCTGTCGCCCTTGCGCACCTTGTAGGAGCGATCACCCAGGTTGAGCTGCACGCTGCCCGAGAGCACGTAGCCGAACTCCTCGCCGATGTGGGGCAGGTCCAGCTCGCTGTGCCCGCCGGGCGCGAGCGTGAGCAGGATGGGCTCCATATCCTTCTTCTGCGCATTGGGGATCAGCCAGTGAATGACCACGCCCAGGTCCGGCGCCTCCTTGACGAACACATCTTCCTTGCGAAAGACGGGCTTTTCCGCCGTCTCGCTGGCAAAGAACTCACGAAAGCTGGAACCCAGCGTGACGAGGATGTCCTCCAGCGTCGACAGCGAGGGCGACGTCTGGTTGCTCTCCAGCTGGGAGATGAAACCCTTTGAAAGCTCACACCGGTCGGCAAGCTCCTTCTGCGTCAGATTATTGCGCAGGCGCAGACTCTTGATCTTTTCGCCAATATTGATTTCCACAAAGACCACCTCGTTGGGTTTTCCAAGATCAATCCTCACGATTATCTCAGCGAAACTCATTAAAGCACAAACGCCGCGCTTTGTCAAGCGCGGCGTTCGACTTTTCCGGTATTTACGATCCGTCAAAACGCCTGTCTTTTCAACGGATTTCAGCGTACATGCTAAACCGGGAATCAAGGTAGGCTATGCGCTACCGTCCTTCTCGCAGGGCTTGTTCGCCCATGCGTCCGACGCACTGGGCCGATAGCTCGCACACACAGGCGACAGCGTCGCGCGTGGCGGTGCGTTCGTCCAGGCCCAGTTCACCCTGCAGATAGGCGCGCACGAGCGTGAACTGCAGGTGCGCTGCGCTCGCCTGGCGCGCGCCCTCGGGCGTGAGGGTGATGCCGCCGTAGTGGCGCTTCTCGATCAGTCCCCTGGCCAGCAGCAACTTCATCTGCTTGGCCACACTGGGGCGCGAGATGCCCAGAAACTCCGCCACATCCACGGAGCGCACCGCCCCGCCGTCCTCGCACAGCTGATAGACCGCCAGGAGGTAGCGCGTTTCCGCCTGTGCCATGCGTGCGCCTCCTCACTGATGGTTACAATGATTGCAGTGGCTGCACGAGCCGCAGGCGCAGCCGCTCTTCCGGCTCTTGACCAGATGACGTACGACCAACGCGACCGCTGCGAGCAGCACCGCGAGCACTCCTACCGTTCCCATTGAACAGTCCTCCTTTCCCCATGACGGCCGACGCGGCTTACGCCCGCGCGCCCATCGCGCCCCTGCGCCGCATCTCCCGCTCTCTCGAGGGGCGCAGCACCAGGTAGCAAAGCCCCGCCAGCACGGCCAGCGCGACCGCTGTCCAGACCGTAAATCCGTGGCCGGTCAACAGCATGCCCAACTGATAGACGATCAGCGCCAAGGCGTAGGCAAAGCCCGTCTGATAGCCGATCGCAAACCACGTCCAGCCGGCGTTGTTGAACTCGCGCTTCATCGCGCCGATGGCGGCAAAGCACGGCGCGCACAGCAGGTTGAACACCAGGAAGCTGTAGGCGCTCAGAGCCGTGAAGTGCACGGCGATGGGATCCAGCGCGACAAAATCGCCGCTCTCCACGATGGCCAGCGCGTCGCCCAGCACGCCGTAGAGCGCGCCGAACGTGCCGACGACCTCCTCCTTGGCCACCAGGCCCAGGATCGTCGCCACCGACGACTGCCAGTTGCCAAAGCCCAGCGGTGCAAACAGCGGGGCCACAATGCCGCCGACAGCCGCCAGCAGGCTGGCGTCCATGTCCTCCACCAGGCCAAAGCGGCCCTCGGTGAAGCCCAGGTTGGACGTCACCCACACCAGAATGCTCGCCGCAAAGATGACCGTTCCCGCGCGCTTGATGAACGACCAGCCGCGCTCCCACATGCTGCGCAGCATGCCGCCAAGGGTCGGCCAGTGGTAGGCCGGCAGCTCCATGACGAACGGCGCGGGCTCGCCCGCAAAGCGCCGGGTCTTCTTGAGCAGGATGCCCGAGATGATGATCGCCGCCACGCCCACGAAGTAGGCGCTGGGCGCAACCCACCACGCGCCGCCGAACATCGCGCCCGCGATGAAGCCGACGATCGGCATCTTGGCGCCGCAGGGGATGAACGTCGTGGTCATGATGGTCATCTTGCGGTCGCGGTCCTGCTCGATCGTGCGCGAGGCCATGACGCCCGGCACGCCGCAGCCCGTGCCGATCAGCATCGGGATGAACGACTTGCCCGACAGCCCGAAGCGGCGGAAGATGCGGTCCATGATGAACGCAATGCGCGCCATGTAGCCGCAGTCTTCCAGGAAGGCCAGCAGCAGGAAGAGCACCAGCATCTGCGGCACGAAGCCCAGCACACCGCCCACGCCGCCGATGACGCCATCCAGGATCAGGCTCTGCAGCCAGTCCGCACAGTTCACGGCCTCCAGCGCCGCGCCGACAAGCACCGGGATGCCCGGGATCCACACGCCGTAGTCCGCCGGGTCAGGTTCCTGAACCGCCAGCGCCGCAGTAAACGCCGCCGCATCCACAGTGATCGCCTTGCCCTCCTCCGGCTCCACGCTGGCCGTGACGCCTGCCTCCTGCGCCGCCGCGCCGAACGCATCCGCCGTCTCCTGCGAGACCTCTCCCGCCTCAACCTGCGCCGCCAGCTCCGCCGTGTCTACGCCGGCTGTCTCGGCCGCCGCGATGTAGGCATCCACCTGCTGCAAGGCCAGCTCGTATGTCTCGGATGCCTCCGCATAGGCGGCGCTGCCGATGCCCAGCGCGTGCCAGCCATCGCCGAATACGCCGTCGTTGGCCCAGTCCGTCAGGATCGTGCCCAGCGACGACCAGGAGATGTAGTACACAAGCGTCATGACGATCGCAAAGATCGGCAACGCCAGGACGCGGTGCGTCACCACCCGGTCGATCCGGTCGCTGACCGTCTCGCCCGTATGCCGCTTGTGCACCGCCGCGCCGACGATCTCCCGGATGCTCCCGTAGCGCTGGTCGGTGATGATCGCCTCGCCGTCGTCGTCCAGCGCCCGCTCGCACGCCGCCGTCGCCTGCTCGATGCGCTCCTTCACCGCCGGGTCGAGCCGGAACGTGTCCATCACCTTCGCGTCGCGCTCGAAGAGCTTGATCGCATAGAACCGCCGCTGCCGCTCCGGCGCGGCTGCGCCCACCAGCTGCTCGATCTCATCCAGCGCCCGCTCCACCGCCGACGCGAACGTGCGCAGCGGCTGCGGCGGCCTGCCCGCGCGGGCCGCCGCTTCGACCCGCTCCATCGCCTCGCGGATGCCCTCGCCCTTGAGCGCGGAGATCTCCACCACCGGCACGCCCAGCTTGGCCGACAGCGCCTTCGTGTCAATCCGGTCGCCCGCGCGGCGCACCACGTCCATCATGTTCAGCGCCACCACCACCGGAATGCCCAGCTCCAGCAGCTGCGTCGTCAGGTAGAGGTTGCGCTCCACATTGGTTCCATCCACTAGGTTCAGGATGGCGTCAGGCCGCTCGCCGATCAGGTAATCGCGCGCCACGACCTCCTCCAGCGTGTAAGGAGAGAGCGAGTAGATGCCGGGCAGGTCCTGAATGACGACCTCTTTGTCCTCCTTGTAGCGGCCTTCCTTCTTCTCCACCGTCACGCCCGGCCAGTTGCCGACGTACTGGTTGGAGCCGGTCAGGGCGTTGAACAGCGTTGTCTTACCGCAGTTCGGATTGCCTGCCAGCGCGATTTTCAGCTCCATGGGAACATCTCCTTTAGTTATCCAAAGTTAACTTCAAGTCACAGGCATGCGTCACTCGACCATGATTCGGTCCGCATCCGCCTTGCGGATCGACAGCTCATAGCCGCGAACCGTCAGCTCGATGGGGTCGCCAAGCGGGGCCACCTTGCGCACGAACACCTGCGTGCCCTTTGTCAGGCCCATGTCCATGATCCTGCGCCGCACCGCGCCCTCGCCATCGATTCGCCGGACCGTCACGGTCTGGCCGCAGGCCGTCTCCCTGAGCGTTTGCATGTATTTCCCTCCTTCACACCATGATGCGCTGCGCCAGCTGCCGGGAAAGCGCAACGCGCGTATCCTTGACGTGGATGATGACGTTGCCCGAGATCTCCGAGACCACCGTCACCGTCTCCCCCGCCACAAAGCCGAGGTTGCAAAGAAACTTCTGCGTCTCGTCCTTGCCCGTGATCTTTCGAATGCACATCTGCTGTCCGGGGCGCGCCAATGTAAGCGGCATCACGCTTCCTCCTCTTTGTTACCCATAGCTAACATTTGTCGTTTGGTTTGGGGTTAGTCTCTCCTAACCCCGAGCCTAAGTTTACCATGATTCCAGGCCAGCGTCAAGCACACGCGGAAAAAAAACGCGAGAAAAACCTTGACGAAAATTCTTTTCTTCGCTTATGCTATATGGGACAAAAGCTGGATGGGGGCGTGGACATGAAGCTGTACGAATCGGCCGAGAACTACCTGGAGACGATCCTCATGCTCGAGCGCAGCCAGGGCGCGGTGCGCTCCATCGACATTGCGGCCGCGCTCTCCTTTTCCAAGCCCAGTGTCAGCCGGGCGGTGCGGCTGCTGCGGGAGGACGCCTACATCCTCGTCGACCGCCAGGGCTACATCACCCTCACGGACAAGGGACGCGCCGTGGCCGAGCGCATTCTGGAGCGCCATACGCTGCTTACGCGCTACTTCGTGGCGCTGGGCGTGGACGAGGCGACCGCCCAGCAGGACGCCTGCCGCGTGGAGCACGACCTGTCCGACATCACCTTTGAGAAGATCCGGGAGCACGCGCAGCGCACGACGGACGAGGCGTAGCCCTGACGGGACAGGACATGGGATGTCCGGGGATGCCATTCCCGCCGGACGTCCTGTTTTTTTCGCCGCGTCTGCGCGATGATGGCGGATGAAGGGAGGTCGTTTCATGGACCAACAGAAGACCGGCGCACTGCTGCGCGCACTGCGCAGGGAGAAAGGCGTCACGCAGGAGCAGCTGGCGGAGCGCCTTTGCGTCTCCAACCGCACCGTCAGCCGCTGGGAAAACGGCAACAACCTGCCCGATTTCGCGGTGCTCATCGAGCTGGCGGCCTACTACGATGTGACGGTGGACGAGATCCTTCGCGGCGAGCGAGCGGCTGCGCCCCAGCCCCCGCAGGCGCAGGACGCGCTGTATCGCATCGCGGCCTACACGCAGGGGGAGCGAGAGGCCTTCGCCCGGCGGCTGCACGGCCTGCTGACGGCGGGGGCCGCGAGCGGCGTGCTCTACGGGGCGCTCCTGGCGCTCGGTCTGGCGGAGGATGGACCCTTCGCGCCGGTCGCCTCCTTTGCGCTGGGCCTTGCGTGCGGCACGCTGCTCGTCTGCGCGCTGCTGACGGGCCGCCATGCCGCCGGCCTGCGGCGGGTCAAGCTGCGCCTGATGCGGCGCGAGGCCTGAGCGCCGCTATCCGACGTGACGGCGCAGCGCCTGCTCCAGCGCGGCTGCGCTGCCCTTGGGCAGGCGGATCAGCTTCAGGCCCCGCCTGCGCGCCTCGCGCGCCGCATTCTGCGCCATGGTGTGCGACACGGTGTCCATACACAGGAAGATCAGGTCCGCCTGGCCCAGGCGCTGCGTGAGGTTGCCCGTCTTGAGCGCAAACACCTTGGCCTCACAGGCATAGCGCCTGCATACGTCCACGTACTTTCGTCCCATGCATTCGTTGCCGCCGATGATGATTGCGCTCATGATGGCCTCCATTCTGGTTAGTTATTGCTAACCTCGATGTAAAAGAAATAGTTAGCGAATGCTAATCCGTTTCCATTGTAACAGACGCGGCCGCCGCTGTCAAGCGCCGGCCGCGCCGTTTTTTTAAGGGGACAAGAGACGCTCATCCGTTGAGGCACTCAAACCGCCCGTCCGGACAGGAGGCGTCCTCGCCGGGCAGGAGGTTGAACCAGCCCTCCCCGGTCAGCACGCCGAAAGCGGCAAACGCGCCGTCGTTGCGCACGCGGCCGTCCTGCGCGCGCAGGGCGGCGGGGGCGGGATGCAGCAGGGGCCACATCGGGCCGGGCGCGCCCACGCAGACGATCTGTTCGGACCGGGCGACCTCCTGCGCGCCGCGCAGTACGCATACGCGCAGCAGGAGCAGACCGGGCGTCTCGGGCAGCTGCGCATAGGCGCGCAGGACCTGCTGGGACTTCTCCTGCACGATGCGCGCCTCCTGCCACAGCACAGCGCCCGAGGCGTCATAGAGCGCGGCGTGCACGGCGACATCCTGCATCTGTTCCCTGCATAGCAGGTGGATGAAGCCGTCCAGATGCGTGCCGGGCCAACAGGCGAGGCGGTCCAGGCAGATGGCGGCGCACAGGGGTGCGAGCGCCTCCCGCACGGCGAAATAGGCCGGCCGGCGCGCGCCGTCCGCCTCGACGAGCGCGTCAGAGCAGGGCGCAGGGAAGGACTCCCTGAGGCTGCCCAGCACCGCGGACGCGCCGCGCATGCGGGCGCCGAGCGCAGCTCGACGCAGCGCCTCGGCCTGCAAGCAACGCGAGAGCGCGCACAGCGCGCGCATGTCCTCCGCCGGCGCTTCGCCGCAGGCCTCCCGTAGCATCTCGCGGTCGATGACGGAGCCGCCGCCGCGCAACATCCAAAATGGGCCTGTCTCGGGCCAGCAGGGCGCGCCAGCCGCCAGCTCCTGCAGGCGCACGCCGCTGACGGCCGCACGCACGGGCGCCTCGCGCATCGGCGCAGTGTCCTGCGCAAAGCCACGTGCCATGTCCTCCAGGCTACCGGGCAGCTCGGGGCCTCGCATCATGCAAGCCGTCGCGCCTGCGCCGGGCAGCCCCGGCTGCGCAGGTAGCGCAAGCGGCCGTACGTCACCCAGGCGCGCCAGTGCCGCCTGCGCAGCAGGAACGTCCTGCGCCGCCCACTGCACGATGCATGGACGGGCGCACAGCCGTGCGGCAGTCTCCTCCTCCTGGCCGCGGGGCAGGCGCTGAAAGATCATCAGCCCCGCCTCGTCGCACGCGTCATAAAAGGCCTCGGCCTCCTCGCCGCAGACGAATAGCGCGTTCAGTCCCGCCTCCCGCGCCAGGCGTACGAGCGCGTCAAAGTCCGCGCGCGCCGCGGCGGCATGGACATCCGGCTCATGGCGGGCGCACAGCACGTGCATGGGCTCGCCGTCGACGCCGCAGAGCATCGCGGGCTGTCCGGGCAGGCACAGCTCGGACTGCACGGTGCGAAAGCCCGTGCGCACGCGCAGGCTGTCGCAGGCCATATGCCGACGCAGCAGCTGCAGCCGCGCCGACACGGGCGCATTGTTCCTACCGGGCCGCCACAACGGCCAAGAGACGTCGCCGGGGCGCATCGCATGCAGCAGCGTGACGCGCGCGGCCGGCAGCGTCTCCTCAAACGAAAAGACGCCTAGGATCTCGTCGCCTGCGGTGAGCGCGTAGCGCAGCGTATACCGTCCGGGCACAAACGCCTCGACCGCAACCTCTGCGACGAGTTCATCCGCCTGCGCGCGCAGCGCCATGCGCTCGATGCGCGCGGCGCTTACGCCCATGAGCCTCACGCGCCCCGGAATGCCCTGCGCGGCGCGCGGGGGCACGCCCACGGGCGGCGCGGAGTCAAACGCGAGCTCAAAGGGCATCTCTTCGCGCCCAAAGGCTTCGCCCGTCACATCGACCCGCAACGGGCCGTCCGAAAAGGCGATCTCCCGTCCACTCACGCGCAGCACACCCGTGCCGCGCAGCGTCTCAAAGCACAGATAGACCCGCTCGTCCGCCACGTCGCGCACGTCCGCCACGCCGGAAAACGTCCATGTGCGCAGCGCCGCCCACTCGGCCTCTCTCGCACGCAGGCCCTCCTCCAGCCCTTCGACGGCGCCCGCGCCTGACAGCGCCTGCAACACCGTGCACGGCGGACGCACATCCAGCACATATCCTGCGCCCGAGAGGCGCAGCGACGTGATCTCCCGCTTGCAAGCCACCGGTATCTCCCCCGTTTCTTCCCGAACCGCATGCGAATTTGTGGAAATGCGCAACAAACCGGCCCGTTTGGACGTTCTTAATAGTAGGCGGCGTCAGCTCAGCAGGCGGCCGGCCATGAGCAGGCCCACTGCGCTCTTGCCGTCGCACAGCTCCCCGCGCATCACGCGGTCGATCGCCTCGCCCAGCGGCATGCGCACCACGTCGAGGAATTCGTCCTCATCCGGGTGCGCCTTGGCCGCGCTCAGGCCGGTGGCCAGATACAGCGCGATGCGCTCGGAGCTGAAGCCGGGCGTCGTCAGCAGGACCGTGAGCGGCTGCCAGCGCTGCGCGCGCAGGCCCGTCTCTTCCTCCAGTTCGCGCTTGGCGCACACGAGGGGATCCTCCCCCGGCGCATCCAGCTTGCCGGCGGGGATCTCCAGCGTCACCTCGCCCACCGCCACGCGGTGCTGGCGCACGAGCGTGACGAAGCCCGCGTCGTCCACTGCGACGACTGCCGCCGCGCCGCGGTGCAGCACGATCTCGCGCGGCGCAAGCGCGCCGTCAGGCAGACGCACGGTCCACTTTTCCACGTCGATGACCTTGCCGTCAAAGATGCGCTCGCGCGACACCGGCGTCTCGCGCAGTCCCTGCTCGCCGTCTCCCTGTTGCATCCTGATTCCTCCTTCGTATATATGGAAAGGGTTGTCTGGGGGTATGTTCGAGCCAAAGGGCCTCATTTCCTGCCTGACCGCGTGCCGGGCGCGAATTTGCGCGAGCCGTTTGCGTTGACAAGTGCCGCGGCGCAAGCTACAATTGAAGCATGTCAAGGGTTACATCCATCCGCGCGCATATGCCGCGCAACCACAAATGACACCGGCCTGATCGCCACAGATTTTCAAGGAGGGGTTGCATGAAAACGCAACGGTTCATCCGCCGTGCGCTGGCCTTTCTTCTGGGCCTGGCGCTGTGCCTGCCCGCCGCGGCCGCGACGGGCGAGCAGCTCTCGCCTGCGAACGTCTCGGCGCTGTATACGGCGCCCGATGGCAGTGTGCAGAGCTATCCCGCCGTCCTGCTGACCGACTCGCAAGGGACGACGGACGTATACTGGATTCAGGTACCAGACGCTTCAATGCTGTCTACCCTGAACCTGCAGGTCGAGGCCTACGGCCCTGACGGCATGCCGCTTGCCCTGATGTTCCAGCCGGACATCCTCGCCTCGTCGCTCGACCTGAGCCAGAGCGTCGCCGCGCCCCTGCTGATCTCCGGCACGACGGACGCGTATTCCGTGCGCTTCTACGTCGTGGCCTCAGCGCCTGACGTGGCGATGCCCGATCCGATCAACCCCGAGGCGATCGACGGTTACATCTACGGCGCCGGCCTGCAGCCCTCGCGTGAGACGACGCCCGTTCCGGAGACGCCCGTCCCCGAGACGCCCGTCCCCGAGACGCCTGTCCCGGAAACGCCCGTCCCCGAGACGCCTGTCCCGGAAACGCCCGTCCCC
>DVFJ01000029.1 GCA_018713325.1 Candidatus Onthenecus intestinigallinarum | reverse complement strand
CGATCGCCGAGGGCCTGGCGCAGCGCATCGTGCGCGGCGACGTGCCCGACAGCCTCAAGGAGCGGCGCATCTTCTCCCTGGACATGGGCGCGCTGATCGCGGGCGCGAAGTTCCGCGGCGAGTTTGAGGAGCGCCTCAAGGCCGTGCTGGAGGAGGTCAAGAAGAGCGAGGGCCGGATCATCCTGTTCATCGACGAGCTGCACACGATCGTCGGCGCGGGCAAGACCGAGGGCTCCATGGACGCGGGCAACCTGCTCAAGCCCCTGCTGGCGCGCGGCGAACTGCACTGCATCGGCGCTACGACGCTCAACGAATACCGCCAGTACATCGAGAAGGACGCGGCGCTGGAGCGGCGCTTCCAGCCGGTGATGGTCGACGAGCCGACGGTGGAGGACACCATCTCCATCCTGCGCGGCCTCAAGGAGCGCTACGAGGTCTTCCACGGCGTCAAGATTCAGGACCAGGCGCTCATCGCCGCCGCGACGCTGTCCAACCGCTATATTTCCGACCGCTTCCTGCCCGACAAGGCCATCGACCTGGTCGATGAGGCCTGCGCAATGATCCGCACTGAGATGGACTCCATGCCCCAGGAGCTGGACGACATCCGCCGCAAGATCATGCAGCACGAGATCGAGGAGGCCGCCCTCAAGAAGGAGACGGACGCCATCTCGCAGGAGCATCTGGCCGAGATCCAGAAGGAGCTTGCGGACATGCGCGCGCGCTTCAACGAGATGAAGGCCAAGTGGGAGAACGAGAAGCAGTCCATCGGCAAGGTGCAGAAGCTGCGCGAGGAGATCGAGCAGGTCAACGCGCAGATTGAAAAGGCGCAGCGCGAATACGACCTCAACCGCGCCGCGGAGCTCAAGTACGGCCGCCTTCCGCAGCTGCAGCGCGAGCTGGAGGAGGAGGAAAAGATCGCCGAGAGCGAGAAGCAGCGCCGCACGCTGCTGCGCGACAAGGTGACGGAGGAGGAAATCGCCCGCATCGTCGCCCGCTGGACGGGCATCCCGGTCGCAAAGCTCATGGAGGGCGAGCGCGAAAAGCTGCTGCACCTGGACGAGGTGCTGCACCAGCGCGTCATCGGCCAGGATGAGGCCGTCGAAAAGGTGACGGAGGCCATCCTGCGCTCGCGGGCGGGCATCGCCAACCCGGCGCGGCCGATCGGCTCGTTCCTGTTCCTGGGCCCCACGGGCGTGGGCAAGACGGAACTGGCCAAGGCGCTGGCGCAGGCGCTCTTTGATGATGAGAAGAACATGGTGCGCATCGACATGAGCGAGTACATGGAGAAGTACTCCGTCTCGCGGCTGATCGGCGCGCCCCCGGGATATGTCGGCTACGACGAGGGCGGCCAGTTGACGGAGGCCGTGCGCCGCAGGCCCTACAGCGTCGTACTCTTTGACGAGGTGGAAAAGGCGCACCCGGACGTGTTCAACGTCCTGCTGCAGGTGCTCGACGACGGTCGCATCACCGACTCGCAGGGCCGCACGGTGGACTTCAAGAACACCATCATCATCCTGACCTCCAACCTCGGATCGCAGGCCATCCTCGAGGGCATCGACGCGCAGGGCAACATCAGCGAGGAGGCGCGCGCCCAGGTCGACGGCCTGCTGCGCCGCCAGTTCCGCCCGGAGTTCCTCAACCGCCTGGACGAGATCGTCTTCTACAGGCCGCTGACCAAGGACGAGATCTTCTCGATCGTCGATCTGCAGATGGCGGATCTCAACCGCCGCCTGGCCGACAAGCAGCTGACGGCCGTGCTGACCCCCGCCGCGCGCCAGTATGTGGTCGATCAGGGCTACGACCCCGTCTACGGTGCGCGCCCGCTCAAGCGCTTCCTGCAGCGCAAGGTCGAGACGCTCATCGCCCGCAAGCTCATCGCTGACGAGGTCGCGCCCCGCAGCGAGCTGATCGTCGACTACGACGGCAACGAGCTCACCCTCGCCGCCGAACAGCCCTATCAGGTCCGGTAAGGCCGCGCGCCGCTCCGTCCATGCAGGCGGAGCGGCGCCTTGTCCTTCGCTGTGGCGAGACATCCCGGGAATAGGGAAAAGATGCCGAAAAGTCAGACGGGCCATCCCCTTGACAGAGCTGGCGTCCTATACTATAATGTCCGCAGAGATCGGGAGAATTCCTGAGGTGTGCGCGAGTCTCCAGTTTTTACCCACATTTTCACAACCGGAGTCTGCGTCGGCGCATGGATGTCATGCCCCCGTGTTATCACGCCAGGGGACGGCAGCAAGTGAGCCGCAGGGCACCGACCTGCCGAGCGGCGGGTGAAAAAACGGCGACGGACGGCACTTTGGGATTTTCGCTTGATACGGAAAGGGCGGCGCGAAGGCGTCGCCCTTTTGCGCGCAATCGCCGCGGGGAAAGAGGAAAAGCGGCGCGGAGCGCAGAATCTTCAACGCATGGATGAGGTACACGGATGAAGCGCGTTGGGCGCGCGACACGAAAGGAGACGATCCTCATGAACGAGCGCTTTCAGATGGCGCCGGACGGCGTCGACCCCGCACGCGTGCCGGGGCGCAGGCTGTACAACGGCGTGGAGATGCCCGCCGTCGGGCTGGGCACGTTCGGCTCGGACAAGTACGGCGCGGAGCAGGTTGCGCAGGCGGTCGGCGAGGCGCTGCGTCTGGGCTACCGGCTGATCGACTGCGCGGCATGCTACGGCAACGAAGCGCAGGTCGGGCGCGCGCTGCGCGGGGCGCTGGAGGCCGGCCTGGACCGCGGCGAGCTGTTTGTCATCTCCAAGGTGTGGAACGACTGCCACGCGCCCCGGGACGTGCGCGCCTCGTGCGAGCGGAGCCTGCGCGATCTGGGCCTCTCCTACCTGGACGCCTATCTCGTGCACTGGCCGTTTCCCAACGCGCATGCCCCGGGCTGCGACGTGGCGGCGCGCGATCCGCACGCGCGGCCGTATATCCATGCGGAATTCATGGAGACCTGGCGGGCGATGGAGCGCCTGGTCGACGACGGCCTGGTGCGCAGCATCGGCGTGAGCAACGTGACGATCCCCAAGCTCGCGCGCATCCTGCAGGACGCGCGCATCCGCCCCGCGCTCAACGAGATGGAGCTGCACCCGAGCTTTCAGCAGGGCGAGCTGTTCCAGTTCTCGCTCGACCACGGCGTTCAGCCGGTCGGCTATTGCCCGCTCGGCTCGCCCTCGCGTCCGGAGCGCGACCGCACGCCGGAGGACATCAGCGACCTGGACATGCCCGTCCTTGTGCAGATTGCGCGCAGGCACGGCGTGCACCCGGCGCTGGTCTGCCTGAAGTGGGCCGTGCAGCGCGGCCAGGTGCCGATCCCCTTCTCGGTCAAGCGTGAACAGATGCGCTCCAACCTGCGCGCGGTCGTGGAGGACCCGCTCACGCCCGAAGAGATGCACGCGCTGCGCGCGCTGGATCGCAACGACCGCAAGATCAAGGGCCAGGTCTTCCTCTGGCCGGGCGCCGGCAGCTGGCTGGACCTGTGGGATGTGGACGGCACGATCCCCGGCTGGAACGGCTACGGCCCGCACGCATGAAAAGACGCCCCCGGCTCAAGGCCGGGGGCGCTTGCATTGGCATGGGGTGTCAGGCGTTCGCCGGGGCGGACGCATCCGCCGTCTCGGGCGCTTCCGGCTCCTCCTGGAAGGCGGAGAGCCCCGCCACGGCGCTGATGGGCAGCGAGAAGACGACCGCCTGCGCCTTGGTCGCCGCGCCGGCGCCCTCCATGATGGCGCGCATGATCGGCGAGCGGTCTTCCGACTTTGCGACGATGAGCACCATCTCCTTTTCCGAGACGATCTTCACGCCGAAGAACTGCTCCGCCAGGCCCGTACCCGTGCCCTTGGCGTGCACGATGGTGCCGCCGCCGGCCTTCGCCTTGCGGGCGGATTCCATCACCAGGTCGGTGTAGCCGGTGTTGGCGATTGCGATGATCAGCTCGTGCGCCGTCTTTTCCATGCGTCTTTCCTCCTTGGCCGCCCGGCGGGCGTCGTCGTCGATCGTCTGTCCGATGAGCACCTGCGCCGCGGTCTGGCCGCCCAGGCTGGCCAGGGGAATGGACAGGGCGATGCCGTTGCCGGCGATGTCGATGTGCATGCGGTGGATGAGCGCGTGCATCAGGCGCTTTTCGGTCTCGGCGCCGCACGCACACATCAGGATGGTCTTTTCGCTGGCTTCCAGGCCCAGAAAGTGGAGCATGGACCGGCTGGCCGTGCCGCTGGCCGGCGTGCCCAGCACCGTCTGTACGCCCAGGCTGCGGTACAGCTTGAGGTATTCGTCCGTATAGTCGCGCGTGACGATCGCGAGAACCCAGTTAAATGTGCTCATGCTTCACCTCAGATCAGCTCGATGATGTCCTCAAGCGCAGCGGGCTCGACGGCGGCCGGACGGCGCGCGCTCTTGAACTGGAAGTACAGGCCCATCACCTGGATGGTGATCAGCGGCGTCATGGCGACCATGGCGACCACGCCGAAGGCGTCGGCGACGATGTTGCCGCCCACTGCGTCGCAGGCGCCCATCGCAAAGGGCAGCAGAAACGTCGCCGTCATCGGGCCCGAGGCGACGCCGCCCGAGTCGAACGCGATGGACGTAAAGATCTTGGGCACGACGAAGGACAGCGCGATCGCCACGGCATAGCCGGGGATCAGCAGCCACATGACCGACAGCCCCGTCAGCACGCGCAGCATCGACAGCCCCAGCGAGATCGACACGCCCACCGCCAGCGCCAGGTTCATCGCGCGCTGCGGGATCGCGCCGGAGGTGATCTCCTCCACCTGGCGGTTGAGCACGTGCACGGCGGGCTCGGCCGCGACGATGAAGTAGCCGATGACCATCGCGATGGGCAGCAGGATCCAGTTGTAGGGCAGCGAGGCGATCATCTTGCCCAGGTAGTTGCCCGCGGGCATGAAGCCCACGTTGACGCCCGTCAGGAAGAGCACCAGGCCGACGAACGTGTACACAAAGCCAACCAGCATGCGCGCAAAGTCCGCCCCGCGCAGGCGCATGGACGCGATCTGGAACACGATGAAGAACGCCACCATCGGCAGCAGCGCCGACAGCACCTCGTGCAGGTAGGTGGGCAGCGCCGCGGTGAACAGCTCGATCAGGCCGCGCGAGTCGGCCACGTCCGGCACGACCACGGGCACGTAGCTGCCGCCCTCGCTGCGGTAGAAGATGCCCAGCAACAGCGTGGCCAGGATCGGGCCCACGGAGCACAGGGCGACCAGGCCAAAGCTGTCGTTTTCGGCATGTTTGTCCGAGCGCATGGACGAGACGCCCACGCCCAGCGCCATGATGAACGGCACGGTCATCGGGCCGGTCGTCACGCCGCCCGAGTCGAACGCGATGGCCCAGAAGTCGGAGGAGACGAACGGGCACATCACGAACACCAGCGCGTAGAAGGCCACGAGCATTGTGCCCAGGCGGATGCCGAAGAGCACGCGCAGCAGCGCCACCACCAGGAACACGCCCACACCCACCGCGACCGACCAGATGATCACCGGGTTGGGGATGGAGGGCACCTGGTTGGCCAGCACCTGCAGGTCGGGTTCGGAGATGGTGACGATGATGCCGATCAGAAAGCCGACGAACGCGACGACCCACAGCCTGCGGGATTTGGTGATCGCCGCGCCCAGACGTTCGCCCAGCGGGGTCATGAACAGGTCGGCGCCCAGCGTGAACAGGCACATGCCCAGAATGAGCATCGCCGCGCCGATGAGGAAGGCCGTCAGCGTCGCCACGGGGATGGGCGATACGCTGAAGCACAGCAGCAGCACGATGAGCGTGACCGGGGCGACGGACGTGAGGGCCTCGGAGAACTTTTCCCGCATGACGCTGCGGTGCTGATAGAACAGTTGTGCGTTTTTTGCGTGTTTGATATGCATGACACCCTCCTTTGTGTCTTTATATTATTTTATATCTAATTTGATTATAGCAAAAAATGCGCCGCCGCGCTATTCGCGGAAGTGACAAATCCCGGGGATCGCGTGAAAGGATGGCGCAAAGCAGGATTTTTTTTGCGGCGCGTAGAATCCTAAATCCATACTGGAACGACGCGCAAACGGGGGGACAAACGATGCGCTTTGTCAAGATGCACGGCCTGGGCAACGACTACATCTACGTCGACACGACGCGCGAGCGTGTGGAGGACCCGCAGGGCTTGGCCGTGGCCATGAGCCGGCCCCACGTTGGCGTGGGCGCGGATGGGCTGGTGCTCATCGGCGCGTCGCAGTGCGCCGACCTGTCCATGCGCATGTTCAATGCGGACGGGTCCGAGGGCGAGATGTGCGGCAACGCCGTGCGCTGCATCGGCAAGTACGCCTATGAGCGCGGCCTCGTGCGCCGGGAGACGATGACGCTGCAGACGCGCGCGGGCGTCAAGACGCTGCGCCTGACGGTGGAGGACGGCCGGGTCTCGCGCGTGCGCGTGGACATGGGCGCGCCCATCCTCGACGGCCCGTCGATCCCCGCGCTGCTGGGCGAGGGACGGATCGTGCGCCGGCCGCTGGAGGCGGGCGGGCGCGCATTCGAGGTCACGTGTGTGAGCATGGGCAATCCCCACGCGGTGATCTTCCTGCACGAGGACGTCGACGCGTTCGACGTGGGCCGCTACGGCCCGCTGCTGGAGCGGCATGCGGCGTTTCCCAACCGCACGAACGTCGAGTTTGCCGCGCTCGTCGCGCCCGGACGCATCCGCATGCGCGTGTGGGAGCGGGGCAGCGGCATGACGCTGGCGTGCGGCACCGGCGCGTGCGCCACGGCGGTGGCCGCGTCCCTGTGCGGACTGACCGGGGAGCGGTCGACCCTCGTGCTCGACGGCGGCGAGCTGGACGTGGAGTGGAGCGGCGGGACGGTGTACATGACGGGCCCCGCGACGTTTGTATTTGAGGGCGATTGGCCGGCGCAGGGCGTGGAATAAACGCACGGGCTGAAACGTCTTTATACGTAGAGAAGAAACCCGCCCGTGCGGCGGGCAGTGAAACGACAAAAGCATCCGAAAGGGGAGAAGAACATGAGAAAGGGACTGCTCTGCCTGGTGGCGGCGCTGTTGGGCTGCCTGCTGGCCGTCGGCGCACTGGCAGACACCGTGGTGATCGACAACCAGAACGCCGCGGGCGGCAACAAGCGCCTGAACCTGCGCACAGAGCCCGACACGAAGTCCGGCACGCTGGGCATGCTTTACGACGGCGCGCAGGCCGAACGCCTGGGCGAGACCGGCGAGTGGAGCCAGATCTCCTTTGGCGGCCAGACGGGCTATGTGCTCACGCAGTATCTCATCACGCCCGAGGAGGCGCAGGCCAAGGGCCTGGCCGAGGGCGGCGCCGCCAAGGCGGACGTGCCGCTGCCGATGGAGACGCTCACGCTCTACAGCGCGCCTGGCTCGGATGCGGACAAGGCCGTCGCCGAGCTGCCCAGCGGAACGGAGCTACGCATCCTCGCGTTCCTCGATCCCTGGGTGTACGTCAAGACGCAGTCCGAGCCGGTCGTGGAGGGATACGCCAACTCGCTGTACGTGTGCGAGGCGGGCGCGCAGCAGTACGTCTACGTCTGCGCGGCCGACCCGGACAAGCTGGCCAGCCTGCGCGCCAACCCGACGGAGACGTCCAAGGTGGTGGGCAGCTACTACAACGGCGTGCAGGGTGTGCGCCTGTTCTCCTTCCAGCGCGACGGCTGGGTGCGCATGCGCATCGGCACGGTGGAGGGTTGGATGGCCGCCCAGGATGTCGCCGACGCCCCGGCCGACCGGCGCGAGCTGCCGTATTATCCGCCGATTGCCAGCATCAGCGCGCGGCGCACGGAGCTGCGCGCTGCAAACAGCAACTCCTCCGACGAGCTGCTCGTGTGCGAGGCGGGGGAGTCCGTCGAGGTGCTGGGCAAGAGCGAGGGCGGCAACTGGCTGCACGTGCGCGTGTATGACGGCAATCCCTACGGGCTCACGGGCCTGACGGGCTATGTAAAGGCGGCCAGCGTGGGCCGGCTCGAGTCCAACAGCGACGGCCTGTACGGCGTCTATGCGGTGGTGGCCTCGACGGGCGAGCACACGAATCTGGAGCCGATCTTCGCCGAGGCGGACGCCTCGTCCGAAGAGCTGGGGCTGTATTACCAGGGCGTGGAGGTCGAGCTGCTCGACCTGACGCTCACGGCCTTTGCGCACGTGCGCGCCGGCGGGCTGGAGGGCTACATGCAGAAGACCGACATCACACTGCGGCGCGGCAGCGTGCAGGAGGGCGACGCATCGACGCTGCCGCAGGCACAGGTGAACGCGCCAAACGGCATCACGATGCGCGCGCAGCCCGAGGCCGACGCGCTGGTGACGGCCGCCATTGAGGACGGGCAGACCGTGTCCGTGCTGGGCGTGCTGGGCGCGTGGTGCTGCGTGCGCTTTGACGAAAAGACGGGCTTCGTGCCCCGGGCGCAGCTCACCGGCGACCTGGCCGGCTATGCGCGCACGACGGAGCCGCAGCTGGCCCTGCGCGTATCCCCCAGCACGGGCGCGAACGTCATCGTCCGCATCCCGCAGGGACGCCGCGTGCTGATCGTCGAGACGGACGGCCAGTGGAAGTACGTCGAGTACGAGGGCCAGTTCGGATACGTCATGGAGAACTACCTCGATCCCGTCTATTGACGCCTTGCGACGGAATTCGCGCCGATTTGCGCCCGCTCTCTTGACAAGCGGGCGCAAATCATGTATAAACTAAAAGGTATGTGCCCGCGCGGGACGCTGGATCCGCGCGGGAAGACGGCGCAACCTCCTGCGAATGCAAGAAAGGGGTTTCGAAACATGGTTCGTACAATCGTCGGCGCGAACTGGGGCGACGAGGGCAAGGGCAAGATCACGGACATGCTTGCGGGCGAGTCCGACATCGTCGTCAGATTTCAGGGCGGGGCCAACGCAGGCCATACGATCATCAACGATTACGGGCGCTTTGCGCTGCACCTGCTGCCCTCCGGCGTGTTCAACCCCAGCGTGGTCAACGTCATCGGCCCGGGCGTCGCGCTCGACATCGAGGCGCTGCTCTCGGAGCTGGAAGGCGTGGTCCAGGCGGGCGTGCCTACGCCGCAGCTGCTCGTATCCGAGCGCGCGCAGGTGATGATGCCCTACCACGTGCAGCTGGACTGCTATGAGGAGGAGCGCCTGGGCGCGCACAGCTTCGGCTCCACCAAGAGCGGCATTGCCCCCTTCTATGGCGACAAGTACCAGAAGATCGGCTTGCAGCTGTGCCAGCTCTATTACCCGGACGTGCTGCGCGAGAAGCTGGAGCATGCGCTGTCCATCAAAAACGCGCTGATGGAGCACCTGTACCACAAACCCCCGATCGATCTGGAGGCGCTCATCGCGCACATGACCGGGCTGGCCGAGCGCATCCGCCCCTACGTGTGCGACACCAACCGCTACCTGCACGAGGCATGCAAGGCCGGAAAGCGCATCCTGCTGGAGGGCCAGCTGGGCACGCTGCGCGACCCCGACCACGGCATCTACCCCATGACGACCTCCTCCTCGCCGCTGGCAGGCTATGGACCGGTCGGCGCGGGCGTGCCGCTGTGGGCGATGGGCGATGTGATCGCCGTGACGAAGGCCTACTCCTCCTGCGTGGGCAGCGGCCCGTTCACGACGGAGCTGTTCGGCGAGGAGGCGCAGGCGCTGCGCGTCCGCGGCGGCGACAAGGGCGAGTTCGGCGCCAAGACCGGCCGTCCGCGCCGCGTGGGCTGGTTCGACGCCGTCGCCACGCGCTATGGCTGCATGATGCAGGGCGCGACCTACGTGGCCCTGACCAACCTGGACGTGCTGGGCTACCTGGAGCAGATCCCGGTGTGCGTCGCCTACGAGATCGACGGCGAGCGCGTCGAGCACTTCCCCGTGACGCCGCTGCTGGAGCGCGCCAAGCCCGTCTATGAGACGCTGCCCGGCTGGATGTGCGATACCCGCGGCATCAAGCGCTTTGAGGACTTGCCCGAAAACGCGCGCCGCTACGTCGAGGCACTGGAAAAGCTCATCGGCGTGCCGGTCCGCTTTGTGTCCAACGGCCCCCGCCGCGATGAGATCATCGTCCGCTGAACGGGCTTCGCAGACCCCAATTTGATTGAAGAAGGGAGCGCACAGAGATGACGTTTCGCCGCATGGACATGCACCGCCGCTTCATCTGCGCGCTCCCTTCGTCTTCCTTTGTTTTTGCATCAGGCGGATTGTTTCCGCCTTTTCTTTTTCCCCTGACGCGCGCCCCGCTTGACGGACGCGCGAGCGCGGTGTATAATGAAGACGATGCATAAATAAACAAAAATAATCAATAAATATACGGATGTGAGCGCATGGCAACGTTGATCTTGGAAGATGGCGCCCGCTTTGAGGGCGAGCTGTTCGGCCGCAAGGCCGAGGTGACCGGCGAGGTGGTGTTCACCACAGGCATGACCGGTTATCAGGAGACGCTGACGGACCCGTCGTACTGCGGGCAGATCGTATGCATGACCTACCCGTTGATCGGCAACGTCGGCATCAACGAGCTGGACGGCGAGTCCGGCGGCGTGGCGATGAAGGGCTTCGTCGTGTCGGAACTGTGCGACCTGCCCAGCAACTGGAAGATGAAGGAGGATCTCTCGTCGTACCTGGACGCGCAGGGCGTCACGGGCCTGACGGGCGTGGACACGCGCGCTCTGACGCGCCGCATCCGCGTGCACGGCACGCTGCGCGGCAAGATCGTCGTGGGCGAGCCGACGGAGGCGGATGTGGCGGAGGCGCGCGCGCATGAGATGCACGACCAGGTGTCGCGCGTGACGTGCAGCGCGCCCTATGAGATCCCGGGCGAGGGGCTGCGCATCGCGGTGCTGGACTTCGGCCTCAAGCGCGGCATCCTCCGCTCGCTGAACGAGCGTGGTTGCCACCTGATGGTCTATCCGGCGACGACGACGGCGCAGGAGATCCTCGCGGCCGGCTGCGATGGCGTCATGCTGACCAACGGCCCGGGCGATCCGGCGGACAATCCCGGGGCGATCGAGGCGATCCGCCGCCTGATGGATGAGCGCCCGGTCTTCGGCATCTGCCTGGGACACCAGCTGATGGCCCTGGCGATGGGCGCGGGCACGGTGCAGATGAAGTACGGCCACCACGGCGCGAATCACCCGGTCAAGGACCTGCGGCGGGGCACGTGCGCGGTGACGGCGCAGAACCACTGCTTCATGGTCGACCCGCAGACGCTGCCCGCGGCGGCGGAGGTCAGCCACCTGAACTGGAACGACCAGACGGTCGAGGGCGTGCGCTATCTGGACCGCCCGGCGTTCAGCGTGCAGTTCCACCCCGAGGCGTGCGGCGGCCCGCGCGAGACGGGATATCTGTTCGACGACTTCCTGAACATGGTCCGCGAAAATACGAAGTAATCGAGGGGTTAGCGATATGCCGAAGAAGGAATGGATCAAAAAGGTGCTCGTCATCGGCTCCGGCCCGATCATCATCGGGCAGGCGGCCGAGTTCGACTACGCGGGCACGCAGGCCTGCCGCGTGCTCAAGGAGGAAGGCGTAGAGGTCGTCCTGGTCAACTCCAACCCCGCGACGATCATGACCGACACCGACATTGCCGACAAGGTGTACCTGGAGCCGCTCACGTGCGAGACGATCGAGCGCATCCTCAAAAAGGAGCGGCCCGACAGCCTGCTGGCGTCGCTGGGCGGTCAGACGGGCCTGAACCTGGCCATGGAGCTGGACGAGCGCGGCATCCTGGACAAGTACGGCGTCAAACTGCTGGGCACGAACATCGCCTCCATCCGCCGCGCGGAGGACCGCGAGGAGTTCAAGGAGATGATGCTCTCCATCGGCGAGCCGTGCATCGAGTCCGTCATCGTGCACGACGTGCAGGCGTCGGTCGACTTTGCCAACCAGATCGGCTATCCCGTCATCGTGCGCCCGGCCTACACGCTGGGCGGCACGGGCGGCGGCCTGGCCGCGGACGAGGAGCAGCTGCGCGAGATCTGCGCGGACGGCCTGCGTGCCAGCCGCGTGCACCAGAACCTCATCGAGCGCTCGGTCGCCGGCTGGAAGGAGATCGAGTACGAGGTCATCCGCGACGGCGCGGGCAACTGCATCACCGTGTGCAACATGGAAAACTTCGACCCGGTCGGCGTGCACACCGGCGACTCGATCGTCGTCGCGCCCAGCCAGACGCTGCGCGACGTGGAGCATCAGATGCTGCGCTCGGCTGCGATCAACATCATCTCCGCGCTGGGCATCGAGGGCGGCTGCAACGTGCAGTACGCGCTCTCGCCCGACAGCCTGGAGTACTACGTCATCGAGGTCAACCCGCGCGTGAGCCGCTCCTCGGCGCTGGCCTCCAAGGCCACGGGCTACCCCATCGCCAAGGTGACCACACGCATCGCGCTGGGCTACACGCTCGACGAGATCGTCAACGGCGTGACCGGCGAGACGTATGCCTGCGCGGAGCCGACGCTGGACTACTGCGTGCTCAAGTTCCCACGCTGGCCGTTTGACAAGTTCGTCTATGCGGACAAGCGCATCGGCACCAAGATGAAGGCGACCGGCGAGATCATGGCCATCGGCGTCAACTTCGAAAGCGCGCTGCTCAAGGCCGTGCGCTCGCTGGAGATGGGCTTTGACTCGCTGGTCAGCCCCGCGCTGGAGCGCCTGCCGGACGAGGAGATCGAGCGGCGGCTGCACGAGATCAACACCGAGCGCTCGTTCGTCGTCGCCGAGGCGCTGCGCCGCGGCACGTCCATCGAGCACATCCACGGGATCACGAAGATCGACCTGTGGTTCCTGCGCAAGGTGCAGAAGATCGTGCTGGAGGAGCAGGCGCTGCGCGCGATGAAGCCCGCGGATCTGACGCGCGAGCGGATGCTCAAGGTCAAGAAGATGGGCTTTGCGGACAAGGCCATCGCGCGCTTCCTGGGCATGGAGGAGACGGACGTGCGCGCCCTGCGCAGGGAGATGGACGTGCTGCCGGCTTTCCGCATGGTCGACACCTGCGGCGGCGAGTTTGCGGCCGTCAGCCCCTACTTCTACAGCGTCTACGGCGCGCAGACCGAGGCCGAAAACAGCGGGCGCAAGACGGTCGTCGTGCTCGGCTCGGGCCCCATCCGCATCGGCCAGGGCATCGAGTTCGACTACTGCTCGGTGCACTGCGTGTGGGCGCTGAAGAAGGCGGGCTTTGACACGGTCATCATCAACAACAACCCGGAGACCGTCTCCACCGACTTTGACACCTCCGACCGGCTGTACTTCGAGCCGCTGACGGCCGAGGACGTGTGGAACGTGCTGGAGGTCGAGCAGCCGGTGGGCGTCGTGTGCCAGTTCGGCGGGCAGACGGCGATCAAGCTGGCCAAGTACGTCAAGCAGGCGGGCTACCCGATCCTGGGCACCGACCTGAAGGACATCGACGCGGCCGAGGACCGCGAGCTTTTCAACGAGCTGCTGGCGGCCCTGTCCATCCCCCAGCCCAGCGGCACCACCGTCTTCACCGCGGAAGAGGCCGTGCAGGCGGCCGAGCGCCTGGGTTACCCGGTGCTCGTGCGCCCCAGCTACGTGCTGGGCGGCCAGGGCATGGAGATCGCCTACGACGAGCAGTCGATCCGCGAATACATGCAGATCATCAACCTCAACGTGCAGGAGCATCCCATCCTCGTGGACAAGTACCTGCTCGGGCGCGAAATCGAGGTCGACGCCATCTGCGACGGCGAGGACGTGCTGATCCCCGGCATCATGGAGCACGTCGAGCGCGCGGGCATCCACTCGGGCGACTCGATCTCGGTCTATCCGCCGCAGACGCTCTCGCCGCGCACCCAGCGCCTGCTGACCGACTACACTACGCGCATCGCGCGCGCGCTGCACGTCAAGGGCCTGGTGAACATCCAGTTCATCCAGCATGCGGGCGACCTGTACGTCATCGAGGTCAACCCGCGCTCCTCGCGCACGATCCCCTACATCAGCAAGGTGACGGGCATTCCGCTCGTCGAGCTGGGCGTGCGCGCCTCCCTGGGCGAACGGGTCGGCTCCTTCGGCTTCGGCACGGGCCTGTATCCGCCCGCGCCGAACGTGGCCGTCAAGATGCCCGTGTTCTCCTTCGAAAAGCTGCCCGAGGTCGAGGTCTCGCTCGGGCCGGAGATGAAGTCCACCGGCGAGGTGCTGGGCCTGGCCAAGACCGCCGAGGAGGCGTACCTCAAGGGCTTCCAGTCCACCAAGATGCTCATCCCGCAGGAGGGCGGCGTGCTGCTGTCCATCGCCCGCCACGACAAGCAGGAGGTGCTCGCCCTGGCCGAGCAGCTCGACCAGATGGGCTTCGACCTGTATGCGACCGCCGGCACCGCCAACCACCTGAACCGCAACTTCATCGCCGCCAGCAAGGTGCCCAAGCCCAGCGAGGACCACGAGCAGCTGGGCAAGCTGCTGGACAGCGGCAAGATCCGCCTGATCATCACCACGCCCACGCACGGCCGCGACCCGCAGCGCGACGGCTTCCGCCTGCGCCGCATGGCGGTCGAGTATGGCGTGCCGTGCATCACGAGCCTGGATACGGCCAAGCTGCTGGTGCGCTGCGTCAAGCTGGAGCGCCAGGGACGCGAGGTCGAGCCGCTGGGTCTGCACGAGCTGATCCTGTAAACGCGCCCGCCGGGCGCGACGGAAACGGAGGAACGACGCATGATCGCCATCGTCGATTACGGCATGGGCAACCTGCGCAGCGTGCAAAAGGCGTTTGCGTTTCTCGGGCATGAGGCGCAGATCGTCGACGAGCCCGCGCGCCTGGAGGCGGCGGACCGGATCATCCTGCCGGGCGTGGGCGCGTTCGGCGACGCCATGGCGCAGCTGCGCAGGCGGGGGATGGACGCGGCCGTGACCGACGCCGCGCGCGCCGGCAAGCCGCTGCTGGGCATCTGCCTGGGCATGCAGCTGCTCTTTGAAAGCAGCGAGGAGGGCGGCGACTTGGAAGGGCTCGGCCTCATCCCCTCGGCCATCACGCGCTTTCCAGAGCGCGGGCTCAAGGTGCCGCACATGGGCTGGAACAACCTGCGCCTGCGGCCCTGCCCGCTCTTTGACGGGCTGGAGGGCGATCCCTACGTCTACTTCGTGCATTCCTACCACGCGGCCGAGGTGAACGACGCTTGGACCGCCGCCACCTGCGACTACGGCGCGCCGTTCACGGCCGCCGTCTGGCGGGGCAACGTGCTGGGCACGCAGTTCCACCCGGAGAAGTCCGGCGCGGCCGGCCTGCGCATGCTGCAAAACTTCGCCGCGCTGAAAGGGGGCGACTGAATGCTCACCAAGCGCATCATTCCCTGCCTGGACATCCGCGACGGCCGCGTCGTCAAGGGCGTGCGCTTTGTGCAAATCCGCGACGCGGGCGATCCCGTCGCCTGCGCGCGCACCTATGACGAGGCCGGCGCGGACGAGCTCGTGCTGCTGGACATCAACGCCTCGCACGAGGGGCGCAAGACCATGCTCGACGTGGTCGCGCGCGTGGCCGAGCAGGTGTTCATCCCCTTCACCGTGGGCGGGGGCATCTCCAGCCTGGAGCAGATCCGCGACCTGCTGCGCCTGGGCGCGGACAAGGTCAGCGTCAACTCGCCCGCCGTGCGCAATCCCGCCTTCATCAGCGAGGCCGCCGGCCGCTTCGGCAGCCAATGCGTGGTCGTCGCCATCGACGCCAAGCGCCGCCCGGACGGCAGCGGCTGGAGCGTCTTCGTCAACGGCGGCCGGGTCGACACAGGCCTGGACGCCGTCGAGTGGGCCGCGCGCGCCGAGCGCCTGGGCGCAGGCGAGATCCTGCTCACCAGCATGGACGCCGACGGCGCCCGCAGCGGCTATGATCTGGACGTCACGCGCGCCGTCGCCGACGCCGTGCGCATCCCCGTCATCGCCTCCGGCGGCGCGGGCAGCCCCGAACACTTCTATGACGCCGTCGTGCAGGGCCGCGCCGACGCGGCGCTGGCGGCGTCGCTGTTCCACTTCGGCGAGCTGCGCATCGCCGACCTGAAGGCCTACCTCGCCGCGCGCGGCGTGCCCGTGCGCCCCGTACGCTGAATACGCAAAGGCCCGCGTCCGCAGGATCGGACGCGGGCTTTGCCATGCCCGCGCAATAAAGCCGAACGTTCTATAAAACAAGTGAATAATTGTTCAAGCTTTCTCTTGAACGCGGCGGGAAAGTCTGATACAATATGCGCTGTAGCCTCATACAAGAAAACCACGCAACGACGCGGGAGGATGAAAGTTCATGGCACAGATGCGCGAAATGATGTACGAGGGCAAGGCAAAGCAGGTCTTCGCGACCGACGATCCGACGCTTGCGGTCATTCACTATAAGGACGACGCCACGGCCTTCAACGGCCTGAAGAAGGGCACCATCGTGGGCAAGGGCGTCATCAACAACCTGGTCAGCAACCACCTGATGAAGCTGCTGGCGCAGCACGGGGTCGAGAGCCACCTGGTCGAGCAGCTCAATGAGCGCGACACGCTCGTGCGCCGGGTGCAGATCGTGCCGGTCGAGGTGATCGTGCGCAACATCGCCGCGGGCAGCCTGTCCAAGCGCATCGGCTATCCGGAGGGCACGAAGCTGAAGAGCACCGTGCTCGAATACTGCTACAAAAACGACGAGCTGGGCGATCCGATGATCAACGAGACGCACATCGCCGCGATGGGTCTGGCCACGCGCGAGGAGATGGCGCAGATCGCCTCCATGGCGCTCAAGGTCAACGAGGTGCTCACCGAGTACCTGAAGGACCTGAACATCGAGCTGATCGACTTCAAGCTGGAGTTCGGCCGCTACGAGGGCCGCATCGTCCTGGCCGACGAGATCTCGCCCGACACCTGCCGCTTCTGGGATTCCCGCACCGGCGAAAAGCTGGACAAGGACCGCTTCCGCCGCGACCTGGGCGACGTGGAGGAGGCCTATCAGGAGATCCTGCACCGCCTGATGGGAGGGGAAAAGGCATGATCGACCGCTACACCCGCCCCGAAATGGCCGCGCTGTGGACGAAGGAGCGCCGATTCCAGAGCTGGCTGGAGGTCGAGCTGAACGCGACCGACGCCTGGGTGCAGCTGGGCAAGGTGCCCGCCGAGGCGGCGAAGAAGATGCGCGAGAACGCCAGGTTCACCGTCGAGCGCATCGAGGAGATCGAGCAGACGACCCGCCACGACGTCGTGGCCTTCACGCGCTGTGTCGCGGAGAGCCTGGGCGACGAGTCCAAGTACCTGCACTTCGGCCTGACGAGCACGGACGTGGTCGATACGGCGCTGTCCTCGCTGCTGAGCAAGGCCTGCGACATCCTGGAGGACGACGTGCGGGCGTTCATCGACATGCTCGCCCGCCAGGCGAAGAAGTACAAGATGACGCCCTGCATGGGCCGCACGCACGGCGTGCACGCCGAGCCGACGACGCTGGGCCTCAAGTTCGCATTGTGGTATGCTGAGATGCAGCGCAACCTGGACCGCCTGCAGCACGCGCACAGGACCATCGCCGTGGGCAAGATCTCCGGCGCGGTCGGCACGTACGCCAACGTCGATCCGTTCGTCGAGCGCTATGTGTGCGAGCACATGGGGCTGGAGGCGTCGCCCATCAGCACGCAGGTGCTCCAGCGCGACCGCCACGCGGAGCTGATGACGACGCTGGCGATCATCGCCTCGAGCCTGGAGAAGTTCGCCACCGAGGTGCGCGGCCTGCAAAAGACCGAGCTGCGCGAGGTGGAGGAGCCGTTCCGCAAGGGGCAGAAGGGCTCCAGCGCGATGCCGCACAAGCGCAACCCCGTCAACTGCGAGCAGATCTGCGGCCTGGCGCGCGTCATCCGCGGCTATTCCGTCACGGCGCTGGAGAACATCACGCTGTGGCACGAGCGCGACATCTCGCACTCGTCGACCGAGCGCATCATCCTGCCGGACGCGACGCAGCTGCTGGACTACATGCTCTGCAAGCTGTGCGGCATCCTGGGCGACCTGTTCGTCTACCCGGAGAACATGCTGCGGGATATGGACAAGTCCCTGGGGCTGATCTTCTCCCAGCATGTGCTGCTCGCCCTGATCGAGAAGGGCATGCTGCGCGAGACGGCCTACGATACGGTGCAGCCGGTGGCCATGCGCGCCTGGGAAGAGCAGGTGCCCTTCAAGGGGCTGATCGAGCAGGAACCCGCCGTGCGGGAACATCTGACGCAGCAGGAACTGGACGCGTGTTTCGACCTGTCCTATCATTACACGCACGTGGACGACATCTTCCGCCGTCTGGGCCTGGAAAATTGAGTGAAATGCACAAAGAGGGCGCGCGAAAGTGCGCCCTCTTTTGTGAAAAAAACGTTTTCGCCTTGTTTTTGCCTCCTGAGTGCGGTAAAATAGAGAACAACAGTTAGGCGAACGGTCTGGCTCTGTCCGCACAAAGGTTTTGGAGGGAATCCATGTACAAATTGATGCTCGTCACGGATCAGGGGGACATTACCGAGGCGTTCCGCAGCTTTCCGGAGTGGGCGCATATGGGGTTTGACGTCCCGATTCTGCTTTCCGACGTCGAGGAGGCCAAGCGGCGCCTGAGCCGTCAGGAGGCCGATGCCGTCGCATATCTGCTGCCCAAGGACGCCGGCCAGGACTTCTTTTCCTTCCTGTCCTCGCACCCGGAGGTCGTGGGCATGGAGGCCGCGTCGGACCATGCGCGCCTGCGCCGGGAGCTGGGCATTACGCGCCGCATCCTCCTGGAGCGGGAGGAGCAGGACGAGCTGGACGACGTGCTGCCGATGCTGCAGTCGGACTTCTTCCAGACTGTGCTGCAGGGCGCGCACTTCACCCAGGACGAACTCGACCGGCGCGTCGACATGCTCAAGCTGCACATCCGGCCGGACTGGCCCGTCTGCCTGATCTCGCTGCGCATGCCTCAGGGCGAGCGCTTCCTGGACGAGGTCTGGCGCTACGGCAGCGAGCGGCTGGAAAACGCGCTGCGCAACATCTTCGAGCGCGAAGAGCCGGATATGAGCTACGTCCTGCAGGTGCTCAACCCCCATCACATGCGCCTGCTCGCCTATCCCAAGGAGGCGCTGGAGCCGGGCGATGTGGAGCTGCGCGTCAAGGAACACATGGCGCTGGCACAGGAGGATCTCAAGGAATTCTTCGACCTGGACATCGAGATTCGCAAGTGCATCGTCTACGCGTCGCTGTATGCGCTGTGCGCGCAGGGCGGCGGAAACTGACAGAAAAAAATAGACGGATGCCCGGCCTGGCCGGGCTTCTGTGACATTGGGGGAGGGAGCGCGGTGCACGTCGTGCTCGTGGAGCCGGAGATCCCGCAAAACACCGGCAACATCGCCCGGACCTGCGCGGCCACGGGTTGCACGCTGGACCTGGTGCAGCCGCTGGGGTTCCGGCTGGAGGACAGGTATCTCAAGCGCGCAGGGCTGGACTACTGGCCCATGGTCAACGTGCGGGTGCACGCCTCGTTTGAGGATGTGCTGCGCGAAAACCCGGGCGCGCCGTTCTTTTACGCGACGACAAAGGCGCCGCGGGCGTATACGCAGGCGGCCTATCCGAAGGACGCGTTCCTGGTCTTTGGCCGCGAGTCGCGCGGCCTGCCGGAAAATCTGCTAAAGCGCGTGTACGACCGCTGCGTGCGCATCCCGATGGCGCCGGGCGCGCGATCGCTGAACCTGTCCAACTCGGTGGCGATCGTCGTATACGAGGCGCTGCGCCAGCAGGGCTTTGACGGGCTGATGGACGCGGGCAGCCTCACCGGGCGCGAGGAACCCGAGGCCCCCTGGTTGGACTACCTGTAGACCGGCGGTGCGGCGGCGGAAATCCGTGGGAAGGCGCAACGAAACGGCGCCTTGCGGCGTCTTATCTGCAAGAAGCAAAGGAGTGAGGCACATGAGCGAGCACAAGCCGCATACGGGTTTCAAGATCGCCGCCGGCATCATGGACTTCTTCGGCGTGGCTGCGGCGTCCCTGGTCATCGTCATCCTGATGCTGATGCTCTCCAGCCTTTACACGTGGCTGCGGCAGGACCTGCAGACGACGTTCGCGGGCATCAGCAAGAACATCACCGAGGCGGTCGTCGTCGACGCGACGGACAACCGATAACACAAAATTCCTCTCGACGTGCATGATTGAACGCATCGTGCACGTCTTATTTTTGAGAAAAATCCATCGCAAAGAGGGGGAGAACCGGATGAAACATCTGATTGCTTTGGGACTGTGTCTGTGCATGCTGCTGCCGTGCGCCGCGATGGCGCAGGGGTATGAGGGCAGCGTCTGGCCCGAGACGGCCCCGCTCTATGCGCAGCCGTCGCAGGCGGACGCGGCGATCGCGCAGGCGGCGCAGGGCAGCGCCGTGACCGTGACGGGAGAGCGGGAGAACGGCTTTCTGGCCGTGACGCTTCCGGACGGCACGGCCGGCTGGATGCCGGAGCCCTGCGTCGCGCAGCCCGTCGAGGGAGAATGGAACGGATACGAGACGGCGGCGGTTCTGTGCGAGTCGCTCTCTATGCGCCAGACGCCGGACAGCAGCGCTCCGCGGCTGGACTCGCTGACGAATGGCGAGGTCTTCGTCATCCTGGAGGAGCGGGACGGCTGGTATCTGGCCGTCGTGCGCAGCGACGACGGCGCGTGGTGGCACAAGGGCTGGGTGCTCGCGCGCTACACGGTCAGCCCGCCAAGCTACGTCGTCACGGGCGACAGCGCGGTCGACGCCTATGCGTATCCCGCGCCGGATGCGCCGTGTGTGGCTGAGGTGCCGGGTGGCGCGAGGCTGCTCGTCATCGCGCAGCTGGACGGCTACGACGTGGTCAGCCTGCGCGGCGCCAGCGCGTTCATTCGCCAGGACGACCTGTGATTTTTGGGCCTCTTCCGGCGCGGCTGTTTACGGCGCGCATGCATTGTGTTATACTGATAGACACAATCGCGCTGGGAGGGATGCGGATGCAGACTTCGTGGCCGACGCTGATGGAGCAGATCGGCGGCTGCACGGCCTGCGGCTTGTGCCGCGGGCGCACGCATGTCGTGCCCGGCGAGGGCGACCTGCATGCGCGCCTCATGCTCATAGGGGAGGGGCCGGGCGAGCAGGAGGATCTGCAGGGCCGGCCGTTCGTCGGACCGGCAGGCCAGCTGCTGGAGCGGATGCTCGCGGCCATCGGCCTTACGCGCGAACAGGTCTACATCGCCAACGCCGTCAAGTGCCGTCCGCCGCACAACCGCGTGCCCACGCCCGAGGAGACTGCCGCCTGCCTGCCGTACCTGCGTGCGCAGGTGGCCTTGGTGCGCCCGCGGGTGATCGCGCTGCTGGGCGCGACGGCCGCCAGAACGGTGCTGGGCGACGGCGTGCGCATCACGCGCGACCGGGGCAGGTGGGTCGAGCGCAAGGGCGTGTTCCTCCTGCCGACGTATCATCCGGCGGCGCTGCTGCGCGACGAGAGCAAGAAGCGCCCGGCCTGGGAGGACTTCAAGGCGCTGCGCGACAAGCTGGCGCAGCTGGATGCGGAAAGCTGACGGGGAGGCATCGCATGTCGGACAGCCTGGAGCGTTTTCAAAGCGAACTGCTGCGGTTCGTCCGCTCGGTCTACGTGGGCGACGAGCGGCGCGTTGTATACGGCGAAGGGGCGGCGGGCGCGCCGCTGATGCTCATCGGCGAGGCGCCAGGCGAGCAGGAGGCCCTGCAGGGCCGTCCGTTTGCCGGCAGGGCCGGAAAGAACCTGGACGCCTTTCTGGAACTGGCCGGGCTCTCGCGCGAGGCGCTCTACGTCACCAACGCCGTCAAGTTCCGGCCCACGCGGCTCTCAGCCGCGGGCCGCGTGACCAACCGGCCGCCCACGCGCGAGGAGGTCGCGCTCATGCGCCCCTGGCTGCTGCGTGAGATCGGGCTCGTGCGCCCGCGGTGTATCGCGACGCTGGGCAATGTGCCGCTGCAGGCGGTGACGGGGGCGAGGCTGACGGTCGGCGAGGCGCACGGCACGCGCGTCTCCGCGCCGGACGCGCCCTGCCCGGTCTTTGCGCTGTATCATCCGGCGAGCCTGCTGTACAGGCGCAGCCTGACGTCCGTATACGAGCGGGACGTCGCCGCGCTCGCCGCATTTTTGCGCTCGCTGTGAGCTTTCAGGCGCAAAAATGTATATTTGGGCGTCTTTTGCTTTGCCGGGCGCGAAAAGCATGCTATACTTTTCCCACCCAATCGATGAAAGGTGTGCATCGCTATGGTCGACTTTTTGGTTACAAATCTGCCGATTGTGATTTCGCTCGTGGTGGGCACGGCGCTGGTCATCCTGGAGGTCTTCCTGCCGGGATTTGGCGTGCCGGGCGTCTCCGGGCTGATCCTGCTGGCCGTGGGCGTGGGCATCACGGTCATGAACCACGGCATGTTGGCGGCGTTGGGCGTGTTGATCGTCCTCATCGCGCTCATCGCCATTGCTATCTCCGTTTCGCTGCGCTCGGCGGCCAAGGGCGCGTTGGACCATTCGCCCCTCGTGCTGACCAACACGGCGTTGGAAGACGGCGGGGACAACGGCTACGAGGACATGCGCGTGCTGCTGGGCCGCGTGGGGAAGGCCAGCACGGTGCTGCGGCCCTCGGGCATCGGCGAATTCGACGGCGTGCGGCTCAACGTCGTGACGGAGGGCGACTTCCTCGATGCGCAGAGCGACATCAGGATCGTCTCCGTCGAGGGACGGCGCATCGTCGTGCGCAAGGTGTGAAATGCCCGCCGTAAGGCGTGCATATAGGTAACAAAGGAGTTTGTGAAGGGGGAAACAACGATGGAACTGGTCTGGATGGTGCTGCTCATCGTCGTCGCTGTGGTGTTCGTCATCACGTTCTTCAGCATTGTGCCGCTGGGACTGTGGATCTCGGCGCGCGCTTCCGGCGTAAAGATTTCGATCCTGACGCTGGTGGGCATGCGCTTTCGCCGCATCGCGCCGGTGCGCATTGTACAGCCGTTGATCATGGCCGAAAAGGCCGGCCTGTCGCCTGACCTGGGCGAGATGGAGGCGCATTACCTGGCCGGCGGCAATGTCGATCGCGTCATTCGCGCGCTCATCACCGCACAGGGCGCGAACATCGATCTGAACTTCGAGGAGGCGCGCTCCATCGACCTGGCGGGCCGTGACGTGCTGCAGGCCGTGCAGATGAGCGTCAACCCCAAGGTCATCGAGACGCCCGTCGTCGCCGCCATCGCCAAGGACGGCATCGAGCTGCGCGCCAAGGCGCGCGTGACCGTGCGCGCCAACATCGAGCGCCTGGTCGGCGGCGCCGGCGAGGAGACCATCGTCGCCCGCGTCGGCGAGGGCATCGTCACGACGGTCGGCTCCGCAGAGACGCACAAGTCCGTCCTGGAGAATCCGGACCTGATCAGCCGTACCGTCCTGGCCAAGGGCCTGGATGCCGGCACTGCATTTGAGATCCTCTCCATTGACATTGCGGATGTGGATGTGGGCCGCAACATCGGCGCGCAGCTGCAGATGGATCAGGCGGAGGCCGACCGGCGCATTGCGCAGGCCAAGGCCGAGGAGCGCCGCGCGATGGCCGTGGCGCGCGAGCAGGAGATGAAGGCTGCCGTGCAGGAGATGCAGGCGAAGGTCGTCGAGGCGCAGGCCGAGGTGCCGCGTGCGATGGCTACGGCGCTGCGTGAGGGCAAGATCGGCGTCATGGACTACTACCAGATGCAGAACACCATCGCCGATACGACGATGCGCGAGGCCATCTCCAAGCTGGGCAAGCCGGAGGAAGGCAACGGCGAGCTGCCCCGCAAGAAGTAAGAACGACGGGCCGGACCCGCTCCGGCCCGACCGATAAGGGGGGTGGCGCGGCCGTATGGACGCCCTGGTATTCATCATTGCGATCGTCTGGGCCATCTTCAGCCTCGCCCAGAAGAGTCAAAAGAAACAGAAGAAGCGCACGCCGCAGGCGGCCGCCCGCAGGCCGGAAGCGCCGAAGCGCCCCGCCGCAGCGCAGAGTGCCGGCGAGCGGCAGCGCATGCCCGATGGCAGCATGGAAGCAACGTCCGGCGAGGGCACGGAGGACAAGCGGAAAAAGCACGGCGCCAAGGCGCCCGCGAAGTCGGAACAGCCCGGCAGGAACGCGCGTCCCGTCCGGGAGGCGCAGACCATGCTGCCCCCGCGCCCGGCGTCCGTCGCGGCCATGCAGACGGCCATGGCCGCCGCGGCCGAGGGAGAAGATCCCTGCCACGAGGAGATGCTCGCGCCGCATTCCGACAGGCGCAGCCCATCCCCGCTGGACGCGCCGGATGAGAGCGAGCGCGCGCAGGATCTGCTGCGCGGCGTCATCTTTGCGGAAATCCTCACCCGGCCGGCGGACAGGCGCAGGCTGCGGATGAGATAGACAAGAGGTTCCAAATGGAGAAGACCGAAAGGATCGAAAAGACCGAGACGCCTGAGCGGGCCGAGACGACCATCCCCGTCGTGATCGCCGACGACGACGCCGGCATGCGCGCCGTCATGCGCAAGATGATCGAGCGGGTGGAGGGCGTCCAACTCGTGGGCGAGGCGCAGGATGGCAGGGAGCTGCTCGCCCAGGTGGAGCAGAAGCGGCCAAAGCTCGTCTTCCTGGACGTGGAGATGCCGCAGATGAGCGGCGTGGAGGCCGCGCGCATCATCCAGGACACGGATCCTTCCGTCATCCTGGTGTTTGCCACCGCACACGACCGCTACATGGCCGACGCCTTTGAGGTGTACGCGTTTGACTATCTGGTCAAGCCCTTCAAGCTCGAACGCGTGCTCAAGACGCTGGAGCGCGCGCGCGACGTGCTGCTGCGCCGCACACAGGACGAGCCGGTGCCCAACCCTACGCAAAAGGCCGTGCCGCGCGCCAGAGCGACGGCCGGGCGGCTGATGCTGCGCCACCGGGAGGGCGTCAACTTTGTGGCAATGGAGGACATCCTGGTCGTTCAGCGCGAAAATCGCGCGACCGTGCTGTACATGAAGGGCGGCGTGCGCTTTGTGACGAGCGAATCGCTGGGGGATATCGAGGCGCGCCTGGACCCGGAGATCTTCTACCGCTGTCATAAGTCCTACATCATCAATCTGCGCGAGATCGACAGCATCACGCCCTACGGCCGATGGACGTACGTGGTGCGCCTGTGCGGCACGCAGCAGGACGCGCTCATCACGCATGAGCGATACGAAGAACTGGAGCGCATGTTTTCGTAGCGAACGGGCCGCCGGATGATGCCGGCGGCCTGTTTTGCCCCGTCGACGGCTTTGGCCGATTCACCCCTTGCGCGTGCAACGCGAAACTGTTATACTAAAACATACGGATATATCGTAAGTTGAGTATAGGATAGAGGTGCAACCAGATGGCCTATCGTTCCCGCGTCTCCGATGCTGTCGTGCGGCGTCTGCCGGGCTATTACAGGCACCTGCGCGAGCTGGAAAGGGCGGGCATCACGCGTATTTCCTCGCAGGAACTGGGTGAAAGGATGGGATTGACCGCATCACAGATCCGCCAGGACATCAACTGCTTTGGCGGTTTTGGACAGCAGGGCTTTGGGTATCATGTGCCTGAGTTGAAGCTGCGCATCGCCGAGATTCTCGGTCTCACGCGCGAATACCACGTCATCATCGTCGGGGCCGGCAATATCGGCCGCGCGGTGGCCAACTATCCGTCCTTCGCGCGCGAGGGCTTCCACGTCCAGGCCATGTTCGACGCCAGCCCCGCGCTGGTGGGCATCGACGTGCACGGCGTGGTCGTGCAGCCCGTTGAAAAGCTCGACGCATGGCTGGCGTCGCACGCCGTGGACATCGCGGTGCTCGCCGTGCCGCACGACGCGGCGCAGCAGATGTGCGACCGGCTGATCCGGGGCGGCGTGCGCGCGGTCTGGAACTTCGCACCGGTCGACCTGAACACGCCCGACGGATTTCCGACCGTCAACGTCCATCTGAGCGATACGCTGCATATCCTCTCTTACAGGATGCACGAGCAGGAGCTGCTCGCCGGAAAGCAGAACCCGTAACCCCCGCAACCATTACCGCCAAAGGAGACCCGCGACATGCCGAGCCAGAAAGTGCCGGGCAGGCCGGGCGGCAACATCAGCCGCTTTGAGCGCCCCGGCGATCCGAGCCAAAGAAACACGCAGGTGCGCCACATGGCGCCGCCCCGCGCCGCATACGACAGAGAAGAAAAAAGAGTGTTTCCCTACTGGACGATTCCCGTCGTCCTCGTATGCGTCGGGCTGCTGTCGCTCCTCTCCTGGCTGGCCGCGCGGGAATACGAGGTGCACCGTCAGTTTCAGAACGTGTCGCGCCAGGTGGCGACGGGCACGCTCTATCCCGGCATCAGCGTCAACGGCGTGGATGTGGGCGGCATGACGCTGGAGGAGGCCACGGCCGCGCTGGAGACGAACACCCAGCAGCAGGGCGAGGCGTTTGCCATCGGCATCGCCTACGGCGAGCGCAAGTGGCGCATCACCTCAGAGGAGGTGCCGCTGCGCTTTGACACGCAGGAGGTGCTCGAGCGCGCGTTTGCCCTGGGCCGGCGCGGCTCCCTGCGCGATCGCTATGCCGAGATCCAGTCGCTGCAAAACGGCGGCGTATCGTTTGCTACCTCACTGGGATATGACCGCGAGAAGGTGCGCGAGCTGACGGACACCGTCGCCGCCGCGATTGACCAGCCGGCCACGGACGCGACACTCTATGCCTTTGATCCGACGCTCAAGTCGTTTGTCTTCACCCCTGAGCAGGCAGGCTTTGCCGTCGCCGCCGACAAGTTGTACGCCGACGTGCTCGCCGCGCTGGACGCCAGGCAGTATGACGCCATGATCCAGGCGACAGGCGCGCCCGTGCAGCCTGCGGTGACGCAGGAGATGCTCGTGCCGATGTTCGGGCGCATCTCCTCGTTCACGACGGAGACGACCAACGACAGCAACCGCAACACGAACATCTCCCTGTCTGCCGACGCGCTCAACGGCAAGGTCGTGATGCCGGGCGAGACGCTCTCCTTCAACGAGAGCACCGGCCAGCGCACGGCGGAGAAGGGCTACAAGGAGGCGGGCGCAATCTCCGGCGGCCAGCTGATCGACGACACAGGCGGCGGCGTATGCCAGACCTCATCGACGCTGTTCAACGCGGTCGTGCGTGCGGATCTGGAGATCGTCGAGCGTTCGCAGCATACCTGGCCCAGCAGCTATGTGCCGCGCGGCGAGGATGCGGCGGTCGACTGGCCGCGGCTGGACTTCGTCTTCCGCAACAATACCGGCTACCCGATCTTCCTGCTCGCCTGGTATGCCGATCAGACCGTCACCGTCGAGGTCTATGGCAAGCTGCTGGACGGCGGCGGAACGATCGACCTGTACTCCGAGACGATCGAGACGCTCACGCCCTCGGACGAGGTCATCCGCACGCGCGATACGTCCATGGCGCCGGGTACCAGCAAGGTCGCCAAGCAGAAGCGCACGGGCTACGTGGTCGATACATACAAGGTCTATTATGACGCCAACGGCGTGGAGCTGCGCCGTGAAAAGCTCTGGCGCACGACGTATCGCGCCGTGCAAAAGGAGATCTACTACAACTGACGCCCTCATCGGCGCCCCGGCCTGTACTGCCGGGGCGCTTTTGCGCGCCGCCTGCGTAAAGGCGCGGCGATGCGGTTACAGTAGTGTCGTAAAACGCGCGCCATAGGGGACGGCCAGTCGCTTTTGCCGCTTGACGATGCGGACCGGCGCACGTATAATAAAAACATAACAGACCTTGGGTCTGTTGTGCGCACGGCGCGCGACGGTAAAGGGGGAGACGGGATGCGCAGGGGAGACGACAGGCGTCAGGCATTGCTGGATACGGCGGAACGCCTGTTCTATGCGCGCGGATACGAGCAGACATCCGTGCAGGACATTCTGGACGAACTGCACTTCTCCAAGGGCGGCTTTTACCACCACTTTGAGAGCAAGCTGGCCCTGCTCGAGGCGATCTGCGAGGAGCGTGCGCGCGCCTCGTGCGAGGCGGCGCGGGCGGCAGTGGAGTCATGCGGCGGCGCGGCGACGGACAAGCTCAACGCGTTTTTCCAGCGCGCGGGCATCTGGCAGTCAGACGCCACCGACTTCATCAGCCTGCTCGTGCGCGTGGCCTATCGCGAGGACGGCGCGCTGATGCGGGAGAAGATGAAGCAGCGCCAGCTGGAGCTGACGCTGCCGATCATGCGGCGCATCGTGCGCGAAGGGGTGGCCGAGGGCAGCTTCTTCGTGCCCGTGGGCGACGGCATGGCCGAGTTGGTGCTGCGTCTGGGGCTGCAGCTGACCGATGAGATCGCATTCCTGCTCTCCGCCGGCTCGGATGAGAGCGACGTGCTCAGCGCGGTGGTGGAGAAGCTGGAGACGTACCGCTACGCCATCGAGCGCATCCTGGGCGCGCCGTTCGGCTCTGTGACGCTGCTGAGCGTGGGCGACCTGGCCAAGATCTGCAGCGCCATGATCGAAGGGCGCGCCTGAACGCACGAAGGAGGATCGATATGCCGTACCTGCTGTTGCCTGCCCTCGCGCTGACGCTGCTGGCACTGGGACTGGCCGCACTGCTGAACGTGTGCGCACACCGTGCGTTTCCGCTGGCGGCCTGCGCCGTGACGGGCGTGCTGTATGTCTTCGGTCTTTTCGGCCTGCTGCGTGCGGGCCTTTTTGCCGTATATGCGCTGGCGGCGGGCGCGGGCGTGCTGCTGGCCGTTCGCGCATACAACCGGCGGCTGCCGCAGGGGATGAGCGGCGCGCTGCTGCTGTGGGCGTTGTTTCTGGGCGTTTCAATCTATGAAAATCTGGGCAACGCCTTCATCGGCTGGGATGAATTCTCCCATTGGGGACTGGCAGTCAAGAGCATGACGCTGCTCGACGCGCTGCACACCAGCCCCGCGTCAATCGCCACGTTCAAGGACTACCCGCCTGCGGCGACGCTGTTTGAGTACTTCTTCACGCGCTCCGCGCCCGCGTTTCGCGAGGACGCGGCGCTGATCGCGGTGAACCTGCTCTTCTTCTCGTTGGTCATGCCGGCTTTTGCGTTGACGCGCGGTCGGGGCCGGGCGGGGCAGGGACTGCTGTTGACGCTGATTGTCTTTCTTCTGCCGACGGTGTTCTATCCGGATTTTTATCGTCAGATCTATGTGGACGCGCTGCTGGGCCTGCTCATGGGCGCGGCGCTGCTTACGTATTTTGCAGACGCAAGCCTGTGCGGACGGCTGACCACGGCGGGGCTGCTGGGCATGCTCACGCTGACGAAGTCCTCCGGCGCGGGCCTGGCGGCTTTGGCACTGCTCGTCATGGCGGCGGACGCCGCGCTGTTTCAGCGGGCGCGCCGGCGGCAGGTGGTCTGCACGGCGCTGCTTGTGCTGGCGTGCGCGCTCTCCTGGAAGGCGCACCTCGCGCTGGCCGGCGTGGGGGACAGCTGGAGCGCCGGCAGCCTGTCGCTGAGCCTGTCGGAGGCGCAGCGCGACATCGTGCTCGTCTTCCTCCGCTCGCTGGCGGAGTTCCGCCTGGCGGAATACTGGATTCCAATGACAGCCGCGATGGCGCTCGCGCTCTTCTTTGCGGCGGGATGGCGGCTGTGCAGCGGCGGCGAGACGCTCGCACGCGCCCGCGGCTACACGGCCTACGCGCTGCTGGGCGCAGGCGCGGGCGTCTACGCGCTGACGCTGCTGGCGCTGTATCTGTTCGCCTACTCGCCCTATGAGGCGCAGAACCTGGCGTCGTTCGGGCGCTACCTGTCGACCTATGCGCTGGCGATGCTGGCCGTTGCGGCGGGGCATGCGGCGCTGGGCGGCTTCCGCGCCGGCACAGCAAAGGGCGCAGTGGCGGCGCTGCTGGCGATCTGCGCGCTGTCGGATGTGGGCACGACGGCCTACGCCGCGGCCACGGCGCCCATCGGCTCGCGGGAAAACGCCGCGTGGCGGCAGCGGTATACGGCCGCCCGGACCGTGCTGCCGCTGCTGGGGGAGGAGGAGCGCCTCTATATCCTTTCGCCCGTGGCGGGCGACGCCGACTGGTGGATCGCGCGCTATGAACTCATGCTGCCGAATGCGTCGCTCAATCCCTCGAATACCACGAGCGTCGGCGCATCTCCCTATCACGAAGACGACATCTGGACGTACGTGGTCGATCCGGACGCCTGGGCGCAGGAGGTGGCCGAAGAATACGCCTACGTCTATCTGTGCTATTATCTGGATGCCTTTGAGCGGGACTTTGGCCGGTTTTTCCCGCAGGGCGTGCGGGAGCACACGCTCTACCGCGTCGCCGAGGCGGATGGAACGCTGGCGCTGCTGCCGGTGGAGGCATAAAGAAGCAGGGCTGCGCGGGCAGCCCTGCTCATGGCATCTGAAGCAGCAGGCGGGCAGGCATGGCGGAGACGGACGCCCGGTCCAGGGTTTGCAGTTCGCCGTCGCACTGCATGAGCATGCCGGGACACTCCAGGCGGGCGCTGCGCACGCGCAGATGGTGCACGAGCTGCGTGTACGCCATGTGTTCGCCCCGAATCAGCTTGGGCAGCAGGCGCACGATCATATGCCGCGGCAGGGGATCGATGTAGATCAGATCGAGCAGGCCGTCGTCGATGCGCGCGCAGGGCGCCACATGCATGCCGCCGCCGATGTACTGGCCGTTGGCGACCAGGCAGAGCAGGCATTCGCAGAAAAAGGGCGGCGCGTTGTCCGCCTGGACCGTCATGCGCAGGGGACGGTAGTGCCAAAGCGTGTCCAGCACGCCGTACAGGTAGGGCAGCATGCCGCGCCCCAGGCGTTTGGCACGCTGAGCCGCATGGACGGTCTGCGCGTCAAACCCCGCGCCGCAGGCGTTGAGGAACGGCTGCCCGTTCAGGCTGCCCACATCCACGGCCCGCGCAGACCCGCCCAGCAGCGCGCGCAGCGCCTCAGCGGGCGCTGCCGGCAGGCCCAGCGTGCGCGCAAAGTCGTTGCCAGTGCCGCAGGGCAGCACGCCCAGCGCCGCCTGCGTGCTGCACAGCCCGCGGGCCGCTTCCAGCGCCGTGCCGTCTCCGCCTGCGCACAGCACGAGACGCGCGCCCTCCAGCGCGGCTTCGCGCGCAAGACGCTCAGCCTGGCCTGGCTTCTGCGTGGTCCGCACGCAAAAGGGGATGTCCATCCCGCGCAGCAGGGCCTGCAGCTCCTGGGCGGCCTGCGCACACCGCCCATGCGCGGCGACCGGGTTGACGATCAGGTACAGCACACAAAATCCCCCGCTTCCATCATCTCCTTCATTATAGCGGACCGGCGAGATTTTGCAAGCGGCGTTCGTTCAAAGGGAAATTTTTAAATATTCGCGGAATTCTGATTTTTTATTCAAATAAAAGCGAAGAATGGCCTTGACATGCTCATGAATATGCGCTATAATGCTCTCGTCTCTCCTGAAGAGAGCTCAAAGAGCATTCCGTATGGATCGTGTTAGGAGGCAGAAAAATGAAAAAGTTGATGGCGCTGTTGGTTTGCATTGCGATGATGGCTGTTTCCTTCGGCGTGCTGGCCGAGGAGACGCCCACGCTGGTCATGGCGACGAACGCCAGCTTCCCGCCCTACGAATATTATGACGGCGATACGATTGTGGGCATCGACGCGGAGATCGCCGCGGCGGTGTGCGAGAAGATGGGCTATGCGCTGCAGATCGACGACATGGAGTTTGATTCCATCATCGCGGCCGTGGGCTCCGGCAAGGCGGACTTTGCGATGGCGGGCATGACCGTCACCGAAGAGCGCAAGCAGATGGTCGACTTCTCCGACAGCTACGCCACGGGCATCCAGGCCGTGGTCGTCAAGGAGGACTCGCCGATTACCACCGTCGACGACCTGTTCGCAGAGGGCGCGAACTACACGGTGGGCGTGCAGATTTCGACCACGGGCGACATCTACACCACGGGCGACATCGAAGAGGCCGGCCTGGGCACCGTGCAGCGCTTCCCCAACGGCAACGAGGCCGTGATGGCGCTGATGAGCGGCAAGATCGACTGCGTCGTCATCGATATTGAGCCGGCCAAGGCATACGTGGCCGCCAACGAGGGCCTGAAGGTGCTGGAGACCGAGTATGCGGTCGAGGACTATGCCGCCTGCTTTGCCAAGGACAGCGAGCTGACCGCGCAGTTCAACGCCGCGCTGGCCGAGCTGACCGAGGATGGCACGATCCAGTCGATCATCGACAAGTACATCAACACCGGCGACGCGGCGGAGGCCACGGACGGCGAGGCTGCCGCCGAGTAAGCAGGGCAATCGGTTTTTGGGTTCCAGGGGCCGCGCACCGCGCGGCCCTTGCGCAGGTTACAGATAAAGAGAAAATGGGGGAAGCGGTGTGACGATCTTAGACGGCCTGTCGGCGTGGCTGAGCGACCTGAAGGCTGAATTCATCCTGAACTTCATCGATAAAAACCGATGGGAGATGCTCGTGCAGGGCCTGCAGACCACGCTGCTCATCGCGCTGTTCGCGTGCCTGCTGGGCATCGCCATCGGCGTGCTCGTGGCGGTCGTCCGCACCACATGGGACAGCACCCGTCTCACGATGCGCCGAGGACCGGGCCGGCTGGCGCTCTCGCTTCTCAACCGCATATGCCTGGTGTACACCACCGTCATCCGCGGCACGCCGGTGGTCGTGCAGCTGCTGATCATGTACTACATCATCTTCGCCTCGTCCAACAACGGGCTGATGGTGGCGTCGCTGGCGTTTGGCATCAACTCGGGCGCGTACGTGTCCGAGATCATCCGCAGCGGCATCCTCTCCGTGGACAAGGGACAGATGGAGGCCGGCCGCAGCCTGGGCCTGACGTATCTGCAGACCATGCTGAAGATCATCGCGCCGCAGGTGCTCAAGAACGTCCTGCCCACGCTGGCCAATGAGTTCATCGCGCTGCTCAAGGAGACGTCCGTCGCCGGCTATGTGGCGGTCGCGGATCTGACGTTCGCCGGCAACCGCATCCGCGGCGTCACCTATTCGCCGTTCATGCCGCTGATCGCCGTCGCGCTGATCTACCTGGCGGTCGTCATGTTCTTCACCTGGCTGGTGGGCAAGCTGGAAAGGAGGCTGCGTCAGGGTGATAACCGTTAAGAACCTGCGCAAGCAGTTTGGCGACCTCGAGGTGCTCAAGGGCATCGACCAGCACATCAGCCCCGGAGAAAAGGTCGTCATCATCGGCCCGTCCGGCAGCGGCAAGTCCACGTTCCTGCGCTGCCTGAACCTGCTGGAGACGCCCACGGGCGGCCAGATCTTCTTCGAGGGCGTGAACATCACCGATCCCAAATGCGACATCAACGCGATTCGCCGCCGCATGGGCATGGTGTTCCAGCAGTTCAACCTCTTTCCACACCTGACCGTCATGCAGAACCTCACCCTCGCGCCCGTGACCACCGGCCTCATGGACAAGGAGAGCGCCGCGCGCAAGGCGAGCCAGCTGCTCGCGCGCGTGGGCCTGTCCGACAAGGCCGACGCCTATCCGGCGCAGCTGTCCGGCGGGCAGAAGCAGCGCATCGCCATCGTGCGCGCGCTGGCGATGAACCCCGACGTCATGCTCTTTGACGAGCCGACCTCTGCCCTGGACCCGGAGATGGTCGGCGAGGTGCTCGACGTCATGAAGCAGCTGGCCGAGGACGGCATGACGATGGTCGTCGTCACGCACGAGATGGGCTTTGCGCGCGAGGTCGGCGACCGCGTGCTCTTCATGGACGAGGGCATCGTGATGGAGGAGGGCACGCCCCAGCAGATCTTTGGCAATCCGCAAAACCCGCGCACGCAGGACTTCCTGCGCAAGGTCCTGTAATCTGACGAAAAAGAGAGGGCGGCCGCCTGAAGCGGTCGCCCTTTTTTCATGTCCGCAGGGATGTCGCACGTCGGGCCCGTCTCACACGGGCACGCCGCCTGTCAAGGCCGAGGGCCGCCAGGCCCAGGAGGATCCATAACGCTGGGAGCGCGGGAAATCCGGCCGCGCCCGCCGCGGGCGCGCCCAGGGGGAATGCGGCGGCGGGCAGCGCGCGGGACAGCGGGGGATAGAGCAGGCGGCACAGCGCGGCGGCGAAGAGTGCGTGCAGCGCGCGGCACAGCGCAAGGTAGGGAACGGAGATGCCGACCGTACGCAGGAAGGAGAGATTCTGCAGGAGCACGCTCACCCCGCCGAAGGAGACGGCCGCGCACACGCATACGGCGGCCGTGCGGGGCGGCAGTCCCAGCGAGAGGATCGCATGCGCGCCGCCGGCCATCTCCAGCGCGGCGTGCAGGGCCGCCTGTGCGCCGCCGCCAAGCGCGGGAAACGCACAGGCGCACAGGCGCGCGGCCACGGTCATCAGCGCGATGCAGCCGCCGACGGTCAGCATGGCCTGAGCGCTCCCTTGAACGGCAGAGGCGAGGGAGGGAGGCGTCTCCGGAGGCGGCGATGACCCGGGCGCAGCAGACTGCGGCATCTCGCTCCGGTCGAAGGCGCGCACGCACAGCGCGCATAGCGCGGCGCCCATCCAGTGCGAGAGCAGCAGGCAGACCCCGAGCGCGTGCGAACAGGCCCATGCGCTGACCGTACCGAGCAGGAACATGGGGCTGCAGGTGCCGGTCAGCGCCGCAAGCATGCGCGTCTGGCGCGGAGAGAGCGCACCCTGCGCGCACAGCAGCGCAATCAGCCGCGCGCCGCCGGGCGACCCGCCCAGAAAGGCCAGCACCGTCACGGGCAGCGCGCGCGGTACGCGCCGCATGCGGGCAAGCGCGGGCGAGAGCAGCTGGCACAGCGCCATATAGGGAAAGAGCGCCGGCAGCACGCCCTGGGCAAAGGTGCGAAGCCCGTCCGCAGCGGCCTGGACGGACTGCATCGGATAGCGCAGCATGAGCGCGAGCAGAAAGCCCGCAAAGACGGCGGCCATGCGATCCCCCCTTTGGGAGCATCGTATGCGCGCGCCGGGAGCGTCATGCGCGCAGGACGATGGGCGGCGTGCGCATGTCCAGCCGGCCGCGCCGCGCATCGCCCGCGGGGCAGCACAGGCCGCGCAGGTCGGTCGCGCGCACGTCCAGCGCGAGCGATGCGCCGCCCTCGCGCTCAAACGGCGCGGCGCGATGCACCAGGGGAACGGATGCGCGTTCCCGCACGGCGCGCAGCAGCGGCGCGGCCTCCAGGCGCAGGCCGAGCACGCGCGCATAGGACGGGACGGGCAGCGCATCCGCCACCTCCCGCGTGAAGCCCACGAGCGCGTGCGCAAAGCTCCGGGCGATGCGCGCGCGCGTGTAGCGCTTGGATTTGACGCGCGCGATCAGCTCCTCATAGGTCCCGGCCTCCTGGGCGGCGCGCAGGATGCGGTGCTCAAGCCCCTCGGGCATGTCGTAGAGCGCGCGCAGCTGCGCCGCGTCCGCCATGCGCAGCCGGTAGAGCAGCAGCCGGGCGAACGCGTCCTCCTGGGCGCAGCGGCCTTCCGACATGGCGCTCTGGAGCGTGCCAACGTCCGGCATGGCCTGCGCGACCTCCTCCCACGCGCCCTGCCGCGCGGCCAGGCGGATGGCTGTGGCGGATGCGAGCGGGGAGAGCGCCTCGTCGTGATAGCCCGCGCCCTCGCGCGCGACGGGAAGCGGCTGCACCTGCGGCGCGAGCGCGCGCAGCGCCCGCACGTACTCCAGTGCGAGTGTGAAGTTGGGCAGCGAGAGTGCCTGCAGCGCCTGTACGCCGCCCAGCTCGGGCGCAAGCGCCTCGGCCTGTGCGCGGGGGTAGCTACAGCCTTCGCCCAGCGCCCGGGCGAGCGCTTCGCGAAAGCGCGGCGTCGGACACTCCAGCGCGCTGGCAGCGGGCAGGAGATAGGGCAGGCCCGCAGGCTCGCAGCCAAACGCCAGGTGTGTCACAACGCCCAGGGCGCCGAGCAGCGAGACGCCGCCGCGCGCAAAGCGCTCGGCCTGCGCGCAGCAGAACGCGAACGGCAGCTCCACCACCAGGTCCGCGCCGCCCATGAGCGCCATGCGCGCGCGCGTCCACTTGTCCAGCATCGCGGGCGTTCCGCGCTGGGTGAAGCTCCCGCTCATCGCGCACACGACGTAGTCCGCCTGCGCCTGCGCGCGTGCGCGGGCCAGGTGCAGGGCATGGCCGTTATGAAAGGGATCGTACTCGCAGATGACGCCGACGACGCGCATGGCAACCTCCAGTCCGGGAAGGGGGCGGAGCGGACGCCGTTTTTTCTGAAAATACAGCCAAAAGCGCGCGCATCGCCTTTTCAAAACCCGGTTTTTCCTGTATAATATATGGGTGATTTCTGCCTGTGAAACCATCCCTTTCTATAGTACCACGTCGAGGAGGATTTGAACATGTCTGTCATCGAAAAGATCAAGGCAAAGGCCGCCGCGGATCTCAAGCACATCGTGCTGGCAGAGGGCACGGAGCCCCGCACCGTCCAGGCGGCGCAGAAGATCGTGGCGCAGAAGCTGGCGAAGGTGACGCTGGTGGGCGCGAAGGCCGAGGTCGAGGCGAAGGCCGCCGAGCTGGGCGTCGACCTGACGGGCGTGGGCGTCGTCGATCCCGCCGCGTGCGAGAAGACCCCCGTCTATGCGCAGAAGCTCTTTGAGTTGCGCCAGAAGAAGGGCATGACGCTGGAGCAGGCCACCGAGCTGGTGACGAAGAACACCCTCTACTTTGCCACGATGATGCTCAAGATGGACGACGCCGACGGCATGGTCGCCGGCGCGATCAACACCACCGGCGACGTGCTGCGCCCGGCGCTGCAGATCATTAAGACCGCCCCGGGCATCAAGGTCGTCTCCTCCTGCTTCCTGATGGACGTGCCCAACAAGAAGTACGGCGACGACGGCGTCATGGTCTTTGGCGACTGCGCCGTGATCCCCAACCCGACGGCTGAGGAGCTGGCCGCGATCGCCGTCTCCTCCGCGCAGACGGGCAAGGCCCTGGCCGACCTCGATCCGCGCGTGGCGCTGCTGTCCTTCTCCACGAAGGGCTCCGCCAAGCACGAGAACGTCACCAAGGTGCAGGAGGCCACCCGCATCGCCCATGAGATCGCGCCCGAGCTGAACATTGACGGCGAGCTGCAGGCCGACGCCGCGCTGGTCGAATCCGTCGGCCAGCTCAAGAGCCCCGGCAGCCCCGTCGCGGGCAAGGCCAACGTGCTCGTCTTCCCCGACCTGCAGGCCGGCAACATCGGCTACAAGCTGGTGCAGCGCCTGGCGGGCGCCGAGGCCGTCGGCCCGATCATCCAGGGCCTGGCCAAGCCGGTCAACGACCTGTCCCGCGGCTGCTCGGTGGACGACATCGTGTCCGTCGTGGCGATCGCGGCGGTCAAGGCGCAGGGCTGACGCGCCGTCCCCATACGCAATATCAATGAAGGCAGGAGAATGACACATGAAGATCTTGGTTATCAACGCGGGCTCTTCGTCGCTGAAGTATCAGCTGATCGACATGGAGGGCGAGACCGTCGCCGCCAAGGGCCAGGTCGAGCGCATCGGCATTGAGGGCACGCACTTCAAGCAGCAGGTGGGCGGCAACGTCATCGAGTACAGCCGCAACATGAAGGACCACGTCGAGGCCATTGAGGCCGTCATGAGCGCGCTGACCGACCCGGAGAAGGGCGCCATCCGCAGCATGGACGAGATCTCGGCCGTGGGCCACCGCGTGCTGCACGGCGGCGAGACGTTCAAGGAGTCCGTCCTGGTGACGGAGGAGACCATGAAGGGCATGAAGGCCCTCGTGCCGCTGGGCCCGCTGCACATGCCCGCCAACCTCATGGGCATCGAGTCCTGCCAGAAGGTCATGCCGAACACGCCCAACGTCGCGGTGTTCGATACGGCCTTCCATCAGACCATGCCGCCCAAGGCGTACCTGTACGCGATCCCGTACGACTACTACAAGCGCCTGCAGATCCGCCGCTACGGCTTCCACGGCACCAGCCACCGCTACGTGGCCAGCGTCGTGCCGCAGATGCTGGGCAAGAAGCCGGAGGACTGCAAGTTCGTCATCTGCCACCTGGGCAACGGCTCGTCGCTGTCTGCGATCAAGGGCGGCAAGTGCGTCGATACGTCCATGGGCCTGACGCCTCTGGAGGGCGTGATCATGGGCTCCCGCTCGGGCGATCTGGACCCCGCGGTGCTCGAGTGCATCATGGAGAACGACGGCATCACCGACATCCACGAGATGCTCAACATCCTCAACAAGAAGTCCGGCCTGGTCGGCCTGTCCGGCATCAGCAGCGACATGCGTGACGTGCGCAAGGCGTCCGAGGAGGGCGACCCCATGGCCGTCACGACGATGGAGGCCTGGGGCTACCGCATCCGCAAGTACATCGGCGCGTACGCCGCGGCGATGGGCGGCCTGGATGCGATCGTGCTGACCGCCGGCATCGGCGAGAACGACGCCGTCGCCCGCAGCTACGTCATCCAGGATCTGGAGTTCCTGGGCGCCAAGCTCGACCCTCAGAAGAACCTGCCCGGCGCAAAGGGCGAGATCTCCACGGACGACTCGACGTGCAAGGTGCTTGTCGTGGCGACCAACGAGGAGTTGCCCATCGCCCGCGATACCAAGGCCATCGTCGAGGCGCTGTAAGCCGCGTCAAAAACCCCGAAACGGGGTATTGACAAAGCCAAACATAGCGATTATAATAACGAATGGTCGACTTTTCGAGGTGAAATGCATGCAGCTGGACATCGGACGGGCGCTCAAATCGCCCGGCATTGAATTCGAGTTCGCGCTCGAAGAGGCCCGCGCGCCGGAGTCCTGGCACGGCGACGAGCTCGTCTTCGTGCAGCCCATATCGCTTTCAGGCGTCTATGCTGCTGCGGGAGAGTCCATTTTGCTGCGCGGCGAGGTGCGCACGACGGTGAGCACGCCCTGCGCCGACTGCCTGGAGCCCGCTGTCCTGCCGGTCAGCGCCAGGGTGGACGAGGTCTTCACGCGCGAGGAGGACCCGGACGATCCCGACCGCTTTACCTATGAGGGTCATGTGCTGCACCTGGATGACCTCGTGCTCGGCGCCATCCTGCTGGAGATGCCCCTGCGCATCCTCTGCCGGCCCGACTGCAAGGGTCTTTGCCCGACCTGCGGCGCAAACCTCAACCACACACAATGCGCATGTCAGAAAGAAATGCCATCCAAACAGCCGTTTGCAGTGTTGGCATCCTTGCTGAATCAGGATGAGGAGGTGTAAGTCATGGCTACTCCGAAGGGAAAAATTTCGAAGTCCCGCGGTCGTATGCGCCGCGCCAACTGGAAGCTTTCCATGCCCGGCATCGTCAAGTGCCCGCGCTGCCAGCAGATGAAGCTCAGCCACCGCGTCTGCAAGCACTGCGGCTACTACGATGGCAAGCAGGTCATCAACGTGGAAGCTGAAACCGAGAAGAAGGCGTAAGCAGGTCCCCCCGCATCCGACGGATGCGGGGGTTTTTCTATGCCAGCAGGCGCGCCGCCGCCGCGACGAGCGCGCACAGCGCCATGCCCAGCGCCGTCGGGAGCAGCAGCGCCAGCGCCGTCCACTTCGCGCTGCCCGTCTCGCGGCGGATGGTGAGCAGCGTCGTCGAGCACGGCCAGTGAAAGAGTGAAAACAGCATCACGCACAGCGCCGTCCATTGCGTCCAGCCATGCTGCACGAGCAGCGCCTGCAGCGCCGGCGCGCCGCCCGTCTGAACCAGCGCGCTGCCCTGCGCATAGCCCATCACCGCCAGCGGCAGCACGATCTCGTTGGCGGGAAAGCCCAGCAAAAATGCGGTGAGCAGCACGCCGTCCAGGCCCAGCAGCCGCCCCAGCGGGTCCAGCAGCGCGTTCAGGCGCGCCATCAGCGACACGCCGCCGGGCGCGATGTTCGCCAGCAGCCAGATGGTCAGGCCGGCGGGCGCGGCGACGGCCGCCGCGCGGCCGAGCACGAAGAGCGTGCGGTCGAACACCGAGCGCACGATGACGCGCCCCACCTGCGGCCGGCGAAACGGCGGCAGCTCCAGCGTGAAGGCCGAGGGCACGCCGCGCAGCAGCGTCGCAGAGAGCAGCCGCGAGGCGAGCAGCGTCATCCCCAGCGACAGCACGATCAGGCCGGTGAGCATCAGCGCCGCGGCCCATCCGCCCAGCGCGCCCACGAAGAACAGCGTGATTAGCTGAATCAGCAGCGGAAACCGGCCGTTGCAGGGCGTCAGCGCGTTGGTGAGGATTGCGATCAGCCGCTCGCGCGGGCTGTCGATGATCCGGCAGCCGACCACGCCCGCCGCATTGCATCCAAACCCCATGCAGACCGTCAGCGCCTGCTTGCCGCACGCATGGCAGCGCTTGAAGCAGCCGTCCAAGTTGAACGCCACGCGCGGCAGGAAACCGACATCCTCCAGCAGCGTGAAGAGGGGAAAGAAGATCGCCATCGGCGGGAGCATCACGCTCACGACCCATGCCAGCGTGCGGTATGCGCCCTCGACGAGCGGACCGTGCAGCCAGGATGCGCCCAGCGCGTCCAGCGCGCGCGACAGGGGCGCCTCCAGGGAAAAGAGCGCGTCTGACAGCAACTGCGAGGGCAGATTGGCGCCGCGGATCGTGAGGTAAAAGACCGCCGCGAGCAGGAGCAGCATCGCCGGGATGCCCGTCAGCCGCCCGGTGAGCAGCCGGTCGACGCGCAGGCGCCGCCCACCCTGCGGCTCCTGCGAGCGGACCGCCGCGCCGCACAGGCGCTCGGCCTCGCGGTAGATCGCGCCGACGACGGCGGTCTCGACCTGCCGGGCGCTTATGCCGAGCACGGCGCGGGCATTTTGCGCAGCCTGCACGGCGGGGCGTATGTCCAGCGGCGACAGATGCGCTTGCACGGCATCCAATGCGGCGTCATTCCCCTCCAACAGGCGCAGCGCCGTCCAGCGTGCCTCCAGCCGGCCGCGCAGCCGGGGCGCAAGCGACTGTGCCAGGCGTTCGACCTCTGCCTCCAGCTCTGGCGGATAGGTCACGCGCAGGGCCTGCTCCGGCACGCGCCCGACGACCTCCTCCACCCGCTCCAGCAGCCGCTCCAGGCCGCGCCCGCCCCGTGCGCTCGTGCCCACGACCGGCACGCCGAGTAGGCGCTCCAGCGCCCGCGTGTCCACGCGGATGTGCCGCCGGGCCGCCTCGTCCAAGAGGTTGACGCACAGCACCACGCGCGGCGTCAGCTCCAGAATCTGCAGCGCGAGGTTGAGGTTGCGCTCCAGGCATGTGGCGTCGCATACGACGATGACGGCCTGCGCGCCGCCGAAGCACAGAAAGTCGCGGGCGACCTCCTCCTCGGCCGAGCGCGCGTTGAGCGAATAGGCGCCGGGAATGTCCACCAGCTCATATACATGCCCTGCGTGGCGGCACACGCCGCGCGCGCTGGCGACCGTCTTGCCCGGCCAGTTGCCGGTGTGCTGGCGCATGCCCGTCAGCGCGTTGAACACGGTGCTCTTGCCGACGTTGGGGTTGCCGGCCAGCGCGATCAGGCGCGTGCCGCTCAGGCCCATGTGATCACCTCCCGCGCGGCCGGCTCAACCTGCACGGCGCGCGCGTCCTCGCGGCGCAGGGCGATCACCGCGCCACGCACCAGATAGGCGCGCGGATCGCCGCACGGCGCTTGGAACAGACAGGTGACGGCGGCGCCCGGCGTGAAGCCGACGTCCAGCAGGCGGCGGCTCATCGCGCCGTTCCCGGGCACGCCTACCACGCGCGCACGCTGACCCGTGGACATATCGCAAAGTGCGTTCACGACGCATCCCTCCAAACCCAGGATCATGGGGGTGCAGCCCCCTGCTCTTACTCTATGCGGCGCGAAGCCGTCCGTGCGGATGCACAAAAAAGAGTGGCGACAAGCGAAAATACTTGACAGCGCGGCTTGCGGGCGGTATAATGTTCCTCGTGTCAAGCGACAGGACTTTACGAGGATGCCGAAGTGGAAAAACGCATTGAGACGGCGTGGCTGCTGGCGTTTTACGGCCCACTGCTGACGCCGCGTCAGCGCGAGCTGCTCGCGCTCTACTGCGACGAGGACCTCTCTCTCGCGGAGATCGCCGCGCAGGAGGACATCTCACGCCAGGGCGTGTACGACGCGGTGCACAGGGCGCAGCGGCAGCTGGCCGATTATGAGGCGCGCCTGGGCCTGCTCGCGCGTTACAGGCGGATCACCCAGGGGCTGGAGCGGTGCCGGGCGATGCTCGACGACGTTCGGGCGTCCGGGGAAGGCGAGGAGGCGCTGGCGCGCGTCAAGCGCGCGCTCGACGCGCTGATCGCAGACGAGGAGGGACAGAATGGCGTTTGAAGGGCTGACCGATAAGCTGCAGGGCGCATTCCAAAAGCTGAAGGGCAAGGGAAAGCTGACGGAGGCGGACGTCAAGGCCGTGATGCGCGAGGTGCGCATGGCCCTTCTGGAGGCGGATGTCAACTACCTGGTCGTCAAGGAGTTCATCAAGCGCGCGACCGAGCGCTGCATCGGCCAGGAGACGCTGGAGAGCCTGAGCGCGCAGCAGCAGATCATCAAGATCGTCAACGAAGAGCTGACCGCGGTGATGGGCGGCACGAACGCGAAGCTGACGTTCTCGTCCTCGCCGATCACGGTCTACATGCTGTGCGGCCTGCAGGGCGCCGGCAAGACCACGATGGCCGGCAAGCTGGGCGGATACCTCAAAAAGCAGGGCAAGAAGCCGCTGCTGGCGGCCTGCGACATCTACCGCCCGGCGGCCATCAAGCAGCTGCAGGTCGTGGGCGGACAGGTCGACGTGCCGGTCTTCGAGCGCGGCACGCAGGACCCCGTAAAGACCGCGCAGGAGGCCATCGAGCGCGCGCGCTACTACGGCAACGACGTCATCATCCTCGATACGGCCGGCCGGCTGCACATCGACGAGGCGCTCATGGACGAGCTGGCCCGCATCGAGGCGGCCGTCAAGCCGCAGGAGATCCTGCTCGTCGTCGACGCGATGACCGGCCAGGACGCGGTCAACGTCGCCAAGACGTTCAACGAAAAGCTCGAGATCTCCGGCGTCATCCTCACCAAGCTCGACGGCGACACCCGCGGCGGCGCGGCGCTGTCCGTGCGCCAGGTGACGGGCAAGCCCATCAAGTTCGCCGGCACCGGCGAGAAGCTGACGGACATCGAGCCCTTCCACCCCGACCGCATGGCCTCGCGCATCCTGGGCATGGGCGACATGCTCTCGCTCATCGAGAAGGCGCAGGAGACGTTCGACGAGCAGGAGTCGGAAAAGCTCGCCCGCAAGGTGAAAAACGCCGAGCTCACGCTTGAGGACTTCCTCAGCCAGATGCAGCAGATCAAGAAGATGGGCCCGCTGTCGAAGGTCCTGTCCATGCTGCCGGGCATGGGACAGATCAAGGACCTCGACATCCCGGACAACGCCATGTCCAAGCCCGAGGCGATCATTCGCTCCATGACCCCGCGCGAACGCGCGCACCCCGAGATCCTCAACGCCAGCCGCCGCCGCCGCATCGCCGCCGGCTCCGGCACGACGGTGCAGGACGTCAACCAGCTGATCCGCCAGTTTGACAGCATGCGTCAGATGATGAAGCAGGCCATGAACGGGCGGCGCGGCAGTCGTGGCCGCATGCGGCGCATGCCCCCGATGGCCTGACGCGCTCAATCATCACAAGTGATTGCAGATACATTTTGTCATTCATCAGAAGGAGGAGAACACCAATGTCCGTTAAGATTCGTCTCAAGAGAATGGGTATGAAGAAGAAGCCCTTCTACCGCGTCGTCGTCGCCGACGAGCGCAGCCCGCGCGACGGCCGCTTCATCGAGGAGATCGGCTACTACAACCCCGTCTCCACGCCCGTGGAACTGAAGATCGACAATGAGAAGGCCGCGCAGTGGATGCGCAACGGCGCGCAGCCGACCGACACCGTCCGCGCGCTGCTCAAGAAGACCGGCGCCATCGAAAAGTAAGAACGCCTGCGGAAATGAGGGCCTGAAACATGGGAGATTTGGTAAGCTATGTGGCCAGGAGCCTCGTCGATAACCCCGACGCCGTCGAGGTGCGCGAGGTGGAAGGGCCCGAATCCACGATCATCGAGCTGCGCGTCGCGCCGGATGACATGGGCAAGGTCATTGGCAAGCAGGGCCGCATCGCCAAGGCGATCCGTTCGGTCGTCAAGGCCGCCACGGCCCGCAACGCCAAGCCGGTCTTTGTGGAGATTCTGTGATCCTTGAGGGCGGAGCCTTTGGGCTTGCGCCCTCTCTTTGACGTAAAGGAGAATGCGGGTGTTGGACAACTATTTGGCCGTGGGCACGGTGCTCAAGCCCCAGGGCGTGCGGGGCGAGGTCAAGGTGCGCCCCCTGACGAACGATCCGGACCGTTTTTTTGATCTGAAGCAGGTCTTCCTCAAGCGCGGCGGGACCTATGCGCCGCATGCGGTCTCGTGCACGCGCGTGCACGAGGGGTACGCCTACGTGGCGTTCGAGGGCGTGACGGATCGCGATGCTGCCGAACGGCTGCGCGGCGAGCTGCTCTACGTCGACCGCGCGCATGCGGTGCAGCTGGGCGAGGACGAGAACTTCATCTGCGATCTCATCGGCTGCGAGGCCGTCGACCGCGCGGGGAACGGGCTTGGACGCCTGACGGACGTCCTGCAGCCCGGCGCAAACGACGTGTATGTGTTCGACACGCCGCGCGGCGAGATGCTGCTGCCCGCGCTCAAGGAGGTCGTGCTCAGCGTCGACGCGGCGCAAAAGCGCATGGTGCTCGACGAGCGCGCGCTGGAGCGATTCGCGGTCTATTCGGACGGCGCGGAAGAGATCGACTGAACCTGCAAGAAAAGGGCGTGCAAAGACGTCTTTTGTCATGGATGCCAAGTAAATGGAGGGCCTATGAAACGCTTGAAGCGATGGATGTGCGCCGCGTGCTGCCTGTACCTGCTGCTGTCGGCCGGTCCGGCCCATGCGGCGTTCTCCCAGGGGTTGGAGCGTCTGGCCGCCTGGGAGCGGGCCGGCGGGCGGATCGAGGCGGAGATCGCCTTTTCGCCGCAGGAGCTGTTCTCCGTGGGCGAAGAGGGCATGCCCGCGCTGCGCGCGCTCCTGGACAGTCTGACGCTGCGCTATGCCTGGCAGCAGAGCGACGCGGGCAGCCTGGACGAGTGGACGCTCCTCTGCGGCGGGCAGGAGGCCGCCTTTGTCCGCCTGACCGTCACGGACCAGGGCGCGGCGCTGGAGAGCGACCTGCTGCCCTTTGCGGTGCGCGCGGCGGACGAGGCGTCGCTGCTGGATGCGCTCGGCCTGGGCGGCGGCGCGCTGCGCACATTCCTGTCGCTGCGCGCGCAGACGGCGGGGGAGGCGGCGCTGCCCGCGCTGTCCGCCACGCCCGGCGAGGCGCGCGAGGAGCAGATCACCGTGACGCAGGCGCAGCTGGCGGCGGCGATCCCGGCGCTGGCGGCGCGGCTGCCGCAGCCCTACGGGGCGGCACTGACGGCCTTTGCGGCCGGATGGACGCTGCAATCGCCGCTGGAGGTCAAGCTGGACGTCGCGCAGAGCGGCGCGATCACGCGCCTCCGGGCGAGCCTGCAGGCCGCGCGCGCACAGGAGTCGCCCTGGACGGTCGAGCTGGACGTGCGCAACGGCTCAAACCTGGACGCGGAGCTGACGCTGGAGCAGGACAGCCGCAACACCATGACGTTTGCGCTGGCCGTCGAAAGCGGGCGCGAGGACGGCGAGGACACGCAGCGCATCCGGCTCAACGCATCGGGCAAACTGGCGGGCTACTCGCGCCAGATCCGGGTGAGCGCGACGCTGAGAAACGCCTCGCGGACGGACGAGGCGGGTCAGACCGTGGAAACGCTGCGTAACACCCTGAGCGTGGGCTTTACGGACCGCAGCCCCGCGATGCAGATGCGCTCGCTGGGCGACTTCAGCCTCTCCGTCAAGGAGCGCGGCGAGGCTGTGCTGGGCGAGGCGGCGCAGGATGTGCGGCTGACCGACGAGCTGGAGGCCGAGCTGCTCGTCGGCGGTAAGGAGTGGCTCATCGGCACGGCGGCGTTTTCGCTGGCCGCTGCGCCCGCACAGGCCGTCGCCTGGCCGGAGACGGCTCTTGACGTGGACGCGCTGACCGGCGCACAGCGCGACGCGCTGGAGAGCCTGCCGGTTGCGCTGCTGCAGCGGCTGCTGCCCGTGCTCCCGCCCGACGCGCAGGCGCTGCTGCTGCCATGAAAAGGTGTTGCTGTTTGGCCTGGGATGCGCTATACTGTTGCAAACGGAAAATGGAGGAGAGTAACGATGCATAAGAATCGAGTGTTGGCGCTGCTGCTGGCGCTGCTGGTCGCCCTCGCGCCCCTTGGGGCATTTGCCGAGGAGGCGGCGGTTGAGGCCGCGCCAGAGCCCGGCGCGCTGCTGCTTACGGAACTGCCCGCACGCCTTGCGGCCGGCGAGGAGGTCGTCGCGAAGCTGGGGATGGACGTGTCCCTGCTGCCCGGCCTGACCGACGAGCAGATGCAGGCCGTCTCCCAGATCGCGCAGGCAGCCAGTCTGTGCCTATCCATGGCCAATACCGCAGACGGGCCGGCGGTTCGCATTTCGCTGCAGATGCAGGATACGGAGATCGCGTATCTGCTCGTGTGTGCGAATGCGGGGGCGCTTGAGCTGACGACGAGTCTCCTGCCCGGCAAGACGTTTGTCGTCCCGCAGGAGGCGCTGGTCCAGACGGGCGGCCTGGCGCTGCAGGGCGTGGATGTCAACAGCCCTGAGATGCAGGCGCTCACGGAGCTCGTGCTCAACAGCTTCGGCATGTACTTCTACGTCGTCGCCGGATGGGTGTCCAACACGCAGTACGAGCATCAGGACCTGTACGTATATACGGACGACTATATCGAAGAGACGGACGTGCGCGACGCGAGCGTGACGCAGATGCACGCGGTCGTGCGCAACGACGACTTCCGCCAGCTGCTGCGCCTGCTGGCCGATACGCTGTATGCGGACGCGGAGCTGCAGGCCGCGATCGTCGACGCGTTCAAGGATGCGGGCGCGACGCAGGAGAACGTCTTTGCGGCGATCAACAGCCTGTGCGCGGATGTGCTGGGCCAGGAGGGCCTCATCCAGGCGACGGACGGCGCGACGGAGTTTGTCGTCTCCTACGGCGAGGACTACGGCATGGTCGGCTTTGACGGCACGATGCCCGCGATGTGGGAGGGCTTCCCCTTCGACGTGGGCACGCTGACCTACAGCCGCAAGACGCAGGAGGAGAGCGTCGTGCACACGGCCCAGGGCAGCATGACGCTTGCGAACGGCATGGGCAACGTGGACGGTACGCTGGCGGTCGAGCGCGGCGAGCTGCTGGACACGGGCCGCACGAACGGGCTGAACCTGAACCTGATGGTCACCAATGCGAACGAGGAAGTGTTCACGCTCGGCGTGGACGAGTGGGATTCCGCCTATGACGCGGAGGGCGTCGACTGCCAGGAGCTCGCCGTGCAGGTGAACTGCGCCGTCTCCGACAAGGCGGGCACGCCGTATGTGGCCTATGCGCTGGCGTGGCAGAGCCAGACCGGCACGCAGGTGCAGGACGGCGCGCTGCTCAGCCAGACGGACGCGAGCCTGTCGGTGCAGGATGTATTCAGCGCGTCGCTGGCGTTGGAGCTGTCGACCCGGGCGTATGCGCCTGTGGACCTGAGCGGCAACGAGCGCGTGGACGTGAGCGCGATGGACGCCGAGGCGACCGCCCAGCTGGAGAGCGAGCTGAGCGCTGGGTTGATGCAGACGCTCACGCAGGCGATGAGCCTGATCCCTCAGGAGGCGTTGATCACGCTGATGTCGGCGCAATGAGCCAATCCAAAAGGCCCCCGGAACGCATCCGGGGGCCTTTTTTCGTTCTGTTACGCCTTGTGCGTGAAGGAGTGGCGGCACTTGCCGCACGTCACCGTTACTTCGCCCACCCCGCGCGGCAGGCGCAGGATGGACCTGCACTGCGGGCATTTGAAATACTTGAACTCCTTGCGCTTCTGAAAGCGCACGCGCGCCTGACTGAGCCGCGTGCGCATGCCGGACGCCCACTGTACGTAGCGCTCGTTCTCGGCGCGGCGCCTGTCGACAGCGCGCGAGAACAGGCGAAACAGCGCGTAGACATAGGCCGCCATGCCCAGTAGCGAGAGCAGGCCCGTGCGCGCAAAGGAGTCGAGCAGGGAACAGATCAGGCCTGCCCAAAGCAGCGCGAGCGAGAGCTGGTCCGGACCATTGCGGCCCGTCATGAAGCGGCGAAAGCTCGCGCGAAGGTGATCAAAGAAAGACATGCGCAATTCCTCCCCTTGAAGTCCTGCATGGATTATACCACCTTTATGGACGCCGTGCAGGTCCACAATGTGAACGCGCGGTGAACAACGCGCACGGTCAATCAGGTTTGCGCCAGGTGGGACATCTCGCGGCGCAGGAGCAGTTTTTTCATCGTCAGCAGATAGACGGCGACCGAGCAGACCGGACCCAGCACGTCGGAGATGGGCTCCGCGTAGAACGCAGCCTCCGCGCCGAACAACGCGGGCAGTGCAAACAGCGCGGCGAAGTAGACGGCCTTGCGCCAGAACGAGAGCGGCAGGGAATAGCGCACCTGTCCGATGGCCGTGAAGCCGTCGACGATCTCGTACTGAATGCCCAGCGGCACCAGCGCCAGCGTGCACACACGGATCGCCCACATCGCCTTCTCACTCAGCAGCGGATCGGTCGTGAACAGCCCAACGAACAGCGGACCCAGCAGACGCGCCAGCACGAACATCAGCGCTGTGTAGCCGGCGCACAGCAGGAAGATGTGCCGCTGCGCCATCAGCACGCGCTGCGTCCGGCACGCACCGTAGTTGAAGCCCAGGATCGTCTGCGTACCGCCGCTGATGCCGCCCAGCGGCATCGTGACCACGAGCATGAAGCTCTGCACGATGGTCGCGCAGGTGATGAGCAGGTCGCCACGCTCGGGGCCGCCATAGCGCTGCAATACGGCGTTCATCGCGATGATCATGACGTTGTCCACGGCGATGATGCAAAACGGCGTGAAGCCCAGCGCCAGGATACGCCCCATGATGCGCGGCGCATAGCCGCCAAAGGTGATGCGCACGCCGGGCCGGCGCCCGAACAGAAAGCGCAGCACATAGATGCAGCTGGCCAACTGCGAGACCACCGTGGCCGCCGCGGCGCCCTGAACGCCCATGCCCAGCAGGAAGATGAAGACCGGGTCGAGCGCGATGTTCAGCGCCGCGCCCAGTACGACGGAGAGCATGGCCTTTTTTGCATAGCCCTGCGCAACGACGAAGGAGTTGAGTCCGGTCGACAGCAGCGCGAACGGCGTGCCCAGCAGGTAGACAAAGAAGTAGCCTTCGGCATAGGGGAGCGTCGCATCGCTCGCGCCGAAGAGCGAGAGCATCTCCCGGCGCACCGGCAGCACCAGCGCGACGATCATCACGGAGAAGACGCACAGCAGCAGAAACGCGTTGGCCAGAATGGTGCGCGCGCCCGCGTGATCGTTCTCGCCGAGCTTGATGCTCATCAGCGGGGAGCCGCCCACGCCCACGAGCGACGCGACGGAGCCGATCATCGTGACCACCGGCCCGCACACGCCCACGCCCGCCAGCGCGAGATCGCCCACACCGGCAATGTGGCCGATGTACATGCGGTCCACAATGCTGTACAGCACGCTCACAAACTGCGCGAGCATGCTCGGAAACGCGATGGCGCGCACCAGGCGTCCGACGTCGCCGCGCCCGAGGTCGTTTTCCATGGGGGATATCTCCCTTCCAAACGCGTGAAATCGCGGCGCGCAACGCGCCGCGCCCATCATACAACATCCACATGCGGATGTCAATGCCTCCAGTCGGCGTCCGGTCCATGGATGCCCAAAAAATCCGCCCTTCGCGGAAGGCGAAGGGCGCCTTGTATCCCTCAGCAGTAGAAACCCCGGATGCCGCAGGGGCAGCACATGCCAAAGGAGTTGCACAGGATGTTGATCAGGCAGCAGGTCATGCACGGGTCGGCGCACATGCCCTGCGGCATGTGGAACTGCCGGCCGTACTCCTGATAGGCGCTGCCGCCGTTCTCCAGCTGCGAGAGGAACTGCCGGTACTCGTAGTTGCCGGGGTCCATCTGCACGGCCTGGCGCGCATGGTTGAGCGCCGCCACGCGGTTGCCCAGGCCGTAGTTGGCCTGGGCGCTGAGAAAATACCACGCGGCGCTGTGCACGGAGATGTTCGAAAGGACGTTGAGCGCCTCCTGGTAGTAGCCCGAGATGATGTAGTTGCGCGCGGCATTGAGCTCGCTGGAGCGCTGCTGGCGCTCATAGCCGCCGTAGCCGCCGAAGGGATCGCCATAGCCCTGGCCGAAGGGATTGCCATAGCCCTGGCCGCCGTAGCCCTGCTGGCCACCGGTATAAGAGGTCCCTTCGCGGCGCATCTTGGTGATGAGCGAGTAGGCCTCGTTGACCTCCTTCATCTTGGCTTCGGCCTCGGGCGAGCCGCCGTTGAGATCCGGGTGATACTTGCGGGCGAGCTTTCGATAGGCGGTCTTGACCTCGTCGTCCGTCGCCGTCGGGGGAACGCCCAGCACGCGATAGGGATCATCCATGGCGCTTCCCCTCCTTTCTGCGCTTTTGAATCTGTGCGTACCGGCAGAACACGCCGGAGTAGAGGATATTCCGCAGGATGTCGATGTCCTGAACGAGCGGGAGCTTTTCAAACTCCTGCGTGCAGTCCGCGATCATCATCGTCAGCATCTGCCGGCAGAAGTCCTCGTAGTCCGGCAGATGGCGCAGCTCTGTCAGCGGGTTGTAGCGCCCCTTGCGCAGGTCCTCCGGCAGGTCGTCGTAGGCGTCCATCAGGTAGATGAAGCGGCCCAGCGCCTCGCCTGCGGCGCGCAGCGTCGGCTCCCAGATGTCCTCGCGGTAGCAGAGCACCTCGCCCAGCAGGCGGCCCGTCTCGTTGGCCAGGGCGTCCACGTCGCGCGAGGCGGCGCGCTCCAGCGCGGCCGTGCGCTCCAGGCAGTCGGAGATGACCGCGCATTTGTCGGGATAGAGCGCCTGCACGCGCGCATAGGCCCCGTGCAGCGCCCGTTCCTGCAAAGCTGCGCGCAGGCTGTGCTCGTCCTGCCGGTTGTCGCGGCACTTGTGATAGGCGAGCACGACGTTCATATCCGCCGCATAGGCCGCCGTCGCGTTCTCGATGAAGTCGTGCGGACGCAGCGGATGCAGCGCGCACCGTCCGGGTGCGAGCCGCTCCTCAGGCTCATACAGGGAGCTGAGCAGCATGTACAGAAACGTCATGTCGAACGTCAACGTCAGGCGGCCGAACTGGCCGTGGCGGCGCGACAGCTCCCGGCACAGGCCGCAGTAGTAGGCGCGATAGCGGGCGTAGTCGGCGTCGGACAGCTCCGCCCGGTTCACAACGATATAGCCGAACATGGTTACTCCTCTGTGCCGCCGTTCTTGGGCGTGAACTGCGCGTCCTGCGCGCCGTCCTCGGAGTCGTCCTGTGCGCCGCCGGAGGCGCCCCGCGCGCCCGCGCGGTAGCGGCGCTCGGCCTCCTCCTTGTGCCGCTGGTCCTCCGCGGCATAGGCCTGCGCCTCGCGCACGGCGCGGTCGATGTCCGCCGCGCTCATGTTGGACGAGCCCGTGATCGTGATCTCCTGCTGCTTGCCCGTGCCCAGGTCCTTGGCCGAGACGCTGACGATGCCGTTGGCGTCGATGCTGAACGTCACCTCGATCTGCGGCACGCCCTGCGGCGCGCGCCGGATGCCGTTCAGCTTGAACTTGCCCAAGGACTTGTTCTGCGAGGCGCGCATGCGCTCGCCCTGCAGGACGTTGATCTCGACCGAGGTCTGGAAGGGCGCGGCGGTGGTGAAGATTTGGCTCTGGCGCACGGGCAGGGTGGTGTTGCGCTCGATGACCTTGGCGTACACGTCGCCGACGGTCTCAATGCCCAGGGATAGGGGCGTCACATCCAGCAGCAGCAGGCTCTTGACCTGGCCGATGAGCACGCCGCCCTGCAGCGCCGCGCCCATGGCGACGCACTCATCCGGGTTGATGCCCTTGAAGGGCTCCTTGCCCGTGAAGCGGCGCACGGCCTCCTGCACGGCAGGGATGCGGCTGGAGCCGCCCACGAGCAGCACCTTGGCGATGTCCGCCGTGGCGAGATGCGCATCCGCCAGCGCCTGACGCACGGGGCCCATCGTCTGCTCGACCAGATGCGCGGTCAGTTCGTTGAACTTGGCGCGCGTGAGCTGGATCTCCATGTGCTTGGGGCCGTCGCGGCCGGCGGCGAGGAAGGGCAGGTTGACGCTCGTCGTCTGCATGCCCGACAGCTCGATCTTCGCCTTTTCGGCGGCTTCGCGCACGCGCTGCATGGCCGCGGCGTCGCGGCGCAGGTCGATGCGCTCCATGCGCTTGAACTCCGCAACGAGGTAGTCGGTCACGCACTGGTCGAAGTCGTCGCCGCCCAGGCGGTTGTTGCCGGCGGTGGCCAGCACCTCGATGATGTCCTGATTGATGTCCAGAATGGATACGTCAAACGTACCGCCGCCCAGGTCATAGACCATGACCTTCTGTGAACTCTCCTTGTCGATGCCGTAGGCGAGGGCAGCGGCGGTGGGCTCGTTGATGATG
>DVFJ01000028.1 GCA_018713325.1 Candidatus Onthenecus intestinigallinarum | reverse complement strand
TGGCGGTCTTGCCCACGCCCGGCTCGCCGATGAGCACCGGGTTGTTCTTCGTCTTGCGCGAGAGGATGCGGATGACGTTGCGCACCTCCGCGTCGCGCCCGATGACCGGGTCGAGCTTGCCCTTTTGCGCCAGCTCCACCAGATCCGAGCCGTACTTCTTGAGCACGTCGTAGGTCGATTCCGGGCTGTCGCTGGTCACGCGCGCGTTGCCGCGCACGGCCTGCAGCGCCGTGAGAAATTCCTTTTTGCGGATGCCGAACCGGTTCAGCAGCTGCTGCACCGCGCGGTTGCCCTTCTCCAGCAGCGCCATGAACAGATGCTCCACGGAGATATACTCGTCGCGCATGTGCTCCGCCTGCTTCTCCGCCTCGGAGAGCACCGCGTCCACGTCCGGCGCGACGTAGATCTTCCCCGCCTCGCGGCCCGGGCCGCTCATGCGCGGCATCCGCTCGACCTCCTGGCGGCACGCCGCCTCGAACGCCGCCGCGTCCGCGCCCATCTTCGTGATCAGCTGGCCGATCAGCCCCTCCGGCTGGCTCGCCAGCGCATATAGCAAATGGAGCTGCTCGATCTGCACGCTCTGGTTATCCGACGCTATGCGCTGTGCCAGCGAGATGGCCTCCAGCGACTTTTGTGTAAACCTCTGCGCATCCATCTGTGCTTCGCCTCCCTATCGCGGCGCCCTGCGCCGCCCTTTTCAAACATCTCCTGTTTGTGGTAGCAGTATACCATAGTCAAAGAAAGTCAGCAATGTGTAAAACAAGAGAACTTTGACCATTTATTTATGCACATTAAACAATGATGTGCCGATGGTAATAGACGTCCCGGATGAAACCCTGCGCCGGCGGGCAGACTGAGTGCGCAGCAAGTGCATCGGAGGGGCAGCATGGAAGAAAAGGAACTGGCGCTCTTTCAGCGGGCGGCGGCCGGGGATGTGCTGGCACAGGAGGCGCTGTTCACCGGGCGGATCGACCGCATGACGCGCCTGGCCTACCTCATCACGCGCGATCATGCCGCCGCGCAGGACGTCGTGCAGGACGCGCTGATCGCCTCCATCCGGCACCTGAGCTCGCTGCGCGAGGCGCAGCGCTTCGACGCCTGGCTCTCGCGCATCGTCGTCAACCATGCGCGTTCATACTGCCGGCGCGCGGGGCGCAGCGTGCCGATGGAGGATGTGACACTGCTGCCGCGCGTGGAGGAGGACGGCGCAATTCCGTCGCCGGAGGAGTCGGTGCTGCGGGTCGAGCGGGCGCAGCGGCTGCTGCAGATGGTCGACCGCCTGCCGGAGAAGCACCGCCTGCCGGTACTGCTCATGTACTACCAGGGGATGACCGAGCGGGAGGTAGCGGCCATCCTGCGACTGCCCGCGACGACGGTGAAGTCGCGCCTGCACGCGGCGCGCAGGCGGCTGCGCACGATGATCGAACGGGAGGAACGGCATGGACCGCTACAATGACCCCCTGGACCGGGCGCTGCGGGAGGCGCTACGGCGCGAGGCGGAGGCGTTCCCGGTGGACACGGCGGCGCTGTGGCTTCGCGTGCGCACGCGCCTTCAGCGCGAGGACAAAAAATAGCCGCCCCCGCGGCGCGCGGGAGCGGCGAAAGATCACAGCCTGGCGATGGTATCCAGCACGGCCTCGAGCTCCTCGGGCCGGACGCGGTCGCAGTCGCGCCCGGCGAGCACGCAGTCCGTGAAGTAGCGGATCTCGTTGTAGTATGCGTTGCTCTTGGGCAGGTTGATGCCGTTTTCGGGGGCGTCCTCGTCCTGCACGAACGCCTCGCTGCGCCCATCCTGATGGAAGATCGTGAGCGTACCGTCCTTGTATTCCATCACCGCGCGCTCAAACTGGAAGCGATAGGTTGCCGTGAACGTGTAGGTGCAGTCGTACCACGCGGCCTCGGCGCGGATGAAGAAGTCCGCATAGCGGTACGTGACGCTCAGATAGTCCTGCCGCTCGTTGCCCGCGCGGTCGCACGCGATCTGCTGCGGCACGCCGAAGGCGTGAATCATGAAGTCCAGATCGTGGATGTGCAGGTCAAACGGCACGAGCCCGCTGCGCGCGGGGTCGCGCATCCAGCCGTCCCAGCTCCACTTGGGGGTGTTGCCCAGGCGGGTCATGTTGCCGCTGAGCAGCCTTCCGAACTCACCGCTCTCAAACGCCCGCTGCAGCCGCTCGTACTCCGGCCAGAAGCGCAGCACCTGCGCCACCATGACGCGCACGCCCTTCGCCCGGGCCGCGCCGTATACGCGCGCGACGTCCTCGCGGTGCAGGGAGACGGGCTTTTCCGTCAGCACGTGAATGCCCCGCTCGATCGCCTTGACGGCCGTATCCGCGTGCAGGTACGTGGGCAGGCAGATGTCCAGCACGTCGAGCTGTTCGCGCTGGAGCATCTCATCCAGGTCATAGTAGACATGGCAGCCGTACTTCTCCCCCACGGGATCGACCTTTTCCGGGCGGATGTCGCAGGCGGCGACGAGCCGGGCCTCCGGGATGTTTTCCCAGCCCTTGAGATGGGCGGAGCTGATGCCGCCCGTGCCGGCGATGCCGACCTTCAGCATGTGCCATTCCTCCTTATTGCGCCGCGATGAGGCCGCTCAGATAGGTCTTGGCGGCCATGATGTCCCGAATCTGCTCCTCGCCCTCGATCTCGCGCTCGATGGTCAGGCTGCCGTCAAAGCCCACCTCGCGCAGGCGGGCGATGAGGCGCGGAAAGTCGACCTTGCCCGCGCCGATGCGCACCTCTGCGCCCAGCTCGCGCCCGTTGACCGGGTACAGCCCGTCCTTGGCGTGCACGCCGCGCACGTAGCGGCCGAATACGTCCAGCGCGTCGACCGGGTTGGCCTTGCCGTACAGGATCAGGTTGGCCGGATCGAGGTTGACGAACAGGTTGCCGCCGCCCACGTCCTCAAAGCAGCGCAGCATGGCCACGGGCGTCTCCTGGCCGGTCTCGAACAGCAGGTTCTGCCCGTTGTCCTGCAGGTGCGCGGCGACCGCGCGGATGGCGGAGACGAAGCCCGCGTAGTTGGGATCGCTGGGCGATTCGGGGATGAAGCCCATGTGGCTCACGACGTCCGTGACGCCGAGCTTGCGGGCGAAGTCTGCGCCGTCCATGAGGTTCTGCATGCGCGCAAACCGGTAGGCCGGCGGCACGAGGCCGAGCGTCTCGGGGCCGTCCACAAAGTTCCAGATGCGCGGGCCGACCCATCCGCACCAGAATGCGGTGATCTCCACGCCGCTCCCGGCGCAGCAGGCGCGGATGCGCTCCGCCTCCTCGTCCGTCCACAGCTGCGGTTCCCAGCTGATGAGCTGGCAGTGTTGAAAGCCGCGCGCCGCGGCGTCCATAAACTTCTCGTGCATGTCCTGCGCGGCATGCCGGATGCAAATGCCGACGTTCATGGCGTCCTCATCTCCTCGTTTCATGTGGCTGACATTGGGTTTCGCCGCGCGCAGCGCTTTTCCTCCATTTTTCGGGATTTTTCTTTCGGCTCACCTAAAAACCGCCCGCTCCTGCATCTCGGGCAGGTCGCGCCAGTACTTCTGCGGCATGAACCGCCGGCGCAGGCGCGGGTTGTTCCGCTCCCGGATCGCCACGGCGTCATAAAAGGTCTTCCAAAGCGACGCGTATTCGGCCTCGCGCGCGTGCATGGGCGGCAGCTGCATGCGCTCCGAGGAGGCGAGCACCCAGGTGTGCGTGTCCCACACGCCCGCCTTCTGCCGCCCCCGGTCGTGCAGCACAAAGGGCATGTCGCCGAAGCGGTCGGCAAAGTGCGGCATGAGCAGCTCCGTCACGTCGTTGTCCGGCGTCATCTCCGCGATGAACACGCCGTTTGCCAGCTCGCGAAAGCGCAGAAACTCGCGCAGGCGGTGCGTCTCCGTCCACAGCCGCTGCGACGTCTCGCGCACGCGCAGCAGCGTGTCGTCCGTCAGCAGGTCGTGGACCGCCGGGCCGTAGCGAAAGACGAGGCGCGCATAGCGCAGCGCGTCGCGCCCGGCGTGCGGGTTGCACGAGAACACCGCGTCGCGCACATGGCAGAGCGCCTGCACGCCCGCCGTGCGCACGATGCCCGCCTCCACGCGCCGTGCGCGCGCCGCATCCGTCTGTACGCGCACGGGCTCGCCCAGCATGGACAGCTGCGCGGGCATGCAGGGGTGCACCTCGTCCGGGTCCTCCCGCCGCTCAAACGCGCGAAAGATACAGCACAGCAGGCCGTCGAACGTGCCGTCATATACGTATTCCATCTCATATCCCTCCCAGCAGCAGTTGCGGCCTCTGGTCAAAGAGCGAGAGCTGCTCCCCGCCCGTCAGGCCCGGCACGCGGCATGCGGCCGTCAGCTGGTTGCATACCGCCGCGCGTCCGGCGCGAAGCCCCGGCTGCACGCCGCCCGCGCACGCGGCGAAGAACTGCGCGCGCCGGGTGACGGCGCCGAGCTTCTTCAGCCCCTCGAACGTCAGGGGCGCCTCCCGCCGCGCGCTGACGATGCGCCGCGCCGTGCGCACGCCCACGCCCGGAATGCGAAGGATCTCCTCCAGCGGCGCACGGTTGACGTCCACGGGGAACCGCTCCGGATGGCGTAGCGCCCAGGCGCACTTGGGATCCAGCCGCAGGTCGAGCATCGGTTCGGCCCCGTCCAGGATCTCCTCAGCCGTGAAGCCGTAAAAGCGCAGCAGCCAGTCGGCCTGATAGAGCCGGTGCTCGCGCAGCAGCGGCGGCGCCTTGACCGGCAGCGCCCGCGCGTCCCCCACCGGGATGTAGGCCGAGTAGAATACGCGCCGCAGGCGGTATTTGTGGTACAGCCCCTGCGTCAGGCGCAGGATCTGCGCGTCCGTTTCGGGCGAGGCGCCGACGATCATCTGCGTGCTCTGCCCGGCGGGCGCAAAGCGCGGCGCGCCCCGGTACAGCGCGAGCTCCCGGTCGCCCTGCACGGCGCGGTCGCGGATCTGCGCCATCGGCGCGAGGATGGACGCCTTCGTCTTGTGCGGCGCCAGGCGGCGCAGCGACGCCTCGCTGGGCAGCTCGATGTTGACGCTCAGGCGGTCGGCCAGCAGCCCCAGCCGCTCCACCAGCGCGGGCGACGCCCCGGGGATCGCCTTGGCGTGGATGTAGCCATGAAACCCGTGCTCATGGCGCAGGCGGGCGAGCGCGTCGATCATCAGCTCCATGGTGTAGTCCGGCGAGCGCACGATCGCCGAGGAGAGGAAGAGCCCCTCGATGTAATTGCGCCGGTAAAACGAGATCGTCAGCTCCGCCAGCTCCTCGGGCGTAAACGTCGCGCGCGGACCGTCCGCGGAGCAGCGCGACTGGCAGTACCGGCAGTCGCCCACGCAGGCATTGCTCATGAGCACCTTCAGCAGCGCGATGCACCGCCCGTCCGCCGCAAAGCTGTGGCAGATGCCGCACGACACGGCGTTGCCCAGGCCGCCCGCGCCCCTGCGCGACACGCCGCTGGATGTACACGCCGCGTCATACTTGGCCGCATCCGACAGGATGGCGAGCTTTTTCCAGATGTTCACCTCTTCCGCTTCCCTTCTTCGTCTTCTGCGTCCATTATAGCACCCTTTCGAGCATATTGCAAACATTTGTTCGTATTTTCCAAAAAAACAAAAAACGGCGCGGGCGTTGAAGCCCGCGCCGTTGAGGGAGTCATTGCAGTCCGACGTCGACGTTCAGAAGCGTCTGGCCGGAACCCAGGGTAAAGACATCGGTCTGGCCAAAGTCCTCGCCGGTGGAGGTGATGTCGCTGTCGATCTCGGGCATGCCCTGCGCGGCGGCCGCAAAGGCGCGGCCCTCCGGCAGGATTGCCCGCAGCACGTAGCGGCCCGGGCGCAGGGCGTCCATGCGGTAGCGACCGTAGGCGTCGCTGAGTGCCGACTGCGTCAGCGTCAGCGCGCCGTCCGCGCCGACGGCGTACAGCTCCAGCTGCACGTCGGAGACGAAGGCTTCGCCGTAGTCCTGCAGGCCGTTGCCGTTCTCGTCCAGCCAGACGGTGTCGCCCAGGCGCGCAGGCCGGATGCCGCCGACATCGACGTGCTCGCGCGCGTCCCCCATTGAGAGCGCCATCTCGGCGGTCGTGCCGGTCTGGCCGGGCACGACGGCCACGTCGGAGCCCAGATCTGCCGCATCCGGCGCGTTGTCGGTGAACAGGTAGCCGCTGGGCAGCGTGAAGCGGACCGCATAGGTCCCGGGACGCAGCCGGTCAAACAGGTACGCGCCGTCCTCGGCCACGGTGCAGGCCTGCACCGCGCGCCACTCGCCGTCCGTGCGGCACAGCAGCTCCACCGCCGTGCCGGCCAGCACGGGCTCGTCCGCGCCGCGCAGGCCGTCGACGTTCAGGTCCTCCCAGGCGCAGCCGCCGACGCGCACCTCGGGCAGCGTCGGGTAGCTCAGCCCGTCGATCGAGCAGCCCATGTCCAGCTGCAGCTCGCCCGTCTCGCCCTGGGCGTCGTCCGGATCGGCCAGGTTCAGTGCGACGTTCAGGCCGAACAGATAGCCGTCCGGCAGCGAGATGCGCGCGCGATACGCGCCCGGACGCAGCGTCGTGAACGCAAAGCCACCCGCACTGTCCGTGGAGACGGAGGCGACGACCGTGCCGCCCTGAAGCAGCTCCACGAGCGCGCCGCCGAGCGCCTCTTCGCCCTGCGCGCGCAGCCCGTCGCCGTCGCGGTCGATGAACAGTTCGCCTTCGATGGAACCGGCGATGATGACGCCTGCGTTCACATCCGCGATGGATGCGCCCATCTGCAGCTCCATCTGCGCGGTCTGGCCTTCGCTCTGGTCCGCCTGGGGCACGCGGCTGTCGCCGTCCTCGGGCGTCAGGGTGAAGATCTCCCCGTCCGGCAGGACAAAGCGCACGCTGTAGACGCCCGTGCGCACGCGCGTGAAGGCATAGCGTCCATGCTCGTCCGTATAGGCCTGCATGAGCGCCTGCCCATCCTCGTCCAGCAGCTCCGCCAGCGCGCCCGCGACGCCCGACTCGCCCGCGGCCATGTAGCCGTCGTACGCGCTGTCGAGCCAGACCGTGCCGGTCACCTCGCCCACGCCAACGACGCCGATCTGCGCGCTGTGCGTGCGCCCGCTCTCGAGCGCAAAGGATGCGCTGGCACCCTCGAGCGTCTCAACGGTGGCGACGTCGCTTGTGTTCTTGCCGTCCTCGCGCTGGCGTGCAAACGCATACCCCTCGGGCAGCGCGGCGCGCAGCGCATATTCGCCGGGCATGACGCCGTCAAAGCGCCACGCGCCCGTCTCATCCGTCGTGGTCTGGGCGACGAGCGTCTCTCCCTGCCAAAGGGAGACCTGCACGCCGGACATGCCCGGCTCGCTGCCGCCGCGGCGGCCGTCGTCATTGAGGTCCTGCCAGGCCTTGCCCTCCAGGCTGGCCGGCTCCAGGCCGCCCATGCGCACATTCTCGCGCTGCTCGCCCATCGCCAGAACAAAGCTCTCCGCCTGGCCGACGCGCTCGCCGGCCGCTGCGACGGCGCTGTCGCCCGTACGCGTGAGGACATAGCCGTCCGGCAGCGTCACGCGCACGCTGTAGCTGCCCGGCATCAGCTGCTCGAAGGCAAACGCGCCGGTGCGCAGCGTCGTCTGCGTCTGCACGACATTCCCGTCCGCGTTCAGCAGCTCAATCACCGCGCCGCGCACGCCGTCCGCATCCTCTTCGCACAGGCCATTGTAGTCCGCGTCGTCCCAGACGACGCCCGAGACGGAGCCCATGATCAGCGCGCCGCACTCCAGCGCGTCGACCGCCGCGCCCGCATCCACCTGGACGGGCGCAGTCGTCCCCTCGCCGTCGCGCGCGCTCTCCAGCGGCGCACCAGCCGTGAAGACATAGCCGTCCGGCAACGTCACGCGCACGCTGTAGCTGCCCGGGCGCACGGAGGCGAACACGAACGCGCCGTCCGAGGCCGTGACGGTCTGCTGCAGGACGCGGTTGGAATCCACGAAGATGAGCTCCGCCGTGACGCCCGGCAGCATGCGCTCCGAGGCGCCCATCGCGCCGTCGCCGTCGCTGTCCTCGAAGATGCGGCCGGAGACCGTGGCGGTCTGCACGACGCCCGCGTCGATATCGCCCAGGCTTCCGCCCATGGCGACGGTCAGCTCCTTCGTCTGGGAGACCTCCTCGTCCGTGCGCGGCGCACAGCCGCGCGAGGCGGTCGCGCTCGTGCCGGAGAAGCAGCGTCCGCGCGCCGTAAAGCGCACGCTGTACGCGCCAGGCGCGAGCCCCTCAAAGGCGTAGGCGCCGTCCGCATCCGTGGCGGTCGTGGCAATCATCTCGCCGCTGGCCGACAGCAGGTCGACCTGTACGCCTGAGAGCGCGGCCTCGCCCGCATCCCACAGGCCGTTGTCGTCCGCATCCGCAAAGGCGCTGCCGCGAATGGAGCCGGAGATCATCGCGCCGATGTACAGCGCCGCGTCCGCCTGACCCATGGACAGGACGAACGGCTCCGTCTCGCCCGTCGCGTCGGCAGACATCGGCACCGCGCTGACAATGGCGCCCTCGCGCTCGACGTTCTTCGTCGTGCGCCAGGCGTCCGGCAGCGCATAGGAGAGCACATACGTGCCCGGGCTGACCGCGCCAAACACGGCGCGCCCCTCGGCGTCCGTGTCGAGCGTCAGCTCCTGGCCGCTCACGCCGTCCTCCAGGCGCGTGAGCGTCACGCGCACGCCCTCCAGGCCGATCTCGGAGGCGGTCATCACGCCGTCATACTGCGTATCCTGCCAGCAGACGACCGTCAGCGCCGCCGGCTGTGTCGCGCCTGCGTCCATACCCTCGACGCGGTCGCCCGCCTCCAGCGCAAAGGGACGCGTCGCGCCGCTTGCGGTCACCGCACCATAGACGTCGCTGCCGCCCTCGGGCGCGTAGCGCGAGAAGACATAGCCCTCGGGCAGCTCGAAGAGCACCCGGTATTCGCCCGCGCGCACGCGCACAAAGGCGTACTCCCCCTGCGCGTCCGTGGTCGTCTCGGCGGTCTGGACCGCCTGACCGTTCACATCGCGGATCAGGCGCACCGTCACGCCCGCAAAGGCTGCCTCCCCTGCGCCGCGCATGCCGTCCGCATCCGCGTCCAGGAAGACGCTGCCCGTCACCTCGCCCGTGCGCACGAAGCCCGCCGCATACGCGAGCGACACCTCGCCCGCCGTCAGCGTCGCCGGGACCGTCTGCGCATAGGCGCCGTTGCGCGGGACCGTCAGCCCCTGTGCGCCCACGGCCGCATAGCCGTCGGGCGCGTCAAAACGCAGGCTGTACTCGCCCGGGAAGAGTTCGTCCATATAGAACGCGCCGCTCTCATCGGTGGAGACGGTCGCAAGCTGCGCGCCCGCCTCGTCCAGCAGCGTGACGCGCACGCCCGCAAGCGCCGCCTCGTCCGCGCCGCGCACGCCGTCCGCATTGGCGTCGGCGAACGCCTCGCCGCGAATGGCCGCGCCCTGCAGTGCGCCGACGTTGACGCCCGCAAACGCCTGCTCCGCCGTCAGCTCGAAAGGCTCGGACAGGCCCAGTTCGTCGATGTACGCGCCGCCGCCCAGGCCGTCCCGGCGCTGCGTGACGCGCAGTCCCTCGGGCAGCGACACCTGCACGCGGTATGTGCCCGCATCCAGCCCTTCGAAGCGGTACGCGCCGTCCGCGGCCGTCACCGTTTGCGCAGCCACCTGGCCGTCAGCGTCGAGCAGCGCGACATATGCGCCCTCAATGCCCGCCTGGCCCTGCGGACGCATCCAGCCGTCGCCGTCCGCATCGTCAAACACGACGCCCGCAACCGCCGCATGGACGGCCGCCGCAAGCTGCGCGCGCCGGATGCTCTCCTGCGTGGCCACGCCGGTGATCATGTCGCTGCAGGCCTGCCCGTCCAGCGTGCCGGTCTGCTCGTTTTCCCCGCGCGCGTCGGCATATGTATACGTGCCCAGGCGCTGCGCGTTCATCTGAATCTGCGCGTCGATCTCGCTGACGAGCGCAGCCTCAATCCGGGCGCCCTGCGCGCACAGGCCGGCAGGCGCCGCCTCCTCGCCGGTCTGCAGGTCGACATACAGCACGCGCACGGCGGTCACGACACCCTCCACATCCGCCAGGGAGATCTCCGCTTCCGCGCTCAGGTCGCACGTGCGCACGTCGTCCAGCCTCCAGCCGCCCTCGCGCAGGCGGTAGACCAGCCGCGCGCCGATTGGCCGCCCGTCCGCGCACGTTGCGGCGGACAGCTGCACGCGCTCGATGTCCAGCGCATCCGTGCCATAGACGAGCAGGCCCGCGCCGTCGACGGGCACGGCGTTCTCGCCCTGCATGAAGCCCGAGAGCTCAAAGTTCGCCCGGCCGTCCGCATACTGGAGCGACGCGGTCATCTCGCCGCCGAGCGTGGGCTGCATCGTGCGGGCGCAGCGCACCTGCACGTTCGCGACGCTGTCGCCCGTGGCCAGATACGAGGTGATCTCCAGCACCGTGCGCGTCTCCTGCACGCGCGCGTCGAGCATGTATCCCTCCGGCGCAGCCAGCTGCACGAGCAGGTAGCGGCCGACGGGCAGCGCGGCGTCGTTCGTATACGCGCCGTCCGTGCAGGCAAACGTCAGCACGGGCTCCTGCTCCGGCTGGAGCTGCGCGCCCACGCCATGCAGCGCATAGAGCGCAAACTCGCCGCCGGCGAGCGGCTCGCCGGTGGCTGCGTCGCTGAGCGTCACCTGGAAGAAGCCGCGATCCGACGTGCCCGTGATCGACGCGCTCAGCTCCTGGCCGGAGTAGAGCGTGACGGCGTGGTAGGTCTCATCCGTTACAAAGCCGGACGCGGCGCCGTCCTCGATCTCGCGCAGGTAATACGTCGTGCCCTCCAGGCGGGCCGGCAGCGACAGCGCCGCCTGCGCGCCCGCCTCCAGCTGGGCTGCCGTCGCGTTGGCGTAGATCACCGCCTGATCCTGCGCGTCCGGGTACGGGAGATATGCCCCCGACGCGTCGAGCGTGTATACGCCGTATGCCGCACCCAGCGGCACGCTGAACATCTGCAAATCGCTGTTGAACGTGATGCCCGTCTTGCTCACGCGCAGCGTCGCGTTTTCGAGCATCGTCACGGACGCCTCCGCCAGCCGGCCCGGCAGCACCGTCACCGGCAGGTCGTCCGCGCGCCCGTATCCCGCGGGCGCAAGCGTCTGGCGCAGCACATAGGCGCCGGGCTCGACGTTCAGCGCGCGGTACAGCCCGCTGCCGGCGGGCGCAAGCTCGATCTCCTGCGCATCCGCGTCCGCGACGCCGTCGCCGTCCGCATCGGCCAGCAGCGCATAAGCCGTCTGCGCGGTCTGCTGATCCGTCCATTCGCCCTCCAGGCGCGCCTCCAGGCCGCCCGATCCCTGGCCGATGCGCATCTTGGCCTCGCCGCGCACGCCGTCCTCCACCGAGAACGTCAGCGCGCCGTCGTTTGCGTTTTCAATCTGACCGTCCGCGCGCAGCACGAGACGGTACGTGCCCGCCGGCAGGCGCAGGCTGATGGCGCCCTCCGCGTCGGCGGTATAGGTCACGGGCGCCTCCGCCGGATAGGGCGCAAAGTCGTCGGGATTGAGCGGATCGCCGCCCGCCGCGAGCGCATAGAGCGTCAGGCTCGCGCCCGCCACGGGCTGCGCGACCTCCTCGCCCGCCTCGCTCAGATGCACGAGCAGCACCTGCACGGACAGGCCGCCCAGCTCGCGGTGCGTCATCTGCGCCTGCACGGCCGCGCCGGGGCGAACGCTCACGGTCAGGTCCGCGCAGCCGGCGTAGCCGCCGGGCGCGCGCACGCACGAGACGGTGTACTCGCCCGCATCCAGCAGTTCGGAGACCGCCCGTCCGTTTTCATCGACGGTCAGCTCCACGCGGTTGCCGGCGGCATCCGTCAGCGCATAGACCGCGCCCGTCAGCCGCGCGCCCGTCTCGCTCTGCGCGCTGATCACCACGCGCGTGCGCGCCGCGGGCAGCGCGAGCGAATCCTCCTGCGCCGGCAGCGAGAACGCGACGCCCATCGCCGCATACTGCGCCAGCAGGTTCTGCCCCTCCTCGGGCATCAGGAGATAGTCGCCCTGCGGCAGCGTCACCGTCAGGCGCGCGCGCTCGTCCGTCTGCACCGTCAGCGCCTCGCCCGTCGCACTGTCCAGCACGGGATTGCCTGCGCCGTCCAGCACGTACAGGCGCACGCCCGCCAGCTGCGTGCGTGTCTCCTGTCCGTCGGGCTGCACCTGCGTGCCCACGAGCGTAAACGTATGCGTATAGACCGGCAGCAGCTGCAGGCCGACGCCGGTCACCTCCGCGTCGCGGACGGTCACCTCCACCCCGGCCAGCGCCACCTGCGCGCCGTCCACAGTCGCCTCGTATGCGGGCAGGAAGCCCGCCTCCACCTCCGAGACCTCCAGCGCATAGACGCCCGCGGGCACGACGTCCGTGACGTTCAGCCCGTCTTCGACGTCAAACGGACCGTAGGTCTGTTCTCCCGCGCGCAGCGTCACGGCCGCGCCGGTCCCCTGCGGGGCCTCCAGCTCGATCGCCACGCGACCTCCGGACGCATACGCCGTCAGGGATACGGGCGTCTCCTGCTCGTTGGCCACGACGGCCTCGAACGCCTCCGCGCTCATCGAGCACCCCTCGGGCGCGTTCAGGACGCGCGCGCTGTAGGAGCCCTCTGCCAGGGATACGACAGCCATGCCGTCCGCGTCCGTCTCCAGCTGCACCGTGCCCTCGGGGCCGGTCAGCTCCAGCATCAGGCCGGAGAGCGGCGTCTCATGCACCTGCCCGTCCTCGCCCGCCTCGCGCAGCGCGCACGTCAGGATCAGGCGTCCCTTCTGCGGGTGCACGAACGACACGCGCGCGCGCGCGGCCTGCCCGACCTGCACGGTCTGCGCCGTCTGCGCGATGGCCACCGCGCCGGCGGGGGTACGAATCTCTTCGACCGTATACGCGCCCTCGGCCAGCCCGCCGAACGTCAGCGTGCCCGACGCGTCCGTCTCGGCCTCCACCGTCCGGCCGTCCGGCCCGCTCAGGCGCACCCCCGCGCCCGCGAGCGGCGCGCCGGCGGTATCCGTGACCGACACGCAGACTTCGCCCGCCATGGCGTTGACGACCTCAATGGACATGCCCGCCTCGATGGGCAGGTACTCCTCCTGCATGGGCAGATAGCCCGCCGGCGCGGACTCCTGGTGCAGGTAAAACTGCTGGCCCGACGGCAGCGCAAAGCGCACGGCCTCCTCGCCGCTGCGCACGCGCATGGGCTCCTGCGGATACAGCGGGTTGGCCCACGGACGCATCTGCCCGTCGGCATCCGCAACATAGACGCCAAACTCCGCGCCAGCCAGCGCCGGCACCTCCACCGGCTCATCCGCATCCTGCGTCAGCGACAGGCCGCGCACCAGCAGCTCTGCCGTTGCAGCGGCCTCCTGGCTGCGCGCGCCGACATATTGATAGCTGCCCAGCGTCACCTCTTCGCCAGAGGCGGCGGGCAGCGGAGAGAGCAGCAGGGTTCCCGCGAGCAGACCTGCCATCAGCCTACGAATTTTCACGCGTATACCTCCATGGCGCGCGTTCCGGCCCCCGAAAACGCCGCCTTCACGTCCGTGTGCGCAAAGCGCCAAATTTTCATGATTTTAATAGTATCGCAAAGCGCCGCTCTTGTCAAGGAAAGGACATTGTGGTATCGTTTAGGCAAGTCCTCCGTGCGGGGGACGTTAAAGGAGGCCTGAACGGACATGCAGTCCCGTATGTATGAAACCACGTTTACCCTGGCCGCGCGCGACGTCGACTTCACCGGCCGCCTGCGCCCGTCGGCAATCTTCATGCGCATGCAGGAGGACGGCGAGGTCCATGCCAACGCGCTGGGCTTTGGGCGCGAGGCGCTGCTTTCGCGCGGGCTGATCTTCGTGCTCTTCCGCGCGCAGCTGGAGGTGCGGCAGTATCCCGTGCTGGGCGAGGCCGTCGTGCACCGCACTTGGCCGGGCAAGAGCAACCGCTTCTTCTGCCCGCGCTATCACACCTTCAGCTGGCCGGACGGCACGCCGCTGGCCGCCGTGAACACGCTGTGGGCCGTCATCGACCTGGAGAGCCGCGCGATGCGCTCGCCGCTGACCAGCGGCCTCTCCATGCCGGATACGTCCGACCTGACGCCGCCGCTGCCCACGCCCGACCACGTCGCCCAGCTGGACGGCCCCGCCCGCATGCGCGCGCACACGGCCGCCTATTCGGACCTGGACGTCAACGGCCACGTGAACAACGCCCGCTATATTGACTGGATCTGTGACAGTCTGGGCGCGCCGCTGCTGCGCACGCACGCGCTGACGAGCCTGCTGGTCAACTACTCCAGGGAAATCCGGCCCGACACGCCCACGCAGCTGTATCTGCGCGGGGACGATCAGGCCTTCTCCTTCCTCGCCTGCGGAGAGGGAGACGAGCGCTTCTTTGAGGCCAGCGGCACATTGACGCCCTGGAAGGACGACCGCCGCTTCTGAGCCGTCACACGGCCGTCCGGGCCGCATCCGCCTGCGCGGGGGCATAGGCGCGCCTTTTGAACCACCGGCGGAACGTCTCGTGCGAGACGCCCATGGCGCGCGCTGCCGTGCGGATCGACGCCTCGCCCGCCTCCACCCGCGCGCACCAGACGCCAAACTCCGGCGGCACGGGCAGCGGCGGCCGCCCGAACCGCACGCCGCGCAGCCTCGCGGCGGCGATGCCCTCGGCCTGCCGCTGGCGGATGTTGTCGCGCTCGTTTTCGGCCACAAAGCTGAGCAGCTGCAGCACCACGTCAGCGATGAACGTCCCCATCAAGTCCCTTCCGCGCCGGGTGTCGAGCAGCGGCATGTCCAGCACGGCGATGTCGACGCCCTTTTCCTTGGTCAGCACGCGCCACTGCTCGATGATCTCCTTGTAATTGCGCCCCAGCCGGTCGATGCTCTTGACGACCAGCAGATCTCCGCGCCGCAGCCTGCGCACCATGCGCTTGTAGGCCGGGCGCTCGAAGTCCTTGCCGCTCTGCTTGTCCATCCAGATGTTCTGCTGCGGCACGGGAAAGCCTTCCATGGCGATCATCTGACGGCTCTCATTCTGCTCGCGCGTCGACACGCGAATGTACCCGTACACCTTTGGCTCCATCGGGCATTCCTCCCCTTCTCCTCGCATCCGTGCCCCGCGCCCGGGGCGCGTTCCCACAAAAAAATCAAAGGAGCGGAACAGACCTTGCGCCTGTTCCGCTCCTCGTTTGTTTCTCCGGGTCAGGCCACGCCTTCCTCCTCCCGAATCAGGAACTCCTCCATCACATAGCCTTCCGTGACGTCTGTCCGGACCTGCACCCAGCCGTCCGCGCCCTCGACCTGTCCCAGCACGATCAGCCGCTGGCCCTTGAGCAGGCGCATGCGCACGTCGCTGTCCAGGCTCGGCTCCTTGCGCAGGTTCAGACTCGAGTCGTCCTCGATATTGCCCACCACCGCATACCACGCGCCCTCGGGCAGCTCCTGCGTCACGGGCATCAGCGTGGGGCGCGGCGTGGGCGATGCCTGCGGCCCGGGCGTCGCGTACAGCTCGGCGTCCAGCGTGGGCAGCGCCTCAGGGGTCGACGCATAGACCGCCAGCTCCATGCCGGGATAGTAGAAGGCCAGAATCTGTTCGTACGTCATGCCGTACTGCTGCGCCATCCACTCCGCGCCGCGCTGGCTCAGGCCCACGCCGTGGCCGTAGCGCCGCGCCTCGACGACAAACGCGTCGTCCGTCTCGCGCACGGTCCAGATCTCATTCGCATCCTGATTGATCGACAGGTTCATCGCCCGCTCCGCATCCGGGAAGGCGGGCAGGTCGATCGTGACCGTGCCGCCCAGCGAGGCAAAGTCCTCCAGCGCGGGCGTGGGCGCGGGGCTGGGCGTCGGCGAGGGCGTGGCCGACGCAGCCGGGGCGGCAAACAGATCGTCCGCCTCGGACGAAGCGGCCGCCGTTGCGGTCGCCTGCGGCGCGCCCAACACGCGGCGGCCGGAGACGCGCAGCGTCAGGCTCATGCGCGACATGACGCGCGAGGGCTCCTCAAAGAGCGGCGTGTGCAGCTGTACGCCCGTCACCTCGTCCACGCGCACGTTTTCCGGCGCGGTGTCCATGGACAGCGCCTCCAGCTGCTCGCTGAGCGAGAGGACGATCAGCGCGTGCAGCGCCTCGCCCACGCCCTCCTCGCCGGGCGACTTGGGGATGCTGTAGGCGCGCACGACGCTCTGCGGGTTTTCCAGGTCGTAGGGATCGTCGACCATGGCGATGTAGCCGTAGTCGCCCCCGCCGCTCCAGACGTTTTCGACCAGCTCGGTCTGGCCGCCGTTGCTGGCGGAATAGTAGCACTCGGCCAGGCGGCCGTTATAGTAGCCGCACACGCCCGCCGTCTGCTCCACGGCCGCGATGGCGTTGGGATAGTCGGGGTTCATGCCGCGGAAGACCTGGTCGTTGGTCGTATCCACGACGTCGTAGTCCCCGCTGGAGCCGATCTTGCGCAGGACATACGTGCGCGCGGCGACGGCCTGCGCCTTGAGCGCCTCGATGGGGAAGCTGTCGCTCATCTCATAGGGCACGACGCCCAGCAGATAGTCCTCCACGTCGATGGTCAACACCGGCCGGATGACGCCCTGCGACGCGGTCAGCAGCAGGTCGCCCTCATAGAGGTTGCTTCCGCCCTGCAGGCGCATGCCGTTCTCCTCGCCCTCCGGCGCCGCATGGCGCGTGAAGGCGGCCTGCGCGCCCAGGTTGACCGTCATGCCCTCGTAGTGCAGGATCAGCTGCCCGTCGCGCAGCGTCACCGATACCTCCGCCCCGCGCGGAAAGGTCAGCAGGTCGCCCTCACCCGCCGCGTATACGCCGTCGAAGCGGATGTGCATCTCGTCCTCGATTTGCAGGCGGCTGAGCAGCACGCGCACGCGGCTGTCTCCGTCCTCCGCGGCGGTCGGCGCCGCCGGGGGCAGCGCCGGCAGCATGCACAGCGCCAGGGCTAGCGCACACAGCAGGGCGCGCAGCATTCGGGTCCGTTTCGTCCGCAAGATGATGTCTCTCCTTTTCGCCTTACGCATGCGCAAGGGGGGTTTCACTCCTAATGACGAATGAGCGGGCCGTTTTGTTGAATGTTTTTGCGTTTACTTCGCGCCGAATTTCTCGCCGTAGCGCTCGATGGCCTGGGCGATCGCGCGCACCGCGTGGTCGCGGTCGGTCGCCTGGCGCACGACCGTGCTCTTCCCCTCCAGCCCCTTGTAGACGGTGAAGAAGTGTCCCATCTCCTCCAGCACGTGCGCGGGCAGCTGGCTGATGTCGAACATGTAGTTGTAGTTCGGATCGCCCAGCGGCACGGCGATGATCTTCTCGTCGCGCTCCTCGCCGTCGACCATCTCGATCATGCCGATGGGCCGGCAGGCCACGAGCGTCAGCGGCTCGATCGCCTCGCTGCACAGCACCAGCACGTCCAGCGGGTCGTCGTCCTGGGCGTATGTGCGCGGGATGAAGCCATAGTTGGCCGGATAGTGCGTGGAGGTGTACAGCACGCGGTCCAGCCGCAAAAGGCCCGTCTCCTTGTCCAGCTCGTACTTGTTCTTGCAGCCCTTCTTGATCTCGATCACCGCCAGGAAGCGCTCCGGGGTGATCTTTTCGGGGGATACGTCGTGCCAAATGTTCATGCCCCATCTCTCCTTCGCAAGCCCGTCGTATAGGATCACACATCTTAAATATATACACGCAAACGCGCCGCGCGTCAAGCCCTTTCGCCGCGCCCGGCTTTTTGCAATGTTACCCTTGACAAACATTCTGCGGATGTCTATGATAATAACCGGCCATACGGCATATCATCGGGGGAAGACGAGAGGGAGGAATACGCATGACGCTGGATCAGCTGCCCATCGGCAAGAGCGCCCGGATCACGCGGGTCGGCGGCGAGGGCGCGCTGCGCTGCCGCCTGCTGGACATGGGGCTCATCCCGCGCACCGAGGTGACGATGCGCAAGGTCGCGCCCATGGGCGACCCCATCGAGCTGCGGCTGCGCGGCTATGAGCTCACGCTGCGCCTGGAGGACGCAAGCAAGATTGAGATCGAGGAGATGCGCGCATGATTTTTGCACTGGCAGGCAACCAGAACTGTGGCAAGACGACGCTGTTCAACCAGCTGACGGGCTCCAACCAGCACGTGGGCAATTTTCCCGGCGTCACGGTCGACCAGAAGAGCGGCACGATCCGCGGGCACAGGGACATGACCGTCGTCGATCTGCCCGGCATCTACTCCATCCGGCCCTATTCGGCCGAGGAGATCGTCACGCGCGACTTTCTGCTCAGCGGGCATCCCGACGGCATCATCAACATCATCGACGCGACGAACATCGAGCGCAACCTCTACCTGACGCTGCAGCTGATCGAACTGGGGCTGCCGATGGTGCTGGCGCTGAACATGATGGACGAGGTGCGGACCAACGGCGGCTCGGTGAACGTGCGCGCGCTCAGCGAGGAGCTGGGCATCCCGGTGGTGCCCATCAGCGCGGCGAAGAACGACGGCATTGAGGAGCTCGTGCGCACGGCCGAGCGCGCCGTGCGTGAACGCATCGTGCCCAGGCGCGTGGACTTCTGCTCCGGCGCGGTGCACCGGTGCATCCACGCCATCACGCACCTGATCGAGGACCACGCCCAGCAGATCGGCGTCAGCCCGCGCTTTGCGGCCACAAAGGTCGTGGAGAACGACGCGCCGATGATCGAGGCGCTGCGCCTGAACCGCAACGAGCTGGACATGCTCGAGCACAGCATCACGGAGATGGAGGCCGAAGTGGGCCTGGACCGCAACGCCGCCATGGCCGACATGCGCTATGCGTTCATCGAGCAGCTGTGCCGCCGGACGGTGGAAAAGTGCCAGGAGAGCCGGGAGCACCGGCGCAGCGTGGCCATCGACAGCGTGCTGACGCACCGGGTGTTTGCGATCCCGATCTTTCTTTGCATCATGTTTCTGGTGTTTTACCTGACCTTCGGCGTAATCGGACAGGCGCTCAGCTCGCTGCTGAGCCTGGGCATCGACGGCCTGACGGGCCTGACGGACGCTGCGCTGACGGCCTACGGGCTCAATCCCGTCGTGCACAGCCTGGTCATCGACGGCGTGTTCGCGGGCGTAGGCAGCGTGCTGTCGTTCCTGCCCATCATCGTGACGCTGTTCTTCTTCCTCTCCATTCTCGAGGACAGCGGCTACATGGCGCGCGTGGCGTTTGTGATGGATAAGCTGCTGCGCAAGATCGGCCTGTCGGGCCGCAGCTTCGTGCCCATGCTGGTGGGCTTTGGCTGCTCCGTGCCCGCCATCATGGCCACGCGCACGCTCTCCAGCGAGCGCGACCGGCGCATGACCATCCTGCTGACGCCCTTCATGAGCTGCAGCGCCAAGCTGCCGATCTACGCGGTGTTTGCGGCGGCGTTCTTCCCCGGCCGCGAGCCGCTGGTGATGATCGGCCTGTATGCGATGGGCATGGCCGTGGGCGTGCTGATGGGGCTGCTGCTCAAGCGCACGGCGTTCCGCGGCAATCCCGTGCCGTTCGTGATGGAGCTGCCCAACTACCGCTTCCCCTCGCTGCGCTCGGTGCTGCTGCTGATGTGGGACAAGGCCAAGGACTTCATCGTGCGCGCGTTCACGATCATCTTCACCGCAACGATCGTCATCTGGTTTTTGCAGACGTTCGACCTGCGCCTCAACGTCGTGTCCGATAGCGCCCAGAGCCTGCTGGCCGCGCTGGGACGCCTGATCGCGCCGCTGTTTGCGCCGCTGGGCTTTAATGACTGGCGCGTGTCCACGGCGCTGATCACGGGCTTCACGGCCAAGGAGGCGGTCGTCAGCACGCTGGCGGTCCTGACCGGCACCAGCATCGCCGACCTAGGGCCCGCGTTGTCCGCGTTCTTCACGCCCCTGACCGCGTTCAGCTTCCTGACGTTCACGCTGCTGTATACGCCCTGCGTGGCCGCCATCGCCGCCGTGCGCCGCGAGATGCGCTCCCGCGCCGCCGCCGTCTGCGTGTCCGCAATGCAGTGCCTCATCGCCTGGATGGCCGCGTTCGCCGTCTATCACGTCGCGGGACTGTTCTTTTAAGGCAAAGGATGTGATCGCATGAACTTGCTGGACGTCGCCGTCCTGCTCGCGGTCGGCGCGGCGCTCGCGCTGGCCGTGCGCGCCATGCGCCGGGGCGCGGGCCGCTGCGGCGGGTGCGCCGGCTGTCCGCACGCGGGCGCGTGCCATGCCGCCCCGCGCGATTCGCAGGGAAGGGAGGATTCCACATGTCCGAACCGCTCCAAACCCTGAAGGACTGGGTGCAGCAGAGCCGCCGGATCGTCTTTTTCGGCGGGGCCGGCGTCTCCACCGAGAGCGGCATCCCCGACTTTCGCAGCGAGGACGGCCTGTACCGCCAGCGCTACGCCTACCCGCCCGAGACGATCCTCAGCCACACGTTCTTCGTGCGCCATCCGGAGGAATTCTTCCGGTTCTACCGCGAGAAGATGCTCTTCACGGACAAGCAGCCCAACGCCGCCCACCGCAAGCTCGCGCAGTGGGAGCGCGAGGGCCGGCTCAGCGCCGTCGTCACGCAGAACATCGACGGCCTGCACCAGGCGGCCGGCAGCCGCAACGTCCTGGAGCTGCACGGCAGCGTGCACCGCAATCACTGCATGCGCTGCGGCCGCTCCTTTTCGCTCGGCCATGTGAAGGAGAGCGAGGGCGTGCCCCGCTGCCCGTGCGGCGGCATCGTCAAGCCCGACGTCGTGCTCTACGAGGAGTCGCTGGACGAAGACACGATCGAGCGCGCCGTGGCGGCCATCGCCTCGGCGGATCTGCTCATCGTCGGCGGCACGTCGCTGACCGTCTACCCGGCTGCCGGCTTTGTGGACCTGTTCCGCGGCGAGCGCCTGGCGCTGATCAACAAGAGCCCTACGTCCAAGGACGCCGCCGCCGGCCTCATCCTGCGCGCGCCCATCGGCGAGGTCTTCGCCCAGCTTCCCTAAGCGGCAAGACGCCGGCAGCCCCTGCGGGCCGCCGGCGTCCTTCTTTTTTGGGTTCAGGCCATCCCGATCTTCTGCATGAGCCGCACGACGGCCGCCTCGTAGGAGACCGGATCGGTGTGATAGCTCAGCGCATGCGCCGCGCCCGGCACGACGAGCAGCTCCTTGTCCGTCGGGCAGGCCGCGTACAGGCGATGGACCATCTCCGTAGGCACGAACGTGTCCTCCCCACCGTGGACGAACAGGAACGGCACCTTCGCCCGCGCCACCTGGCGCAGCGCGCTGCACTGCTTGAAGCCGTATCCCCCGCGCAGGCGGCAGATCGCGCTGGCGATGGGCAGGATCGGATAGACCGGCAGGTGGAACATCCTGCGGATCTGCGTGGAGAATTCGTCCCACGCGCTGGTGTAGCCACAGTCGGCCACGACGCCGCGCACCTGCGCGGGCAACTCCTCGCCCGCGGCCATCATGACCGTCGCCGCGCCCATCGACACGCCGTGCAGCAGGATGCGGCATGCGGGCCCCAGACGCGCGACGGCCTCCTCGCACCAGCGGCGCACGTCCAGCCGGTCGGGCCAGCCGAAGCCCACAATGCGCCCGTCGCTCTCGCCGTGCGCGCGGTTATCCACCAGCAGCAGTCCGACGCCCCGGTCCAGATAGAACCGCGCAAACGCCGCGAACTCGTTGAGCCCCGTGCTCCGATACCCGTGCACGCACAGCGCCACGCGCCCGTCGGGCCTCTCGGCCGGGAAATAATACGCGCGCAGCTTCAGGCCATCAAGGGCCTCCACTTCCCAGCGCTCGTGCGGGCGCTCCAGCAGCGCGCGCTTGCACACCAGCGCATGGCGGCGATAGGTCAGCCAGGCGCTCGACTCCTTTTTTTCGTCGTCCTCGCCCGGCTCCGTGGTCGGCTTGCGCGTGAGCATCAGCTCAAAGAGCAGCACGGCCACCGCGACGCACAACACCGCCAGCACGGCCAATGCGATGATGGCGATCTTCACGGCGTTTCGCCGCCCTTCACGCCCTCGACGACCGCTTTCAGCGCGTCAAAGGCCTGCGGCGGCGCGGCCAGCACGCCGATGGGCCGCTCAAAGCCCCACGTGTCGGGCGCGATCGCGCCCACGCGCCCGCCCGCCTCCTGCACAATCAGAGAGCCCGCGGCGTAGTCCCAGGGCGAGAGGCGCAGCTCGAAGTAGCCCTCAAATCGGCCCGCAGCCACGCCGCACAGGTCCAGCGCGGCGCTGCCGGAGCGGCGCACGTCGCAGCACGCGAGAAAGACCGCCTTCGCCGCCGCGAAGCTGCGGTCGGTCAGCTCCAGATTGTACGGCGCCGTGCCGAACGCGATGACGCCGCGGTCAAACGCGCGCTCGCTGACGCGGATCTCCCGCCCGTTCAGGCGCGCGCCGCCGCCCGCCCGCGCGGCGAACAGCTCGTCCGCATAGGGATCGTAGACCGCGCCCAGCACGGGCCGCCCATCCCGCAGCAGCGCGACGGACACCGCGCTGTGGCGCAGGCCGCTGATGAAGTTCTGCGTGCCGTCGATCGGGTCGATCACCCAGGTGTAGCCGTCCGGCGCGGCCTCGTTCTGTTTTTCCTCCGCGATGAAGCGCGCGCCCGCCAGCATCGGCGTCAGCGCCGCGATGAGCTGCGCCTGCACGGCCTCGTCCAGATTGGTCACAAAGTTGGCGTGCCCTTCCTTCTCGCGCACGCGCACCTCGCCGGCGTTCAGCATGCGCATGCCCGCCGCGCGCGCGGCCTCGCACACGCCCAACAGCAGTTTGTCCATCCGTCTCAACCTCCGATCGCGGGCCCTGCGGCCCTTCGAGCCCATTCTATCAACCGCTCCGGACGCTGTCAACCGCTTTTTCATCCGCCGCTCTATCGTATATTTCCGCTTTCTGCTATAATGAACCCAAAGGAGGTATGGACCGTGGAGAAATTGCGCTTTGGCGTCGCCTATTATGACGAGTACATGCCCTATGACCGCCTGGAGCAGGACGTGCGCATGATGCGCGAGGCAGGCATCAACACCGTGCGCATCGCCGAATCCACCTGGAGCACGCTGGAGCCCCAGCCGGGCGTGTTCGACTTTTCGCATGTCGACCGCGTGCTGGACGCGATGGGCCGCGCGGGCATCGACGTGATCGTCGGCACGCCCACGTACGCCGTGCCGGCCTGGATGGTCAGGCGACACCCGGGCGTACTTGCCGAGACGCACGCCGGTCCCGGCCGCTACGGCCCGCGCCAGATCATGGACATCACCGATCCGGACTACCTGCGCTACGCCGAGCGCGTCATCCGCAAGCTGATCGGCCACGTCTGCGGCCACCCGGCCGTCGTGGGCTATCAGCTGGACAACGAGACGAAGCACTACGACGTGTGCGGCGAGCGCGTGCAGCGGCGCTTTGTGGCGTGGCTCCGGGCGCAGTTTGGCACGACAGACGCGCTCAACGCGGCGTTCGGCCTGGACTACTGGAGCAACCGCGTCGACGACTGGGATGACTTCCCGGACGTGCGCAACACGATCAACGCCAGCCTGCGCGGCGCGTTCGAGCGCTTCCGCCGGGAGCTGGTGACGGAGTTTCTCGCCTGGCAGGCGTCCATCGTGCGCGAGTATGCCCGGCCCGGTCAGTTCCTGACGCACAACTTCGACTTTGCATGGCGCAATCACTCCTACGGCGTGCAGCCGGCGGTCGATCACAAGCAGGCCGCGCAGTGCCTGACCGTCGCGGGCTGCGACATCTACCATCCCTCGCAGGACGACCTGACCGGCATGGAGATCGCCTTCGGCGGGGCGATCACGCGCGGGCTGCTGCGCGCGCCCTACCTCGTGCTGGAGACGCAGGCGCAGGGCTTCCCCTGCTGGACGCCGTACCCCGGCCAGCTGTTCCTGCAGGCGATGAGCCACCTGGCGCACGGCGCGTACATGGTCGAGTACTGGCACTGGCACTCGATCCACAACGCCATCGAGACCTACTGGAAGGGCCTGCTCAGCCACGACTTCCTGCCCGGCGAGCCGTACCGGGAGGCCTGCCGCATTGGCGAGGCGATGCGCCGCCTTGCGCCGGCGATTGCGGACCTGCGCGTGAAGAGCCGCTGCGCCATCCTCGTGAGCAACGACGCGCTGACCGCCGTGGAGAGCTTCCCCATCGGCAGCGCGGACGAGCCCTGCGACTACAACCGCGTCTTCCGCTTCCTGCACGACGCGTTCTACCGGGCCAACGTGCCCGTGGACGTGCTCTTCCCCGAGGATGCGGACGGCCTGGACCGCTACGACCTGGTCGCCGTGCCCGCGCTCTACGCAGCGCCGGAGTCGCTGCTCGCCCGCCTGCGCGACTATGCGCTGGGCGGCGGCACGCTGCTGTGCACGTTCAAGACGGCCTTTTCAAACGAGCACGTCAAGGTCTATCCCGACCGGCAGCCGCACCTGCTCGCGGACGCGCTCGGCGTGAGCTACAGCGAGTTCACGTATCCGCGCGGCGTCACGCTCTCCGGCGTCGGCCTGCCCGCGGAGCAGCGCCGCGTGCGCAGCTTCATGGAGCTGGTCACGCCCGCTCCGGGCGCGCAGGTGCTGTGCCGCTACGAGCACCCGCACTGGGGCCGCTACGCCGCCTTCACGCGCAACGCCTGCGGCAATGGCCATGCCTATTACCTGGCCTGCCTGACGTCGGACGAGGCGCTGGACGCCCTCCTGCCCGGCGTGCTGGCCGACGCGGGCATCTCCCTGGACGGCCTGCCGCGCTTCCCGCTGTGCGTGCGCACGCTCGAGGGCGAGGGCCGGCGCGCGCGCTTCTACCTGAACTACTCGGACGATGCGCGGGACATCCGCGCGCTCGAGGGCGGCGTGGACGCGCTCACCGGCGAACCCGTCGCGCAGGATGCGTCCCTCACGCTCGGACCCTGGGGCGTGCGCATCGTGCTCAGCCGGGCGTGACCGGCAAAAATCAAGCGGCCTGTACGCAGGATGTGCGCGCAGGCCGCTTTTCATGTGCCGTTTTGTCTTTAGGGTCAGCCGCGGGCCTTTTCGCAGGCCTCGAACAGCCCGTTGAGGTAGGCCGCGCCCAGCGCGCGGTCGTACAGTCCGTAACCGGGCTTTCCCGTCTCGCCCCAGATCATGCGCCCATGGTCCGGGCGCACGTAGCCGTCAAAGCCCGTCTCGACCAGCGCGCGGACGATCTCGTACATGTCCAGGCTGCCGCAGGCGGACAGGTGCGCGCGCTCCTCGAAGCTGCCGTCGGGCAGGTTGAGCACGTTGCGGATGTGCATGAAGTGGATGCGCCCCATGGCGCTGTACTTGCGCACCATCGCAGGCACGTCGTTGCTGGCGGCGCAGCCGAGGCTGCCGGTGCACAGCGTCAGGCCGTTGGCCGGGCTGTCGACGAGCCCCAGCAGTCGGTCCAGGTTGCGCTCGCACGTCACGATGCGCGGCAGGCCGAAGATCGGGTAGGGCGGATCGTCCGGATGAATCGCCATCTTCACGCCGCTCGCCTCGGCCACGGGCACGACGGCCTGCAGGAAATACGCGAGGTTGCGCCAGAGTCCCTCCTCGCCCACCTGCACATAGGCCTCGAACAGCGCGCGCAGCTCGCTCTTTTCATAGCTGGCGTCCCAGCCGGGCAGGGAGAGGCCATCCTTGAGGGGATCCAGCCCGCGCAGCTGATCCATGTACATGACCAGGCTCGTCGAGCCATCCGCGCCCGCCCGGTCCAGCTGCGTGCGCGTCCAGTCGAAGACCGGCATGAAGTTGTAGCACACGCACTGGACGCCGTACTTTGCCACACGCCGGATGTTCTCCTGATAGGCCGCGATGTATCCGTCACGCGTGGGCCGGCCCAGCTTGATATCCTCGTGCACGGGGATGCTCTCCACCACGTCGAACACCAGGCCCGCCTGCGCGCACTGGTCCTGCAGGCGCCTGAGGCTCTCCTCGGGCCAGACCTCGCCCGGGCGCACGTCATACACGGCGCTGACGACGCTGCGCATGCCCGGGATCTGGCGGATCTGCCAGAGCTTGACCGGGTCGTCCGGGCCATACCAGCGGAATGACATCTTCATCTGTCGTCGCTCCTTTCGCGCAGCTTGGGCATGCGGTGCGCCATCAGCGGCGCAGGTTGCGGATCTGTCGGGACACGTAGAAGATATCCCACAGGTTGATGACGCCGTCCACGCACAGCACCGCGCCGATGAAGGCCGTCGCCAGGTTCAGCGAGAACATCGGGTTGGCGATCAGCATGATGCCCAGCAGCACGCTCAACGCCGAAAACGCCAGCTCCAGCCCCCACGCGCCATACCCCACGCGGCGCAGCTCCAGCGCGGTGTGCACACGCGCCGTGCCGTCGATCACGACCAGCAGGCCCAGCAGGATCGGCAGCAGCCCGAGCAGCAGTTCGGGACGGATGAGCAGCACCAGGCCCACGAGCAGCAGCACCACGCCGGCCGACATGTTGACGAAGAGCACCTCGACGCCCTGCGCCGTAAAGTAGCGAAACAGCTTGTACACGCCCAGCACGACCGCCGCCGCGCCCAGCACGCCGCAGATGACGTTCATCGCGCCCTGCGGCCAGAGCATCAGCACCAGGCCCAGCGCGATGTAGCCCGCAGACATGCCGGTAAAGATTCCACGGATGCGCTTTTCCTCACTCCACATGTTTTACACGTCCCCCTTCTGTTGCGTCCATTCCCGCAGCACGCGGTCGTAGATCCTGCGCTGTCGCTTGCTCATCTCCAGCCCCTGCACGAGCTCCGGCCGCCGCGCGAGCGTGATGCGCAGCGACTGCTCAAAGCGCCAGTCCTCGATCAGCGCATGGTTGCCCTCCAGCAGCACGGCCGGCACCTCCAGTCCCTCGAACACGCGGGGGCGGGTGTACTGCGGATACTCCAGCAGGCCGCTGGAGAAGGACTCGGTCTGCGCGCTCTCCTCGCAGCCGAGCACGCCGGGGATCAGCCGGGCCACCGCGTCGGCCACGACCATGGCCGCCAGCTCTCCGCCGGTGAGCACGTAGTCGCCGACGGACAGCTCCTCGTCGACGCACAGATCGATCGCCCGCTGGTCGAGCCCCTCGTAGTGGCCGCACAGCAGGATCAACTCCTTCTCGCGCGCCAGCTCCTCGGCCTTGCGCTGCGTCAGCGTCTGCCCGCGCGGCGACAGGTAGATGCGCCTTCCCGAAAAGCCCTCGCCCATCGCATGGCGCATCGCATCCACGACCGGCTGCGCCATCATGACCATGCCGGCCCCGCCGCCGAACGGATCGTCGTCCGTATTCTTGTGCTTGCGCTGGGAGAAGGGACGGATGTCGATCACCTCAAAGGCGATCAGCCCCTTGTCCTGGGCGCGCCCGAGAATGCTTGCGTTCAATACGGGCGCAAACATCTCGGGAAAGATGGTCAGGATCTTGATCTTCATTCTTCCTCCGGGGGCAGGAGCTGTGGACGCTGCGCGTCCAGACGCTCCAGCAGCTCGTACATGCGCTCCTCCTCCGTGTCGATGGAGAGCACCTCGATGTCGCGCAGGGGCACGGTCTCCTCCTCGGCGGGCCGGCCGAAGAAGTCCATCAGCTGCAGCGTCACGCGCAGGTCGTTCAGGTCCTTGACGCGGCCGGTGAGCATCTCGTCGCCGATGAGCACGCTGATCACATATCGCTTTTCCTGGCAGTGCTGCAGCGCGCGGCGCAGGATGTCGTCCTCCTCCTCCAGCGGGGATTCGAAGAACGTCACGTGCTGCTGGCGGTAGTGCGACAGCAGCATCGCCAGGCGCTGCTCGTACTCCTCGCCCGAGAGCACCTGCAGCACGTCCGACGTGCGGCGCAGGCGCCAGCCGTCCAGCTTGCCCCAGGGCGTGACCTCCGCCATGAGCAGGTGGCGGTTGCTGACGCACTCCACAAACCCCGCGCAGAAGCCCTCCGGGTCGCGCGGGTCCGTATAGACCGACGCCAGCGCGCCCTGCGCGGCGATCAGCCGAAGGACGTATAGCGTATAACCGTTGTTCATGAGGCCCTCCTATCGGCCCGGTTGGGCGAAGCAGTGGTAGGCGCGCCGGCCGAAGACGTCGACCGTCTCCAGGCACGGCGTGCCCGAGAGCACGGGGATCTCCAGCGCGTCGGGCAGGCGCGGCCTTTGCTTGCTGCGCGCCGCATTGGCGTAGGGGTGGAACGCGTCGCCGCGCAGGAATCCCGCGGACCACTGATCCACGGCGTCCAGTCCCTCGAAGCGGCCGCGCTCTGGCTCGATCTCGTAGCCGTCCAGATGCACGGTATAAAAGCCGATGCCCACCGCCATCGATGCAAACACGCGCGCCGCAACATCGGACGGCGGCGCCTCCAGCTCCATCCTGCAGCCGAGCAGGCGCTTGCGCGAGACGGTCTGCGCGGCCAGGCTCCGGTCCACGCCCAGGAAGCGGCGGCCGCTGCGGGCGGCGGCGTCCAGCGTCGTACCCGAGCCGCAGAACAGGTCGCACACCAGGTCGCCGGGACGTGAGGCGCACAGCACAATTCGCTCCAGCAGCTTGAAGGGCTTTTGTGTGTCATAGCCGGTGCGCTGCGGATCCTTTTGCTGAAGATGGCTCACGTCGTCCCACACGTCGCCGGGATAGGCGGGTTCGTCGTCATAGTAGACGTACTCGCGCCCGCCGGAGCGGATGGTGCGGTAGGTGCGCCCGTCCGCGTCCACACAGCGGCGCATGTGGTTGGACCGGTTTTCCGCGCGCGGCACGGGCACCGCGCGGATGTTGAAGAAGTATTTCCGGCTCTTGGCGTAAAACAGGATGATGTCGTGCTTGCGCGAGAAGTGCCGCAGCGCCCGTCCGCCGGTCTGATACGCCCAGATGATCTCGTTGAGGAAATGCTCCGCGCCGAAGATCTCGTCCATCATCAGGCGCAGATGCGCGTGCATGCGCGCGTCGATGTGCAGGAAGATCGTGCCGTCCTCACGCAGCAGGCCATGGGCCAACGTCAGCGCGCCACGCATCATCTCCAGATACGCCGCCTCGCTGGGCCACCGGTCGTCATAGGCGGGCAGCGTCAGGCGCGCGCGCGAGCTGCGCCATTCCGCCTCGCCCACGCGCATCTTCATCGCAAAGCGCTCCCCCGTGTTGAAGGGCGGGTCGAGGTAGATCGTCTGCACCTGGCCGCCAAACCTGCTCAGCAGCTCGTCCGCGCACTCCGGCAGGCTGCGCTGCAGCAACAGCCCGCCTGCTCCGCTGCCCAAGTGCACTTCGCGGGCGCAATCGCATCGCCATACCTGCATGCGCTTCCCTCCCCCACGTTTCGTTTCATTATAGCATGCGCCGCGCCGGGGGCGCAAGAGGCGCGTGTGCCTGCGCACGCAAAAGCGCCGCCGCCCGGCAGGGCGACGGCGCCGGGTGACATTGCGCTTACGCTTCCGTCTTCCACAGGCCGTGCAGGTTACAGTATGCGTAGGCCGCCACGACCTCGTCGCCCTCGCACAGGCTAAAGCATGCCTCCGGCTTGTCGCCGGGCTGCAGCTCCTTGCGCTGGTTTCCCTGGCGGGTGTGCAGCGCAATCCAGGCGATGTGGTGCTCGGCCGCCATGGGATGCGCCGTCGAGCCGACGCAGACGCGAACCTCGCGTCCGTCCGCATGGATCACGGGCAGGTGCTTTTCCGTTGCCGCCTCAGTGGTGTTGGGCACGATCTCCTGCATCTTTTCGCCGCAGCACATGACCGGCACGCCGGTATTGCGCACGAAGGCGATGATGTTGCCGCAGTGGGCGCAGACATAGAACTTCATGGACGTTCTCTCCTTTTCAGTGGGCGTGGTTGCGCCCGAATGTCAGTTTCATGGTTCTTCTCGTTCAGGATGCGGCGTCACGCGGCGCTTCATGCTCCACAGGGCCGTCGCGCAGCAGCCCGAACACCGCGCGCTCGTCCGCACACGCGTCGTAGTCACCGGTGAGCAGGCCGGGGTGGTGATAACGCACGCCGCGCCGCTCGTTGCGCGCAAGGCATTCCGTCAGCGTATCCACCCCATACGCCCTCGCGAAGCGGACGAACGCGACAATACGCATCTGCGCAAACAGGCCCTGACCGCAGGGGAAATCCGCGCACTGCCAGCAGCCCTGCAGCCCGCGCGACAGGCAGCACGCCCGGATGCCGCAATCGGCCTCGCTGGGACAGCCCTGCAACAGGCAGCCTTTGCAGCCGGGGTGCTCGTCACACAAAAAGCAGCACAGGCCGCAGGGCGCGATGCCCCTGGACGTATCGACAGCGCGCTTCGTCTCCTGCATGGGACCTTCCCCCTTTCGTCTTCGCCGGTAGGGTTCATTTAAGAAAGAGCGGCGGTTTTCCCGCCGCTCTTTTGGAAGATCAGGCCTTGCCGTTGCAGCCCATGACGTGCACGATCTTGTGGCGCACCATGTCGCGCAGCGCCAGACGCGCAGGCTTGAGGTACGCGCGCGGATCGAACTCGCTGGGATGCTCCGCGAACTCCTTGCGGATGACGCCGGTCATGGCCAGGCGCAGGTCGGAGTCCACGTTGATCTTGCACACCGCCATGGAGGCAGCCTTGCGCAGCATGTCTTCCGGCACGCCCTGCGCGCCCGGCATGCTGCCGCCGTACTTGTTGATCATCTCGACGTACTCGGGCATGACGGAGGAAGCGCCGTGCAGCACGATCGGGAAGCCCGGCAGGCGGCGGGAAACCTCCTCCAGGATGTCAAAGCGCAGGTGCGGCTCGCCCTTGAACTTGTAGGCGCCGTGGCTGGTGCCGATGGCGATGGCCAGGGAGTCGACGCCGGTGGAGTGGACGAACTCCTCGACCTCATTGGGATCGGTGTACAGCGCGTCGTCCGCCTGCACCTTCACGTCATCCTCCACGCCGGCCAGGCGGCCCAGCTCGGCCTCGACGGTGACGTTGTACTTGTGGGCGTACTCCACGACGCGGCGGGTCTGCTCGATGTTCTCCGCCAGCGGCAGGTGCGAGCCGTCGATCATGACGGAGGTGAAGCCGCCGTCGATGCAGCTCTTGCAGGTCTCAAAGTCGGGGCCGTGGTCCAGGTGCAGCGCGATGGGCAGGTCGACGCCGGAGTCCTTAGCGTCCTGCAGGGCGGCCTCGACAAGCTTGACCAGGTAGACGTGCTTCGCATAGGCGCGCGCGCCCTTGGACACCTGCAGGATCACGGGCGCCTTCTCCATGATGGCCGCCTCGGTGATGCCCTGCACGATCTCCATGTTGTTCACGTTGAACGCGCCGATCGCGTAACCGCCGGCATACGCCTTTTTGAACATCTCGGCAGTATTGACCAGAGCCATTTCGATCACTCCCTATCTTCTTTCGAAAATGTTCCGCAACCTATTATATCAATTTTTCACGTGTTTGAACAGCCCCCCGCTTCCCTTTTGTGGAATTTTTGACGTCTTTTCGCCGCATTGCGCCCACTGTGCACAAAACATTTGACGCAGCCGCCGCTACGGGGTATACTGGAAATACTTGATCAGGATCGGATGGGGACTTATGGACCGTCGTTTGGAATGGATGGCGACCGCGGCCTTCGGGTTGGAGGGCGTGGTTGCAAACGAGCTGCGCCACATGGGCATTGACGCGCGCGCGGAGATGGGCGGCGCGCGGTTCACCGCGCCGCCAGAGCAGGCCTTTTCGGCCAACCTGTGGCTGCGCTGCGCGGACCGGGTGCTGCTGGTCATGGGCCGCTTTCCGGCGCGCACGTTCGACGAGCTGTTCGAGGGCGTGCGCGCCCTGCCCTGGGCGGATTTCATCCCGGCGGACGGACGCTTTCCCGTCACCGGCCGCTGCGCGCGCTCGCAGCTGATGAGCGTGAGCGACTGCCAGGCCATCGCCAAGAAGGCGATTGTCGAGCGCCTGAAGGCCGCCTACGGCCGCTCGTGGTTCGACGAGACGGGCGCCGTCTATGCCGTGAACGTCGCCCTGCACGGCGACATCGCCCAGGTGACGCTCGACGCCAGCGGCGCGGCGCTCAACCGGCGCGGCTACCGCACCTGGAACGGCGAGGCCCCGCTGCGCGAGACGCTCGCGGCTGCGCTGGTGCAGCTCTCGCCCTGGCGGCCCGGCCAGGCGCTGTACGATCCCATGTGCGGCACGGGCACGCTGCTCGTGGAGGCGGCCATGCGCATGGCGGACCGCGCGCCCGGCCTGACGCGGCCCTTCGACTGCGAAAGCTGGGGCTTCATGCCCGCCTTGGAAATGCGCCGGCTGCGCGAGGAGGCGAAGGCGCGCTTTGATCCCGCGCGCGTGGAGGGTATCGCGGGCAGCGATATCGACCCGCAGGCGCTGGAGCTGGCGCGCCGGCATATCGCGCAGGCAGGCCTCGCGGGCCGCATACAGCTGCGGGCGGCGGACGTGCGCGACGTGCGGCTCGAGGCCGGCCGCGGCACGTTCCTGACCAATCCGCCCTATGGCGAGCGCCTGTCGGACCGCAGGGCCTGCGAGGCGCTCTACCGCGAGCTAGGCCTGCTCCTGCGCCGCCATCCCGGCTTCCACCTGGCCTGCATCACCTCGCACCCGGGCTTCGAGCGCAGCTTCGGCCGCCGCGCGGACAAGCGCCGCCGCCTCTACAACGGCCGCCTCGAGTGCGAATTCATGACGTTCTTTTCCAAGGAAAAGCCGGACGGACGCGCGTCCGACCGGCCAAAAAAGGAGGGTTGAGCCATGAAGACGCTCTGCGCCCGCGCCCTGCGCTCGCGCCGCCGCGCGCTGGGCATCACGCAAAAGGAGCTCGCCTTCTACCTGGGGCTGCACAAGGATGACATCGAGCGCATGGAGTCCGCGGACGCGGGCATATCCGACGACCTGCTGGCCCGCCTGGGCGGCGCGCTCTCCTGCGGCGCGGAGCGGCTGCTCGTCCCGCCGGAGGACGCGCTCACCCGCGAGGACATGGAGGCCCTGCTCACCTTTGCGCGCCTGACGCCCGAAAAGCGCCGCGCCGTCGCGGAGATCATTCGCCAGCTTGCGCGTCCTCTGTGACGCGCACCGTGCCCATCCGCTCGATCACAAAGGAAATCCCGCCTGCACCGAAGGTCGCGTGCAGGCTTTTTTCGCGCCCGTCCGCCTCCACAAGCGCCGCCTGCGCGCCGGCCCAGTCCGCCGGCAGCGAGAGCGTCACGCTCAGCCGGTCCGCCAGATCCAGCGCCTCTCCCTGCGCGTCCAGCAGCGCAAGGCGCGCGTTCAGCGCGTTCGGTCCGTCCGGCTCGACCGACAGCGCCAGCGACGCGCCCCGCTCAAAGCGTCCGCCCATCGCATAGCGCGCCCGCGCCTCCAGCCCCGTCTGTCCGCAGCGCGCCGTCAGCTCCTTCGCCTCGATGGGCCCGCCGACGATCAGCAGCCCGTCCGGCGCAGAGCGCGTGCCGTCCACGCACAGCGAGAACGCATACGTCCCAGCCTGCGCCTCGGGCGTGACGCGCAGCGTCAGCATCTTGTCCGTCGGCGCGCCCGACACGTCCGCCAGCTCGATGCCCTCGGGCGCCGCCTCTCCGGGCGTCGCCGCAAACGCCACGCCGATGTCCAGCCCGTAGTCCGCAAAGCCGCGCAGCGCCACGTCGTATTCGACGAGCGTCTCCCCGCCCACGGGCGCCTCGTTCTTCTGCGGGCCGATCTCGATTTCCCGCGTCCCGTCCGCCGCGCCGCACAGCGCCAGGCATGCGGCCAGCAGCAAGGCGCAGATGATCCCGTTTTTCATCGCGTTCATCTCCCGACAAACAGACGATCATGGTTTGGGTTTTCCTGCGCATACTAGGTACATCTCTCCCGGAAAGCGAGGAAAACCCATGCATTCCCAATCCAGAAAGGTCGTGCTCGTCGGCGCCGGCATGGTCGGCATGAGCTACGCCTATGCGCTGCTCAATCAGAACGCCTGCGACGAGCTGCTGCTCATCGACGTCGACGCCGCGCGCGCCGAGGGCGAGGCGATGGACCTGAGCCACGGCCTCGCCTTCTCGCCCGGACACATGCGCATCGCGACCGGCCAATATGCGGACTGCGCGGACGCGGACATCGTCGTGCTGTGCGCCGGCGTCGCGCAAAAGCCCGGCGAGGAGCGGCCTGCGCTGCTTGCGCGCAACGCGGAGGTCTTCCGCTCCATCGTCGAGCCCGTCGTGCGCTCCGGCTTCTCCGGCATCTTCCTGGTGGCGACCAACCCCGTGGACGTCATGACGCGCCTGACGCAGGCGCTGTCGGGCTTCGCGCCAGGGCGCGTCGTCGGCACGGGCACCGCGCTGGATACCGCCCGGCTGCGCTACCTGCTGGGCGAATACTTCTGCGTGGATCCGCGCAACGTGCACGCCTACGTCATGGGCGAGCACGGCGAGAGCGAGTTCGTCCCCTGGTCGCAGGCAATGCTGGCGACCAAGCCGGTCTTCACCGTCTGCGAGGAGTCCGGCGGCCGCTTCCGCGCCGGGGACATGGAGGGCCTTGCCGATCGCGTGCGCTGCGCCGCGCAGCAGATCATCGCGGCCAAGCGTGCCACCTACTACGGCATCGGCATGGCGATGGCGCGCATCACCCGCGCGCTGCTGGGCGACGAGAACAGCGTGTTGACCGTCTCGACGCTGCTGCGCGGGGCGCACGGCGTGCGCGGCGTGTTCGCGGGCATCCCCTGCGTCGTGGGCGGCGCAGGCGTGCGCGAGACGCTGACGCTCCCGCTGCTGCCCGAGGAGGAGGAGCGCTTCCGCCGCTCGTGCGAGGTGCTGGACGCGTGCTGGAAGGAGCTGTCGTTCTGAGCGCAGACCCAAACGGGCGCCGCCGGTCTTCCGGCGACGCCCGTCTTCATGCGCTCACAGCTCGCGCAGCGCGTCGATCAGCTCCGTCTTGGAGGCCGTGCGCTCGTCCTTGCGCTTGATGACCCGCGCCGGCACGCCCGCGACCACGACGCCCGGCTCCACGTCGCCGATGACGACCGCGCCCGCCGCGACGACCGCGCCCGCGCCCACGCGCACGCCCTCGATGACCACGGCGTTGGCGCCGATGACCACGTCGTCCTCAATGACGACCGGCTGCGCGCTCGGCGGCTCGACCACGCCCGCGAGCACCGTGCCCGCGCCGATGTGGCAGCGCTTGCCCACGATCGCGCGGCCGCCGAGCACCGCGCCCATGTCGATCATCGTGCCCTCGCCGATGACCGCGCCAATGTTGATGATCGCGCCCATCATGATGACCGCGCCGTCGCCGATCTCGACCTGGTCGCGGATGATCGCGCCCGGCTCGATGCGCGCGTTGAAGCGCTTGAGGTCCAGCAGCGGGATCGCGCTGTTACGCCGGTCGTTCTCCACGACCAGCTCCTCGATGTCCGCGGCGTTCTGCTCCAGCGCAGGCTGCACGTCCTTCCAGTCGCCGAAGACGATCTGGTCGCCCGCGCCGAACACCTTGCAGCCCTCGAACGAGAGCGGGCGCTTGGCCTTCACGTACGCCTTCACAGGCGTCTGCTTCTGGGATTCCCGAATGATGCGGATGATCTCGTATGCGTCCATTAGCGTCCTCCAAACAATACGTCGTCCATGTCGTAGAGCCCGGCGGGCATGTCCCGCACAAAGCGCGCGGCCTTGACCGCGCCCACGGCGAAGATGCGCCGGCTGTCCGCCCTGTGGCGCAACTCCAGCTCCTCCTGCTCGCCGAAGAAGCGCACGCTGTGCTCGCCCGCGACCGTGCCGCCGCGCAGGCTGTGCATGCCGATCTCGCGCCCACGCGCGCCGACGAGGCCCTCGCGGCCGTATTGCACGGCGTACACGCCCTGCGGGTCGACGGCCGAGCGCAGCATCTTCGCGGTGCCGCTGGGCGCGTCGACCTTCTGGCGGTGGTGCGTCTCGACGATCTCGATGTCAAAGCCCTCGCCCAGCGCGCGCGCCATCTCCGCGGCGATGCGGCGCATGACCGTCACGCCCACGGAGAAGTTCTGCGCGCGCACGATCGCCACGCTGCGCGCGGCCTCGCGGATGGATTCCTCCTGCGCGGCGGACAGGCCCGTCGTGCCCAGCACGAGCGGCACCTTCAGCTCCAGCGCATCCGCCAGCAGCGGCAGCAGGTTGCCCGGATAGGAGAAGTCGATCGCCACGTCCGGCGAGGGGACGGCGCGCAGCGAGGGCAGGCGGCCCTGGTCCACGACGCCGGCGATGCGCAGGTCCTCCTGCGCGCGGCACACGTCCTCGACCATCTGCCCCATTTTACCGTAACCGATCAGCGCCAGGTTCATGCGATCACCCGCAGCGCTTCTGCCAGCACCTCGCGGTGCGCTTTCTCCATCCCGCAAAGCGGCAGGCGGTAGCCGCCCACGTCCATGCCCAGGAGGTTCATGGCCTCCTTGACCGGAATGGGGTTGACCTCCATGAACAGCTTTTCGATCAGGTCGGTGTACTTCAATTGCAACGCCCGCGCGTGCGCCACGTCGCCCGCGGCAAAGGCGGCCACCATCTCGTGCGTCCGGGCCGGGCAGACGTTGGCCAGCACGGAGATCACGCCCGTGCCGCCCAGCGACATCACCGGCACGATCACCGCGTCCTCGCCCGAGAGGATGCAAAAGTCCTCCGAGGCGTAGCGCGCAATCTTGGCGACGTAGGCCAGGTTGCCGCTGGCCTCCTTGATGCCGGCGATGTTCGGATGGCGCGACAGGCGCTCGACCGCCTTGACGGACAGGCTGCACGCCGTGCGGCCCGGCACGTTGTACATCACCACCGGCACGCCCGCCGCGTCGGCGATCGTCTCAAAGTGGCGGACCATGCCCTCCTCGTTGGCCTTGTTGTAGTAGGGCGTGATCGCCAGCACGCCGTCCGCGCCCATCTGCGCGTAGTGGCGGGCCTTCTGAACGGAGACGGCCGTGGCGTTGGAGCCCGCGCCGACGATGACCGGCACGCGCCCGGCGACGGTGTCGATCACGCACTGCGCGACCGCGTCCTGCTCCTGCTGCGTGAGCGTGCTGGCCTCGCCCGTGGTGCCCAGCGGCACGAGGCCGTCGGTGCCCTCCTGGATGTGCCACTCGCACAGCTCCCTGAGTTTTTCGAGGTTGACGCTTCCATCCGCATGAAACGGCGTGACCAGCGCGACATAGCTTCCCTTCAGATTCATCGCGTTCCCTCCCTGTCTAGCGTTCGAGCGATTCCACAAAGCGCTCCAGGCGGTCCATGCCCTCGCGCAGTTCCTCGTCGCTGTAGCAATAGGTGATGCGCACAAAGCCCTCCACGCCAAAGCAGCTGCTCGGCACGACGGCGACCTTCGCCTCGCGCATGAGCCGCAGCGCAAACGCCTCCGACGTCATGCCGAAGCGGGCGATGCTCGGAAAGACGTAGAACGCCCCGTCCGGCCGCACCGTCTCCAGTCCCATCTTCTCCAGCCGGCCCAGCACGTAGTCGCGCCGCTGCAGGTAGCGCAGCCGCATCGGCTCGATGTCCACGTCAAAGATCCCCTCGCAGCCCCGCTGCGAGAAGGCCGACACGCCCACCACCAGCGCGGCGTGCACCTTGAGCATCTGGCGCGCCACCGGCGCGTCGGCGATGCCGTAGCCCACGCGCCAGCCGGTCATCGCATAGGGCTTGGAAAAGCTCTGCACCACGATCAACCGATCGCGCAGCGTCCTGTCATCCATCAGATGCGGCACATCCGGCCGATAGACCAGCCGGTCATACACCGCGTCCAGCAGCACGAAAAGGTCATGCTCCCGGGCCGCACGCGCCACCCGCTCCAGCGACGCCGCCTCCAGCACGCAGCCGGTGGGGTTGTTGGGCGAGGTGATCAGGATGGCCTTCGTGCGCGGCGTCAGGCATGCGTCCAGGCGCTCCTGCGCGATCTGAAACCCGTCCGCCTCGGTGTGCAGCGGCACGTCCACGCCGCCGGCCAGGGCGATCAGCTGCTCGTACAGGCCGAACGCCGGCACCGGCACGATCACCTCGTCGCCGGGGTTGAGGATGGCCAGCAGCGCGCTGGCGATGGCCTCGGTCGAGCCCGCAGTCACGATGACCTCGTCCGCCGTGTAGTCTGTGCCGTGGCGGGCGTTTTCATGGGCCGCAATCTGCGCGCGCAGCGGCTCGTAGCCCGCGTTGGGCGGGTAATGCGTGTAGCCCTCGCCCAGCGCGCGCCGGGTGCGCTCGCAGACCGGCGCGGGCGTGTCAAAGTCCGGCTCGCCCAGCGTGAGCGAGATGCATCCCCCGATGCGCCTGGCCTCGGCGGTGATGCGCCGGATGCCGCTGGGCTGCATCGCGACGACCGCACGGTTCATCTCCATCGCAGCGTCCCTCCCATACGTTTCGGATTATAGCATGGAAAATCCGCCCGGTCAACGATCGGGCGGATGGTTGGGGCAACATCTCACTTCTTGGGCTGGCGGCGCAGGTACGCGGGCACGTCCGACAGATACGAACGGCTCGAGGTCTCCTGCTGCGCCTCTTCCGGCGGCTGCTCGCGCACGGGGTTCTGCTGCGGCGGCATGCCCTGGAAGGGCGACACGCGCTGTGGCGCAGGCCCACGGTTCATGCCGCTGTTGACGAACGATGGGATCTCCGGCTCGCCGTCCTGCGGCCCGTAGCCGCCCTCGGCGCGCTGCGCGTACATGCCCTCCGCAGGGGTGTAGCTCGAGTCGTAGCGCGAATACGCGCGCGGCTCTTCGGGCGCGCCGTAGCTCGTCTGCGTCACGGGCACGTACGGCGCCTGCGAGGGCGCGTAGGCCTGGCGCTGGCGCTTGACGGGCTCGCGCGGCGGGAACGGCGTCTTTTCAAAGCCGGTGGCGATGACGGTGATGCGCACCTCGTCCTCGAGCGACTCGTCGATCCCGGCGCCGAAGATGATGTTCGCCTCGCTGTCGGCCGCCTGCATGACCAGCTGCGCCGCCTCGTTGATGTCGATGATGCTCATGTCCGGGCCGCCGGTGATGTTCATCAGCACGGCGCGCGCGCCGTCGATGGAGGTTTCCAGCATCGGGGACTGGATGGCGTTCTTGGCGGCCTCGACCATGCGGTTTTCGCCCTGGCCCACGCCGATGCCCATGTGCGCCATGCCGCCCGACTCCATGACCGTCTTGACGTCCGCAAAGTCCAGGTTGATGAGCGCGGGCACGGCGATCAGATCGGAGATGCCCTGGATGCCCTGGCGCAGCACGTCGTCGGCGATGCGGAAGGCCTCGAGCATGGTCGTGCCCTTGCTCACGACCTGCAGCAGCCGGTCGTTGGGGATGACCACCAGCGTATCCACGCGCTGCTTGAGCTCGTTGATGCCGGCCTCGGCGTTCTTCATGCGCTGCTTGCCCTCGAACAGGAAGGGCTTGGTCACCACCGCGATGGTCAGGCAGCCCAGCTCGCGCGCGACCTCGGCTACGATGGGCGCGGCGCCCGTGCCGGTTCCGCCGCCCATGCCGGCCGTGACGAACACCAGGTCGGAGCCCTTGAGCGCCTGCGCGATCTCCTCGCGGCTCTCCTCGGCCGCGCGGCGGCCGATGTCGGGCACGGCGCCGGCGCCCAGGCCCTTGGTCAGCTTTTCGCCGATCTGGATCTTATGCTGCGCCTGCGACAGGTTCAGCGCCTGCTTGTCCGTATTGATGGAAACAAACTCGACGCCGCGCAGCCCCGAGTCCACCATGCGGTTGACCGCGTTGTTGCCGCCGCCGCCGCAGCCGACGACCTTGATGGACGCGTAGGAATTCTGTTCGACTTCAAACTCGAGCACAAGTCATCCCCCTTTTGTTGTCAAAAAAGCTTTATTTGCCCAGCAGTTTTTGGAAGAAAGAAGAGGCCTTGCCGAGCAGGGAATTCTCTTCTTCGCTGGATTCAAGCGTCTCAAAGACCAGGTCCACCAGGCCCAGGGCGCTGGAATAGATGGGGCTGTTGAGCTTGGCGGTCTTGGCCGCGGGCTGGCGCACGGCCCGTCCCAGCTGATTGGACAGGTAGACGCGCCCGCCGTTCATCGGGGCGATGCCGCCGCCCGTGAGGTAGATGTTGGACCAGCTGCCCAGGCGCACGCCGCTGTGGTCGATGCAGTCCTGGATCATCTCGGCGATCTCGTCCACGCGCGGCTCGAGCACGCGCGCCACCTGCTCATGAGTGAACGCCTCGCCTCCCTCGGCCGCCTCCTGCTTGTCCTCGCCGCTGGTGTTGAACACATATCCGCGCTTGATCTGCTCGCACTGGGCCATGGGGGCCTCCAGGCCCGTGGCCAGGTCCAGCGTGATGTGCGCGCCGCCGACCGGCAGCACCTTGTGGAAGATGAGCGCGTCGCCCTCGACGGTCATCACCTCGGTGGACAGGTAACCCACGTCCACCAGCACGGCGGTGCGGTCGCGATCCTCCGGCGTCAGGAACAGCAGCGCCTCGCCCATGGGCGTGGAGTAGAAGCCCTTGACCGTCAGGCCCAGCTGCGCCATGCGGTTGGACACGTCGTTGAGGAAGAACTGGTCGGCGACGATGAAGGAGACCATCGCCCGCAGCGTGCTGCCCTTCATGTCGACCGGTTCCATCGTCTTTTTGCCCTCGTCGACCATGAACCAGGCGGGCGAGCGGTGGATGATGGCGCCGCGCAGGGGCTGCACCTCCTCCGTCGCCTGGATGAACACGCGCTCCACGTCGGCGGGCGTCACGCGCGGGTCTGCGCCCTGCAGCTGCACCTGCGTCTCGATGACGTACACCCTGGAGAACTCGCCCGGCACGCCGACGTACACTTCCCGGATGCGCCGGTGGGACTGTGCTTCGGCCTCCGCGATGGAATCCTGGATCGCCTGGCTGACCAGCGTAGGCGCGTTCCACTCGCCGTCCATGAAGCCGTCGTAAGGAACCGTCCCCGCGCCGATGATGTCGCAGCGGTGATAACTGCCGCTTTCCGCCACCAGGGTCACGATTTTCGACGTTCCGAAGTCGACCACAGCCGCTGTCTTTTTCATCTTCGTTTCTACTCCCCGCTGCGCGCTGCGCGCGCGCCAAATGGTAACCTCTGACGTACATAAAGCCGGATACTATATTTTAACCTTTTTACGCGCCATATGCAAGAACCATTGCGAAAAACAGTCTGTTTTCGTTTATTTTTCTCGAGCAGACCGCGGTTTTGCGGGGGAAAATCTGATATTTGCACGAACCGACGGTCTGTTTTTTGCATTTTTCTCACTGCGCCGGCACAAAATCGGCCACCTGCGCCGAAGAGACGTCGAGTTTGGCGCCCATCAGATCGAATTGGAGCCCATCCTCCTGTTCGGCCAGGCGCGCCTCCTCGTCGGCCTCCTCCTGGGTCATGGTGCCGTTTGCGACGGCGCGGGCGCGCTGCTGGGCGGCCTCCTGCTTGGCCTGGGCCTCGCGCTGCTCCACCTCGGCCAGGAACGCGGGGCTGTCGATCTGGCGCAGCACCTCCTGAGCGATGGAGATCTTCGTCTCCATGTTCTCCACGTCGCCCAGCTCGATCTTGAGTCCGTCGGTGGTCATCAGGTAGAGGTTGTCCGAATTCTCCGCATTCAATTCAACGGCGCGCCCGGTCAACTCGCTGCGCGCGAGCACGGCGAGCACCTTCTGCACGGCCTGGGTCTGCCACTGCATCTCGGTCTGAAGCTCCTCGCCGATGGCCAGGCGCTTGATCTTCAGCCCCGTGACGACGGGCACATCCAGCGTTTCGCTGTCCGCGCTATATTGATCGAGCACGCGTCCCTCGTCGTCGAGCACGAACATGACGCCCAGATACGTCACCGTTGCGCTGGGCTGGCGCTCGCTCACGCGCAGGATCAGGCCGTCCGGATAGACGATCTGCATGCCCTCAAAGCGCAGGTAGCGGTTGCTCTCCACGGCCTGGCGCAGCTGCCCCTCGTTGATGGAAAAGATGGACTGGTACATGCTCACCCCCGCGATATCCGCAATCTGCTGGGGCGTATAGCGCGTGACGTCGCCTTCCACCTGCACGCTGCGCAGCACGAAGACCGTGCTGCGCGCCAGCAGGAAGCCGATCAACGCAAGCGTGAGCAGCACCGCGAGCGCCGTCAGGCCCGGATGTCCGGGCGCGCGGCGCGGGGGAGCGTATCGTTCATCCATCCATTCCACCTGCTTTCATTCGTCCGTCTGCCGTTCTCGCCGGATCCGGGCGCCCAGACCGCCGAGCATCCACTCCAGCCGTTCATATCCGCGGTCGATGAGCTCCGCGCCCTCCACGACCGTCTCGCCGTGCGCCGCCAGCCCTGCAATCAGCAGCGCCGCGCCGCCACGCAGGTCGCGTGCGCACACCCGCGCGCCGTGCAGCGACCGCACGCCGCGCACGATCGCCGTGCGGTCCTTGACCACGATGTTCGCGCCCATGCGCCGCAGGTCGCCCACGTGCGTGAAGCGGTTTTCGAAGACCGTCTCCGTGATGATCGACGTGCCGCGCGCGCAGCATGTGAGCGCCAGCATCTGCGCCTGCATGTCGGTGGGAAATCCCGGATACGGCAGCGTGATCAGCTGTCCCGGGCTGTCCAGCCGCGGCGGAGCGGCCAGCGCCACGCGCCCTGCGCCCGCCTCGACGCGGCAGCCCATCTCGCGCAGCTTGGCCATGACCGCCCCCAGCTCCTCCACCGGCGCGTCGGTCAGTTCCACCTCGCCGCCCGTGGCGGCGGCCGCCGCCAGCAGCGTGCCCGCCTCGATCCGGTCAGGCATCGGACGGTATGTAGCGCCGCGCATGCGCCGTACGCCCTCGATCTCGATCGTGGCGCTGCCCGCGCCCGCGATGCGCGCGCCGCAGGCATTCAGGAACCGCTGCAGGTCCGCGATCTCCGGCTCGCGCGCGGCGTTGTGGATCACCGTGCGGCCCGGAATGCGCGCCGCGGCCATCATCACGTTTTCCGTCGCGCCCACGCTCGGATAGTCCAGGTGCACCTCGCCCCCGCGCATCCGGCCTCCGTCGCACACGACCAGGCCGCCCTCCTCGCGGATGTCCACGCCCAGCGCCGTAAGGCCCGACAGGTGCAGGTCGATCGGGCGTTGACCGATCTCACATCCGCCCGGATACGGAACGACCGCCCGGCGCAGGCGGCCCAGCAGCGCGCCCATCATGAACACGGACGAGCGCAGCCGCTTGGACAGATCCTCCGGCATCGTGTCGCTGTGGATGGACGACGGATCCACCCGCAGCGCCGCGCCCTGCGCGGACACCTCGCATCCCAGCGTCTGCAGGATGCGCACCATGTTGCTGACATCCGCAATGTCGGGGCAGTCCAGCACCGTCGTCGGGTCGTCCGCCAGGATCGCCCCCGCGAGGATCGGCAGCACCGCGTTCTTGGCGCAGTGCACGCGCACCGCGCCCGACAGCCTGTGCCCGCCCTCTACCCGAAACCTTTCCATCCGCACACCTCCAACGCCTTGTCGCTATTACTCTATGGCGAAGGCGGGAAGGGTGTGAAGGGCGTCAGCGCAGCTGTTCGCAGGTGCGCGAGATCGACAGCAGCACGCCGACCGCCGCCATCATGAGGCTCACGGACGTGCCGCCCGCGCTGAAGAACGGCAGCGGCAGGCCGGTCGTGGGCAGGATGCCGATGACCACGCCGATGTTCAGAAACGCCTGCACGCCGATCATCGTCGTGATGCCGGCGGCCAGCAGCGCGCCGAACCGGTCCGGGCAGGTCAGCGCCACGCGGATGCCGGAGAAGACGAACGCCGCGAACAGCGCGATGACCGCGGCGCAGCCCACGAGGCCGAAGTCCTCGCCGACGATGGCGAAGATGAAGTCCGACTCCGGATAGGGCAGGTAGGCGAACTTCTGCCGGCCCATGCCCAGCCCGCGGCCAAACAGGCCGCCGGAGCCGAACGCGATGAGCGACTGCGAGAGCTGGTAGCCCTCGTCGCTCATCTTGGCGAACGGGTCGCGGAAGGAGAGCAGGCGCTCGCGCCGGTAGGGCGCGCTCCAGGCATAGGCCGCGCCCAGGCACAGCCCGCCCGCGCCCAGCAGCGCCAGGTGGCGCCATCTGGCGCCCGCGACGAGCAGCATCAGCACCGCGACGATGAGGATGCTGCCGCCGGTGGAGAGGTTGGGCTGCTCCAGAATCAGCAGGAACATCACGCCCGGCACGCACAGCAGCGGCGCAATGCCGGTGAAGAGCCGGTCGATCCGCTCGCCGCGCCGCGTCAGCGCGCCGGCCATGAATGCGACCATCGCGAACTTGGCAAACTCCGAGGGCTGAAAGCTCAGCCCCGCCAGGTTCAGCCAGCGGCGCGAGCCGTTGACGTATACGCCCACGCCCGGCACCAGCACGAGCACGAGCAGCACCGCGCTGGCCGCCAGCATCGCCAGCACGACCGGCGGGCGCATGAAGATCCGGTAGTCGGCACGCGAGAGCACGAAGCACGCCGCCGCGCCCAGGCCGATGCCGACCAGCTGTTTTTTGACCGTCGCCAGCGCGTCGCCGCTGTCCTGCGCGGTGTAGTACGTCGCGCTGAAGAGCACGACCAGCCCGAAGAGCAGCAGCAGCACCATGCACACCACGACGCTCAAATCCACGCCCCGCTGCGGGCGGGCCATGCGCTTGACCACACAGAGCAATGCCATCCCCCACTTCTTTTGCAGCGGGGCGAGGTCATTTCATCTCCATGACCAGGGCTTTGAAGGCGTCCCCCCGCTGTTCGCAGTTTTCAAACATGTCAAAACTTGCGCACGCAGGAGAGAGCAGCACGTTGTATCCGGGTTTGGCCATGCTGCGGCAGCGGGCGACCGCTCTTTCCAGCGAGTAGCCTTCGTGCACGTAGCTTTTGTAGCCGGCCGCGTCCAGCGCGGCGGCGATCTTGTCCGCGGTCTGGCCGACGAGCACGGCCGCCTCGATGTGTCCGCTGCGCCTTATGGCCTCGGCCAGCGGCGCAAAGTCGACGTTCTTTTCGCTGCCGCCCAGGATGAGCAGCGTCGGCGCGGTCATCGCCTCGACGGCGTGACAGGTGGCGTCCACGTTCGTGCCCTTCGAGTCGTCGATGTAGCGCACGCCTTCCCACTCGCGCACGAATTCAATGCGGTGCTCGACGCCGCGGAACGTGCGCAGCGTGCGCGCGATGGCCCCGTCCGGCGCGCCCATGAGCGACGCGAGCAGCGCGGCCGCCAGCGCGTTTTCCAGGTTGTGCGGGCCGGGGATGAAGATGTCGTCCGCGCCGCACAGACGCCGCGCGTCGCCGTCCAGGCGCAGGTATACGCCCCCGTCCTGCGCATAGGCGCCAAAGGGCACGGCCTCCCGGCGCGAGAAGTACGCCACGCGCCCGCACAGGCCCTGCGCCATCTCCCGGCAGGTCGCGTCGTCCCGGTTGAAGACGGCGACGTCCGCCTTCGTCTGGTTCCGGAAGATGCGCCGCTTCATCTGCACGTAGGTGCGCATGTCGCCGTGGCGGTTGAGGTGATCCTCCGTGATGTTGAGCACCGCGCCAACCTGCGGGTGATAGCGCGACATGCTCTCGCACTGGAACGACGAGATCTCGCACACGACGCGGTCCTCCGGCCCGGCCTGATCGGCGATCGCGCTGAACGGATAGCCGATGTTGCCCACGACGAACGTGCGAAAGCCGGCGGCCTTCAGGATCTCGCCGGTCAGCGTCGTGGTCGTCGTCTTGCCGTTGGTGCCCGTGATCGCCACCAGCGGCGCACGGCTGACGCGCGCCGCCAGCTCGACCTCGCCCACGACCTCGATGCCCATCGCCAGCGCCTTCTGGATGAAGGGCGCCGCGTACGGGATGCCGGGGCTGATGACGAGCAGGTCATGCCCCTCCAGCAGCGGCTCCGCCGGCTGTCCGAGCCGCAGGTCCGCCGGCAGCGCCTGCAGCTCCTGCGCATCCGCCAGCTTCTCCAGCGGCTTGGAGTCGTTGGCCGTCACATGCGCGCCGAGCCGACATAGCAGCCCGGCCGCGGCCACGCCGCTGCGCGCCAGCCCCACGACCAGCGCGCGCCTGTCCTTCCACTGCAAAGACAACACCTCCAAAAAAACGCGGGCGACGCCCGCGGGTCGGTCGAAACCTCAGGCCACGCTCAGGATGGCCAGCAGGCACAGCGCCACCGTGACGAGCGTGTACATCGTCACGATCTTCGGCTCCGGGATGCCGCACAGCTCGAAGTGGTGGTGAATCGGCGCCATCTTGAACACGCGCTTGCCGTGCGTGAGCTTGAAGTAGGTGATCTGGATGATGTCCGACAGGCTGGAGATCAGCATGCAGAATGCGATCAGCACCAGCAGCAGCGGCAGGCGCAGCAGCAGCGCCGCGCCCACGACCGCGCCGCCGATGAACATCGAGCCCGTGTCGCCCATGAACAGCCGCGCGGGGTAGATGTTGAAGCGCAGGAAGCCCATGCACGCGCCGGCCAGCGCACAGCACAGCACCGCCAGGTTGCCCAGGTTGGTCGCATCCATGCCCGAGACCGCCGCCGCCGCAAACAGTGCGAGCAGGCCGAGCGTGGCCATGTCCACCAGCGCGACAGAGCCGAGCAGGCCGTCCAGGCCGTCCAGCAGGTTCGCGCTGTTGGTCGTGCCGACGATCACGAACATCGCCGCCGGGATGTAAAACACGCCCAGGTCCCACTCGACGCCCAGGAACGGCACGATGATGTGGTCGCCCACCAGCGGGTGAAAGTAGCAGTACGCCGAGAAGGCCGCCGCCAGCAGCGCCTGACAGATCATCTTCTGCGAGGGCGTCAAACCGCCGTTCTTGCCGCGGCGGATCTTGGTCATGTCGTCGGCAAAGCCGATGCACAGGTTGCCCAGCGCGAGCAACAGCACCGCGAGCATCATGTCCGTCTTGACGTCAAAGCCGCCCGTGTGCAGCGCGAGCGCTACGACGAGCGTCACCAGCGCGATCATCAGGCCGCCCATGGTGGGCACGCCCTGCTTTTTCTGATGGCTCTTGGGCGCCAGCTCGTAGATGTTCTGTCCGAACTTCAGGCGCTTGAGCGCCGGGAGCATCACGGGCCCCACCGCCAGCGACAGCAGGAACGCCGCAAGCACCGCCCAGATCATCCTTTGCATGCCGATTCCTCCTCACTCCTGCTCTGCGAGCAGTTCGCGCACCACGCACTTTTCGTCGAACGGATACTTCACGCCGCCGATGTCCTGATAGGTCTCGTGGCCCTTGCCGCACAGCACGATCACGTCGCCCTCCTGCGCGACCTGCATCGCGTAACGGATGGCCTCGCGTCGGTTCTCAATGATGACGTACTTGCCGTCCGTCTCGCGGATGCCGTCCTCGATGGCCGTCAGGATCTGCATGGGATCCTCCCTGCGCGGGTTGTCGCTGGTGAGGATGGACAGGTCGGCCAGCTGGCCGCTGATGCGGCCCATGACCGGCCGCTTCTGGCGGTCGCGGTCGCCGCCGCAGCCGAACAGCGCGATCAGCCGCCCGCGCGTGAACGTGCGCACCGTGCGCAGGATGTTGTCCAGCGCGTCGGGCGAGTGCGAGTAGTCCAGGATCATGCGGTAGGGCGTGTCCAGCTCCAGCATCTCAATGCGGCCGGGCACGCTGCGCACCGCCTCCAGGCCGCGCTTGATCGTATCCAGGTCAATGCCCAGGATCATCGCCAGGGCGGTAGCCGCCAGGGCGTTGTAGACGTTGAACATGCCCGTCATGCGCAGGTGGATATCAGCGCTGTGCAGGCCGCGCAGGTTGAGCGTGAAGAATACGCCGTTCTCGGAGATCTCGATGTCGCGCGCGTACAGATCGGCGTTCTGACTGATGCCGAACGTCATGCACGGCAGATTCAGGTCCGCGCAGACCTCCGGCGTCGTCTCCTCGTCGGCGTTGAACGCCGCGTTCTGGCACAGCCCGTCCGCAAACAGCCTGCGCTTGGCGTCACGGTAGTGTTCCATCGTGCCGAAGAAGTCCAGGTGATCCAGCGACAGGTTCGTGTAGGCGGCCGCCTCGAAGGACATGCCCACGAGCTTGCGCAGCGCCAGCGCATGTGCCGAGACCTCCATGCATACGACCTGCACGCCCTCGTCGGCCATCGTGCGCAGCGTATCGTACAGCTCGATGGGGTCCGGGGTCGTCAGTTTACTGTCGAGCATGCGCGCGCCGATCATGTTGCCCGTCGTGCCGATCAGGCCGCACTTCATGCCCGCCTGCTCGCAGATGGACTTGAGCAGATAGGTCGTCGTCGTCTTGCCCTTGGTGCCGGTGACGCCCACCATGCGCATGCGCCGCTGCGGGTGCCCGTAGAAGGCGCTGGCGATGCGCGCCATGGCCGCGCGCGCATCGGAGACGAGCACCTGTGCCGCCCGCACGTCGGGCAGCCAGCGCTCGACGACCAGCGCGACGCTGCCGTTCTCCGCCGCCTGGGCGGCGAAGTCGTGCGCGTCGAAGTTCGCCCCGCGGAAGCAGAAGAAGAGCCCGGCCTGCGTCTGCTTGCGCGAATCGGCGCTCAGGCTCTCGATCTGCGTCTGCCCGTCGCCGCGCAGCTCCAGCACCTCGGGTACGTCTATGAGCAAATCCTTCAAGTACATCGTCATTCCTCCGGCCTGCCGCCGCAGCGGCGTTTTTTCAATTCCCTACGGTATGTCAAAGGAGACGGTCACCTGCGTGCCGGGCTCCACATACGTGCCGGCGGCGGGCGTCTGACGCGTGGCCAGTCCGCTTCCCTCGATGAGCAGTTCCAGCTTGCGCGCGCGCAGCAGGCGGCTGGCCTCCACGATGGGCTGGCCGAGCACGTCCGGCACGAGCACCAGATCCTGCGCGGTGATCGGCTCGCCCTCCGTGACGTAGAGCATCACAATCGAGCCTTCCTGCATCGTCGCGCCGGGCAGCGGCATCTGCGACAGCACGACGTCCTGTGCGCCGTCCACCATCGCCTCCAGCCCCGCCTCCTGCAGCAGCGCCTTCGCCTGCGCGACCGTGAGCCCGCGCGTCTCCGGCACCTCCACCTGCGCGCGCGTCTGCGTCTCGTAGGGCGCGACGCCCAGGTATTGCAGCGTCTCCTGCAGGATCTGCGCCGCAAACGGCGCGGCGGTCGTGCCGCCGTAGTCGACGTAGACGGACGCCTCGTTCACGATCACGAGCACGGCGATTTGGGGATCATCCGCCGGCGCAAAGCCGATGAACGAGCCGATGTGCACGTCCCGCGCGATCTTGCCATCCTTGTATACCTGCGCCGTGCCGGTCTTGCCGCCCACGCGGTAGCCCTCGACCTGCGCATTCTTGCCGCCGCCCTCGGCGACGACCGCCTCCAGCAACGTGCGCATGGTTGCGGAGGTCTCCGCGGTGATGGGCGTGGCGACCACGTGCGGCTGCGTGCGCTCCACGACCGCGCCGTCCGCGTCCAGCACCTCCTGCACGATGTACGGGCGCATCAGCCGCCCGCCGTTGACCACCGCGCAGGCCGCGGTGATCATCTGCAGCGGCGTCACCGCCACGCTCTGGCCAAAGCCAATGCGCGCCAGGTCGACGTCCTTGACGCTGTTCGCGCCGATCAGGATGCCCGCGGCCTCTCCTGGTAGGTCGATGCCCGTGGTCGCGCCCAGGCCGAACGCCCGCAGGTAGCGGTACATCCGGTCCGTCCCCAGGCGCAGCGCCAGCTCGACGAACACGGGGTTGCAGGAGTTTTGCAGCGCCTGCGCCATCGTCTGCGCGCCGTGCGGGTTGCCCCAGCAGCGAATGGTGTCGCCGCTGACCGTGATGCGTCCGGAGCAGTAAAACGCGTCCTGCGGGTTGGTGACGCCGCTGTCGATGGCCGCGGCGGCAGTGAGCATCTTGAACGTGGATCCCGGCTCGTACGCATCGCTGATCGCCGTGATGCGCATCAGGCTCTGCAGGGCCTGCGCGTCGTCTCGCGGCGGGTCGTTGGGGTCGTAGTCGGGCTTCATGGACATGGCGAGCACTGCGCCCGTATTCACGTCCATGACGATGGCCTGCACGCTGGCGGCCTCGTTGACCTCGATGCACTCGCGCAGCGCGCGCTCAACGAAGCTCTGGATCTCGCGGTCGATGGTCAGTCGCAGGGTGTTGCCCGGCGTTGCGGGGATATACTGTCGCTCGCCGTCCGCCAGCGTGCGGGCCTTTGCATCCACCTCGGAGACGATTTTGCCCGGTTCGCCGGCCAGATAATCCTCGTAGTACTGTTCCAGCCCCGACTGGCCCACGCTGTCCACGTTGGTCAGGCCCAGCACCTGCGAAAGATGCGCCCCCATAGGATACCATCTTTTTGTATCCTCGTCAAAGGAAAGTCCCTTGAGCGCGCCGGTTTTTTGGATTTCCTCGCGTTCGCGCAGGTCGCGCAGCGCGTCGACATCCTCGCGCGACACCTGCCGCTTGAGGATGACGGAAGATTTGGTCTTGTCCGAAACCCTGTTGATGACGGTTTCCTCATCCAAGCCCAGCACTTCGTTCAGCACGCGCGCCATGCCGGCAGGGTTTTCCACCTGCTGCGGGTTTGCGCTGACGATGTAGGCCGTGGTGCTCTGCACGAGCAGCTTGCCGTTTCGGTCGGTGATGTCCCCCCGCTGCGCGGCGACGATGCCGCTGCGCGTCCACTGGCTGACGCCGCGCGCCGTCAGTTCCTCGGCCCGCAGCACCTGCAGCTGAAACAGCCGCGCGCACAGCGTAAGAAAAAGGAGGCAGAACCCGACCGTCAGCCAGATTAGACGCTTTCGTACAGTCATCCCCGGCGATAACAAGCCGCATTCCCCCTCCGACAGGGGCCGCTAGTTGAGCAGTCCCAAGATCACGCCGAGCCAATCGATGCTTTCCTGCGTCGTTTCATCCGGTGTGTCTTGCGCTTCATTCACTTGTATGGGCTGCGAAAGGGCGATGCTGAAGACCTGTTGGGTGGTAGGCTTGATCATGCCCAGCTTGTTGACGGCATAGTTGCGGATCATCTCGCCATCGGTCGCCTCGGTGAGCTCCTGATTGAGCAGCAGGTTGTTTTCCCGCTCCTGGCGGATGCTCGCCTGGAGGCTCTCGATCTCCTTTTGCAGCTGGGCCGCGTAGGCGATCTGGCTGAGCGACATGAAGCATGCCGCGCACAGCACGCCCGCCAGCGCCACGACCATCGCCGCGGTCAGGGACGGCAAACGGCGCGCCGGCCTTTCCTTTGCGCGCCGTCTGGGCGGGGGCGCGCCGCGGCCGCCTTCCTCGCCCCAGGCGGGCTGGGGCGTCAAGGCGCCGGTGCCGTCCACGGCCGGCATGGCATAGCTGAACTGCCGCGCGCGCCTGACACGCTCTGCCATCAGTGTATTCCCCCTCCTGCCGGTCGAGAACCGCGGCGCGGCACCCGACCGCTATTGCGCGGTAGCGTTCAATACCTTTCCTCCATGTGCGCCAGCAGGTCCGCGAAGTCCATCTCGGCCTCCTGCTCCTGTGCCTGGTAGCGCGACGCATCCCAGATTTCGATGTGATCGTTCATGCCCACGAATACGAGTTCGCGCGCAAGGCCCACCTTGCTGCGCAGCTTCTGCGGCAGCAGGATGCGCCCCTGCGCGTCCATGACGTTGCCCGTGTATGCGTTGCCCATGATGTAGCGGACGTACATCATGCCCTTGACGTCCGTACTGCGCACCTGCGACAGGCGTGCCTTGATCTCCTCCCACTTTTCCAGCGGGTAGAGCGCAAGCGCCGTGTTTTCGCTGTTCAGGGCGATGGTGAACTGTTCGCCCAGCTGGTCGCGCAGGGACACCGGGATGATCACGCGCCCTTTGCTGTCGAGGCTGTGCTCGAAGGAACCCGCAAAGTCCGCCGCCATCCCGAATCCCCCCTCCCGGCCCCTTGCCCTCTACTTTGTGGAACTAATCTCTTTTATACACCACTTCCCTCCACTTTTCAAGTGCTTTTCAAAAAAAAGAGTATGACGATACTGTGCGTCTCCGTAATACTTTCTTCATATTTCCAAAAAAGAAATCCGCCGGGCCCTTTGCCCGGCGGGATACGATAAAGCGTTCCCCATCGTCCAAAAACGTTGAAATATCAGGGTTTTTGTCGATTTCTCAACATCTTCCCATCGTCCGGCCCTTGCCCCCTATATATTGTATTTGCGTCATTTTTATGAAGAACCGGCAGGTAGATATTTCGCAATTATGATTTATTTTATATAACCAAAATGTAAGCATTTTCCTCTTTCGTACAGGGCGTTCCCGCCTCCTGCAAGGACAACGCGGCCCGCTTTCGCGGGCCGCGGATCAGGATTCGATTTCGCACAGCGCAAAGCGCAGCGCGTCGCAGGATACCAGTTGATAGCGCACGCCCTCGAACAGGCCGTTGAACGCGCGCGCGGTGCTCGCCCCGTGCAGATGGCCATAGACCGCCACGCGCACGCCGTACTCGCTCAGCAGGCGCGTAAACCCCGTCTGCTCCGGCGGCTCCGGAAAGGGCGGATAGTGCAGCATGGCAACGATGGGCGCGTCTGCGGACAGGCGACGCGCCGCCTGCAGCGACAGCGCCAGACGCTGCACCTCCCGCTCGTGGATCTTGCGGTCCTGCGGGTCGTCGCATGTGCACAGCCAGCCGCGCGTGCCGGCAAAGAGCGTGCCGGAGAGCAGCAGCGCGTCGTTTTGCAGTGCATAGAAACCCTCCGGCAGCGCGGCGCGCAGGCGCGACAGCGAGCTCCACCAGTAGTCGTGGTTGCCCCGCAAGAGAATCTTGCGTCCCGGCAGATCCGCGATGCGCAAAAGGTCGGGCAGGGCGTCGCGCAGCTGCATCGCCCAGGAGGTATCCCCCGGCAGCAGCACGACGTCCTCCTCGCCCACGCGCGCGCGCCAGTCCTCGCTGATGCGCTCGAAGTGGCGCTCCCAGTGCGGGCCGAACACGTCCATGGGCTTGACGTCGCCGCCGGGCAGGTGAAGATCCGCAATCGCAAAGATTCTCATGCCCGCGCGCGGCCTCCCGTCCGCCCCTCACATCTGCTCTTCATCGTCTTCCTCGCGACGCGCGTTCTCCTCTTCCTCCTCGGCCGTCTCCTCCAGGGAAAGCTCACGGTCGATCTCGCCCAGCTCTCGTTCCGGGATGTCGGCAGAAAGATCCGGCGTGATCTCGTCCATCATGCTCACGCCCTCCAGCTCCAGCTCCGCGCCGGCAGAGGCGTCCTCACCGTCTTCCACATCGGGCGTGCGGTCGGGATTCTTGCCCATCTCCTTGAGGCAGAACAGGCACATGTCCTTCCCCGGAAGCGCGGGGTTCTCATTGCACACCGAGCACAGTTCGAACGGATCGTCCTTCATTTCGCCCTTCATTTCCCGCTTGCAGACCGAGCAATACTGCTCGCCCTCCTGGATGTAGTTCAGTTCGCAACGCGGGCATTTGATGAATCCCATTGACAAGCCTCCCCGTGGTCTTGCGGCGCGCATCTTTCCCGGCAGAGATTGCCTTGGAAACGCGCCCCCTCTTAAATTGATTTTTCATTTCGAATCTGTTACGATTCTATTACAGCGTCTTGATGCGCCCAAGCAGAAGGAGGTACCCAGATGAACGCAAGAAAACTCGCAACCTGTGCGCTGTTGGCCGTCCTGTGGTGTGCGCCGGCCGGCGCGCCCGCAGAAGGGCGTCTTTCCGGCGCCTCATTGGCAACACCTTCCGCAACTGTCGGTCATTATACTATAGGATCGCCTTCAGCGCAAGAGCAAGAAGCATATAATTATCTGACGGAGGATCGAAACAAGAGCGGGCTGCCCGCTTTGACGCTGGATCCGGCGCTCTGCGCGCTGGCGCGGCTCAAGTCGCAGGACATGATCGACGGCGGATACTTTGCGCACACCTCGCCCATGCTCGGCAGCGCCTCGCAGATGCTGCGCACGTACGGCTATTCCTTTGTATCGGTGGGCGAAAACATCGCGCGGCATGCAACCGTGCTCAAGGCGCACGCCGCGTTTCTGAGCAGCGAAGACCACCGGCGCAACATGATGAGCGCCTCATGGAAGAAGGTGGGCATCGGCGTCGCGCTGGATGCCGACGGCAACGCCTACGTCACACAACTGTTCGTGCGTTGAGCGCAGCGCGACCAAAGACGCCCGGGGCAATCCCCGGGCGTCTTTGATCCTGCCGCCACGCCCAGATTGGGCATCCGCTCCACTTTTATGCTCATTTCAGGGCATTATGACGCCAATTTGCGTTTTTCTTGTCCCCTCTTCGCCCTTTTATGGATCTCTTTCCTCCACAAACACATAAAGCGCGATCTGAGCGGCCCGCGCTTCGCCGATGCCCGGCACATTGTCCAGCTCCTCCACGCTGCAAAAGCCGCCGTGTTCCTCACGATAGGCGACGATGCGCTCGGCGGTCGTCTCGCCGACGCCCGGAATCGCCGTGAGCATCCAGGCGTCGGCATGGTTGAGATCCAGCCGCGCACGGGCGGATGGGCCTGGCGTCGGGGTAGGCCTGCGGGTGGGCAGCTCGACCGCCCCCGTCGAGGGCGAGGGCGTCGGATTGAGCGCAGGCAGGCGTGCAATGAGGCACAGCGCGCACAGAAGGCAGGCATATGCGCACAGTACGGTCAGGCGGCGCGCTCCCGGCCTTGACAGAGCCGGGATGTTCAGGCGTCTCACGTCTGCGGGCCGGAGAGGTTCACCACATCCTCGCCGGCCGCCTCGACGACCGCGTCCTGCGCGGTTTGAATCGCCTTTTGCACGGAGGTATTCTGCCCGGCAATATAGCTCTCATCCGCGCATGCGAGGATGCGGTAGGCGTATTCCCCATCCTCCTGAACGCGTTGGATGTACGTGGGGATATACCCAACCTCGTCAAACCGCGTCGTGCGCTCCTGGGGATCATAGGTGAAGCGCACCTGCAAAATCATGCCCGCAGTGTTCTGCGCCTCGCGCGAGTCGGTCAGGAAGCTGCCCAGCGAGTAGGCCACGTATGCGTCGTGCTGCGCGCCGTCCGAACGCGTGACGGTCAGCTTCTCCACGGGCTGCACGACGTTGGGATGCGCGCCGAGGATCAGATCCGCGCCCGCCTCGGCCAGGGCGCGCGCAAGGCTGCGCGTATGGGAGGCGACCTCTTCCCTGTTCTTGGTGCCCCAGTGCGGCATCACGATGACGACATCCGCGCCCGCCTTGCGCGCGTTGCCGATGTCGCGGACCATGTCGCTCTGGCGAATCACCGCCACGCCCTCGCGCTGGGAGGCGCGCGTGCGTTCCATGGTATTGTCGCTGAACCCATAGGTATAGGCGAGCACGGCGATCTGCACGCCGTTGATCTTGATCATCTGCGCGCTACCGACCTGTTCCGGGTCCGCATATGCGCCCGCGGCGATCATCCCGCGGTTTTCCAGCTGCATGATCGTCTGCCGCAGGCCGTCCTCGCCCTTTTCCAGGGCGTATTCGCTGGCGAGGGAGAGCAGGTCAAAGCCGCTGTCACGGATGGCGTCCAGCAGCGCGTCGGGCGCGTTGTAGTTGCTGTATCCCGCCTCTTCCCCCGCAAAATACGTCTCGATCGTGCCCAGGGTCAGGTCGGCCTGTGAGATATAGGGCTTGACGCGTCCGAACAGGGCGGAAAAGTCATACGTGCCGCTTTCCTCGTCATATCCGCTCTGGCGGATGTTCTTGGGCGCGTAGATTGAGCCCACGACGCTGAGCGTGACGGTGCGCTGCGGCTGCGCCGTCGGCTCGGCGGTGGGCGCAGGCGTCGCCGTCGGCCCGGCGGTCGCCTGTGAGGCGCTGGCATCCGGCGCAGCGCCCGCCGGCTCCGGGCGTCCGCCCGCATACTGGCGGAACGTCTCCGTCATCCGCTCAAAGAGCTGGCCGGTCTGCAGCCGCAGGTCGTCCCCGGCGATATAGGCGATCGTCGCGCCCGCAAGGCAGAGCGCCCCAAAGGTCAGCACAAGCATCAGCACCGTGCCAAAGGAAATACGCCGCCTGCGCCGTCTGGCCATGAATACGCCTCCTTTCCGCGCGCCGGGCGCGGAATCCGTTTCAGAAGAAGTTGGGTCGCTCGTTTCCGTGCGCGTTTTCGCGCAACAGGATCTCCATGCGGGTGAAGTAGCTGGGCTGTTGCGGCTCCCACCCGTGCATCAGGTGGCGCGCGAGCAGCTTGAGCGAATAATAGCCCTGCGAGAAGGGATCCTGCAAGATGCTCGCGTCGATGACGCCCTCGCGGATATACTGGGCGATCTCGTCGTCCGTGTCAAATCCCACGAGGCGCACGCGGCCCTGCAGACCGCGCTCGCAGAGGAAGCCAGCGGCCGCCAGGAGCGCCACCGACGTCGTGCCATAGATGCCCGCAAGGTCGGGATGCGCGTTGAAGACCTCGCCCAGCAGGTTGCGCATGGTGAACTCCTCATCCTGATACTCGTACGGCCCGACGAGCAGCATGTCGGGATACCGCTCGTGCGTGACGCGGATGAATCCGTTGAGGCGCTCTTCATGGCCCCACACCTCGCGAAAGCCGGTGAAGAGCGCGACCTTTCCCCGCCCGTGCAAAAACTCGCCCATGATGTTGGCGGCCACGCGTCCGGAGCTGAACTGGTCCTGCCCGACGAACAGCAGCCGTTTGCTGCCCACCGCGTCCGAATTGATCGTGATGACGGTCTTGCCCGCATCGACAAACGCGTTGATCGTCTCATTGAGCGCGGTCGGATGCGCGGCCGCGAGAATCAGCGCGTCCCAGCGATCCATGCGCTCGGCCAGCTGCGAGAGGATCTGTCTTTGGCTCATCAGGCTGTGGCGGACGGTGTGCATGCGCTCCAGCGTTACGCCGTAACCGGCCAGTTCGCGCAGCGCGGCGCTCATGCCGGTGGAGATCTCGTTGAAGAACGCCTCGTTTTTGGCTGGATAGAGCGCGACGACGTGCGCCTTTTGGCTGCGCGAGAGCGTGCTGGCCAGTACATTGGGACGATATCCGAGCTTGTCCGCCATCTCCAGCACCTGGCGGCGCGTATTTTCGTTGATGCGCCCGCGGTTTTTCAGGGCGCGATCCACCGTGCCGATGGAGATGCCCAGCTTCTCGGCGATGGTCTTCATCGTGGGTTTTTCCTGACTGCTCACGGCTTGCCTCCGTCTCCGCGTAAAAAATCGGTACGTGTATCATACCATTGGACAGGCGGGCTGTCAAATGTCAATCGCGCCTGGCCGGCAGGCCCGCGCGCACAAAAAAAATGGGCGCGCCGCAGGGGCGCGCCCATTTTATGCAGGATTACTCCGCGCTCGGAGCGGAAACCGGACACACGCCGGCGCACGCGCCGCACTCAATGCAGGTGTCCGCATCGATCACGTACTTGCCGTCGCCCTCGCTGATCGCGCTGACCGGGCACTCCGCCGCGCACGCGCCGCAGCTGATGCAGTCGTCAGAAATCTTGTATGCCATCGTATTTCACCTCCCGATCCTTCTCAGTAGAGGGGTACCGGTTGTATTCTAGCACGCGCTGGCTGCAAATGCAACCTTTTTTCCATTTCCGCGTCAATCTTGCGTCTGCGCATCCTTCGCGGGCTCGGATCCCTCCGCTTCGACCTGAACGGGGCGCTGCTCGCGCGACACGTCAGGCTGTCCGGTACGCTCTTCCGCGCGCGGTCTGCCCCGTTTGCGCTCCTCCTCGGGCCTGCCGGACTCCCGGTCGCGCCGCTCGCCGGCGCCGCGGCGTCCCTTGCCCTGCGTCCTGTCCGCGCCGGCGGGACGTTCGGCCTTCTCGCGCGGCGGGCGCGCCCTGCGCTCCTCCGCGCCGCCCTCCTCCTTTTCGCGCGGCGGACGCGGCTGCTGCTCGGCCTGCGGCGGGCGCGAGCAGTCGTCAAACGCATACTCGCGCACCTCAAAGGCGTCTCCCTGCGCAATGCGCACGCGCACGCGCTCGGCGAGCACGTTGATCTCCTGCACCACGCCCACGCCGTCGGGCGTAATGACGTCCTTGCCCACGCGCGGCAGGCGCTTGCGGCTGCGCTCATACGTCTCCTGCTCGTACTTGAGGCAACACATCAGCCGCCCGCACAGACCCGAGATCTTCGTCGGGTTGAGCGACAGGCTCTGCTCCTTGGCCATCTTGATGGACACGGGCTGAAAGTCGCTCAAAAACGCCTGGCAACAGATCTGCCGTCCGCAGGGACCCAGCCCGCCCAGCATCTTCGCCTCGTCGCGCACGCCGATCTGGCGCAGCTCGATGCGCGTCTTGAACACGGACGCCAGATCCTTGACCAGCGCACGGAAGTCCACCCGTCCGTTGGCGGTAAAATAGAAGATGATCTTCGCGTTGTCGAACGTGTATTCCACGTCCACGAGCTTCATCTCCAGCCCGTGCGCGGCGATCTTTTCCTGGCAGATGGAGAAGGCGCTCTTCTCACTCTCCGCATTGCGCCGCGCGTTGCGCACATCCTGCTCGGTGGCCACGCGCACGACAGGGCGCAGCGGCTGCACGATCTGCTCGTCGGGCACCTCGCGCGCCGGCGTGACGACCTCGCCAAACTCCAGCCCGCGCGCCGTCTCGACCACGACATTGCCGCCCGCGACGACCGGCAACGCGCCAGGGTCGAAAAAGTATACCTTGCCCGCCCGCTTGAAGCGGACGCCGATTACCGTTGACATGTTTGATGTATCTCCTTTGATGCGCTCAGCAAGAGATGCTCCAGCACCGTGGCAAACGGCACGTTGCTCCCGCGCATCTTGCGCGCGAGCGCCACCTGCTCCAGCAGCCGCAGCGATGCGGAAAGCTCCGTCCGGGCCGCAAAGGCGGCGTATCCCGCCGACGCCTCGGCCACGCGGCCCAGCCCGGCCTGCGCGCGCATCGCGTCGCGCAGCAGCCTTTCCAGTATGTCCAAAATGCGCTCGGCATTTTCCTTGTCGTCCTTCAATCCAGCGCCTGCACTCAGCACATCCTGGGGCCCGCGCAGGTCGAAAAACGCGCGCATGACCCGCTCGCGCAGGGGCAGGTAGCCTTCGTCGCGCGCGATGGCGAGCGCCTCGCCCACGCTGCCCTCCGAAAGCTGCCCAAGCAGCGCCGCACGCTCGGGGGGGAAGCCCAGCGCAGTCAGCCGCGCGCATTCCTGCTCCTGCGTCAAGGGATGAAAGTTCACCTGGCGGCAGCGCGAGACGATCGTGGGCAGCAGCGCGCCGGGCGCATCCGTCATGAGGAAGAACAGCGTGCCCTCAGGCGGCTCCTCCAGCGTCTTGAGCAGGCAATTCTGCGCCTGGGGCGTCATGCGGTCGGCCCGCTCAATGAACGCGACCTTGAGCCTGCCCTCGAATGCGCGCAGCTGCAGCGCGGCGATGAGCTCCCGCACATCGTCCACACCCAGCGACTTTTCCGGACGCAGCGTGTGCACGTCGGGATGGTTGTCCGTCAAAAAACGCACGCACGGCCCGCAGGCGCCGCAGGGTTTGTTCACGCCTGTGCACAGGGCGATGCGCGCGAGCAACCGCGCCACGGAGCGCTTGCCCACGCCCCGCGGCCCGGCGAAAAGATAGGCATGAACAAACTGCCCCGACCGAAAGTCCGCCTCAAGGCGCTCGATCAGGGCAGATTGCCCGTAAAAGTCGCATAATGTTGCTTCATTCATGTCCGAGCCCGCGGTTTCCTTACAGCTTGATGAACTGCTCGACTTCCAGCACGAACACCGTCGCGCCGCCGACCATCACCTCGATGGGATAGGGGACGTACACGCTGGCCGTGCCCGCCACGGGAGAGGGAGAGGTCGCGATCTGCTTGCGGCTCTTGCAGACCTTTTCGATGATGGACATCGCTCCCTGGAAGCGGTCGTCGTCCACGCCGATGAGCAGCGTGGTGTTGCCCGCGCGCAGGAAACCGCCGGTCGTCGCAAGCTTGGTCACGCCATATCCATCATTCATGAGCGAGCTGACGAGCCTGGAGGCGTCCTCATCCTGGACGATCGCGATGATCAATTTCATAGATCAACCCTCCTATTCAGACTTTTGGAGTTGCATGCTCCTTATCTACATTATACAGGAAAAGCGCACAAAGATCAACTTTTTTCTGACAGACGTTGTTGACAGCCAGCTCCGTGCGTCAGATGGCGCGGGTGTAACGGCGCAGCCAAGCATCCTCTTCCGGGCTCATGAAGGGCGCAAGCGTCGTGTAGACCCAGGCGTGATACGCGTTCAGGCGCCGCACGTCCTCGGGCTGCAGGTACGCCTTGTCCACCGCATCCAGGTCGATGGGCGCGACGGTGATGACCTCAAAGTGCATGAACTGCCCGTACTCGTTCTTTGCACCCTTGCGGCAGACGAGCTCGTTCTCCGTCCGGATGCCGTAGCGGCCCTCCAGGTAGACGCCGGGCTCGTCGGTCGTGACCATGCCCTCCTCCAGCACGCCGCTGTCGTAGCGCTCGGGCACGCGTTTCCAGCGGAAGCCGTTAGGGGCCTCGTGCACGCCGGACAGATAGCCCACACCGTGACCGGTGCCGCACTGGTAGTCGATGTCCATGTCCCAGATGACGCCGCGCGCGAGGATGTCCAGGTTCTGCCCGGTGCAGCCGTAGAGGAAGCGAGCGTCCTGCAGGCGCAGCACGGCGCGCAGCACGGCGCAGAAGTGGCGCTTCTCATCCTCGCTGAGCGGTCCCAGGGCCATCGTGCGCGTGATGTCGGTGGTGCCCTCAAAGTACTGTCCGCCGGAGTCGACCAGCAGCATGCCCTCGGGCTGCAGCGCGGCGTCGCTCTCCTCGGTGGCGCTGTAGTGCATCATCGCGGCGTGCGCCCCATAGGCGCTGATCGTCGCAAAGCTCGGCTCGATGAAACCCTTTTGTTCGCGGCGGCGCTCCTCCAGATAGGCGGCGGCGCTGCGCTCGGTGATGGGCATCCTGCCCACGTTCGTCTTGAGCCAGTACATGAACTTGGTGAAGGCCACGCCGTCCTTGATGTGCGAGGCGCGCAGGTTGGCCAGCTCCGTCTCGTTCTTGACGGCCTTCTTGAGCAGCGTGGGGTTCATTGCGTCGATGATGCGCGCATTCGCGCCCAGGCGGCTGGTGATCGCATAGTTGACGTTGGCCTTGCACAGCAGCACGTTCGCGCCCTCGTCATAGCGGCGGACAAACTCGTAGATGTCTTCATAGGGCAAAATCGTAACGCCAATCTCCTCCAGCGCCTTGCGCACGGCGCCCTCGACCTTGGCCGCATCGACAAACAGGTAGGCGGCCCGCTCCTCGACGATCGCGTAGCAGAGCACAAAGGGATTGAACGGGATGTCGTTGCCGCGCAGGTTCAACAGCCAGGCGATGTCCGCCAGCGTCGTGAGCACGTGCACGTTCGCGCCCAGGCGGCGCATCTCGCCGCGCAGCCAGGCCAGCTTGTCCTCGGCCGGGACGCCCGCGTAGAACGTCTCCAGCAGGAACGCCTTCTCGCCGGACAGCGGCGGCCGGTCGGGCCAGACGGCCAGGTCGCCCGCGTCGCGCACCTGGGCGCGGCCTGCCAGGCGGCGGGCCAGGTCCTCGCCCATGGCCGCGCTGACCACGCGCCCGTCAAAGCCCAGCACGGAATCCTGCGGCATCTCGCCGGCCAGATATGCCTCCATCGTCGGCACGCCCTCTTGGCCCGAGCGCATCAGCCGGATGCCGGAGCCCTCCAGCTGCGCGGCCGCCTGGATGAAGTACCGTCCGTCCGTCCACAGGCAGGCCTCCCGCTGCGTCACCACCAGCGTGCCCGCCGAACCCGTGAAGCCGGACAGGTATGCACGCACCTTGAAGTGCTCGCCCACATATTCGCTCTCATGGTAGTCGGCCGTCGGCACGACATAAGCAAAGAGTCCCGCCTCACGCATGCGCGCGCGCAGGGCCTCGATCCGCTCCTGAATCACGGTCATTCCTCCTCGCATTTCTTTGCGCCGCTTTGGTATCCGATTTAAGAAAATTATAACACATTGCGCGCGCCAAAACAACCTCCTTTTCGTCCGCGTGGCAACAGGCTGTGCATTTTTCCCAGAACAAGGACAGAAAAAAGCCGCAGGGACTCGCAATTGGGCTACGGCTTTGCTATAATGAATGCGGACCCAACCACATGGAGGGAGGCCGTTGTGTTGAAGGAACCGATTCTCGTCATCATGGCCGCCGGCATGGGCAGCCGGTATGGCGGTCTCAAGCAGATGGACCCCGTCGGCCCGGGCGGCGAGCTGATTCTCGACTACTCGCTCTTCGACGCCCGCCGCGCGGGCTTCAAGCGCGTGGTATTTCTCATCAAGCATGAAATCGAGGCCGACTTTCGCCGCATCGTCGGTGAGCGCATCGAGCGGCATATGGACGTCGCCTACGCCTTCCAACAGCTGGACGCGCTGCCGGCGGGCTTTGACGTGCCCGAGGGCCGGCAAAAGCCCTGGGGTACGGCGCATGCGCTGCTGTGCTGCAAGGAGTTCATCGACGCACCGTTTGCGGCGATCAATGCGGACGACTATTACGGCGTGTCGGCGTTTCAGGCGATCTACGACTACCTGAAGGATGCGAAGGACGACGCGCTGTACCGCTATGCCATGGTCGGCTATCCGGTCGAAAACACGCTGACGGAAAACGGCTATGTCTCCCGCGGCGTATGCACGACGGACGAAGCGGGCAACCTGAGTACGATCACGGAGCGCACGCACATCATCTCCACGATCGAGGGCGCGCTGTACACCGAGGACGGGGAGACGTACCATCGCATCCCGGCGGGCAGTCCCGTGTCGATGAACCTGTGGGGCTTCACGCCCGGCTTCATCGCCGAGCTCGAGGCGGGCTTTCCGGCCTTCCTGCGCGAGACGATGCAGCGCAATCCGCTCAAGGGCGAATACTTCCTGCCCTCCGCGGTAGACGCGCTGCTGCGAGCCGGCAAGGCGACGGTGCGCGTGCTGCGCTCCGACGACCGCTGGTATGGCGTCACCTACAAGGAGGATAAGCCCGTCGTCATGGGCGCGCTGCGCAGCCTGGCGGAGGCGGGCGTATACCCGACGCCGCTGTGGCGCTAAGGCGAAGACATCCCCCAAAATAGGGCTTGACAACGCGCCGCGGCGGGTGTATCATAATATCCGTTCGAAAGAACAAAGATTTCCGGTGGCAATGGCGAAGGGGATCCACCTGTTCCCATACCGAACACAGAAGTTAAGCCCTTATGCGCCGATGGTACTTGGCTGGAGACGGCCCGGGAGAGTAGGTCGCTGCCGGATTCCATGTTCCTCAGTAGCTCAATGGCAGAGCATTCGGCTGTTAACCGAAGGGTTGTAGGTTCGAGTCCTACCTGGGGAGCCAGCTTGCCGCAGGCGATATTGTCGCCCGCGGCTCTTTGTTTTTATCCGCGCAACGCCCTCAAAGGAGGCCACGACATGGACATCCGCCTTCAAGGCAAGGACGGTTCCTTCACCCTGCGCGCCTCCTGTGCTGGGTCCAGATGGCGGAGCTGAAGCAGCTGCGCCTGTTTCCCGCCTTGCTGGCCCAGGCGCTCCCCTGCCTGCCCCGCGAAGTGGTCCACATCGTGTCCTATGATTGAGGCGTCCCAAAAGAAGGACACGCCAACCCCGCTCTGCGGGATTGGCGTGCCTTTTGGTGTACCTGACAGGAGTCGAACCTGCGACCTTCAGAGTCGGAGTCTGACGCTCTATCCAGCTGAGCTACAGGTACGTATCGGGGATACCGACATAGTATAGCACATTTGTCCGGGTTTGACTAGCCCTCCGCAAAAATATTGGGCGTTGTCGGTTTGCGGATGGCGTGTTATACTGATGAAAACGGCCGCGGCGCGGCCCTGGCGAGGTGGAACATGGTCAAACGGCTTGCGCGCATCGGCATCGCGGCGGTGCTCAGCCTCTATTTCGGGCTCTTCTTTCTGACGTCGAACAGCCCGCTGTTTCAGACCTATGGCGGCGACAGCGCCATCTTCGTGACCCTGGGCCGCTCGCTGCTCAGCGGCAAGGTCCCCTACGTCGACATCTTCGACCACAAGGGGCCGATGATCTTCTTCATCAACGCGTTCCCCCAGCTCTTCTCGCGCACGGTCACAGCCGTGTGGGTGCAGGAGGTCGTCCTCTTCTTTCTCTCGCTGCTGCTCATCGCACGCATGGCCGACCGCATGGGCCTGCGCTTCGCGCTGCCCGCGCAGATGGTCTATCTGGCCTTTGTGGGCCTGTGCATCGACGGGGGCAACTATACGGAGGAGTACTGCAACTTCTTCACGCTGCTGGGGCTGGCCACCTGCGTGGACTACACGTTTGACGGCGCGCCGAGCGCGCACTGGCGGCACGGGCTGCTGCTGGGCCTCTCCTTCTCGCTGAACCTGATGACGCGCCTGAACAACGCTTTAGGCGTGTGCGCGCTGACGCTCGTGTTCACGTGCGCGCTGGGCTGGCGCGGCGACGGCAAGGGGCTTGTGCGCAACGTGCTGTCGTTCCTGGCGGGGTGCGCGCTCGTGTGCGGGCCGATCCTGATCTATCTCGGCCTCAACGGCGCACTGGATGCGTTTTATTACGCGGCCTTTGAGCACAACCTGCTCTACGCCGGCGTGAAGGATCAGAGCCGGCTGCACCTGCTGCTGGAGACCGCCTACGGCGAGCGCGCGGCGCTGGCGGCGGGGCTGGGCGTGCTGGGCGCGCTGGCCGCCGCGCTGACCGACCGCCGCAACGCGCGGCTGCGCGTACTGGCCATCGCGCTGACCGCCTTTGCGGCGGCCAACGCGGGCGGCGCGTTCGTCTCGCACAAGGGATACCTGCACTACCTGCTGCCGGGCGCGCTCTCGGCCATGGCAGGCGCGCTGTGCCTCTGCCGGGCGTTCGAGCGCTCGTCGCGCCAGGCGGGCGCGCTGGCCGCCGCGACGCTGTGCGCCTACTCGCTGTCCGTCGCCCGGCCTACGCTGCGCGAGGCGGACGCCGCCGCGCGCGAGACGCTGTGGGCCAACCAGGGCTTTGCACAGCAGAGCGTGGAGCTCGTCTCGCACGTGCCCGAGGACGAGCGGGACGACATCCTCGGTTACCGCGTGGAGCACATGTGGTATGTCGTCACCGACGTGGTGCCCGCCCGGCGCATCTTCTTCATGCAGGAGGTGCTGGGACAGGCGAACCCTGCGATCATGGACGAGGTCGTGGACATGATGCGCAATGATCCGCCCAAGTGGATCGTCCAGTTCTACGGCCGCGCCTTCTCACCCCCCTATGACGCGCGGGTGCAGGAAATCTTCGACACCCGGTACGAGGTGGTCGCCACCAACGACTTCAACCAGCTGCTGCGCCTGAAGGACGAATGAGCCGCCCGGCTCGCTCCCCCACCGACAGAGGAACAAAAGAGGTGATCTTTTTGCCACGCAAGAGGCTGTTCAAATGGATCCGGCGCATATTTCTGCTCGCGCTTCTGGCGGCGCTGTGCGCGCTGGGCGTGCTCGTCTACGAGGGCTACGCGCTCTACCGCGACGCGCTGGCGGAGCAGAGCCTGGAGGACCGGGTCGCGGAAATTCGTGAAAACCCGAGCTACGCGCCCATCTCCGACCTGCCGCAGACGTATCTGGACGCCGTCGTCGCGGTGGAAGACCATCGCTTTTACCAGCACTTCGGCGTCGACGTCTTCTCCATCGGGCGCGCCGTATGGCAAAACCTCACCACGCAGAGCCTGGCCGAGGGCGGCAGTACGATCACCCAGCAGCTGGCGAAAAACCTGTACTTCACGCAGGACAAGGAGTTCGTCCGCAAGATCGCCGAGGTATTCATGGCGCTGCACATCGAGCACAGCTACAGCAAGGACGTCATCCTGGAGCTGTACGTCAACTCCATCTACTTCGGCGACGGGTACTACTGCGTGCGCGACGCCAGCCTGGGCTACTTCGGCAAGGAACCCATCGAGATGACGAACTACGAGTGCACACTGCTGGCAGGCATCCCCAACGCGCCGTCCGTCTACGCGCCCACGGTCAACCCCGACCTGGCCGCCCAGCGCCAGCGGCACGTCGTCGCGCAGATGGTGGAAAACGGCTACCTGACGCAGGAGGAGGCCGACGCCATCGTGCCGGATGCAGAATAGCAGGCATCAAAAAAACCGCCCGACACAAGGTCGGGCGGCCTTTTTTTGACGCTTACATGCCGTAGCGCTTCTTGAAACGGTCCACGCGTCCGCCGGTGTCCACCAGCTTCTGCTTGCCGGTGAAGAACGGATGGCACTTGGAGCAGATTTCAACCTTCAGTTCCTTCTTGGTCGAGCCGGTCTCGAACGTCTCGCCGCAGGCGCAACGGACGACGGCCTTCTGATACTTCGGATGGATGCCTTCCTTCATGTATTTCACCTCTCCCGCCCGCATTACTATCACATGAAAAGCGCAGCGTGCGCCTTCTCATATGCCTGAACGGACACTCCCTAGATTATACCCTTCTTTCTCCCAAATTGCAAGCCATTCTTTCAGCCGTTTGAAAAATTCCTGGTTGGATCGCGTCTTTTCGAGCATGCCGAGCAACTGCTCGGTGGCGTCGCGCCCGCGCGCGGCCGTCAGCACGCGCCGCACGGCCGCCACGCCCTCCAGCTCCTCGGGGCTGAGCAGCAGCTCCTCGCGCCGCGTGCCGGAGCGCAGCAGGTCGATCGCCGGGAAGATGCGCCGCTCGGACAGCCGGCGGTCTAGGTGGATCTCGGCGTTGCCCGTGCCCTTGAACTCCTCGTAGATGATGTCGTCCATGCGGCTGCCGGTCTCGACCAGCGCGGTGGCGATGATCGTCAGGCTGCCGCCGCCCTCGACGTTGCGTGCCGCGCCGAAAAAGCGCTTGGGCCGCTGCAGCACGCCGGGCGCGAGCCCGCCGGACATCGCCCGCCCGCCGGGCGCAAGCGCGTTGTAGGCGCGCGAGAGGCGCGTGAGGCTGTCCATGAGCACGACGACGTCCCGCCCCTGCTCCACCAGGCGCTGGGCGCGCTCGTAGACCATCTCGCTGACCCGCACGTGGTGCTCCTGCGGCGCATCGAATGTCGAGTAGACGAGCTCGCCCGCGACGGAGCGGCGGATGTCGGTGACCTCCTCGGGCCGCTCGTCGATGAGCAGCATCATGAGGTGGATGTCCGGATGGCCGGCCTCCACCGCGCCGGCGATCTTCTTGAGCAGCACGGTCTTGCCCGCCTTGGGCGGCGCAACGATCAGCGCGCGCTGGCCCAGGCCGATGGGCGCGATGAAGTCGAGCGTGCGGATGGCCAGGTCTCCCCCGCCCTGCGGCGGTTCGAGCGTCAGGCGGCGGTCCGGGTGGACCGGCGTCAGGCGATCAAACGGTACGCGCTGCGCCGCCCGCTCCGGCGGCTCGCCGTTGATCGACTCGACGTACATCAGCGCGCTGTAGCGGTCGCCCTCGCGCCGCGGACGCGTCTTGCCGCGCACCAGGTCGCCGTTTTTCATGCCAAAGCGCCGGATCTGCGCGATGGAGACGTAGACGTCCTCCCGCCCGGGCGAGCAGTTCTGCGCGCGCAGGAAGCCGTAGCCGTCCGGCTGTAGCTCCATCACGCCCTGTCCGTCCGCGCACAGGCCCGCCTCCAGCATCTGCGACACCGCGGGGTTGGAGGTGCCATAGCGCTCGTCGTAATAGCCCGTGTGCGGCTCCCGGCGCGTGCGCGGCGCGCGCGGACCCGTGCGGGGCTCCGGCCGCTCGAGCGCGGGCGTCAGCGGCGCGGCGGCCTCCGTCCGGCCGTTCAGCGCGTCGCTCTGGCGCAGGCGCTCGACGATGCCCTGTTTGTTGATCCCTGAGGGCAGGCGCACGCCGCGCTCGCGCGCGATCTCCCGCAGCTGCACGACGGTCCGCTCCTCATAAGGGGTGTTGGGGTTGGTCAAAATGAGTTCAGCTCCTCTCGGGGCGCAAAGATGTGACGTGGATGGAACATGTCACCCTCATTGTATGCCGAAAGGAGCTGAAATATGCGTTCAGGAACGCCTGGCCACGATCACGTCGCGGTTGACCGCCTGCTCGACCCAGTGCTCCAGGCCGTCGTACGCCTCGCCGCGCAGCACGTCAAAGCCTGCGGCCTCCAGCGCGCGGATCACCTGCGCACGCCGCGTCACGTAGGTGTTGAACGACGCCGCCAGCGCGCCGCCGGACGCGAGCGCCGCATGCCACGCGGGCGCGGCCCTCTCCAGCAGCGGCAGGATGCCGCCCCGGTGATCCGCCGGCCCGTGCTGCACGCCGTATGGCAGGTCGACGGCCATGATCTGCACGCTGCCGGGGCGCAGCAGCACGTCCAGATCGCGCGTGTCGCCCTGGATGAGGCGCAGCGTGCGCGTGTCGCCGTCGCGGTAGTGTTCGGGCGTGTCGGCGAAGACGTACTTCGTCTCGCGCCCGCCGGCCTGGCCGCGCACGGTCAGCGAGCCCTCGCCGCGCTTGTGCTTGAGGTGATGAAAGGCCAGGTAGCGGCCCGTGAAGTCGTCGGCCTCCTTGATCGCGTGCCGGTCCGCATCCACGCCCGCGGCGTTCCAGCCGCGGCGCAGCGCGAGGTAGAGGGCCGTGCCCTTGCCGCACATGGGATCGCAGAAGGCGAGCTTGGCGTCGCCCTTGAGCGCGAACGCGCTGGAGGCGAGCGCCATGCTAAGCAGCGTGTCGGTGAACATCTCGTTCGTCTTGCCCTTGTACTTGAGCAGCGCGGCCATGTCCTCGCCCACATAGGCCGCGCCGGCGCGCGGCATGGGCACGAACGCGTCGCCCTCCATGCGGCACAGCAGGTAGACGCCGCCCTGGCGGCTCAGCAGCGCCCATTCGCGCTCCCGGAACGCCTCCGCCTCAAAGCACAGGAACGGCGCGCCGGCGATCTCCCGCGCCTCGACGGCGCACGCGCGGCCCATGGCCGCGAGCATCATGGACAGCTCCGCGCGGGCGAGCGTCAGCAGCGAGGCGCGGTAGCGGGCGTTGGCGTGGGGGTAGAGCAAAAAGGCATAGCGCATGGATCGGACCTCCTGCGGCATTTCTTCTTTGGACAGCAAAAGACCCCATCGAAGCCGATGGAGTCTTGGATGTAGCAATCAGTACTTGCGCTTGCGGGCCGCTTCAGCCTTCTTCTTGCGCTTGACGCTGGGCTTCTCGTAGTGCTCGCGCTTACGAACCTCTGCGATGACGCCGGAGCGCGCGCAGGAACGCTTGAATCTTCTCAGAGCGCTTTCCAGGGACTCATTTTCCCGAACACGGATCTCAGACATGGTAGTTATCCCTCCCCTCCGCTCATCTCGACGAACACATCCGATACGACAGGAACGGATGGTAACCGTGCACTTTATTATACCGCACCCGCGGGTATTCGTCAACCACAAATCCGAATTCTTTTGCGCACGGGTTTGCGACGGGTCAGTCCGGCCCGCGCTCCGCCTCAAATTCCGCGCGATGGCGCGCGAAAAAATCGTAGTAGGCGCGCACGCCCTCCAGCTGCGTCCAGGGGCGGACCGTCGCCGGGCGCGCGTCCAGATCGTAGACCTTGGCCCCGCGCATCGACAGCAGGAACGGCGAGTGGGTCGAGACGATCAGCTGGCAGCCCGCATAGCGCGCGCCCTCCTCCAGGTACTGCGCAAGCTCCACCTGCCGCGCGGGCGAGAGGCTGTTCTCCGGCTCGTCGAGCAGGTAGAGCGCGTCGGCGTCGACGCGCTGGCGGAAGAAGAACGCGGCGCTCTCGCCGTTGGACTGCTCGCGCACGTTCTCCATCAACTGCTCGCGCACGAACGCGGACTGCGTATGCCTGCGCGCGCTGTTCTGCTTCTTGAGCGCGTCGTAGTCGTCCAGCGAACGCACGCGCACCTGCGAGTGGCGCGCATGGGTGTGCTCGATGAAGAGCTCCTCGCGCCGCCGGTCGATGCCATCGTTGAGGCAGCGCACGCCGAGCATGTAGTCGAACACGTCGTCGCTGGTGACGATGCGGCTGCCCGCCGGCGCCGTCCTTTCGACCGACACGCGGCAGCGGCGCACGTAGTCGTCGAAGAAGCTGGAGCGGTTGAACGGCGTCTCGCGCGAGAGGCCCAGCTTTTCGGCGATCACATTGAGCGCGGTTGTCTTGCCCGATCCGTTGCCGCCGTACAGGATGGTGATCGGCTCAAAGTCCAGCCGCTGCAGTCCCGCCGCCGTGAGCACGCCGAAGGGATACATCGTGTTGTAGCACGTGCGCTTGACGTTCAGGCGGAACATCCATTCCTCGTCCGCGTCGGGGAACGTGATGGAATCCAGATAGATCACCGCGACGCCTCCTTTGAGGGCTGCCGGTCAGTCCATCCGGTCGCCCAGCTGCTTGCCGCCCAGGATGTGCACGTGCAGGTGCGGCACACTCTGGCGCGCATCCGCGCCGCAGTTGCTCACCAGGCGGAATCCGCTCTCGGCCAGGCCCAGCTCGCCGGCGACCTTCGCCGCGGTGCGCAGTAGCCCCGCCAGGAACGCGTCGCTCTCCCCGCGCGCCGCGTACACGTCGCTCACGTGCTTCTTGGGAATGACCAGCACGTGCACGGGCGCCTGCGGCGCGATGTCGTAAAAGGCGAGCACCTCGTCGTCCTCATAGGCCTTCTTCGAGGGGATCTCGCCCGCGGCGATCTTGCAAAACAGACAGTCTTCCATCGTCAACGCTCCTCTTCTGCGGCGTCCTGCGCCGTGTCGTTCATTCGATGCGGCCGGTCAACCCGTCGCCGCATACGCCCTCGATCAGCACGTCGCGCACCTCGCCCGGCTCGCCCACACCCGCGGCGCGCACGTGCACGTATGTGGGCGTATAGCCGGTCAAGCGGCCCTGTTCGTCCCGCTCCTCCAGCAGCACGCGCTGGCGCGTGCCCACAAGCCCCGCCAGATAGGCCAGGGACAGCTCCTTGCCCAGCGCAATCAGCCGGCGGGCGCGCTCCTCGCGCACCGCGCGCGGCACGCTGCCGTCCATCTGCGCGGCGGGCGTGCCCTCGCGCTCGGAGTACGGGAACACGTGGATGCGTGAGAATCCGGCCTCGCGCACGGTCCGCATCGTCTCTTCAAAATTTTGCTCCGTCTCGCCCGGAAAGCCCGTCATCACGTCCGTCGTCAGCGCGCAGCCCGGAAACGCCGCGCGCAGCAGGCGGCAGGCCTCCAGGAACTGCGCCGTCGTGTAGCGCCTGCGCATGCGCGCAAGCACCGCGTCGCTGCCGCTCTGCAGCGCCAGATGAAACTGCGGGCAGACCTTGGGCAGGCCCTGCAGCGCCCGCACGAACGGCTCGGTCACGATCACGGGCTCGAGCGAGCCCAGGCGGATGCGCGCCGCGTCCCCGGCGTCGTGCGCCGCGCGGATGGCGTCGACGAGCGTCGTGCCGTCGCGCAGGTCGCGCCCGTAGCTGGTCAGGTGGATGCCGGTCAGCACCAGCTCGCGAAAGCCCGCTGCGCATAGATTCGCCGCCTCCTCGCGGATCTCCTGCAACGGCCGCGAGCGGATCGGCCCGCGCACATACGGGATGATGCAGTAGGCGCAGTAGCGGTCGCAGCCCTCCTGAATCTTCATCGTCGCGCGCGTGTGCCCCTCGTGCGCGCGCACGAGGAGGCGCTCAAAGGGCGCGTGCGACAGGCCCTCCACGGCCACGAGCGTCCCGCCGGAGGCCTCCGCCTCGTGCAGTAGCTCGACGACCTCGCCGCGCCGCTGCGTGCCCAGGATGAGCCGCACGCCCGGCAGGCGCAGGCTCTGCGCCGCGCGCTGGGCCAGGCAGCCGGTGACGACGATGTGCGCCTGCGGATGCTCCCGCGCGCACCGGCGGATCGCCTGCATGGACTTCCTGTCCCCGGTGCCGGTGACGGTGCAGGTGTTGATCACGTACACGTCCGCCGGCTCGGAAAAGGGGACGACCTCATATCCGGCCCGCTGGAAGCACTCGAGCATGGCCTGGGTATCGTATTGGTTGACCTTGCAGCCCAGGGTATGAAAAGCAGCCTTCTTCATGCGTTCACTCCATCTGCCCGGCGAGGCACAGCGCCATCGTCAGCGCCGCCATGCCCGCCGTCTCGGTGCGCAGGATGCGCGGGCCGAGCGTGACGGCCTGCGCGCCCAGGCCGGTCAGGCGCTCGACCTCTCCGGCCGCCATGCCGCCCTCGGGCCCCACGACGATCGCGATGCGCCGCGCGTCCCGGCCGGGCACGAGCGTGCGCAATCCCTGCGCATGCGCCTCCTCCCACGGGACGAGCACGAGGTCGTAATCCGCCGCAAGCGCGCCGCACAGCGCGGCCAGCGGCCTGGGCGGCGCCACCTGCGGCACGTGCGCGCGGCCGCACTGCTTGACCGCCTCGCGCGCGATGCGCTGCCAGCGCTCCGCCTTGCGCGCGCCGTCCTTGCCCTCGCCCGGGCGACGCAGCGCTCCATCAGCACGGGCTGAATGGCGTGCACGCCCAGCTCCGTGCACTTCTGCACGATCCACTCCATCTTCTCCGCCTTGGGCAGGCCCTGATAGAGCGTCACGCGCACGTCCGGCTCGTTGTCGGGCAGCGCTTCCAGCACGTCGGCCTCCGCGCCGTCCGGTGCGACCGCCGTCAGGCGCGCGCGATAGCGGCGCAGCCCGTCCAGCAGCTCGACCTCCTCGCCCGGGGCCAGGCGCAGCACGCGCGCGGCGTGACGTGCCTCCTCGGGATCCAGGCGTGCGCGCATTCCCTGCACGCCTGCATCGTTTACAAAAAAGCGGTGCATGTTCCTCTCCTCACAGCGGCTTGGCCGACAGGCAGACCCACTCGCCGCGCGCGATGCGGCAGTCCACCGCGTAGCCCGCCTGGCGCAGCGCGCGCAGGACGTCCTCCTCGCGCTCGCGGATGATGCCCGAGCAGATGAACGCGCCGCCGGGGCAGATGTGCGCCTTGGCCGGGCCGCACAGCGCGCAGATGACATCGGCGATGATGTTGGCCACGATCACATCCGCCTTGCCGATCGAGTCCTTGAGCAGATCGCCCGCCTGCGCGTGCACGACCTGCTCCATGCCGTTCTTCTGGATGTTCTCCTTCGCGACGGCGACGGCCTGCTCGTCCAGGTCGATGGCCAGCACGTCCTGCGCACCCAGCTTGGCCGCGGCGATGGCCAGGATGCCCGTGCCGGTTCCCACGTCGATGCAGGCGCTGCCCGGGCGCACGTAGCGCTCGAGCATCTGCAGGCACATGTAGGTTGTCTCGTGCGTGCCGGTGCCGAAGGCCATACCCGGATCCATCTCAATGACCAGATCCTCCGGGAAGGGCTCGTACGGCTCCCACGAGGGCTTGACGACGATGCGCTCGCCCGCGCGGAAGGGCTTGTAGTAGCGCTTCCAGTTCTCGGCCCAGTCCTGCTCGTGCACGGTCTCGCGCGTGAATTCGAGCGAGCCCAGGTCAAAGCCCAGGTCCATGTGCGAAAGCTCCGACAGGCGCGCGCGCACGAAGGCCAGCGTCTCCGGCGTGGAGGCGCCCTCCTCAAAGTAGGCCTTGACGAGCACGTCCTCGGGCATGGCGTCCAGGATGTGCTCGTCGAGCATGTCCCACATGCCCTCGGGCTTTTGCGCGTTGAGCACGTCTGTGCGGTCTTCGATGCTCGTGCCCGTGGCGCCTGCGTTCATGAGCAGCTCGGACACGATGTCCGCCCCTGCCGTCGTCGTATGGACGGCCGCCTCAATCCAATTCATGCGATCCCTCCGAACATGACGAAACGCCGAAGGGCTTCCCCTCCAGCGATCGCCGGTCTACTTGTTAAAGCTGTCGCGCACGCGGTCGAAGAACGACTTGCGCCCCTCATACTCGCGCCCGGTGAGCGAATCCTCGAACTGGCGCAGCAGGTCCTTCTGCCTTTCGCTCAGGCGCTTGGGCACCTCGACGCGCACCTTGATGTACAGGTCGCCCTTGCCGCTGCCGCGCAGCTGCTGAATGCCCTGGCCGCGGATGCGCAGCACCGTATCGTTCTGCGTGCCCTCGGGGATGGTATACTTGACCGTGCCCTCGAGCGTGGGCACGTCGATCTCGCCGCCCAGCGCCGCCTGCGTAAACGAGATGGGGATCTCGCAGTGCAGGTCGTAGTGATCGCGCTTGAACAGCTTGTGGGGCTTGACGGAGATGTAGACGTACAGGTCGCCCGCCGGGCCGCCGCGCAGCCCCGGCTCGCCCTGCCCGTTCATGGGCAGCACCTGTCCGTTGTCGATGCCCGCCGGGATCTTGATCGTCGCCGTGCGCATCACGCGCACGCGGCCCTGGCCCGCGCACTTGGGGCACTTGTCCGTGATGATCTTGCCCGTGCCGCCGCAGGCGGTGCAGGGGCGCATGTTGACCACCTGGCCGAACAGCGACTGCGTGGTCACCCGCATCTGGCCCGTGCCGCCGCAGGTGGGGCAGGTCTTGGGCTGCGTGCCCGCGCGCGCGCCCGTGCCGCCGCAGGCCTCACAGTTTTCGTTGCGCTGGAATTTGAACTCCTTCTTGCAGCCGAAGGCCGCCTCCTCGAACGTCAGCGTCAGGTCGTAGCGCAGGTCCTGCCCACGCTCGGGCCCGTTGCGCCGGCGCTGGGACGCGCCCTCCGCGCCGTTGAAGAAGAAGTCGAATATGCTGTCGAAGCCCTGGCCGCCAAACCCGCCGAAGTCGCCATACCCGGCGCCGCCGCCCATGTTCGGGCCGTCGTGGCCGAACTGGTCGTAGCGCGCGCGCTTATCGCTGTTGGAGAGGACCTCGTAGGCCTCGTTGATCTCCTTGAAGCGCGCCTCCGCGCCCTTGTCGTCCGGGTGCAGGTCGGGGTGGTTCTCCTTGGCCAGCTTGCGGTACGCCTTCTTGATCTCGTCGTCCGTCGCCGTCTTGGAGACGCCCAGCACCTCGTAATAGTCTCGCTTTGTTGCCACAGTTCTCACCGTCCGATCCTAAAGGATGCGCGTGTTACACGCCATTTGCCGCCGCCATTCGCATGGCGGCGGCCGATGGCATTTTTTCAGCTATGCGCGCTCAGTGCACGTCGTAGTCGGTGTCGACGTGGCCGTCCTGCGCGTCCTGTCCGCCCTGGGCGCCGGCGTCCGGGCCGGGCTGCGCGCCGCCCTGCTGGGCCTGCTGCTGCTGATAGATCTTACCGAAGATCTCGTAGACCTTCTGCGTGAAGCCGTCCTGCGCGGACTTGATCGCCTCGGGATCGCCGCCCTCGCGGACCTTCTTGAACGCATCCAGCTCGCTCTGCACGGTCGCCTTGTCCGCATCGCTGAGCTTGTCGCCCAGGTCCTTGAGCTGCTTCTCCACCTCGAAGATCATGCTGTCGGCGCGGTTGAGCGTCTCGACCTCTTCCTTCTTCTTCTTGTCCTCGGCCGCGTACTGCTCGGCTTCCTTGACGCGCTGCTGGATCTCCTCCTCGGACAGGTTGGTCGAGGCGGTAATCGTCACCTTCTGCTCGTTGCCCGTGCCCAGGTCCTTCGCGCTGACGTTGACGATGCCGTTGCGGTCGATGTTGAACGTGACCTCAATCTGCGGCACGCCGCGCGGCGCGGGCGCGATGCCGGTCAGCTGGAAGCGGCCGAGCGTCTTGTTGCCCGCGGCCATCTCGCGCTCGCCCTGCAGCACGTGCACCTCGACGCTGGTCTGGCCGTCGGCGGCGGTGGAGAAGATCTGGCTCTTGGTCGTGGGGATGGTGGTGTTGCGGTCGATCAGGCGCGTGAACACGCCGCCCATGGTCTCGATGCCCAGGGACAGCGGCGTCACGTCCAGCAGCAGCACGTCCTTGACCTCGCCGCCGAGCACGCCGCCCTGAATGGCCGCGCCCAGCGCAACGCACTCATCCGGGTTGATGTTCTTGTAGGGGTCCTTGCCGGTGATCTTCTTGACGGCGTCCTGCACGGCCGGGATGCGCGTGGATCCGCCGACCAGGATGACGCGGTCGATCTGCGAGGCAGACAGGCCCGCGTCGCTGAGCGCGCGCTGCACGGGCTGCATCGTCGCGTCGACCAGGTCGCGCGTGAGCTCGTCGAACTTGGCGCGGGTGAGCGTCATGTCCAGGTGCTTGGGGCCGGTGGCGTCGGCGGTGATGAAGGGCAGGTTGATGTTGGTGCTCATCACGCCCGACAGCTCGATCTTCGCCTTCTCGGCGGCCTCCTTCAGGCGCTGCAGCGCCATGCGGTCGGCCTTGAGGTCGATGCCGTTGTCGCGCTTGAACTCCGCGGCGAGGTAGTCGATGATGCGCTGGTCGAAGTCGTCGCCGCCCAGGCGGGTGTTGCCGTTGGTGGCGAGCACTTCGAACACGCCGTCGCCGATCTCCAGGATGGACACGTCGAACGTGCCGCCGCCCAGGTCATAGACGAGGATCTTGTGGTTGTCCTCCTTGTCCAGGCCGTAGGCCAGCGACGCGGCCGTCGGCTCGTTGATGATGCGCAGCACCTCCAGGCCCGCGATGCGGCCCGCGTCCTTGGTGGCCTGACGCTGGCTGTCAGAGAAGTAGGCCGGCACGGTGATGACCGCCTGCGTGACCGTCTCGCCCAGGTACGCCTCGGCGTCGGTCTTGAGCTTTTGCAGGATCATCGCGGAGATGTCCTGCGGGGTATACTCCTTGCCGTCGATGGAGACCTTGTAGTTGGTGCCCATCTCGCGCTTGATGGAGATGATGGTGCGGTCGGGGTTGGTGACGGCCTGGCGCTTGGCCACCTGACCGACCAGGCGCTCGCCGTTCTTGGCAAACGCGACGACGGACGGCGTGGTGCGCGCGCCTTCCGCGTTGGGGATGACGGTCGCCTCGCCGCCCTCCATGACGGCGACGCAGCTGTTCGTAGTACCCAGGTCAATGCCGATGATCTTTCCCATGGTGTTTTCCTCCTAGCATAGCTGAAATCACGGATATGTGTGAATGTCTGTGTTGATATGTGATCGGGCCTCAGCCCGCGACCACCTTGACCATCGCGTGGCGCAGCACGCGGTTGCCGAGCCTGTAGCCCTTTTGCAGCACGGCGCAGACCGTGCCGGGCTCGCCCTCGTCCTCGCCGCCCTGCAGGACGGCGTTCTCCAATTCGGGGTCAAACGGCTCGCCCAGGCGATCGATCGCCTCCACGCCCATGCGTTTCAGCGTCTCCATCAGGCCCCTGTGCACCATTTCCACGCCGGTCTTGAGCGCCGACTCCTCCTCGCCCGCGGACGCGAGCGCGCGCTCGATGTTGTCCAGCACCGGCAGCAGCTCCTTGACGGTGTCGCGCCTGCCGTCCTCGTAGGCCTCGGCGCGCACGGCGCTGTTGCGGCGGCGGAAGTTGTCGAAGTCCGCCTGCACGCGCTGGGCGAGGCTCAGGTATTCCTCGATCTTCTGCTCCGCCTCGCCGAGCTTTTGCTGCCACTCGGCGGCGTCCGGCGCGGCGGCCTGCGCCTCCGGGGCCTGCTGCGCGTCGGGGGTTTCCTGGGCGGCCGCTGCAGCCTCCTGCTCCGGGACGTTCTCCTGGGGCATTCCGTCCTGGTTCATGCGCTCTTCGCTCATCTTCTTACCCTTTCTCTTGCGGTCCTGCGACCACTGCCGGAGCCGCTCTCTCTGAGCGCCGGCCTGTTTTTTGATTCCGTCCACCACGCCCCCTGCGGGCGCGGCGCGTTCGGTCTTTTTGTCTCTTTCCTTCATTTTTGTTCCTGCCCGGAAAGCGTTTCCATCAGGGCCTTTCCCATGTATTCGAGCGCCGAGATCACGCGGCCGTACTGCATGCGCGTGGGGCCGATGACGCCGATGGTGTTGACGCGCCCGTCGCCCAGCCGGTAGGTCGCGGTGACGACGGAGCAGTCCTTCGTTTCCGGCAGGCCCGTCTCCGGGCCGATGCGCACGGAGAACTCCATCTGCGCGCCGCCCTGCAGCAGGCGGATGACCTTCTCGCGCGTCTCCAGCACGCTGAGCAGGCTGCGCGCCTTCTCCACGTCGCTGTACTCGGGGTACTCCAGCAGGTTCGACGTGCCGCCAACCACCAGGTCTGTGTGCTCCTCGGGCGTCGTGCGCTCGCGCAGCGTCTCGAGCATGCCGTCCAGCAGCTCGCCCTGCTCGCGAAACTCCGCGCCGATGCCCGCCAGGATCGACTGCACCTGGCCCAGCCGACAGCCCGCCAGTCGCTCGGTGAGCATGCGTGAGACCTTATACAGGTCGTCCGTGCTCATGCCTGGGCTGACGTGCATGGGCGTCTGCTTGACGACGCCCGCATCCGTCACCAGGAGGAGCAGCGCCGTGTTTTCCGTCACCTTCACCAGTTGCAGGTGGCGAAGTTTCAGGTCGTCTTCCCCGGTCTGGCGCGTCATGACGGCGGTGGTGTAGTGCGTCACGCTCGACAGCGCGTGCGCCGCGCGCTCCGCCACGTCCTCCATCTGACGCATGCGCCGGTCGAAGAACCGGCTGATGGCCTGCGTCTCCTCCGCCCCCAGGGGCGTTCGCTTCATCAGGCGGTCGACGTAGAGGCGGTACGCCTTGTACGAGGGCACCCGCCCGGCCGAGGTGTGCGGCGAGTCCAGATAGCCCAGCTCCTCCAGGTCGCTCATCTCATTGCGGATGGTCGCCGAGGAGAGGTTCTGCTCGTACTTGCGCGAGATCGTCCGCGAGCCGACAGGCAGCGCCGTGACGATGTAGTCGTCCACGATGGCCTGCAGGATTCGGAATTTTCGCTCGACAAGATCCAAGATCCATCACCTTTCCTTCGGGTTGTTAGCACTCTCAATCGAAGAGTGCTAACCAACGTGATAAAAATAGCACTCCTTTCAGCTTTTGTCAAGGTGTTTCGCAGCATTTTTTGAAGTTTTAGACTTTTTTTGATCAAAAGCCGCTCCCGCGCGTTCCCGACTACATCAGTTCCACCAAAACGGCGTTCTGCACGTCCATGCCGCGCCGGGTGAGCCGCAAAAAGGGGCCGTCCCACTCCAGCAGGCCGGCGCGCACCATGCGCGCGAGGGGCTCGCCGAAGCGCTGCGAAAGCGTCAGGCCGAAATCCGTCTGAAAGCGTGCGCCGTCGACGCCGCGCGTGAGGCGCAGGCCGAGCATCACGCGCTCGAACATGCGCTCATCCTCCCCGATCGCCTCGTCCTCCTGCGCGGCGCGGCGCCTCTCGCGCATGCAGGTCATGTAGGCCCCTATGCTCGCAGTATTGCCAAAGCGGCGCCCGTCCATGTAGCTGTGGGCGGCCAGCCCGACGCCCAGGTACGGACGGCACTCCCAGTAGGTCAGGTTGTGGCGGCAGGCGCGCCCGGGCCGCGCGAAGTTGGACAGTTCGTACTGCGCCAGCCCGGCTGCCCGCGCCGCTTGGATGGCCGCGTCGTACATGGCGCGCTCGTCCTCCTCGCCGGGCACGGGCGGCATGCGGCCCTCCCGCAGCGCCAGCGCCAGGCGCGTGCCGTCCTCGACGATGAGCGCATAGCAGGACAGATGCTCGGGCGCGAGGTCGAGCGCGGCGCGCAGCGTCTGCGCCCAGTCCGCGCGCGTCTGTCCGGGCAGGCCGTACATGAGGTCCAGGTTCAGGTTGTCAAAGCCCGCCTCGCGCGCCATGCGCACGCCCGCCACGACGTCCGGCATGCGGTGGATGCGCCCCAGGCGCTCAAGCAGGACGTCCTGCGCCGCCTGCATGCCCAGGGACAGGCGGTTGACGCCCGCCGCGCGATAGGCGCGCAGGTTTTCGCGCGTCAGGGTGCCGGGATTGCCCTCCAGGGTGATCTCGGCGTCCGGGGCGAAGGGAAAGGACGCGCGCGCCGCGTCCAGCAGCCTGCCCAGCTGCGCGCCGGTGAGCAGCGTGGGCGTGCCCCCGCCGACGAACACCGTCGCCGCCCGGCAAGCGCCGAAGCGCTCCGCCTGAGCGCGAAGCTCAAGCGAGAGCGCTTCGATGTAGGCGTCCGCGCTTTGCAGCATGCCGGGAAAGGAGGCAAAGTCGCAGTACGCGCACTTCTGAATACAAAAGGGGATGTGAATGTACAGGCCGATGTCCATGGCGTCTCCCGTCAGTCCATCTTCAGGACGGTCATGAACGCCTCGCTGGGCACCTGCACGGAGCCGAGCTGGCGCATGCGCTTCTTGCCTTCCTTCTGCTTCTCCAGCAGCTTCTTCTTGCGGGAGATGTCGCCGCCGTAGCACTTGGCCAGCACGTCCTTGCGCAGCGCCTTGACGGTCTCGCGCGCGATGATCTTGCCGCCGATGGCCGCCTGAATCGGGATCTCGAACAGCTGGCGCGGGATGACGTCCTTGAGCTTCTCGGCGATGGAGCGGCCGCGGCCGTAGGCCTTGTCCCGATGGACGATCATCGACAGCGCGTCGCAGATCTCGCCGTTGAGCAGGATGTCCAGCTTGACCAGGTCGCTCTCCTCGTAGCCGCACAGTTCGTAGTCGTAGGAGGCATAGCCGCGCGTGCGGCTCTTGATCTGGTCGAAGAAGTCGAAGATGATCTCGCCCAGCGGCAGGATGTACTGCAGGCGCACGCGCGAGCCCTCGTACTGCATGTCCTTGAACACGCCGCGCTTGTCCTGGCACAGCTCCATGAGCGTGCCGACGTACTCCTGCGGCGTATGGATATAGGCGCGCACGACGGGCTCCTCCATCGAGGCAATCTCGCCTGCGGGCGGCAGGCTGGAGGGGTTGTCGCAGGGCACGACGGTGCCGTCGGTCCGATGCACGCGGTAGTTGACGCTGGGCGCGGTGGTGATGATGTCCAGGTCGAACTCGCGCTCGAGCCGCTCCTGGATGATCTCCATGTGCAGAAGGCCCAGAAAGCCGCAGCGGAAGCCGAAGCCCAGCGCCACGGACGTCTCCGGGTCAAAGGAGAGCGAGGCGTCGTTCAGGCGCAGCTTCTCCAGTGCGTCGCGCAGGTTGTCGTAGTCCGCGCCGTCGGTGGGATAGATGCCGCAGAAGACCATCGGGTTCACCTGGCGGTAGCCGGGCAGCGGCTCCTCGGCGGGGCGGGCGGCGTCGGTGATCGTATCGCCCACGCGCGTGTCGCGCACGTCCTTGATCGACGCGGCGACATAGCCCACGTCGCCGGGCAGCAGCTCGTCGGTGGGCGTATAGCCCGGGCGGAAGACGCCGACCTCGACCACGTCGAACTCGACGCCGCCCTGCATCATGCGGATGCGCATGCCGGCGCGCACGCTGCCCTCCATCACGCGCACGAAGCAGATCGCGCCGCGATAGTTGTCGTAGAGCGAGTCGAAGATCAGCGCGCGCAGCGGCCTGTCCGCGTCGCCCTCGGGCGCGGGCACGTGCTGCACGACGGCCTCGAGCACCTCGTCGATGCCCACGCCCATCTTGGCGCTGACCAGCGGCGCAAAGGACGCGTCCAGGCCGATGACGTCCTCGATTTCGCTGCGCGCCTCCTCGGGCTGGGCGCTGGGCAGGTCGATCTTGTTGATGACCGGCACGATCTCCAGATCGTGCTCCAGCGCCATGTAGACGTTGGCCAGCGTCTGCGCCTCCACGCCCTGCGTGGCGTCCACCACGAGCAGCGCGCCCTCGCACGCCGCCAGCGCGCGGGAGACCTCGTACGCGAAGTCGACGTGGCCGGGCGTGTCGATGAGGTTGAGCGTGTATTCCTCGCCATCCCGGGCCCTGTAACGCATGTGCACGGCCTTCGACTTGATCGTAATGCCGCGCTCACGCTCCAGCTCCATGCTGTCCAGGATCTGCTCGACCATCTCCCGCTTTTCAAAGACGCCGGTGCGCTCCAGCAGGCGGTCGGCGATCGTGGACTTGCCATGGTCGATGTGGGCGATGATGCAGAAATTGCGGATATGGGAAAGCCTGTCCAAATGCGATTCCTCCGTGCGCGGGCTTGCCGCGCGTTTCATGCGACCGCGCGAAATGCGCGGGGGTTCAATCCATTATCTTAGCCGATTTGGGCGGGAATTGCAAGCAAAAGCGCGAAAACGGCGGCGTCACAGGCCCACGCTCAGCGCCCACACGCCCGTGAGCAGCAGCGCCTGCGCCGGCGCGTAGAGCGCCCAGATCGCGATGTCCCGGTGGCGCAGGTGCAGCGAGCCGAAGTTGCTCAGCGCGATGAGCAGGTCGCTCACGTAGAACATCAGCCCGCCCACGAGCATCAACAGCCCCGGCCAGGGCCTGGCCACAAACAGCGCGCAGGCGCTGGCGGCCATCAGGCTGACGATCACCGCATACAGCAGCGCGCCGATGCGCAGCACCAGCATCTGCGCGCGGTTGAACGCCATGGTCCGCACCCAGGCGGCCACGCCGGCCGCCACGAACACCGCAATGAACCCGTAGACCACCAGCAGGCTCTGCGTGCCCAGCGCCTCGCCCAGGCGCAGGAACAGCCGCGTGTAGCATGCCTGCGCGCAGAAGAAGGCGGCCATGCCCCACAGGAAGTACTGCCGCAGCCGCCGGGCGACCGGCGGATACTGCATGAGCAGCGCGTCGCCCAGCCAGGAAAAGCCCATCGCGGCGCACGCGAGCGCGGTAAAGACGCTGGGGCTGGCAGCGCAGGCGACGCACGAGAGGGCCAGCAGCAGGCTGGACAGCACGATCTTGATCTTCACGATGTGCGCCTCCACGTGCGCCGTCACGCGCGCCAGAGTCCGCTTACGGCGGACGCGGCGCGCCTGCTCGCCCTCAACGGTGAAGGCGTCCAGCCGCTGCGCCACGTACTCGGCCGGGCTCCCCTCCTGGACCAGCCGGGCCGTGCGGCGAATCCAGTCGGCCATGCGCCGGCACCGGCCTACCAGGGCCGTCTGCACGCGCGTCCACCAGGGCTGAGGCCGCCTGCGCCGGTGTTCTGCGTCCTGTTGCCGCGGACGCCTGGGCGTGGGTTGATTCATGCGCTTCCCTCCCGTCTCGAGAGATGTGGTTACATCTATTGTATCCTGCGCCGGCGTTTCGTTCAAGTGCAAAGTGCAAAAGACAAAAAGGCCGCCGCAGCGTCACCCGGACGCCACGGCGGCGAAGGAAGGGTTTGATCAGAACATCAGCATGGTCGTGGTCTCGATGGACAGCACGTCGCTGACGATCGTGTAGGAGCTCAGCTGGTTCGCCGCGCCGGAGTAGTGCGCGTCAAACTCGCCCGCCTCGTAGGCCTCGTCGGTGTACACCTGCTCGTCGCTGGAGACCACGTCCAAGTGCACCAGGTAGCTCACGCCGTCCAGGCGCACCAGCAGCGTGCCGCGCGCGCCCTCCTCGCTCAGATTCAGCGCGTTCTGGCCGTACGTCAGCTCGACCGTCACCTGATCCGCGCCCTCTTCAGACACGTCATAGCGCCACTCGGAGATCGTGGACAGGCCCACCGAGCCGTCGGGGTTCACGCTCATGATCTGCGCCATGGCCGCCGTCGGCGCGACATAGCCTTCTTCTTTCGTCTGGGCCAGCGTCGCCAGGTCAGAGTCGTTCTCGCTCAGCAGGGCCGCAGCCTCCGCCAGCGCGTCGCCGGACAGCAGCGTCTTGGTCGCCGAAGCGGAGGTGTAGGTATCCACTTCCTCAGCCAGGGCCGCCGTCGCGCACAGCAGCATCGCGAGCGTCAGCGCAAAAGCAAGCATCCTTTTCATGGGTAATCGCTCCTTCCATGTTTTTTGCGTTAAAATTATAACACATCTGGTCCAAAAGGCAAAATTGAAAATTTGGATTGACGGATAAAAGGTTTTTATCGTATGCTATGCTCTATAAGGAGGAAGGCCTGTGAACGAAAGACAGATCGACTGTTTCCTGGCGGTCGCGCGCCTGAACAGCTTTTCATCGGCGGCGCAGGCGCTGTACATCTCGCAGCCCGCGGTCAGCTATCAGATCCGCTCGCTGGAGGGGGAGCTCAACGTCCGGCTGTTCTGCCGCCCGCCGCAGCCGTGCGCCCTGACCGCGGCGGGAGAAGCGTTCCTGCCGCACGCGCAGCGCCTGGACGGGGCCTTTCGGGACGCGCGGCGGCGCATGGCCGCGCTGGCCGGGGGTGCGACCACGCTGGTGCTGGGCTGTCCGCAGGTCATGCTGCGCGCAAACGAGGACGCGCTCTTTGAGATCGTGCGCCAGGCGGAGGCGCTGGATCCGCCGGTCCGCATCGAGTCTCGGGAGCTGTTCGCTCCGCCCGCGCATGCGGAGCAGCTGCGCGAAGGCGCTGTGGATCTGATGATCTCGGACATCGATCTGCCCGAGGTATCCCTGCAGAGCATGGAGCGGCGCTTTCTGTTCGTCAGCGGCGCCTATGCCTGCATGCACCAGGAGCACCCGCACACGGGCTCCATCCTCACCTGCGAGGATCTGGACGGCGAGCGCCTCCTGCTCTACGAGGACCGGACGGCCTTCCTGGCCAGCATCTGCGACCGCATCGCGCGCTCCGGCGCACGCGCCGATATACAGACGTACGATTCGTTCGCCCAGGCCATCGCCTACCTGCGCCCAGAGCGCGGCGTGTCGTTCTTCCCCTGCCCGCTTCCGGTCGGCGCGCCCGTGCGCTATGTGCCCCTGGCGCTGGACCCGCCCATCCGCGTCGGCCTTGTGTGGCTGCGCCAACGCGAAACCGACCCGCTGCGCCGGCTGATTCAGACGATTCTCTCCATGCCCGCGCAGCAGTGGAACGCCCCTGCAGGCCTGTGAGCCGGCCACAATACAAAGCGGCAGCCCCATGAGGGGCTGCCGCTTTTGGGCCTTTCACATCACGGTGCGGTGTCCGTATCAGCCGTATCGGCTGTATCGGCGGTCTCAGCCGTCTCAGTCGCGCCGATCTGCTCGAACCGGTCCAGCAACGTCTCCACGTCGCGCTTGCTGACGAGCATGTCGCTCTGGCCGGCAAACGAGGCGCGGTAGAAGTTGGCGTCGTAATCGTAGAGCGTGAGCGTCATGCTCGGGTGCGAGGCGCGCTGCTGCTCCAGGATAACGGTCATGCATACGTTGCCCACATCCTGCGAGTCGGTATAGGCCTCGGCGTTCAGCTGGTTGAGCAGCGTCATGAAGCCGGTGAACTGGCCGCTTTCGATCTCCTCGCCATTCAGCCGGTAGGCGGTGTGCGCGTCATAGAAGCCGTCGTCGCCCAGCACCGGCGCGCGGTCCACCTCGATCACCTTGGTCATGCCCTCCGCGGCGATCGTCAGGCGGTTCACGCGGTCCATCTCGACCTGGCAGACGGCGGTCTCCGTCAGGTCCAGGTCCGTCAGGCCGGCCAGCGTGAGCGCGTAGCTCTCCGCGACAGTAAAGATGCGCTCCGACGCGCTGTGGCGCAAGTAGCGCACGCCGTCCGCGTCCGGCTCGCTGATCCACACCGTCAGGTACTCCGTGCGCGACACGTCGTACGTCCGCGCGCCGTCGTCCGTGCCGGACCAGAGGCGCTCGATCCGCTCTGCCGCGTCCAGGTGCTCTTCGATCGTCCAATCGTCCAGCAGTCCGCTACGGCGCAGCGGCGTCAATTCCAGCAGCGCGCGCGCCTGGAGGGCCTCCAGGGCCTCCAACTCGACCTGCGCGCTGTGCGCATAGGCGATTTCGAGCGTCACGGCGGGCGCATCCAGCCCGCAGGCCGCCACATCCGCATCCGTCGCATCGTAGACTGCGGTGCCCAAGTAGGTCACATTCAGCGCGCTACCCAACCAGGACTCCGCCCCGTCCGCGTCCACGACGGAAAGCCCGCCCGCTTCCGTGGGCTCAAACCACGTAAAGGATGCCGAATACGCCTGCGGCCAGCCGTCCTCCCGGTGCACCAGCGTGCGCTGTGCCTCCCCGGACGTGAGCGTTACGCGCGTGACGCTGTCCGTCGCGACGGTGGGGAACGCCTCGGTCTCGATCATCTCATATCGGGTGCGCATGAAGGGCGACACTGCCGACGAGGCGATGGTATACACCGTCTCGCTGCCGTCGAGCCGTGCATAGTACAGGCCCGTCACGCCATTCTTGTCGCCGACGAACAATGTCGTCACCTCGCCCGCCGCGTCGGTCACGGAGATGGTCAGCTGCGGCTCGTCCAGGCCGTACTCGGCCAGGTCGCCCGTCACGCTGCGCGTGGAGGTGACCTGCGCGAGTGCAGAGGCCATCTGTTCGGGATAGGTGGCGTCCAGCGGAAATGCTGGATCATCCACGTCGATCCACGCGTCGCCTTCGCGCTGCATGGAGACGCGCTCACCCTCGAACGCGACGTCGATGCGCTGGATATCCTCCAGCTCGACGACGTTTTCGTCGGCCTCCGCCCCGGCGTCCTGCGCCGACTCCTGCTCTTCGTTATAGCGCGAGAGCGCCACGCTGCCTGCGGACAGGGCGGCCAGCAGCAGGCAGAGCACAATCAGCCGTTTTCCCTTGCTCATTTATCTCTTCCTCCTGCGCACGCACACGACCACGCCGATCGCCAGCACCGCCAGGGGCAGCACGACGGCGATACACGCGCTGAGCAGACTTGCCTCTCCGCTGGGGATGGTCAGATACTGCGCCATCAGGCTCTTGGAGCGGATGGAGATGTTGTTCTCCCGCTCGCACATCCAGTTCAGCGCATTGAGGAACAGGTCCTGGTTGCCGCCGCCGACCATGGCGTTCACGTCCTGCATGAGCATCTGCGAGGCGGAGAACCAAACCATGCGCGTCTGGCCGTCTCCGACATCCTCCGTGACGGCCACGCCCACGCTGAACGGGCCGGAGGCGTCGCCATCCTCGCGCTCGAGCGTCGTGGCGCTGTAGGGATCAGCCTTGGCGTAGGCGCCGTCGGTCGTCGTCAGCAGGTCGGAGATCTCCAGCGAGCTGCGGTAGGCCTCCAGGCGTGCAATGCCGTGCGCCATGGGCATGAGCGCATACAGCCGCGCCTCGGTGAGCGGGTCGGTGATCTCGTGGCTCTCGATCTCGGGCAGCAGGTAGTGCGGATAGCCGCCCAGGCAGTAGTTCATGTCCGATTCAAAGACCATGCCCGTCTGCGCGGTCAGGCCATAGTTCTCGGTCACGCGCGCGAGGTTGGGCAGCGAGGCGGACGCGTAGTCCGTGATGAGCAGCAGCCTGCCGCCCCCCTCCATGTAATCGATGATGCGGTCGGCCTCGTCCCCGCTCAGGTCCGATGCGGGCGCATAGAGGAGCAGGCAGTCCGCATCCTCGGGCACAGCCTCCTGGGCAAGCAGGTTCAGCTCCTCCAGCTCGACATTCTCGCCCTCGATCGCCTCCGAGAGCCAGTCCTCCATCTCCGGCTCGCCGTGGCCGGTCAACACGTAGACGACGGGCAGGTCGTCGCTCACGACATAGTCGATGGCGGTCGTCAGCGCGTTCTCCGCGTCAAAGGAGACGTCATAGCTGCCGGTATAATAATAGGAGGAATAGTCGGTCACGTACAGCTCGTTGTAGTCCACGACGGTGGAGCGCTTCTCGCTCTGAACGACGACGCTGTTGGCGTTCGTAATTGCGCTTCCGTAGGCCTCCAGGCGCGAGGGGTAGAGCACCGGATCGAGCGTCTCCACCTTCACGTGGTCGCTCAGCGCGGCATAGCGCTCGAGCGTCTCCAGGATGAGGCTGTCCTCGCCGCCACTCTGCGCCACAAGGGTGAGCGTGACGTCCGTGTCGAGTGCGCCGACGATGGACTCGGTCTGCTCGCCCAGCGAGTAGAGGCCTTCCTCCGTCATGTCGATCTTGGTATACGTAGCCGGGATCTGGCGCACAAACAGGTTGAGCGCCACGACCACCGCCGTCACGACGACGGACACGACCACGCTGTATCCGCCGCTGCGGAACGCACGCGTCTTCCAAAGGCCCTTCTTGCGGGCGGAACGCTTCCGCCCTGTCTGTTGATCCTTCACGTTCGTCTCCCCCTTCCTCAGCTCCAACGCCTCTTCTCAACGGACTGCACGCTAAAGAAGAGGAAGAGCACGGTCACGGACACAAAGTAGACGACGGCCGTGAGGTCGAACACGCCGTTCAGGAAATTGCTCAGCTGATCGAAGGCCGCCAACGCGCTTAAAATCTGCGCAAACGCGCCCTCGAGCACAGCAGGCCTGACCATGTACACGCCCACGAGCGGCACCTCGCACAGCAGGCCGGCCAGCAGCGCAGTGGACAGGCTGCCCGTCATCAGGCGCACCGCCAACCCCACCGCCAGCGATACGACCGTCAGCGCCACCAGCGAGGCGACAGCCGTGGTCGTCAGCAGCTGTGTGATGCCGCTCATCAGAAAGCACAGGATCAGCGCCGCAAAGCTCGCGACCGCCGCGACCAGTTGACTGTCTGTCACCGAGGACATGAACAGGCCGATCGCGATCAGGCAGCAGCCCAGCAGGAAGAAACCCGCGATGGCACTGTAGGCCGTGCCCAGGGACATCGTGCCGTAGCGCGAGAGCATCAGCGGATAGAGCGACACCACGGCCATCGGGATGGCCAGCAGCGTCGCCATCGCCAGATACTTGCCCAGCACCACATCCGTCAGGCGCAGCGGCAGCGAGTAGATCAGCTGGTCGGTCTTCTGCCGGCGCTCTTCGGCCAGCACGCGCATCGTTAGGATCGGCACGACGATGACGTACAGGATCGTCGAGCTGTCGATGACGTATTCGAACATCGGATACATGTACTTGAGGTTGTACGCCGTCGTGTAGATACCGATGAACAGCAACACCGCCGCGATGAACGCATAGCCGATCATGCCGGTGAAATAGGCCTTGAGCTCGCGCTTATAGATCGCGCCCATCGTCCTGCGCCTCCCTTTCCTCCGCTTCCTGCTGCGCACCGTCCTGCGCGCCTTCGGGCGCATCCTGCTCCGTCTCCGGGGCGTCCTGCTCCGTCTCCGGGGCGTCCTGCGTCATCTGCAGGAAGACCTCCTCCAGCGTCATGCGCTCCGCCGACATCGAAAGGATCGGCAGCCTGGCCTCCGCCAGCGCATAGAAGACCGCCTCGCGCGGATCCGCGTCGCCCGTCCATTCCAGCGCCAGCTCCAGGCAGCCCGGCTCCGTGCGCGAAGGCTCCGCGCGCTCCACGCGCACGCCCGCGCCCGCCAGCGCCTTCTCAACCGCCGCCCTTTCGCCGTGCACGGTGAGCGCCAGCGCACGGCCGTGCAGCGCGCGCTGCTCCAGCTCCTGCGGCGTGCCGCTGGCGACCAGGCGTCCATGGGAGATGATCAGGATGTCATCGCACACGGCGCTGATCTCCTGCATGATGTGGCTGGAGAGCAGCACGGTGTGCTCACGGCCGAGGGATTTGATCAGGTCGCGGATCTCAATGATCTGCTTCGGGTCCAGACCGACGGTCGGCTCGTCGAGCACGATGAACTTCGGCTCGCCCAGGATGGCCTGCGCCAGGCCGACCCGCTGCCGGTAGCCCTTGGAGAGGTTGCGAATGAGGCGCGGGGCGACATCCGCGATCGCCGTGCGCTCCATTGCCGCCTCGACGCGCGCCTTGCGCTCGCGCGCCGGAATGCGCTTGGCCTCGGCGACGAAGCACAGGTAATCCCGCACGGTCATGTCGCCGTAGACGGGCGGCTGCTCGGGCAGGTATCCCAGGCAGCGCTTGGCCTCCATGGGCTCCTCGAAGATGTCGTGGCCGTCGATCGTCACCGTTCCGGACGTCGCAGCCAGGCAGCCGGTCATAATATTCATGGTGGTGGATTTGCCCGCGCCGTTGGGGCCGAGGAATCCGTAGATCTTCCCCGGCTCGATACAAAACGACAGATCCTCCACGGCCACATGCTGCCCATAGCGCTTGGTCAGATGTGAAACCTCGATCAAGTCAATCCCTCCCAGTCCATTGTCAGGGTCATTATACCAGCGCAATATGTTGCCTTTTCGGCGAGAAGCGGACGGTTTTACGTCAAGAGTTTGGCGTAAATGTGTCAACCTCTGCGCAAGAAAGAGGGCCGCCACGCGCGGCCCTCCCGGGCAGTTCATTCCGCGTCCACGTCCCGGGGCGACAGCACGCCGATGACCTTGCCATTGCATCGGATGCTCTCGTCCATGGGGATGGGCGCATAGGCGGGGTTGAGCGAGAGCAGCACGCCCTCGCCCAGCTTCTTGACATAGCCGTTGCCGTCGAGCGTGAAGACGCCGACCTCGCCGCAGCGCGGCTGCTCGCCGGAGACGACGAGAATATCGCCGTCGTGATAGACCGGCTCCATGCTGTCCCCGCGCACCGGCACGCCGAAGGCTGCGCCGCGCGGCAGCGCCTGCGCGTTGACGTAGACGGTGTGGAAGCACTCCGGCCCCAGGTAGACGCCCGTGCCCGCCGCCGCCGGCTGGTCGCTCACGCGGAAGGCGAGCAGATTCTGCGCCTCGATCTCCGCCTGCGGGGCGCGCGCCGGGCGGGCGGACTGTGCGCGCCGGGCGGCGCGGGCCGTCTCCTCGCGCAGGCGGCGCGTCTCCTCCTCCAGCGTCAAGTCGGCCATGCGCCGTCCATGTTCATCCAACGCACGGTAGCGCTGCAACATGCGTACCTCGGCCAACGTGAACGTCTCGGCCTCCAGGCCCAGAAAGGCGGCCGCGTTCACGCGGTACAGGCGCATCAGCGCCGTCAGCGCGCCGACGTCCGGCTGTGAACGGGCGTTCTCCCATCCACCGAGCGTCTGTGCCGGCCGGCCGATGGCCCGGGCGGCCTGCGCCTGCGTCAGCCCCACGGCGTTTCGCGCCTGGCGCAGCCGCAAGGCCAGTTCCTGACCGGTCATGATCCCACCTCCTGACATGGATTATACATGATTCCGGCCTGTTCTTCAAGGAGAATTCTTAATTTTTAAGCATTTTAATCCTTGACTTCTTAAAAATCAAGTGTTATACTGTCCGCATGCTTCAAAAATAAGACCTGCACACGCGTTTTGCCGTGCAACGGTCTGAGGAGGAATGTGCATGCCGTCCTTTATCGCCCTGTTTCCCGCCATCCTCATCCTGAGCCTCATCCTCTACGCCGTGGTCGATTCCGACCGCGTCGACCAGGCGCAGCAGCGCGCGCTCGATCGTTGGGAGGCGGAAGAGGTGTCCGCCCGAAGCGCATCGGGCAGGCCGCGCCGCCGTAGGGCCGCCTGACGGCAAAATCAAAAGCGGGGTTTCGATTGAATCGAAACCCCGCTTTTTGGCGTTCTCGGTGATCGCTCACTCGAGCCCTTCCACGCGAATGACGCTCTCCACGCGCGTACGTCCGGAGCGGTTCACTTCTTCCAAGGCGGCCATGACCGCCTGCTCGTGCGCGCGGTGCGTCACGAACACGATCTGCACGCGCCCGTCTGCATCAGGCGCGCCCTTTTGCACCATGGAGGCGATGCCCACGCCGTGCCCGGCCATGCAGCCGGCCACATGCGCGAGCACGCCGGGCTTGTCCGTCGCGCGCGTACGGATGAAGTAGACGCTGGACCAGTCCTGCTCGATGCGCGTGCCGTCCTCCGCATCAAAGAACGCCGGCAGCGCATGGCGCTGTGCGCTCGCGGCCTTGATGAGATCGGACACGAGGGCGCTTGCGGTCGGCATGTCGCCCGCACCGCGCCCGTAGAACATCAGCTCGCCGCATGCGTGCCCGCGCAGGAACACCGCATTGAACGCATCCGACACGTTCGCCAGCGGATGCGTGGAGGGCACAAACGTCGGGTGTACGCGCGCCTCGACGGCGTCGCCGTTGCGCTTGGCGACGGCCAACAGCTTGAGCGTGAGGCCCATCTCCTGCCCGCAGGCGATGTCGATGGGCGACACGCGGGTGATGCCTTCGCGGTAGACCGCCTCGACCGGCACGTGCGTATAGAACGCGAGCGAGGCGAGGATGGACAGCTTGTAGGCGGCGTCGTAGCCCTCGACGTCGGCAGTCGGGTCGGGCTCGGCCAGACCCAGGCGCTGCGCATCCTGCAGCACGTCCTCAAAGCGGCTGCCCTCGCGCGTCATGCGGGTGAGGATGTAGTTGGTCGTGCCGTTGATGATGCCCATGAGCCGCTCGACGCGATTGGCCTGCAGCGAGTCCGTCATCGCGCGGATCACCGGGATCGCGCCGCAGACGCTGGCCTCGAAGTACAGCCCGGCGCCGCCGCGCTGCGCCGCCGCGTTCAGCCGCGCCCAGTGGGTCGACAGCGCCATCTTGTTGGCGGTGACGACCGACTTGCCCGCCAGCAGCGCGCGCTCGATGTAATCGGCCGCGGGCTGCTCGCCGCCCATGAACTCCAGGACGATCTGCACATCCGGATCGTCCAGCACATCCTCGGGCCGGTCGGTCAGCACGCCCTGCGGCACCTCTACCCCACGCTGCTTGCGCTCATCGCGCACGAGCGCACGGCACACCTCAAAGGAGAGTCCTTCGCGTCGAGCCGTCTCTTCGCGCATCTCCTCCAGCAGCCGCCACACGCCCTCGCCGATGTTGCCAAAGCCCAGGAAGCCGATCTTCACCTGTCTCATCCGTCCTCTTCCCCCTTGTTACTGTGCCTGATTGCGCATGTAAATGCGATAGATGCCCTTGAGCGTGAGCGTCGCGTCGATGATGTCGATCACGTCCGACTCAGCGGCCACGATGCGCGCCATGCCGCCGGTGGCAATGACACGCGCCTGCGGGCAGCCCATCTCCCGGCGCATCGTGCGCACGATGTGCTCCACGGAGCCGACGTAGCCGTGGATGACGCCCGCCTGGATGTTTGTGACGGTCGTGCGCGCGATGATGCTCGGCGGGCAGACCAGTTCGATGCGCGGCAGCTTGGCCGTGCCGGTGTAGAGCGCCTCGGCGGACATCTTGATGCCCGGAGCGATCGCGCCGCCCAGGAACTCGCCCTTCTCCGAGATGGCGCCGTAGTTCGTCGCCGAGCCGAAGTCGATGACGATGCACGGCCCGCCGTAGATCTCCGCCGCCGCCACCGCGTTGGCGATGCGGTCGCTGCCCAGCTCGCGCGGGTTTTCATAGCGGATGTTCAGCCCCGTCTTCACGCCGGGCACAAGAAACCGCGGCTCCACGCCGATGTAGCTGCGGCACATGTGCTCGATGGTGAAGTTGACCGTCGGCACCACGGAGGAGATCATGATGCCCGTCACATCCGAGAGGGCAAAGCCGTCGTGGCGCATCAGCCCCTCGAGCATGAGCCCGTATTCGTCCGCGGTGTACATGTGATTGGTCGAGATGCGCCAGGAGCCGCGCATCTCCCCCTCGTCGAAGAGCGCGGCCTTGATGTTCGTGTTGCCGATGTCCAGCGTCAGGATCATGCTTTCATCCTCCGTTATCGATGGCGGTCAGCGCGCCGCGCCGCGGCGCAGGGCTCTGCGCACGGCCAGCACGACCGGCGGCGTGAGCAGCGTGGAGGCAATCGCCTCCGCCGTGCCGTTCGTCAGCGCGACGGTGCACAGCAGCGGCCCGGCCACCGTGGGATCCATGCCGTGATCGCCCGCCCAGCCCAGCAGGCAGGAGACGTAGATCATGCCCAGCACGCCCACCGTGTTGACCAGCGAGCCACATAGCGCGCCCGCGGCAACAGCGGCATGCGCCGCGCCCTTGCGTGCGCCCAGCAGGCGCAACGCGCCGCGGTAGACGCCCCATGCTGCCAGCGGAATGATCATTCGTGGGAGCACGGAGACCAGGGGGTTCCAGAAAAACGGGTCGAAGATGCCGGACGGCGACGTCACCGCACGGAACAGGCTGACGCAGCCGAACAGTGCGCCCAGCAGCAGGCCCGTGGGCAGCCCGCACGTCATCAGGCCGATGAGCACGGGCAGATGGACGATGGTGACAGAGATCGTGCCGACCGGAATGAAGCCCAGCGGCGTATAGCTGAGCAGCAGCAACAGCGCCACGAGCAGCGCGGCCGTCGTGAGCGACGCGACGGAAATACGATGCGATTCGCCATGCATGTGTTTTTGCCTCCGTTCAAGTTCACAGGGATACCCGACGTTCTGAGGGGAGAAGGCAGCGCGTCCCCTTGCGTCCACACCCGTTTGCGGGTTGCAGCGCGGGACGTCTATCATCATAGACAAATCAAGGCAATCTGTCAAGCCGAAAGCCTGAATTCCGCTACCGGAGGGAGCAAAAAGCGCCCGTCCCTTCATCCGAAGAGACGGGCGACATCTGCGCCTTACACGGGCATGGTCTTGTCCTCGGGGTTGAGCATGGTCGAGTCCACCTTGTACTTCTGCGCCTGGCGGTACTTGAAGAACTTGGGCGCGACCTGCGGGAACATCGCCATGGACAGGACGTCCTCCTCCTGTTCGTAGTACTCGCGGACCTCCTCGCGGTACTTCTCCAGCTCGGGGGCGATGTTGTCGGCGGGACGGCAGGTGATGACCTTGTCGTCGCCGATGCACTTGCGGCGCACCTCTTCGTTCACCTTGGCAGGCAGGCGGCCGTACTCGCCGCGCAGCAGGCCCTTGGACTCCTTGGTGACCATCTTGTAGCGCTCGCCGGCCAGGATGTTCATGACGGCCTGCGTGCCGACGATCTGGCTGGTCGGAGTGACCAGCGGCGGATAGCCGAAGTCCTCGCGCACGCGCGGCACCTCCGCCAGCACGTCGTAGAACTTGTCCATCGCGTTGGCCTGCTTGAGCTGGCCGATCAGGTTGGAGAGCATGCCGCCCGGCACCTGATACTTGAGCGTGTTCGCGTCCACGCGCAGCACCTTGCCCGGATCGAGGAAGCCGTCCTTCTCCAGGCGGTCCGCCACGGAGCGGAAGTGCACCGCGCACTCGTTCATGAGCTCCTCATTGAGCTGCGGATCGTATTCCGTGCCCTTGAGCGCCGCGCACAGCGACTCGGTGGCCGGCTGGCTGGTGCCGCTGGCCAGCGGGGAGAGGGCCGTGTCGACGATGTCGCAGCCCGCCTCGATGGCCTTGAGGATGGTCATCATGCCGGTGCCGGCGGTGTTGTGCGTGTGCAGGTGGATGGGCAGCTTGGTGTTGGCCTTCAGCGCCTTGACCAGCTCGTACGCCTCATAGGGCAGCAGGAGGTTGGCCATGTCCTTGATGCAGATGGTGTCCGCGCCCATGGCCTCGATGTCCTTGGCCAGCTGCACAAAGTACGCGCGGTCGTGCACCGGGCTGATCGTGTAGCTGATGGCGACCTCTGCAATGCCGCCGTACTTCTTCGTCGCCTTCACGGCCTGCTCCATGTTGCGCAGGTCATTGAGCGCGTCGAACGTGCGGATGATGTCGATGCCGTTTTCGATGGCCTTCTTGACGAACAGGTCGACCATGTCGTCGGCGTAGTGCTTGTAGCCCAGCAGGTTCTGGCCGCGCAGCAGCATCTGCAGCTTGGTGTTGGGCATCGCCTTGCGCAGCTTGCGCAGGCGATCCCACGGATCCTCGTTCAGGAAGCGCATGCAGGCGTCGTACGTCGCGCCGCCCCAGCACTCCAGGGAGTAGTAGCCGACCTTGTCCAGCTTGTCCGCGACAGGCAGCATCTCGTCCGTGCGCATGCGCGTGGCAGCCTGGGACTGGTGCGCGTCGCGCAAAATGGTGTCGGTGATAAGCACCTTGCCCATGATGATTCCTCCTTTACCGCTTGGTACCGCCCCGACCCGGGGCTCAAAGGGCGCTTACTTGGCAAACATCGAGATGAACACGCCAGCCGCCACCGCGGAGCCGATGACGCCCGCGACGTTGGGGCCCATGGCGTGCATGAGCAGGAAGTTGCCCGGGTTCTCCTGCTGGCCGACGACCTGCGACACGCGCGCGGCCATCGGGACCGCGGAGACGCCGGCCGAGCCGATCAGCGGGTTGATCTTCGTCTTGCTGAACTTGTTCATCACCTTGGCCAGCAGCACGCCGCCGGCCGTGCCGCAGCCGAACGCGAACACGCCCATGACGATGATCTTGATCGTCTCCAGGGTGAGGAACGTATCGGCCGTGGCCGTCGCGCCCACCGTTGTGCCCAGGAAGATCGTGACGATGTTCATCAGCTCATTCTGGGCCGTCTTGGACAGGCGGTCGGCGACCATGGACTCCTTGAGCAGGTTGCCCAGCATCAGCATGCCGATCAGCGGCGCGGCCGAGGGCAGCAGCAGGGAGACCACGATGGTGACCACGATCGGGAAGATGATCTTCTCGGTCTTGGAGACCGGGCGCAGCTGCTCCATGACGATGGCGCGTTCCTCCTTGGTCGTCAGCGCCTTCATGATCGGCGGCTGGATGACAGGCACCAGCGCCATGTACGAATACGCGGCCACGGCGATCGGGCCCAGCAGGCTCGGCGCCAGCTTGGTGGTCACATACAGCGCGGTCGGTCCGTCCGCGCCGCCGATGATGCCGATGGAGCTGGCCTCGGCGGGCGTAAAGCCGACCAGCAGCGCGATCATAAACGTCACGAAGATGCCCAGCTGCGCGGCGGCGCCCAGCAGCAGGCTCTTGGGATTGGCAATCAGCGGGCCGAAGTCGGTCATCGCGCCCACGCCCAGGAAGATGAGCGGCGGATAGATGCCCAGCTTGACGCCCTGATACAGGTAGTAGAGCAGACCGCCAGTCTGCTTGACGTACTGATAGCCGATGAGCGTATCGCCGTTGTAGATCGGCACACCCGCCTTGCCATGGTATACCGCGTTGGCGAGGATCTCGGTCTGCGGCTCGGCGAAGATGCCGCCCAGCGGCAGGTTCGTCAGCAGCATGCCGAACGCGATGGGCATGAGCAGCAGCGGCTCAAACTTCTTGACGATGGCCAGATACAGCAGCACACACGAGATGCCGATCATGACGGCGTTCTTCCAATTGCCCTGGAAGAGCGCATACAGGCCGGAATCCTGCACCAGTCCCATCAGCGTGTCGGCAATGCTGAAGTCGGCGGCGGCAGTGGCGACATCGCCGCCCAGATCCTCCGCAGCCTCGTCGACATAGACGGGCACGAGCGCGCCGGCATCACCGACCAGCGGTCCGTTCTCCGCCGGGGCGGCCTCGGGCGCGGCCTGCTCGTCCGCCGTCGTAGCCGGCGCCGCCTCCTGCGCCAGTGCGGGTTGCGCGAACAGCGCGCAGCACAGCGCCATGGCGATCAAAAGATAAATGAACTTTTTCACAGTGCTTACCCCTTTGCGGTTTTTACTCGAGTACGACCAGCACGTCGCCGGAGTTGACGGACGCGCCCTTGCTGGCGACGACCTGAGCGACCTTTGCATCGCGGGGCGCCATGATCTCGTTTTCCATCTTCATGGCCTCAAGCACGCACAGCACTGCGCCCTTAGCGACCGTGTCGCCGGCCTTGACCTTGACCTCGAGGATCGTGCCGGGCATCGGCGCGGAGATCTTCTCGCCGCCGGCCACGGGCTTGGGCGCGGGGGCAGGCGCAGGAGCAGGCGCGGGCTTGGGCGCAGGAGCCGGGGCAGCGGGGGCCGCCACGGGCGCGGGAGCCGGGGCGGGAGCGGGCGCAGGAGCGGCGCCGGGCGCGATCTCTTCGACGTCGACCTCGTAGGAGTTGCCGTTGACGGTGATCATGAACTTGCGCATAAATGGATTTCTCCCTTCCGTTATTTACACGTTATTGGCAATGTGCTCGTCTCACAGACGGCTGTAGACCTGTTCCTCCCGGCCGGCGCGGTTCCAGGCGGGGGCGTTGCTCACGCGCCGCACGGCGCGCACCACGAAGCCGGATTCATCCACCGGCGCGCCCTTCTCTTCAGAGAGCATGGCGGCCACGGCGGCGGTGATGACGGCCATCAGCTCGCCATCATTCGCCTGCGAAGCGGGAACGGCGGGCGCGGCTGCCGCAGGGGCGGGCGCCGCTTCAGGCTGCGTCTTGGGCGTTCCTATCTTTTTTTTTTCGAATTCGGCCATGCACCGCTGCATGAGGTTGATGCAGCCGATCAGGATGATGAGGCCCACGAAGACGACCACGAGGCCGACGATCGTGACCTGCAGACCGTAAAGAATCGTCGTCATGTTGCTTACTCCTTTATTTCACCAGGCCCTTACAGCGGCATATTGCCGTGCTTCTTGGGCGGATTGGAATCGCGCTTGGAGGCGAGCATCTCCAGCGAGGCGATGAGCAGCTTGCGGGTCTGGGCGGGATCGACGACGTCGTCGACGCAGCCGCTCATGGCGGCGTTCACGCCGTCCGCGACCTCGGCCTCATAGCGCGCCGCAATCTCGGCGCGCGCCTCCTTGGGATCGCCCTTGGACGCGCGCAGCTCGTCGCCGCACAGCACCGTCGCAGCGGCCTCGCCGGTCATCGGCGCGATGACGCTGCCCGGCCAGGCGTATACGACGTCGGCGTTGGCGCGTCCGCCCAGCGCGACGTACGCCGCGCCGATCGCCTTGCCCGTGACCACGGCAAGCTTGACGGTCGTCGCCTCGGCATAGGCAAAGAGCATCTGGCCCGCGGCCTTGAGCTGCCAGGACTGCACGTTCTCCTTGGGCACGGACAGGCCCTCCGTGTCGATCAGCGTGACGACAGGCAGGTTGTAGCAGTCGGCAAAGCGCACGAAGCGCGCGATCTTCTGCGCGCGCTTGGCGCAGATCTCGCCGCCGCCGGTATGCACCAGCGCAACCGCACGGCCGCCCATGCGCGCCAGCGCCGTCACGGCCTTCGTGTAGCCCGCGCCCAGCTCCAGCACGCTGCCCGCATCGCACAGCTGCGCCAGCAGCGTCTTGGCGTCCACGCCGGCCTCCAGCCCAACGCACGCGCGGTTGAGCTCCTCGGCCGCCTCCAGGGGCGCATCCTCCATGTTGTTGCTGGGCAGCAGCGCAAGCGCCTTGCGAACGGTCTCAAAGGCCTCCTGCTCGCTCTCGCACGCGAAGTCCGCGCCGCCCTGCTGCAGCATGGCCTGCGCACCGCCCAGCTCCTCGGCGGTCTTGTTCACGCCGTTGACCGCAGAGACGACCTGCGGACCGGCGCACAGCTTCGCGCCCACGCCCTTGACCATCACGGTCAGGTCGCTCATCTCGCTCATCAGCGCGGCCGCGCCCACGCACGGGCCCAGCACCATGGCGATCATCGGCGTCACGCCGGACATGCGCGCCATGCGCGCGAAGATGTCGGCGTAGGCCTCCAGCGCCATCGCGCCCTCGTCGATGCGCGCGCCGGCGCTGTCGCACATCAGTACGACGGGGGAGCCGGTCTTGCGCGCCAGATCCAGGACCTTCGCGATCTTACGGGCGTGCTTTTCCCCGACGCTGCCGCCCAGCACCGTGTAGTCCTGCGACAGGACGTAGACCGGGCGCCCCTCGACCGTGCCGTAGCCGGTCACGACGCCCTCCGCCTTGCCGTCGTGCGAGACGAGGACGTCCAGCTCGACAAAGCTCTTGGCGTCCAGCAGCTTGGCCACGCGCTCGCGCGCGGTCAGCTTGCCGCTCTTTTTCTGCTTTTCGACGCGGGCCGCGTCGCCGTCCAGGATTTCCTGACGACGCGCCTGCACCTGCTGCAGATCTTGGATGGTGCTCATGCCGATATCGCCTCCGTAAATGGGTCTTAAAATGGGTGTTTTGTCCGGTTTCCCGGCGTCAAAATGGTAAAAGTACCACTTTAGTCCGAGTTCATGTATTCTACAAGCCCTTCCTATTTCCTGCTTTTTGCGAAAAAAATATCAGATTTTCGCTCTTTTCCCCTCGGCCGGCTGCGGAAGCGGATTTTTCTGGATCAGATACAGCTCCGGCGCGCCCTGCGAGGCGTTGACAAAGCGGTGGTGCAGCGCGTTGAACCGGCGCACGTCCAGCGCCGAAACGGCCTGAAGAAGCGCCGCGCGCTCGCGCTCGCCCTCCTCGTGGCCGGGGTAGACGCACACGGTCACGATGCCGCCGGGCGCGATGAGCTCCAGTGCCTGCAAAAGGGCCGACAGCGTCGTCTGCGTGCACGTGGTGACGCGCTTGTCCCCGCCCGGCAGCCAGCCCAGGTTGAACATGACCGCCGCCAGCCCGGGCCGGGCATGCTGCGCCATGCACTCGTGGCCCGCGCGCAAAAGCTCGCACCGGCTGAGTAGTCCCTCGCTGCGAAGCAGTTCGCGCGTGCGGCGCACGGCCTCCTCCTGCACGTCGAAGGCCGTCACGCAGCCCGTCTCCCCTACCAGCCTTGCCAGAAAGACGGTATCGTGGCCGTTGCCCATCGTCGCGTCGACGACGCAGTCGCCCTCTTCCACCGCGCGGCGCACATAGTCCGCCGCCAGTGCGCGCGCATTTTGCAGCAAGAAACTCACTTGCGCATTCCTCCTCCATTTTTTCATCCGCTGCATGCCGGGCATGCAGTCCCATGTTGATTTTTTTTGCAAACGTGGTATGATATAGAAGCGACGCTTCCAGTCCAGACGAAAGGAGCTTTTGCATAATGAACGATCAGGAAGAACTGCGGCAGGGCTGTGAGCCCTCGCAGTGCGGCACGCTGCCCGCCTGCGCGGGCTGCCATTCGAACCCCGCCAATCAGCACAAAGAGGAAAAGCCCAAGAAGGCCCCGCAGGTGCGCAAGGTCATCGGCGTCATCAGCGGCAAGGGCGGCGTGGGCAAGTCGCTGGTCAGCGCGCAGCTGGCCGTGCTGCTGCGGCGCAAGGGCTACGAGGTCGGCATCCTCGACGCGGACATCACCGGCCCGTCGGTGCCCAAGATGTTCGGCGTGGAGCAGAAGGCCATGGGCGACGGCGAGCAGATCCTGCCCGCGCGCACGCACAACGACATCAAGCTCATGAGCGTCAACCTGCTGCTGGAGGAGGAGGACACCCCCGTCATCTGGCGCGGCCCGGTGATCTCCGGCGTGGTCACCCAGTTCTGGGAGGACGTGGCCTGGGGCAAGCTCGACGCGATGGTCATCGACATGCCGCCGGGAACGGGCGACGTGCCGCTGACGGTGTTCCAGTCCATCCCGGTGGACGGCATCGTCGTGGTCACCACGCCGCAGGATCTGGTGGGCATGATCGTGCGCAAGGCCGTGCACATGGCCAACATGATGAAGATCCCGGTGCTGGGCATCGTGGAGAACATGTCCTACGCCGTGTGCCCGGACTGCGGCAAGCAGTTCAGCATCTTCGGCGAGAGCCATGTCGAGGAGGAGGCCGCCAAGCTCGGCCTGCCGGTGCTCGCGCGCCTGCCCATCGATCCGCAGACCGCCAGGCTGTGCGACGAGGGCCACATCGAGCGCGTGGACGGCGCCGCGCTGCAGGGCGCGGTGGACGCCATCGAGGCGAAGGTCGGCCTGAACGCCTGATTCCCCCATCGCAAAGAAAGCCGGACCCGGCATGCCGGGTTCGGTTTTTTGTCTGTTGCGGCGCTATTTCCCCAGGGTGCCGAAGTACTCCTCCTTCGTCATCGAATAGCACAGCTCGTCGCACACCTGTCCGTCCGAGACGCGCACGTGCGCGCGCCGCAGCGTGCCCTCGTAGCGAAAGCCCAGCTTCTCGATCACGCGCCGGGAGCGGTCGTTGAAGTCGTAATGGCAGACCGAGACGAGCTCCAGGCCCATGCGCTCAAAGCCGTATGCCAGCGCGGCGCGCGCGGCCTCGGGCATCAGCCCCTGCCCCCAGCATGCCGGCGAGAGCACGTAGCCCAGCGAGCGCGCGGCCGGATTGGAGCGCCGCCCGTCCTCCTCCAGCCCGAGCGAGCCGATCACGCGGCCGGTCGCACGGTCCTGCAGCGCCCAGACCTCGCCGCGCTCGATGAACAGCGCGATGATGCGCGCCGATTCCGCCTCGTCCGCGTGCGGCTTCCAGCCTGCGCAGGGGCCGACGCGCGGGTCGCGGGCATAGGCGTACAGATCCGGCGCGTCCTCCGGCCGGAAGGACCGCAGCACGAGGCGCTGCGTCGTCAGGATGTCCATGTGTTTCCTCCTCAGTGGTCGAAGTCCTCAAAGCGGATGCGCATGCAGGCCCTGACCAGGTCGCGGCACTGCTCCCAGCTCATGCGCCCGGTGTTCAGGCACAGGTCGTAGTTGCGCGCGTCCTGCCAGTCCTGGCCGGTGAAGCAGCGGTAGTATTCAGCGCGGCGCTTGTCGATGCGCCTGATCCGGCGCTCGGCCTCCGATGCGTTCAGGCCGTCCACATCGCGCACGACGTCGATGCGCACGTCCATGGGCGCGTGCACGAAGAGCTTGAGCACGTTCTCCCGCTCGCGCAGGATGTAGTCGCCGCAGCGGCCGACGATCACGCAGTCCTCCGTGTCGCACAGCGTCTGGATGACGCGCGCCTGATAGCGGAAGAGGTTCTCGTCGGAGATGAAGTCGTCCCGATCGGGCGGCGAGGGCACAAACTCGCCGCCGTTCATCGCGCGGATCGCCCGGAAGAGCGAAAAGCCCTTCGTCCGCTCGTCCGCCTGCGCAAACAGCGCCTCGCTGATGCCGCTGTCGATGGACGCCAGCTGCATGATCTCCCGGTCGTAGTAGTTGTAGCCCAGCTCGCGCGCGAGCATCATGCCGATGCGCCGCCCGCCGCTGCCGTATTCACGCGCGATGGTGATGACGTGAGTGCCCATCCAAACGCCCCCTTTATGTCCAAGTTTCGCCTGCATCCTCTGTCCATATTATACAACAATTGCCGCAAAAGAACAACCGCCCGCGCGGAGCCTTTCTCCGTCGCGGGCGGTTTTCCGTATGTGCGTCATACGGATGGCCCCGATCGTCTAAAGTTTAAAGCATTATTTATATGTATGTAATTTATTTTAAACTCAGTTCGCTATCGTTTCTCTTCGTCATCTTGCTTTGTGTAAAATCATATCTCATCTAGCTTGTACTTATGGTGTGACATTCCACAGCATTGTATATAAATTCCATATGGACCAAGTTTTGCTTCCAATGAATAATTACACTTGGTACAGTGCTGCCCAGTCCCACCATGACGGTAGAAATATTCTTCTACAATGTCTACATCCACTAATTCAGTTTTATCACACGACGGATAACCCGTACAGGCGATAAAGAACTTGCCCTTTTTGCTCTTTTGCAGTTTCAT